>DASXSC010000092.1:0-62558 GCA_036506215.1 Pyrinomonadaceae bacterium | reverse complement strand
CGTTGGCAGAAGCTTCTGATGTCCTCTGCTGGCGCTGCAGCTTGCATATTCGTCACACCCGCGCGCATGTTCCGCGTTCCTCACTAAACTTAGACTGAGCGTTCACTTTCGTCCAAGCTCTTAGCTGAGGAATTTAGAACTTGCAGACCTATAAGCGCTTGCAGCTGACGGCGCGACCGCATTCTTCCAATGAGTCTCTTGCTCCTCAGCTTGAATTTTTTCGCGCGCCGCAGCTGAAGCGCAGCGTTATGCGCTTAGTCGATATTCGCAAGGTATGAATCTGATGCGTAAGTCGATATTAGCTTTGCTGATCGTTGGCTTCACCAACTTCAATTGCTTCGCTATCCAAGGGAGGCAATCAGAGGTTAGTTCGGCCGAGTATGCTGTTTACTCGGCGGTCCTGGCGCAAAGTTATGCCAGGGCTAGAATCACACTATTTGTTATCGAGGATCATACGGAAAACACCAGCGTCCATTACGAGGATGACATGGCAGGGTACTTTCGTTATGTGAAAAAACATATCCCCTCTCTTTCTCAAGCTGCCATCAACAATTACAGAAAGAAAGACAGGGAGTCGCAACCGCTGACGAGATTATTCAAGTTCAAGATCAAATATGCCCTGATCTCAAGAACTAAATTCGAAGGCTTCGCTGGACCCGGTGGGATGATGGAGATCTCCAAGGATGGGTGGGAAAAATTCTATCAGGAATATCCGGGAGCGTTAGGTCTTCTCTCGCTTTCTCGCGTGGGCTTTGATCCTAAGAAGAAGCAGGCACTGGTCTACGTCTCAGACATGAGAGGACATCCAAGCGGACGCTCGTGGGGTGCAGGGAGTTATGTGCTCCTGATCGAGAAGAACGGGGCCTGGCGCGTTCGAGGTCATGTGGCTGTGTTGGTATCGTAAGCCAATGGTCGCGTCGCGCATAACAAAGCCTTGCAGCTGACGGCGCGATAGCGTGGTTCTCAAGTAATTTGTTTTCTTCAGCTTGAATGCTGCTCGCGCGCCGCAGCTGAAGGCCAGCGTTCGGTGCTACTGCAAGGTGTCGCCCAATGATGCTCAATCTATTTCTTATCCTTTGGCTTGTCCTTCCTTTTGGCTCACACCAGAAGTCTGCTCAAAGCGTACAGCCATTTCCAAATGAATGGAGAGGGCTTGTGCCCTTGCGGTCCACCCGATCTGATGTAGAGCGTCTACTAGGTAAGCCCGCCATGCGACCAACCGCCTTTGAGATTTACAAGACTGAAACAGAAAGAGTTGATGTGCTTTATTCTAATGGTCCATGTGGAAGCGGGCCGACGGCGGGTTGGAATGTTGCGAAGGACGTTGTGATTGCCCTGCACGTCATTCCTCAAGAGATTAAATCAATCAAGAGTCTAAGGCTTGACCCTAAGAAATACACCAGGATCCAAGAATCACATCCTAACCACTGGTTTCAGTACTGGAATCGAGACGATGGAGTAATAGTGCATTCAATTTTGGAAGGGAGAATGGAGTATCTTCAATTCATCGAATATAGACCTTCAGAACAAGATGAATCGTTGCGCTGTTCCGCAAGTAAGTAGTTTCAAATTGGCCCGCACCGAACAAGCGCTTGGAGCGGACTCGCCATGAGCGGGCCTCTTTGGTAAGTTGCGTGGGCGAGCCGCTCAAGCGCCGCGTTGGGCGGCTTATTCGTGATGGCTAAACAAATCTTAATGCTCGTTCTTTTCTTTTGCGTTGGGGCTTGCAACGTCTACTCGCAATCTGGAAATGACTCGTCGGCCGATATTCGTGCCCTCTGTAGTCGCCTTGCCGAGATCAAAACACTTCCGATCAAAGGTGAGCCTGGGATTGATGCCGCATACGATGCAATTGTCGGTGCAGGCGATGCAGTTGTTCCTTGCTTAATTCAAAAAATCACCGACCTAACTCCTATCCGCGATCCACGGTGCCTATTCTCAGAAAGAACCACTATCGGTGACATAGCTTATTTCGTCTTGGTGGACATCGCGAAACTCGGCTTCGCCGAGTTACTGCCTGTTGACGTCCAGAAGAAGATTCAAACGAACGGCGTTTACGCTTACCACGATCATATTCGCCGCAAAGGGGCAAGAAGCCAATTACAATTAAAGGTGCGCCAATGGTATTGGCGGAAACATCCTGCTTAGATTCGCCGCCGCCCAACAAAGCCTTGCAGCTGACGGCGCGATAGCGTGCTTCTCAAGTGATTTATTTCCTTCAGCTCGGATGCTGATCGCACGCCGCAGCTGAAGGCCAGCGTTAGATGCCTTGTGGTGAATCGGCTTGAATCGGCGGAACTGTATTGAAGAACGATTGTCTAATGTTCAATGGCGAATTACGTGTTCAAGACAATAATCCTCTTTTTCATTGGGTGTTCATCGTGCCTGAATTGTGCAGGTCAAATTAAAGGCGATAAATTGCGAAGCCTGCTTGCCGAAGTCAGAGAAGATAAGAAGTTAGTTGCTGCGTGCGAGCAAAAAGCGCGTGAGTATCAGATCGCAAAGTTTGGCAGAGCGCTACCCAAATTATCAGGGCATTGTTGGGATGGTTGCCCGACAAGCATCGTCTTGCCCTACTATCCGCGCGAAGCAAGGCGACTTGGTATTTCAGGACAGGTTAAAGTCGAAACAATAGTTGGCGAAAACGGCAAGGTTGTTTATGCGCGTGTTATTAAAGGCCTGCCATTCTTGAGCCAAGCGGCAGAGAGGGCGGCGAGTCATTCAAGTTACACGCCGCAGAAAACTTGCGGAGACAAATCAATAAAATTCCGGTGGACGATAACCTACAATTTTTATTTCAACCGGGGAGCTTTGAAAATCACGACGGCATCTAACAAAGCCTTGCAGCTGACGGCGCGATAGAATGCTTCTCAAGTAATCTTTTACCTTCAGCTTGGATGCTTATCGCGCGCCGCAGCTGAAGGCCAGCGTTATGCGCATCAAGTAACTTCCGAAGAGCGACATTTAAGGATGAATAGGAAACAATCGTTAGTATTGTTGGCGGGTTTAAGCCTCCTCATCCTGTCGGAGTTATTTCCGCCTTGGCTGTATGAAGATGAAAACACTTCGGCAGTGCGGTCGGCCGGCTACCACTTCGTCACGAGTCCGCCGAAAGTTCGATCGTCCGAGGAGATGAAAAGCCTCTTCGCTCTGCGAGACAGCGAGACAACCCAGTTCATCTGGGTCCACAAAGATGGAATTCGATTAATGGGGCAAAGAATTATTCTCTTATTCTTAATCCCCGGCCTTTGGGTTGTACTGTTTGATCGAAGAAGGGCTCTCAACTTTGTTGCCGGAGGTCTTTGTCTTTGCATAGCATTGATATTCTCGGGGCTCTACATCTTCTATCTTGCATTATTCTAAGGTGTGATGATGACTGTAGCGTGAATCCGGCTGCGCATAACAAAGCCTTGCAGCTGACGGCGCGATAGCATGTTTCTCAAGTAACTTCTGTCCTTCAGCCCGAATGCTGTTCGCGCGCCGCAGCTGAAGGCCAGCGTTAGACATCTTCTGTGTTTGGAAAGTAGAAATGCCTGAAGATTCTCAAACGCCTTGGTTCATTGATTTGATTGGCGCAATTATTTGCGGCTTGTTATTGAGCTATGTCCTGGTGTCGGCGGGTGACGAAGGCGTCGATTCACATACGCTGATTAAACCCATGATCTTTGCTGTTTGCTCCTATTCAACCATCGCTCTATTGTTATCGCTAAAAGGAAAGTGGAGAGTAATCAAGATACCAACTTGGATTCTGATCGCGCTACTAGGAACAGTAGTTACGTCTCTCAGTCTAATTACGATAAATAACCAGATAAACGGCTGGCATTCCAGAAGTGGCCTACCACTTTTTCAATATGCGGGTGCTTTTCTGGCGGAATTCGCGCGTGACGCTATCTTTTCTACTATCTGGTTTGGTTTGCCTTCACTGTTGATCATGGGAGCAAACCATTACGTTGGTGGCAGACTCTATCGGATACTTCTAAAGTAGTTGGTTTAGGTACACCTTGCTAATGACAGACGATGTCTAACAAAGCCTTGCAGCTGACGGCGCGATAGCATTCTTCTCAAGTAGCTTTTTTCCCTTCAGTTTGATGCTGATCGCGCGCCGCAGCTGAAGTGCAGCGTTATGCCTCTCGCGAAGGAGTACTCATGAGGAAGGCTCTAAGTTCAACCGTTGTATTTGTGGCGTTAGTGTCTTGCATTGCAGCAGCTACTCAGAGCGGCGATTTCAAACGCGTGCAACTCACTCCCAGAGGCAGAATTGCTTATAACAGGTTACGCTCGGCCTGTATCTTTGGTATCGGCAGAGTAGGATACGGTGGTGAGATTTCTCAGGAGGAGCTTGCTTTATATCAGTTGCTTGAGGAAAGAGAGGCAGTCGAGGCTCTAAAAAGTTTGGTGACCGAAGGGAGTTATGAAGGCGGCTTGTACGGTCTGTTAGGCTTAAGGCTCAGAGGCAAGGAGGAATTCAATCGGGCCGTTGAGATATACAACGCTCGAAAAGAACTGCCTGAATGGCAAACCACTGGTTCATTCGGGTGCTTTCGAGCTAGTGGGGACACGGTCACTACCATGGACGGCTGCATCATTTCGACGGAACCGAGGGAGAAAGTTGTAACCAGTCTTCAATCCGGTCGTTATGAAAGCCTGCTAGCGCCTAAGAATGGAGCTGCGCAATATCTCTTCCGGCCGAGGCATAACAAAGCCTTGCAGCTGACGGCGCGATAGCATGCTTCTCAAGTAAACTTCTTTCCTACAGCTTGAATGCTGTTCGCGCGCCGCAGCTGAAGGCCGGCGTTAGCTGGCTTCGCTCGTGTTCCAGCATGCGGTTCGGGTGTCACACGTTATGATCATCGCGGTTCTCTTATTCGCGACACTGAACGTGCCTTGGTGCGCATCGGCGCAAAACCAAACGCGAGAAACATGCGGGCAAACTACGGCCGAACAAACTCCGTCGCTCCGTGAGGCCATCGACCAGCGGTACACACTTCGGCGCGTCGAATTCATTGGCAACGAAACTATTCGCGACCATGACTTGCGGCGGAGGGTCGTGCTTCGTGAGGGGGATTTGTTTAGTCAGCGGAACTTGGCCAAGACTCTCGTCTCGCTAAACAAGCTGAAGACACTTTACCCTTTGACGATGCGCGATGTTACCGTTCGGTTGGACCGGGCCGAAAAACTCGTCGACATGACGTTTTGTATTCGCGAACGACACTCTCGACCTAAGAACGCCAGCTAACAAATCGTTCGACGCGAGCCGCGGTGGCGTGTTTATCAAGATGCTTTATTGAATTCACAGTTGACGCTACCGCGCGGCCGCGTCAACTCTGACGTTCGGTGGCTCGTGAGGGGTGAAAAGGAAAATGTCGCGAAGCTCTGACATCGAAAAGCGCGTTGCTTATGGACTAGGTGACATCGAGCCGAACAGAAAGATCGAAGTGCCTCTCCGCGACTTACTTTTTACCTACCAGACAATTGGAGAACTCATAGGTTCTTCCACGATAAGACGAAGTACCCCACGCTTGATGAGGTGACAAAGTTTATCGGAGAGCGAGACAAAACAGCTCTCAAGTTGTTATGGGAAATCTATTATCGAAAGCTATATGATATTTGGCCTGAAGATATCAAAGAGGGATTTGACCGAGGTAAATTTGATCGACCCCTGGGTTCAAACAGTGGCGAATGATTCGATCTCTTTCGTGGAGCGCCACCGAACATGCGCTTGAAGCGGACGAGATTGAGTGTTAGTTAGCAGTATTTGTTGAGATCAAAGTTGAGTGAATTCGCGCGCCGCTTAAGCGCAGGCGTTAGCATGGCAATGAATTTCCCAGAGTTCCAATGCACACACGTTTCCGCCTCGGAAGAGGGTAACTATCTCCAGGTATTCTTCGGGGAGATTGAGGAAGAAGGCGATGCAGCTTATCTGCTTGTCCAAAGGCAGTTCGAGTTTCCGGATCATGGGGAATGCTATGTCGAAACTAATGATCCGGACTTCTGCGGCCACTATCTCATTCATAGAGCGCAGCTAACAAGGAATCGATTCCGGATATCATATGGCAATGGGCCGAGGAAACATGTTACGGTCTCGTTCAAAGCGACTGATCGAGATTTCGCCGAAGCTGAACGGATCCTCCGAGTTATCATCCCCGAGCTTGAATGGTTGTAGGGTCTGAGCCATGCTAACAAGCGCTTCCAGCGGACTCGCCGGTGAGCGGCTTCTTTTGAAAAGTGCGTGGGCGAGCCGCTGAAGCACAGCGTTCGACACCTGTTGAAATGGTGCGGAGGAAATATGGATCACGTTTCTCGAGGGATCTTCGCCATCGTACTGTTCTTTCAATTCTCTTCTGTAGTCAGAGCGAGCCCCGATTATCTGTTCGAGGGGCTCCTGCCTCGCGCGGAAACTGCTTTCATCGGGCGCATCACACGTCATACCGAACAGGATGTTTCTTTAGAGATCACGGAAACGTTGCGCGGAGATATACGGCAAAATACGCTGACGTTTCGTTACTCTGCGTATGACGACAGAAGGTTACCGGAGCTAGACACTCCATTCCTTGTAATATCGCAGGGAGATAATTATTTCGGCAAACCGCAATCACGCATATCTCTGGGTCAATATGTAAAGGGGCAAGCTGGTTATTGCGGCTGGATAGCATTCCCGCTCAGAGTAGATCGGGGTGTGCTTTATTTGGATCTCATCAGCACACTAGCCGGCCAAGAGCCCGCAGAGAATCCGGCGAGGTTAACGCTATCAAAGGCGCGCACGTTGATTCAGCGGATTCCATACAAACCCGACTTAAATGGCAGCGGTGTCGAACAACTCAACTGAGGGCGACAAGTCAAGAAAAACGTCGTTAAGAGTGGCTACAGTTTTTCAGTGCAGCAGCCGGGCTGAAGAGAAGGTTAAGTGTGATTCTCAGCCGCGAACTTGAGCAACGGCGATCCTTTCTTTCTCAGATTCTCCAAATAAAGAACTTCGTTGTAGGGGGTACGGGTCTGCCAACACTTCCAGATGATTCTGATCCATTTGAAAGCCAGGGCGCGGGCAGCCGCATGATGTTCTTTGCCTTTGGCGCGCTGCTGCGAGTAGTAAGCGCGAGCCCAGAAGGAATGTTGAATGGACTCGGCGGCGTACTCATGAAAGGTCTGGCGGAAGAACTTGGGGGCGAAGTAGCGCCAGCGGATCCAGTTTTGTTTGCCGCTGCGCTCGATGACCGGAGCAATGCCGGAGAAGCGGACCAGTTCATCAGCCGTGGACCAGCGGGTGCGGTCAGTACCCAGGGCCGCGGTTAAGCGGGCGGCATAGACGGGACCCGCGCCGGGCAAAGCAGCAAACAACTCATAGTCCTGATGCGTTTGGCAGAGGGCTTCAATGTGCCGATCGTATTCGGCGATGGCGGCGATAACGATGCGCATCTGGGCGAGCAGGGTTTTCACTTGCAGCACAGAAGTCGTCATGACCGCCGGATCACGGGTCAAAGGGAGGGCAGTTTTGATTTCAGTCAATCGTCTTTGATTGGTGGCCGAGCTGTTGGAGTGATGAGAGCGGAGGAATTTGTTGATGGTCGCAGGCTGGGCGCGTTGCAGCTCCTTCAGCGTGGACCAGCGGGTGAGGAAGTCGCAGACGAGGGTGGTGCGCACATCGTCAAACCAGCTTAAAACCTGCGGGAAATACCCTTTCAGCACGGCGGTCAAGCGATTGCTGAGGCGCGTGCGGTCATGGACCAGACGGCGGCGCTGCTCGACCAAAAAGGAGAGGGTGCGGGTCTTCTGATCATCGGGATGCCAGGCGCGCAGCCGATCGCGATGATGCTGCAGGAGATCCAGCAGATAGTCGGCATCGGTAGGATCGTCTTTGCCGAGCGACGGCGAGAAAGCCTCCCGATACTTAGCCAGCGTGGCCGGATTGATCGGATAGAGCGTGAAGAAATCGCACTGCAGGAGCGCGTAGATCAATGGTCCACGTGACTGCTCGAGACAGACGGCGATGGGCTTACCTGAGAAGCGCTGCTGCAGACTGAGGGCCCACTCCTGCAAAGCTTGGGGCGTGTGTTTGACGGTTGTCTGTTCGCGTTGACCAGTGGTCTGGTCATAGAGACAGATGGCGTGTTGCTTATCGGCCCAATCGATGGCCACCAGGGCTGCATACTCTGACATGTTCCGCACCTCCATGATGATGGTTTTAGTTCCGGAACATGCTTCGCCTGACTCTGCGAAAGCGTTATAGTAGAGTCGTCCTGGCTGACTACAACTGAGTATTCGTTAGCGAGTCAGGGCAGCTCGCGGGTGTGCGAACTAGTTGTTTCAAGCGTCTGGGTGGAGAAGCCAGGTGCGATCTCTTCGCGAAGTGTTAGCTTCGACGAATCAAAAAAGCACGAACTTTTCCGCCGGCCGCTGAACGTTGGAGATTCGTCACACCCGCGCGCATGTTCCGCTCTTTCCCCCTCAGCCTAAGACGCTTCATTCCATCTGTCATGCCGAGACGGGAAAAAGGAACTTGCTAACCTATAACTTCGTTGGACCGGAGCGGCGGGAGCGTGTTTCGCATTAAACCTGGTGCGGCGAAGGTTGAATGGATTCGCGCCGCCCGGTCAACTGCTATGTTAGACCGCCGCACGAAAGTTGCACTAAATGTGACTGGAGGTAGACCAAATGAAGAGAATAGCGCAGTTTCTTTCCATCTGCTTGAACGTTTCGTTCGTCATGCTGTTAGCCGGTTCCATCTCTGTATTTGCACAGGGTAAAGATCGAGCCAATGAGATCAAAAGTGATATTGCCACATTGTACGCAAGAGACCCTCTTGCCCAAAGTTTCTGCTTTAGAGATGGTAACTACGGCAGAGTCTTCCAAGATGGTGCGACTCGGAACCGGTGTAGCGACATCGATTTTAGTGGTTACAAGCCTGATAACTTCTGCGTAGGCGTTGAAGGTGGGCGCCAAGGGATCATCGTTGATTTAGGAACTCCCGATAACCTCCAGCAGAAGTATGGTTATGAAGAAACAGTAGGTAAGGGGCAGGGCTTTGCGTCGATCCGCGTGAGGGATGGTAAAGTATTCGTCCTACATGAGCTGAGGTCTCAAAAGTTACAAGAACTTCGTGAGACAGCACTGTTGTTTCAAGCACCCTCCACCTCTTTATCATCAGTACCGGTTAGGTTGGGCCACATTTACCTGATGCGTCTGACGGATAGCAATGACCAAGGTTTTGAGCTAATAGTGAAGTTATTGGTCATAGCTCATACCCCTGACGAATCTGTAACGATTCGGTGGCAAGTTCTGTAAGTTGAGTAGTCGGGCGGTCTAAGCGCTTGCAGCGGACTCGCCGTGAGCGGGCTTCTTTGGTAAGTTGCGTGGGCGAGCCGCTGAAGCACAGCGTTAGGCGCCCTTGCGGAAATTTTGCTTACGGAAATGGAGAACTGCTATGAGAAGGAAGCTCACCTTATCTAAAGGCCTGTACTGCTTGGTCATGCTGATGCTGGCAGCTTGTGCTTGGCCTGCTAACGCTCAGTCCTCCGCCAGCGTACATCAAGCTACACTGATGGAGTCCGACCAGAAAACAAAGGAAATCTCAACAGAAGAGCTTCGGAAGATTCTCGCAGAGAAGAGTGTCACTGTCTTTGACGCACGTCCGTTCAAAGAGTACGCGATCAGTCATATCCCAGGTGCGGTCAATGTTTCGGCCAAACCGGGTGTGCCGATGTCATTCTATGTTTCAGATGTAACCGAAATTGGGCGTGTGCTGAAGGGCGATAAAGCTGCTCCAATAATTCTGTATTGCAACGGGCCTTTTTGCGGAAAAAGCAAACGACTTGCGTCTGAACTTTTGGAGGCTGGTTACACGAATGTCCGCAGGTATCAACTCGGCATTCCCGTCTGGCGGGCGCTCGGTGGAGTGACGCAAATAGAGCCTGCGGGAATTCGGCATGTGGTTGAGAATGACCGAAGCGCGGTGTTTATTGATGCCAGAGATGTCGCAGAGTTCAAGGCGGGCAGCATCCCAAGCGCGAAGAATCTCCCGCGTAGCTTAGTCAAGGAGGGCAAGGACGTAGGCGAGGTGAAAGCGGCTAAGGACGACGGGCGTTTACCGATGGAAGATCACAACACACGGGTTATTGTTTTCGGGAAGACAGGAGAACAGGCGAAGGCGGTGGCGGAAGCGATTGTGAAGGAGGCCTTTCACAACGTGTGTTTCTTCGATGGGAGCTTCGAGCAATTCAAATCTGCCCTGCACCCTTAGAGCGGTCGCCTAACAACGGCATGCAGCGGACGCGCATCAAGCAAGCCTGTTGTCATCGGTGGTCAGTGCGCGCCACTGAAGCGCAGGCGTTGGATTGCTTGTGTTGCTTAGGTGAGATTCCTTCCAATCCTACTTGCTTCTCTTTTGTTGCTTGGTCTGGCCGTTTCGTCGCCACAGGCCGCCACCATTCAGCAATCGCAGCAGGTTTCAGCCCAGAAAGCTTGGGTGCCATTCTTCATTGCCTTTCGTGCTGCAGTCAAAAAGCGCGATCGTGTGGCGCTCAAAGAGATGATGGCTCGTGATTTCTTTTCTACGCTCGGTCATCACGCGAGCGACCAACGTGAGGCAGCCTTTGAATATTGGGATGGCCAGAAAGGGCGCGGCTGGAGAGCTCTCGAGCGAGTCTTGGCCAAGGGTGCGGTGCGGACGACTGATAAAGGTTTGTCGAATACGGGAGAATTGGAAGGACCAATGCGCGTGGCACCACCGTCCGCAGCTAAGCGCAGTAGCTTTCGGAAGAATATTATCGACTGGTATGCTGTTTTTCAGTATAGCGACGGTCGCTGGTATTGCATCACGTTTATCGAATGTTGTGATTGATCTGGAAGGCGCAATCCAACAGGCGCTTGCAGCGGACGCGGTTGAGTGTTAGCTAGCAGTCGTTGTTGAAATGAAAGTTGAGTGAGTTCGCGCGCCGCTGAAGCGCAGGTGTTGGATGGCTCACAAATTCAGTCGCGGCTATAATCGAGTCGGAGGTTGAGAATGAAATACAAAGTGGTCCTGAATAAGTCGGAAGAGGGATTCAGTGTTTCATGTCCTGGTCTGCCCGGGTGTTGGTCTCAAGGTGCCACAGAAGAAGAAGCACTCGAGAATATTCAGGATGCAATTGCTGAGTATCTGGCAGCTGTTGATGAATTAGTCAAAGGTCAGGAAGTCCGTGAGGTCAGGGTTGCAAGTTAATCGTGCCGAAGATTCCCGGAGTTAATCATCTTGATGCTGTGAGAGCGCTGGAGAAAGCAGGGTTTCGGATCATCAGACAAGGCAAGCATATCGTCATGTCAGACGGTATTCGCATCCTCACGATTCCGCGGCACAATCCAGTAAATGCATTCAGAATGGGTGGTATTCGCGCGTGATGCTGGCCTATCAGTTGAGCAGTTTAAGAAGCTCCTTTGAAATCAACCGCGCCATCTAATAAGCGCTTGCAGCGGACTCGGTTGAAGCTTCCGGTAGTAGTAATTGGATTGGGGATTGCGTGGAATCGCTCGCCGCTAAAGCATCAGCGTTATGCGGTCGAAGAGAGCGGAAATAGGATGCTGAGATGACGATTCCAACCATACTTGCGGCCACCTGGAGCGACGGGTTGTTCGTCTTCGCTGGCGAAACGCGACGCCAGGAACTTGCCGGTCACTCGGTGAGAGCCCTTGCACCAGATCAGAATGGAGGCGCTCTTGTCATCGTCGATGGACACTCTCTTTGCCGTCGTACTTGCGAGGGCGCGTGGAGTACGATCGCTACCAGCCAACTGGACCTCGCATGTCTGGCGGTAGTCGGCGATGTGATCTATCTCGGGACGGACGATGCGCGTGTCCTCCGCGTCAGCCAAAATGGCAAGATTGATCCGCTCAGCGGTTTCGAGACCGTTCCGGGACGAGACACGTGGTACGCAGGTTCGGCGCTGATAAACGGTCAACTCGTTGGACCACCGCTTGGCATTCGCTCGATGACCGCCACCTCAGACGGAGCTGCGCTCTTAGCCAATGTTCATGTCGGGGGCATTCCGCGCTCCACCGACGGCGGTGTGACCTGGCAACCCACCATTGACGTCGACAGTGACGTCCACGAAGTCTGCGGGCACCCGGTTCATCCCCGCAGGGTAATCGCGGCGGCGGCGATTGGGCTTTGTATCAGCCGGGACGGCGGCGCTACCTGGACCGTCGAACAGGAGGGCCTGCATGCGTCATATTGCTCTGCCGTGGCATTTTCGGAAAACGATATTCTCGTGGCTGCATCTACAGACCACTTCGCAGCCCGAGGAGCAGTTTATCGACGGCCGATAGACGGGAAAACTCCGCTCCAGCCCGTCCGTGGTCTCCCCAGATGGCTTGGAGGCATCGTCGATACGGGCTGCATCGCCACACTTGGGTCTGCGCTTGCGGTCGCCGACAAGGCCGGTAATCTGTACGCGTCAGCGGATGCCGGACACTCTTGGCTGCATCGCGACAAGGGCCTTCCAATGATGAGCAGGGTCCTTCTGATTTGATGGATTATCGACGACCGCAATGAGAAGCTCATGACCAGAATGCCGCATAAATCATTGGACGCGAGCGGCGGGAGCGTGTTCCTGAACCAGAATGATCCGGCGGAGGGTGCTTCGATTCGCGCCGCCGCGTCAACTCAAACGTTCGGTGCTCCATGGTTGTGCGGAAGATGAGTTACTTCGTCGCTATGCTCTTAGCCTCGTTGCTGATCGGGTCGTCAGCATACGCGGCTATCGATTGCGTCCAAATCCCAACTCATGTGTTTGAGCAATACGGGGCGATCAGTTGGGAGCATGAAAAGGCTCGCCTTGATAACTTCGCTATTCAATTACAGCATGATGAAAATCTAGTGGGGTATATTCTCGTATTTGATGCTGTAGTTGGATGTCCGGGTGAGGCCGAAGCGCGTGCTATGCGTGCGAAGAGATACCTTGTGAAGGTTAGAGGCATTTCGTGGAATCGAGTGATCTGGAGACGTGAAGGCCACCTTGAAGGCTTGAGTACTATCCTTCAGCCAGTGCCTCGCTCGGTCGTTTTGCCTTACCCGTTGCTTTCAACCGTGGCGGGAAAAGATGCGTCGCTAAGCAAGCGCTGCCAGAGTAAGCTTGAACGAATCAGAAGAAGCCAAAAGTGAGGCCGCATCGAAGCGCGTGCAGCGGACTCGTGCAATACAACGGCCGTCTCTACCGCAAGTCCGGTGAGTCTTGGGGCAACCAGGTGGCTCTCGTCTCGCCGCGCGGGACGTGGATCGCCGTCTTCAGCTACACGAGCCGCGAGAAGCCGGCGCCCGGACTCATCCCGGGCTTCGGTAGCACGGAGCCAGGTCACGGGCAGGTCTTCCTTGACCTCTACAACGTCTCGTCCGGCGAGAGAATCATCGCCGCGCGGTCGTCTTATGGGAGGGAGTCCAACGGAGGCTTCGCACCCTCCATGCTCTTCGGGAATTCGCTCTGGGTCGAAGATCGCTATTTCATCATGCCGCTCAATTGGTGGCTCAACGGCTGCCTCGTAGGTCTCCTGCCGGAGAGATAGAGCGGGACGGCTAAGCACCGCCTGTCCGCAGCGAAACTAACAGAGCTTGCAGCGGACTCGCAATGAGCGGGCTTCTTTGGTACGTTGCGTGGGCGAGCCGCTGAAGCGCATCAGCGTTGTCCAGACGTCAGAGGTGCCGGTGATGGTGACCAGGGACGTGTCTGAAGTTCGCGCCAGGGCCAAGGCGGGAGCCAAGAGTGGGGACACCGCCGACCACAAGGGCGCTCTCCGGAGGTACGGAGCCGCGCTTTGCCAAGTGGGTGCCGTCGATGCTCCTAGAGAGACTGACATGGGGGTCTCGTGCCACAGCGAAAAATCATCGTGAATATTGCGACGAGCGCGGACGGCTACGTGGCTCGATCCGACGGCAATCTCGCTTGGCTGACGGAACGGCCGGCTCCCAAGGGCTTCTACGGTCTACCGGAATTCGAGCATTCCACCGATGCCAAGATCCTCGGCCGCAAGACCTTCGACCGGAGTCTGCAGATGGGCGCGCGCTTCAGTGCAGATGCCGTGCACTATGTGTTCTCTCGGCGACCGCCGCCTGCTTCCGTACCCGCTGGCGTCCACTTCGTCACCGAGTCGATCGGTGCCTTTGCCGAACGTCTCCGCACGCAAGCTGGCAAGAACGTCTGGATGATGGGCGGAGGCGAGATCATCGGCTCCTTCCTGGACGAGGATGCGATTGACGAGTTCATCATCACCGTGGTGCCAACCTTCATCGGGGAAGGCATTCCCCTCCTTGTACCGAGGCATCGTGAGGTGGCGCTCCGCTTGCTCGGAGTACAACAATTTCCGGATGGCGTCGTTCAGCTGCATTACGAGGTGCAGCGGTCGAGAGTCTGAGCCAGCCATATTGTGGGGCCGCAGGCGCACTTTTCGCGATAGGCTGCTAGAGAGTTCGAGGAGGCCCGCTCATATGTTCGAGCTCATTCGCCGGAAGAGCGCGCTGGACAAAAGCGCGTTGCAGCGGACGAAGCCGGCGTAAGCGCTGGAGCTTCGCCGCTGAACGCGGTGTTATCCGTCTTTTTGGTGATGCAATGATAACTAAGGATCAAATTCCGTACGTTGGCGCTACCATCAACGACGGATAATAAAGCCTTGCAGCTGACTGCGCGATAGCGTGCTTCTCAAGAAGTCCTGTCCCATCAGATCTGACACTGATCGCGCGCCGCAGCTGAAGGCTGTCGTTAGCTTGCTCTCGTGATGTGTGGGAGCGTGTTTCTCAACTTGCTTGGTGCGGCGAAGGGTGCTTTGATTCGCGCCGCCGCCTCGAATCAACCGTTAGATGCTTTCGCATATCCGTTGATGTGGTGATTAAGAGTAAGCGAAAATAAGATGTTGATATGACAACTATTGGAACTGTCGAAAGTTTATGGCGTTATCCGGTTAAAAGTATGCGCGGCGCGGAAATTCGCGAGGTTTTTATGGGATTTTCGGGCATCTATGGCGACCGATGTTACGCCTTCAAAAGTTCCGCCGCCCGCAAAGGCTTCCCTTATTTGAACGCAAATGTGCAGCAACAAATGTTGCTTTATCGTCCGCAATTCCGTCACCCGGAACGAGCGTCAAAACCGCCGAATTTGACCGAAGCGACGAGCATCGCGCCCGGCGTTACCCCTGCAAACGGGGATGCGGAAGATATGGTTCTAGACATTGTTACGCCATCAGGCGAAATCGTGTCCGTTGACGATCCCGCGCTCATAAAACTACTCGGTGAAGGAATCAGCGAAAAGCATCAACTAACACTCGTGCGGTCAGACCGCGCCTTAACCGATTGCCGCCCGGTCTCGTTAATCAGCTTGCAAACCGTTCGACAGATTGAATCGGAATTGAGCATGCCAATTGATAAACGGCGATTTCGAGCAAACGTCTACTTCAATTTCGCATCTGAGAGCGGCGGATTTGCTGAAGACGATTTTGTCGGTCGCCGTTTGCGAATCGGTTCAAAGGCGACAATTATGGTTCTTGAGCGCGACCCGCGCTGTAAGATGATTTCGCTCGACGCGGACACAGGTGAACACAACCCTGAAGTTTTACGGCAGGTTGCCCAAGCACACGGTAACTTTGCTGGTGTTTATTGTGCGGTATTGGTCGAAGGCTTATTGAAAACAGGCGATTTAATCGAACTGGTAGCCGATTGATTTTCCGATTATCGTTTGTAGCTTTCTTTGACAGTATTTGCATGTACCCAAAGGCGCATCTAATAGTAGGACCATGGATATCAAAGAATCGGATTGGAAAGTGTTCCGTCGCCTTCATAGCATTGCTTTGGAGCGCTATTGTCAACGCGTGCTCGAGGAGGTGCGACTGGCGGCAGCGTGTCAGGCCTCCTACCATGACTGTTACTTGAAGGTGTATCGGTTAATTCGAGCTCGTGATAAGACGATGGCGTATGCTTTCGACGATCCGCGTCGGTCAACCGCTTTTGCGCTGCTGGCTAACATTATTCACGAAGGGCTGCTGACCGACGAAGAACTAAAGCAATTCAGTTCCGAAGCCCAAGAGCACATCGAAGGAATCAAGCGAATGCGCTGAGCATAAGCGCTTGCAGCGGACTCGCCGGTGAGCGGCTTCTTTGGTAAGTTGCGCGGGCTCGCCGCTGAAGCGCAACGTTCGACGGTTCGCCACAACTAAGCACATGAATAAGGCAGCACACCACTCTCATTGACACCTTGTTCGTGAGAGAGTTGTCGCCCGGCCGCGGAAGCGCAGCGTTATGCTGTTTTCACCTGGTCGCTACTTTGAAAGGGAGAAAATATGAGCACCAAAGAAGTTCAGGGGTTGCTAAGTCGTACTCGTATTGCAGCGGCGACTTCTCTCTTGATCTTGTTTTTTGGTGCGATCTCAGTCCTGGTCGGAGTACTGCCTCATGGTCCCATTAGCGTTGTTGCGGCTCTTGTCGCGGGTCTGATTTTAACTCCAATTATCGCGTCACCGATCGAGTGGATAGTGCACCGATATATTTATCATCGTAGTTTAACCTTGCTCCGGCGTATCTATGCAGTTCATCTGGCTCATCATCATCTCTATTTTCCAACGTGGAGATATATCACCGGTGGTCCTGCTCGGCGCATCCCCATACTGGGGAAAGATGTAGATGTTCCGCAAATCTCAGGATGGAAAAACGCTCTGACTTATTTCGCTCATCTCATTTTTTACATGACTCTAGGAGCCGTGTTGATTTGGCTGCCGATGTGGCTACTTTCGCAAAACGTGCCTTTCCTCGTGGGTGCAATTTTAGGAACTACTATTATTTCCAATCTTTTTATAATTGTTCACGATTCCATTCATCGTCCAGGCAGCCATAGTATTATGGAGACCCAAGCATGGTTCTGCTTTCTTGATGAGCATCATTACATCCATCATGTGGATACGGAGGCAAACGTGAATTTCCTTCTGCCGCTTGCCGACTGGCTCTTTGGTACGCTCAGGAGAACCCTCACTAGCAACGAACTCACAAGACACGGCTCAAGGGCAGCAGCCAAATCTCGTGTCATAGGTGTGGGTGAACCTGCAAATGAGACTAGCCCGTATGGAGAAGGAATAATGCCAGTCGCCGCAGAAACAGCATAACAAGCGCTGGCAGTGGACTCGCCGTGAGCGGGCTTCTTTGTTAAGTTGCGTGGGCTCGCCGCTGAAGCGCATCAGCGTTGGCCGCTTCACGTTTCTCTGCAACAAGCGTTTTGCTGATCGCTAATAAGTTGCATGGCACATTATTGTTGGCTTTGCGATTGCCACCGACCTAATGAGAGATTCTCTGGCAAAGGCCTCAGAACGCATGTGTGCAAAGACTGCATGAAGCTTCCGCGGGAGCTGCGCAAGCATATTGAAGAGGTTGATGAAGTTGTTGGCTTCTTGAGTCAATCAAATATCTCCACCAAGAATGTCGCACGTTTGAAGGTCCTCGCTGACTCGACGGATGAAGAGGTAGCACGTTTGGCAAAAGTGGTCGCTGAAGTCGCGCAGCTACATCCCCATAAGCGGAGACGTTTAAAAGTTGTGGCTCGAGCGCATAAAGACCTGATGGTGCGACTTCAAGAGCTTGGGTTGTGGGAGATCATGCATCCCTACTAAGTCAATCACGCGGCCTATAAGCGCTTGCAGCGGACTCGCCGGTAGCGGGCTTCTTTGGTACGTTGCGCGGGCGAGCCGCTGAAGCGCAGGCGTTGGGCGTCTGCTTGTTTTTGAGAGAGCTTCGTTATGGATGATAAGCGTGAACTTCTTCGACATTTCCTTGCTGCTCTTGCTTATCGCACGCAGAAAGCCTTGCGTGGCGCGCCAGAGTCTTTTTACTCATTTCGTGCTGCTCCAAAGGTGAGGACGCCACTTGAATTACTCAGGCACATGGAAAGTGTCCTCGGCTATGCGCGGACTTTCTTCATTGGAGGCGAATATAACCCAGAGCCGCTCCCAGATTTCCAAGCAGAAATCCTTAGGTTTCATAAGACCATTGAAGATTTGGCTCATCATCTTGAAAATGATACGCCGCTCGAAGGCATCAGACCAGAACAGTTGCTTCAAGGGCCATTCTCAGATGCTATGACTCATGCGGGCCAGTTGGCGATGCTACGGAGGCTTGCCGGAGCACCCGTGCCGCCAGAGAATTTTATCTATGCTAATGTTCAACCAGAGAATTTAGGCCCGAACCAACCGCCTCCAGTGAGTCCCGGAAATAAACGTGGCGAATGGCCCGAAGGAGAATGAGATTACTGTATCAGCGCGGCCCAACCACTCATTGAACGCGAATAGCGTGGCTTTCATCCGCGAGACTTGGATGATTTCGAGACTGCGTGCGCGCCCGGTTAATTCGAGCGTTCGGCGCTGCAAGAGCGACTGAGATGGAGGTTAAGTGCAATCCCAGGCCGCTGTAGCGCATGCGAGAGCCTGATGGTCAGACTCTTACTCAGATGAAGCCAGGAGGTTTTTAGCACATGAGGACCGTGATTGTCTGCGCGATTATGGTACTGCCCCTCTGGCCAGTTCATGGCCAAACAGCACCGCAAGTTGACCACCACCAGCATCTGTTCAGTCCCGCTGCCGCCGCGCTGGTGTCGGGAAACCCCAGTTCACCCGGTATTAACGCGAATGATCTTATCGCGTTGCTCGACTTAGCCGGCATTCGTCGGGCGCTGGTGTTGTCGGTTGCTTATACATGGGGCAGCGCGAATCGAACTGTCGAAAATGAATACGAGAAAGTAAAAGCCGAGAATGACTGGACTAGCCAGCAAGTGGCGCAGCACCCCGACCGTCTACGTGCATTCTGTAGCTTTAACCCGCTCAAGCCCTACGCGTCTGATGAACTAGCGCGCTGTACCAAGGATCCCCAGCTCCGGTTTGGGCTTAAGCTGCATTTCGGCAATTCTGATGTCGATCTCGATAATCCGCAAAACGTGGAGGCGGTGCGCAAGGTCTTTCAGGCTGCCAATAATCGGCGGATGCCAATCGTCGTACACATGCGTACATCGATATCGAAACGACGCAACTACGGCCGCGATCAGGCACGCGTGTTTCTGAGCGAACTTCTCCCCGCAGCTCCCGATGTACCCGTTCAGATCGCTCATCTTGCGGGAGCCGGAGGCTACGATGACCTGACGGATGCAGCGCTCAATGTGTTTGTGGAAGCGATTGCCGGCCGCGATGCGCGCGTAAAAAACCTCTGGTTCGATGTGACCACCGTCGTGCGTTCGAGCATTACGCCCGATAAAGCGAAGCTCGTTGCCACACGCATCCGCCAAATCGGAATAGGACGGGTGCTCTACGGTTCTGATGCGCCAGCCGGTGGTAACCTGGCACCGCGCGAAGGATGGGCCGCATTCCGGCAGTTACCATTGACCGACAAGGAGTTCAAAACTATCGCTGAGAACGTCGCTCCTTACATGCGGTGGTGACCGGCAGAGCTGGCAAAGATCCAAAACGGGCTTGCGCTTTTTTTCAGACATCTCGGTGGGAGTGTCATCTACTGCTGTTCGCCAGTCGGACGAGCCGCTAAGGTGTTACATCTTGTCAACGCAGTTCGGGCCTCTGCTACATTTTCAGTTCTGGCGGCGGGAGCGTGTTTTGTAACTTGCTTCCGACTGGCTGGATCTCCGCGGTAGTCGCCTCACCCGACAAACGCGCCGCAGCGGCAGGGCGCTAATCGCCAGGCTGGAAAGCATGGCGCCTGTTATCACACAATGATCATGCTCCGCCCATTAAAATGGCCGACCGATCGAGCTGCTTTGCTCGCTCTCGATACAACCTTCGTGACTGATCGGTTCTATCGTCTCGAACAAGCGGCGCGATCCATCTCGCTCGAAGAAACTATGGCCACGTCGCCCATCCGGAAGTCGTACCCTCTTAACAGCAAAGTCGACGCGTTCCCGACAATGTCGTGGGTACAGGTCGCACAGGATGCCGATGCCGTTGTGGGTTTAGCGGCCATGCGACTTGAGCAGTGGAATCGACGCGCGCGGTTGGAACATCTCTATGTAGCACCGCAGGCGCGGGGGCGGGGCATCGGGCGCGCACTCGTCGGGTCTGCGATGGATGGGGCGCGGCAGCTTGGCGCGCGCGGTGTGTGGGTGGAAACGCAGACCACCAATTACGGCGCAATCCGTTTCTATGAACGGGTGGGGTTCGTGTGGTGCGGACTGGACACAAGCCTATATGAGCTGGACGATGTCAGGGTCGATGAGATTGCGGTCTTCCTATGGCGGCCGGTATCGTGAACCACGTCGGTTCTTCGCTCCGGGCGACGACGAACAAAATCGTTGCGGGTGAGTCGCGATTGCGTGCCCTTCATCAAAGTCTTTAACTTCTTCGGTTGTCGCGACTCGCGCGGCCACCTCAACTCTGACGTTACACGGCTCAACTAAGTACCAACTTGCGCGACGCAAAAGCCAACATTGTTCGGGTACGATCGGCCTCTGGCGCAGACGCAGAAGCCATCATTTGCACGCATTTTGCGGCCGTGCACCAAACAGCTTCCGAGTTTTATCCTCCCGAAGTACTCAATAGCTGGTCACGGCAGCCGGATGAAGCACGCTATGAGCAAATCCGCCGGGCTATTGCAAAGGGCGATGAACTCTTCGTCGTCGCTGAGGACGCGTCTGGCGTGGTTGGATTTGGTTCTATCGTGCCCTCGTTGCAGGAACTAAGAGCTGTCTATGTTCACCCCCGCTTGGCTCGGAGGGGAGTTGGCGCAAGGATTCTCCAAGAACTCGAGGCCCTTGCTGTGGCGACGCACTGTGGCCATCTTCAAATGGATGCTTCTGTAAACGCGGAGGTATTCTATTCCCGACATGAGTACGAGGTTGTCTCACGTGGCGTCCATCGTCTCGCCAGTGGCCACGAAATGGCATGCACAAAGATGATGAAGGTATTTCCTCAATCTATCTAGGCGAGCCGTCGAACAAATTTGGACCGGCGCGCGGGTTGCCTGTTCTTAACTTGATTGTTGGATTCACTCAATGACAGTTTTCATCTTGGTGCTTTATCCGCTAGCGTTGTTAACCCAAACCGCTCTGCCTAAGTTCTACCGTGATGCCTAAGCGCTTGCAGCGGACTCGGTTGAGGAAGCGTTAGTAGTAAATTGAAATAGAAAGGCCCGGAATCGCTCACCGCTGAAGCGCAACGTCATATGCTCCTGATCTCATCGGGGTTCTGGCGTTGACAGAAGACCCGAATAGACTTAAACAATCCTCATGAGTTACGACGAAGATAAAGTTGATGAAATGGTCCTTGCGCTGCTCCATCTGACGTCGTTTACGGAGCAAGGTTTTGCTCGGGCTTGGAAAGGTCACGACTGGGATGCACTGAATCGCTTGCATGAGAAGGGGTTCATCAGCAATCCCAAGAACAAGAATAAGTCGATCGGCTTTAGCCCGGAAGGTGTTAGCAGATCTGAAGAATTGTTTTGGAAGTTCTTCGGGCAGCAATCGTAGGCCACAATATAACAAGCTCTTGCAGGGCTCGCCATGAGCAGGCTTCTTTGGTGAGTTGCGTGCGCTCGCCGTTGAAGCGCAGCGTTATATTGCTTCCTCAGAAACGATCGAAATTTCATGTCAAAGGGTTCGGACAAGATTGAAGCTCTGATTGAATCCGACAATTGGAAAGGCGCTCGGAAGCCTATTACCGCCGCTTTGCAAAAGCAGCCTGAGAGCCATTGGCTCTTGTCGCGGTTGGCTCTCACGTATTACGAGGAGTTCGAATACGATAAAGCCCTTGCGCACGACGTGCAAGCTGTGGCCTTGGCACCTAATTGCCCGCTTGTGAATTTAGATGATATCTATGAGCTACCTGAAGAAGCAGCAAATCTTAGGGTGGCTAGCGGTCGGTTTATCTACGGCTATCGCTTGCTTCTGGGCGATGTGGGGAATCATCGAGAATTTTCATGAAGGCTGGTTTTATGATTCGCTGCTTGCGAATCTGGGATTGATGTTCGTCCAATACCTCAGTCCCATGTTGATCTTTGTCGGATTATCGCTGCTTTCAATTTACCTCCCGCGTATCGGAAGCATTGCTCATGTGGCGCTGGGTGTGTTGCTTCCCTTATTCCTCAGACGACCCAATTTTGCGGTGATCGGCTTTATTACTTTGCCATTGGTTTTGCTCGGATTGCTTTATTGGCTTGGCCGGCGCCGCTCGCGGAAAGCGGCTTCTGCTGTGGTTATTGGATTGCCATTGCTAACCCTTATTGTCTGTGGCGTAGGGCCTGCCTTTCGTGTTGCAGGTCGTGTTAATGACGGTAATCTTCAAGCTCGTTTAGTGGAAGGTAACGGCGTCCGACTCATCTGGGCTGCTGATGGCGTAGGATGGCCTCGTGAAGGCGTGAATTGGTACGAGGCGACAAAACGTTGCCAATATCTTGAAGAGGATGGTCGAACATTAGCCGCCGCCCCGCAGAACGTCTGGCGATTGTCGACAGTTGAAGAAGCTGTGCGTTCAATGTCGCGGCACGGCGCGAACAGTGGTGGAATGTGGGACTCGCAAAATAGGACGGCCTCATACCAAACGACTCCCGATAAGGAATCACCTCTCTGGAATATCCATTCGCAAGTCATCTATTGGTGGACCGCAACAGAAGCAGATGAGCAGAACGCGTACATTATTGTTTATGATGGGAACGTATCGCGGAGGCGAAAGCAAATTCATCCAGGGTACTTGGCATTTCGCTGTGTGAAATCTCCTTGAAAGTCGGAGTGATATATGGCAACCGCGCCGCCCAACAGGCGCTTGCAGCGTACTCGCCATGAGCGAGCTTCTTTGGTAGGTTGCATGGGCGCAACGTTATGCGCTTAGGATGCTTCCTCCATACTCCGGCAACATGAGCAAATCGAAAATAGTCTCATCTGTCGCACTTCTTGTAGTAGTGGCTCTCATCATCGCTAAGTTCTTTTTTATTGACTTCGCCATCGCCCACAAAACGGTATGTTCCCCGGTGTACCGGCAGGCAATTTCATATTCTTTACAAGGCGCTCCTACAGTGATGTCGCCGATGTCCGGCGCGGGGATGTCGTCTTGTTTGACCGAGTCGAAAGAGATGGTAAGCAGTACAGGTATGTTTGGCGCGTTATTGGATTGCCGGGGGACCAGATTGAAATCGTCAGGGATTTAGTCATGGTCAATGGGCAGAGCCTGCAACGTGAAAGACTTCGGCAGGATGGCGACCTGGTAATCTTCAGGGAAATGAATAGCAATGCCATTTATGAGGTGGCCTATCCGCAGCATACCAATGGCAAAGGCCAGCCGACCGCCTCTGTTACCGTCCCTGAGAAACATCTATTCGTGTTAGGCGACAACCGCTATGATGCCGTGGACAGCAGGTATTTCGGGCCGATCTCGTTTAGTTCGATTATGGGAAAGAAGCTGTGAGCCAACACATCTAAGGGCTTGCAGCGGACTCACCGGTAAGCGGGCGGCCTTTATCGTTAGTTGTGGCTCGCCTTTGCAGTTTGGAGTGTCGTTGGAGGATTGGGGCTCTCTTCTTCTTAGCTATTCAAATTCGCACTCGTATATTGTATTCCTCCTGCGATCATCAGCACGACAGCATTTTGGTTCTCTTGGGGTCGGAAGCAACCTAAATGAAATTACAAAAGAGGGCCGAAATTTTGGGCGAGAAAACATTCCTCGGCGTCCCGGTCCAGAATTTTGAAAGGGGAGGCAGAGAGTTATTAATTCACTTGTTGAAAGCAGGATTAAACCCAGACTCTAAGGTCCTCGACATAGGGTGCGGCGTCTTGCGTGGTGGCTACTGGTTGATTCATTTCCTGGACCCGGGGTGCTACTGCGGAATTGAGCCTCACCTGGGGAGGTTAAAGATGGGCACTGAGACCATTCTAGAGCCCGAGGTACTGGCGGCCAAAAGCCCGCGTTTTGATACCAACCCGCGCTTTGACAGTTCTGTATTCGGAGAGAAGTTCGACTTCTTTCTGGCTTACTCGGTATGGACACACGCGTCTAAGCCACAAATACAGGCGATGCTCGACTCGTTCCTCCGCGACACGAAAAACGGAGGGGTGTTTCTCACGTCCTACTTGCCGTCGGGCTGGAGGCGCCCAGACTATCAAGGCGATGAATGGCACGGCACGAGTCACGAGTCAGACGTCCCCGGCTGCATTTATCATAGTCTCCGGTGGATTAAGGCAGAATGTGATCGCAGAGGGCTGATTACGCGGCAACTCGGTCGCGACAAGACGTACGGCCAATCCTGGATTGAAATCACACGACGCAAGCGAGAAGTGTAAAGTTGTTAGTCAAGATGCCTTGTCGATATGGATTAATAAGGAATGGAAGCGCATACCCTGGCTTTCAAAGGAACGGGTGAGTCGCTTCATTCGAGCCAGCTTAAGTCCGGCGTTGGGCGCTTCGACCGGGAAAATGAGTTGAGAACAAACTGTTTGCTTAGTTGGTAATGCGGAAATCTTTAAGCACCTCAAGGCCAATAAAGTCTCGCTTGAAATCCACGTTCCCACGTAGTGCGGCAGCCTATGTGAAGGTGAAAGATGCTTGCCGGGACATAGTTCTTCGCGGAGCTAACGCGGAGGCTATCTTTCGGGAGATCTACGAGCGCAATCTGTGGGGAGATTCAGAGTCAGTCTCCGGCAGAGGCTCGACCCTCGGCCGGACTACGGTGATTAGGCGCGAGTTACCGGCATTGTTGTTTGAGGTGGGTGCCAGGTCGATACTCGACGCACCCTGCGGCGATTTCAACTGGATGCAGTACACAGAGCTGGGTCAAGTGACATACATCGGTGCTGATGTTGTTCCGAGCCTTATCAACCGTAACCGTCAACTGTATGGTAGTGATGGCAAAGAGTTCGTGACCCTCGACATTACCAGAGATTCCCTCCCTAGAGTGGACGTGATCCTGTGTAGAGACTGCTTCATTCACTTCTCATTCAGGGATATCCGGGCCGCGCTTGCGAATTTCAAGAAAAGCAATTCAGAATATCTTTTTGTCACTACACATACAGAGGTGCGAGAACACAGAAACATCGCGACCGGGGAAGGACGGAACGTGAACTTGCGGTTACCCCCCTTCAACTTCCCGGAACCCCTAAAAATAGTTGTCGAGAACGCGGAGTTCGGCAAGTGTCTCGGCGTGTGGCGACTTGAGGAATTACCAGTAGAATGACTGTTGAGACACCGGTGGAGTGCTATGTAGTTTCTGAACCCCAATCGACGCAATTCCTGGCAAACCACTCCTGCGTTAGTCAGTTGGCTTTAAGTGCCTTCAGAGAACCAAAAGAATCCAATCCTGAATTCTGGTAGATAAGATCGGTTCGCCCATTTACATGAAAAGACGCTCAGTTGTAAGGCAACGTTTCGGCCGGATTTTGCGCCCGGTATCCAAACATATCTCAAGCATTCGAACCGCCGCCGAAATTATTTCCCGAAATCCACGGGCGGGACTGAGACTGCTGCTTGACTCCAGGTCAGCTTCGCAAACGCAGTCGCAACCTGATGTCTACCCATTTGCCGCTTATCTGGGCCAGCAGTTTGAATGTACGCACGTGATAGCGATCGGCAAGCCAACCGCGAAAGACCTAATACAGCTTTATCCTCAGTTTGAGGTCATTGGGATCGTTCCTGTTGCTGACGTCGACTCGTATCGCGACCGGTACGGATTTGGGACCTGGTTAGGAGAGGATTTGAGTCGCCCAGGCACAATCTCGCTGCCCGAGAATATTCTGAAGCGCGCGATTATTGTTTGCGCTGACCTGATAGACCAACTTGTTAGTCCCGCCTGTTTGTTAGAGAAGTTAAAAGCCTGGCTCGATCAGGCGCCGGTTTGCATATTGACAACGCCTGAGAGGAACTTGAACGAGAGTGGCAGCAATGGGTCGTCTGCGCCTGTGCTTCATCCGGGCAGATGGAGCCTGTTAGAGCTGGAGCAGTTGCTGCGCGCTGAAGGATTCAATCTTGAGTTTATCGGGTTGACGGTAAGCGACAATACCAGTCACGAAAAGAAGACCATCCTCACGGTGATTACAAACAACGCTGCAGGTAAACTTCCTCGAGTGACTGCCCCCTCCGATTTCCGAGTGGTGGCGTTCATGGCGGCTTACAATGAAGAGGACATAATTGTTCAATCAGTTAAAAAGTGGACCGACCAGGGGATCAGTGTTCATATTCTCGAGAACTGGTCCACGGATGCCACCTACGATTTGGCAAAACAGTTGGAAAGCCGGCTTCCGGTAACTATCGAAAGATTCCCCCCAAAAGGGCCATCTCGTTATTTCGAGTGGGGAGCGATGCTCGAACGGATTGAGATGCTCTGCGGAGAAATCGAGGCCGATTGGTTCATCCGACGCGGCGCCGACGAAGTGCTGGTATCTCCATGGCCGGATCTCAATTATAAGGATAGTCTCTATCTCGTAGATCGGTTGGGTTTCAATTGTATAGATCACACGATTGTCGAGTTTCATCCGATCGATGACGGGTTCGAGGCAGGAATGGATCATGAAGCCTACTTCAAGCATTTCGACTTTAAACATCTCTCTCATCCTTTTCAACGAAAGGCATGGAAGAATTACGGGCAGCCGATTTCGACAATTCCCTCCGCCGGGCACGACGTGATATTCGAGGGGCGACGGGTCTTTCCCTTCAAGTTCCTGCTGAAACACTATTCTTTTAGATCGCAAAAGCACGGCGAGAAGAAAGTGTTTCGAGAGCGGAAAGCCAGATGGAATCCGCGAGAGAGAGCCAGGGGATGGCATGTCCATTACGATACTATGCAAGAAGGCCACCGTTTTTTGCGATCAGCTTCTGAGAAAGAGCGCTTCGATGAAGAGCATTTCAACAAGCTTTATCTCGTAGAGCGACTTTCGGGAATCGGCGCGGATCGCTGAAATCTAACGGGAATGCGCCAATCAAGCCCCCGGAACATTACTGCGTTGATTAATGGAGAAGCGAGATGAGCAATCCAGACAGCAACTTTCGCTTCGCACCCCCAGATACGCGGGCCGCGTTGGTAATCGCGCATCCCGGCCATGAACTCAAGGTCTTCGGTTGGCTCGAAGTAGCGCAGCCTCGCGTTTTTGTCCTTACCGATGGATCGGGGCGCTCAGGGCGCTCAAGACTGAGCTCGACCACGAGAATCCTTAAGCAGGCTGGTGCACGACCAGGGAGTATTTATGGACGCCTCACGGATTCGGCAGGCTACGCGGCGATTCTCAATCAAGAGTTCGATCTCTTTATCGAGTTGGCGAAAGAGCTCACCGAGGCGTTCGTTAACGAGCAAATCAATTTCGTTGCCGGCGATGCACTTGAAGGTTACAACCCAATGCATGATGTATGTCGCCTGGTAACCAATGCAGCCGTGACTCTCGCGCGCCAGGCGCGGGGGCACGACATCCCGAATTTCGAATTTTCTCTCATCAGCCCACCCGACGTCCGTCTTGAGCCGCCTCCTGCGAATGAGATTTGGTTCCGCTTGGACGAGACCGCGCTTGCGCGAAAAATATCGATGGCGCAGGGATATACAGAACTTGCGGGCGAAGTGATGGAGACGCTTGGGAGGACATCAGTTGAAGCGTTCAGCGTGGAACGTCTGCATCTGAGTGATCCCGCTGAGGACGCCCGCCGCTTTGATGCGGAGCCGCCTTTCTATGAGCACTATGGTGAGAAACAGGTTGCTGCAGGACATTACACCCGCCTACTTCGTTACAATGAGCACTTAGCGCCTCTCGCTGGAGCGCTAAGGCGTCACACTGAGGCGGCCCTTCAATAACAGTTTTGGTGCTAAGGTACGAAGCGCCTTTTTTGGAGAGGGGGTGCAGCTGCCGCCATGGTGAGAAATAGAGCATCTGTCGCAGCCTTGCGATTGATGTTAACAATGAGCTGTTCGCGCATCTCTTCGATCTGCGAAATCCAACTTGCGGGGCGCCGCCTATCCAGGCCCGCACTAACTTTCTTGAGTTGAGGGAGCAAATCCAGGTTGACGATGCTTTCGTCCGGAGCATCAAGCGAAAGCATCCAGGCATCGCGAATCAGCGTCTCGAGAATGTCCAGGCGCGTTTCGTATTCGTCCTTATACCGGGCTTCGTTAAGTTCTTCTGCCGAGCGCAACAGTTGAATTCGATCCTCATTTACGCTTAAAGCTTGCAGCACCCGAAGCATTGCCGCTCGCTGCGCGCTAAATTCATCAAAATCCTGTGCGAGCGCGCGACCCAGACTGCCCCGGGCGACTCGTGCACCAATGCGAGCCTCGACGGCGCTTGTGATTTTGTTTTTTACTAAGTGACTCTCTATTTCGTCAGGCGAAAGAGGCGAGAAACGGATCATCTGGCAACGAGAACGAATGGTCGGGAGGAGCATTGCCGGCCGTGAGGTCAACAGTATGATATGCGAAGTATGCGGCGGCTCTTCCAAGACTTTCAAAAGCGCATTAGCCGACGGGTCGTTTAATTTGTCAGCGTCTTCTATCAAAAACACTCGCGCCTTGCCTTCGTAAGGGCGATAATTTGCCTCGCGTTCTATCAAGCGCATCTGCTCAACCAGCAAGACACGCTTGGGAGCGATTACCATTCCCACGTCCGGATGGTCTGACCAGATAATCCCTTTCCAATCTTCCGACTCGCCGCTTTGCGGGTAGTTGATTTTGCCTATGCGTACACACGAGGGACAGTGGCCACAACCTTCAACGCCCTGCGGCGAACGGCAGTTGAGGGCCCGTGCAATCTCGAGCGCAAAGAGTTTCTTACCAATGCCATCTTCGCCGGCAAAGAGCATTGCGCCGGGACTCCGGCGGGCCTCCAGCATTCGCCTGAGCAGCTTCTTGACGCGCTCGTTTCCTGTTAGTTGATCCAGCATTGATTCTATTTTCCCGTTTCGGTTGAGGTGGCGACTTCAACTTCATTCTCGCAGACATGGCCCCTGCTTCTTAGGAAGGGAATGACGATCCCCTTCACAGACTCGTGAGTCGACTCCACCGGACGATTTGTGTCTACGATCTTCACGCGTTCGGGTTCAGCACGCGCCAGCCGCAAGTAAGCGTCGCGCACACGAGTGTGAAACTCGTTAGTTTCTCCGTCCAACCGATCGCCTTGCTGTTTGCCATTTGTGCGACGGCGGGTGCGTGAGGTTGAGTCGTCGACTGACAGGTCGAAGAGCAACGTCAAATCAGGCTTGAGTCCTTCAGTAGCCAACTCAATGATTTCTGAAATCAGCTCCGGTGAAAAGCCGCGTCCGGCGCCCTGATATGCAGCCGTGGCGTCAGCATAGCGATCAGAGAAGACTACCTGGCCGGATTCGAGCGCGGGACGCAGAACCCGTCGAACATGTTGCGCGCGATCGGCGGCGAAGACCAGTAGCTCGGTAAGCGGATCAACTTCTTCCTGCGCATCAAGCAATGCCGCCCTTAGACGATTGCCAACCGGTGTGCCGCCCGGCTCTCGCGTCAACAAAACCTGGCAGCCTTTTTGTTTGAGAAAGTTGGCCAGCAGTCGCAACTGTGTTGACTTGCCGCTGCCATCAATCCCTTCGAAGGTGATGAAAGTTCCTGCCAATAGTTCCTCGTCTTGTCTTGCTGGGAGTTTTAGACTAACCAGCAAGAGTTTAAAGGAATGTCAGGATTCGGGCGAGTCGTTAGGTTGATCGGCGGGTTGATTACCGAGTTGATTTAGGGGTTGGTGCGCGGGATCGCCCACGACCTCGGCGACCATTTGCGGGCGCAAGTCTCCAGAGAGACGTCTCGATTGGGAGATTGTCGAGATAGCATGCTTAAAAACTAACTGCTCGTGCGGTCCGGCTTCCAGTAAGATCGAAAACTTATCGAAGCTGCGGATGCGGCCTGTCAACTTTGCGCCATTGACGAGATAGATCGTCACCGTCGTTTTTTCGCGGCGTACCGTGTTTAGAAAGGCATCCTGAATATTTTGTGGCGCAGGCTTTCCGTCTGACATGGGTCACACCCTGGAAAATTGAACTGGGCAGGCGGGGGATATATCGCCAGATTACAACAGCGCCTGATTAGTGACAAGAAAATTGCAGTCAGAGAATGTCCTATTTTTATCGCGGCGCGGGCCGAATTTCGAGGCTGCGATTTCAGGCGTTATTCGCGAGAAAAGGGTAGAAAAGAGGCACTCACCTTACTGCCGGTCTTTGACCTCCGATGCGCGGTAAGTCTCTGACTTACCGTAAACGTGACCACTAGTCTTTCCGGTCTGTGACCGGAAACTCAGGGTCGGAGGATATCGGAGGTTCAGAGACCTTATTGACTTCCACGTGCACCTTCGCAATTTTGAGACTTGCCGCTAACTCGGAGTCAAAGAAGACAGCGGATACGTGGTGGGCCAGTTTCGTTGAATCCTGTCCGATAAACTTTAGTTTGTCGTTGACAGCACTGCGACAAGCCAATTTAGCTTATCGGACATCATGTTGACCCCCTACCAGCGGATAGGAAGGAACTCAAGTTTGTGCTGAATGCTTTGCCAGCGCCATCAAAACTGCGCTTTGAAGAGCCTCATCCTCACCAAAACCTTCAAACCATTCGGCACCCGCTTCACGGCGAAACCACGTCAACTGCCTCTTTGCATAATGCCGCACATCGAGTTTGGTTTGCTCGAGGGCGCTCTTGAGATCGCGTTTGCCTGCGAGAAACTCAACCACGCGGCGGTAGCCGTGCGCGCCGAGGGCATTCGAATTTGCGGGTACACCCTGCGTGAGAAGCGTTTTGACTTCCTCTACCAGGCCGGCCGCAAAATGCTTCTCGGCGCGTTCATTGATGCGCCGGTAAAGTTCGGCGCGTGGCGGATTCAAGACGATCAGGCGGAAGTGGCGGGCGCTCTCGTGAGGTTCCGGCCGCTCGCCCTTCTGTTGTGACATCGTCTCGCCGGTTTGCAATCGAACTTCGATCGCCCGTTGCACGCGAGGCCAATCGCGTGGAAAGAGTTCGGCAGCACTTTGTGGATCCAGGCGTTGCAACAAGAGATGAAGGTGCTCGGCGCCGCGGCGTTCGCGGAGCTTATTAAGTCTCCGGCGGAGGTCCTCATCGGTCTGCGGACTGGGGAAGAAAGGATTACGCAGAGCGCGCAGGTAGAGTCCTGTGCCTCCTACCAGTATCGGCACTCGACCTCGTCGTTGTACGTCTTCAATTGTCGTCGCGGCTTCACGCGCCCAGTCGCCGGCAGTGTAGTTGATGTTTGGCGAAACAAAATCGATCAGATGATGGTGGACTCCACGGCGCTCTGCGAGGGGAACCTTGGCTGTAGCGATCTGAATACCCTGATAAACCTGAACCGAGTCGCAGTTAATGATCTCGCCACCGAGATGTAGCGCCACCTCGATTCCCAGCGCGCTCTTCCCAGACGCGGTTGGGCCAACAATTGCGATGACATCGGGAGCCCGGGTGTCTTTCCCGCCGTATTCCAACTCTGCTGCAGGGATTTTGTCAGCGCTCACGCGCGAGAGAATATCATGCGGTAGAGGATCACCAACCAGAGGAGCGCCAGGAGAATCAGTGCGCCGATGATTTGATTACGAGAGAACCGCATCCTCGAGCACTTACAAAAGGAATTCGGTTAATTCCGCGTCAGTTGGACGCACCAGAGCCCGTCCATTTGCCTCAAACACGGGAACCAGCCGCTGCCGCGTCAATTCATACATGGCACGAAGCGCTCCAAAGTCGCCGGCGACATCTCGCTCGATATAATTGACACCGTGCTGCTTCAGCCAATCACGAGCGTCAGCGCACAGGGGACAATCCGGGACAACGTAAAGAGTCAACAGGGTTGGCGCTAATTTGTTCGTCATCATGGAATGCGCCGAGGTAGCGACATGGCGGGGCGATCCTAAGTTATTCCTTCACGCCATATTTTCCGTAAAGCTGACGCTTCGCGGACAAATCGCGCTGACGATTCTGAGTTCCGAGCGAAAGTATTTCAATAACAAGGTCGAGTGCGCCCGTAAACTTCTCGCCCGTTACAACCTGATTCCATCGCTCACTAACTACAAAAGCCAGGTCCGGGATTACAGCGTCGTAATCGCTGAAGATGGCTCCGGCGCCGGGGACGAGGATGCCAATCGGATGAACCTTAAGATAGTCGCTAAGTGCCATTTCAAGATTGAGAAGGACGCGTTGGTGTGGAATGCCGGGAGCGCGAGACGCGAATACTTCTCCTCCGATCAGCTCATAGCGGTTTCCATCATCGTCAGGGAAAGCGTCCAGGTTGGCGACTGTTAAGAGCGGTTCAATACTTGAAGGCATGCTGATTTCCTCTATTTTCAAGAGCAAGTTAGCCGCGAATTTATCACAGATATCGAGTCATGAACCGGTACTGATGTGCAAGATCGGAAGGTTTGCAGGTGCAAGAGTTCTTTCATTCTGGATGCCAGACCAAAACAGGCAAATCTGCCTGACGCCGGCGCGCCACTGCTTTTTACTTCTTATTTTTCGCATCGGCGGCGAGCGCAGTTTCTGCTTGAGTTTTGTTTTCGTCCAGATCCTTTTCTGCGCGCTTAATGGTGGTTTCTACAGCCTGATGAAGGAATTCTACTTTAGCCAGGAGGCGTGCTTTTGTTTCAGCATATTGGGCAGCTTCTAATTCTGCCGCGCGGCGCAGCACTTCTGCTTCCCTTGGCGGCAAAACCCTAGCATCAGCGTGCCGGAGGGTTTCTACTTCAGCGCGCAGCCGTGCTTGCCGGTAAGCTGCGGCCTCGGCTTCCTCCAGCGCCTTCGCTTCCGCTGCCTGGAGCGCTTCTACTTCACTAAGCAGATGGGTTTCTTTCTCGGGGGTTGTTTGTTCCTCCTGCAGATGCTGCTCCTCTGCACTTTCCGCTACGCGCTCTCGTCCGTTCTCTGGCTCGGGCTCTTTCGCTGGCTTCGGGGATCGTTGGAGTTTCTCTTCCTCGGACACCAATAGTTGACCGACCACCGGAATGGCGATCTTAACCTGTTCGACCAGCCGGTTCAGGTTAGCTTCTAGTGGCGGGGTGGAAGCGTCGAACCATTGAATGCCGCTGAGGTAATAGAGCAGTTTAGAAGGTTCTATCGACTCAATGCGAAAGGGAATTACTGTCACCCCGATCTGGTCGAGGGCCAGAGCGACTTCCCGTTTTACTTGTCTAGATTGGTCGGAGTGTGATGACCAGACAAGAATCATTACGCGACTGGCGGCAAGCGCTTCCATGATGGAGGCGTCCCAAGTTGCACCAACCGGAATGTTCCGCGGCGCATACCAGCAATCGAGCCCATTCTCCTCCAGTGCTTTGCAGATAGCGTCGACGGTCTCTCTATCATCCTTTGAATAACTGATGAATGCGACGTGGGCCATGAGGGGCTCCAATCAACATCTTGCCCTGCATCCTTTTCTGCTTGGCGAGGTGTGAAGTCAGAATTACAAACTCTATTCTACTTTCGCTGTCGCTGAGGTTATCGACTTCAGTAGATCCTTGTCAATTCAATTCCGGTGTAATAAGCCTTGAGAATCTGTTCGTAGGTAAAGCCCTGCTTCGCGAGACCGTAGGCGCCCACCTGGCACATGCCGACGCCGTGTCCCCAGCCGCGTCCGTGAAAAGTGAAGCCGGTGACGCGTCCGGCTTCGTCATACCTGCGCTCAATCACGAAAAGTTGTTCGCGCAAGCCAAGGGCTGAGCGAATGCGACCGCCAAGAACCTGGCGCGTTCCATCTGTGCCTATGACCTCAAGGTCAGTCGCCCTTCCCGATCGCCCGCGGGCGATTACGCGCAGGTCTTTAAGCGTTCCGATGCCGCCCGCGAAACGTCCCAGGCGCGCCCGCGCCTGGCCCAGCGATAATTCCGTCGTCCAATTTGCAAAGGGCGAGAATCGATCGGCCGCGGCGCCATTGGGTGCGGGTCGAACTTCCAGATAATCGACTTCCCCCGCGGTGTTTACATGAAAACTGACGGGTTCGCCACCGACTACAGCGACGGATTGAACCGGATAGATCGTTTCCCCAATCTGCCGAAAGAGAAAAGCATCGGTATTCATCTTGACGGGCACGTCTTTGCCTCTGGTGCTGCGCAGAATCAGAGCACCCTCAACCGTTGGTCGCGTCGTTCCTTTCTGAAGTTGCAGCAGGTTTCGTGCCTCAAGTATTCGCGCAATTGAATGCAACGCACGGGCTCGTGAAAGAGGCTCGCGAGGGTGCAAAGTCGCGTCAGGGAGAACCGCAAGGTAACCATCACGAATGAGCATTGCGACATCGGCGCGATTGCTCGCGGGTATTTCGCCGGCGTCGCGGACCGCCAGAAAGTATTCAACGTCGGCATCGTTGAGCAGCGCGCGGCCGCGGCTTTCACCAAACGCTGCGGTGCTCAGGGCCGTGGCAAACTCGGGCGGCCGGTTGACCTCTTCCGTCACGGCCGGCGCCGTTTGATGAGCTAGCTTCGCAACTGAAGCGAGCCAACTGCGAACCTCAGAAACCGTAACCTCCGCGTTGAGCCAGGAGTCAGCAACTTTCGGCCGCAATGAAGTGAAGTTTTGAATAGTCAGAAGCGCAACCTCACGCGCGAGCGGAACATTCTGTTCGTCATGTAGCTCGGCCGGTTCGCGAGTTGTTCTAATCGTAAAAGGAGCCAGCGCGGCCCGCCCTTCCGCAGCGCACTCGCGCGCCTTCAGGTAGGGTACAGCATCGTTGAAAACATTTTCTGCATCTTCGGTGCGGCCGCCGCAGGTTGAAGTGTAGAGAGCGTTAATGGGTTCGCCGTTGTAAGTGGCAACAATGCCGCGCGTCTCATCGACAGCCCGCGACGATAGAGCATTCTCCGAAGTTAGCCCGCGATAGACCTGGGAACGAGTCGTAGGGAGCAGGTCATAACCCTGCGACATAAACTGGCCGCGATTCCTGAGGGCATAAGTGCGTGCTGCGATTGCCTGCGCCTTATGGGCTTCCAGAAGTGGAAAACCGCCGGCAGAAAGTTCGTTCGCCACCACGCCCTTAACGTAGTCCTCAAGTCCCAGCACGTTAACAACAGTGAGCGCGCCCCGCGTGTTTGTGAAAACTTCGATCCGCCCGCGATAGGGTCGATCATTAAAACGTATTGGCGTTGTTTCGCTGTCGGAAGCAAGAGTCACCGGTGCGCTCGAGCTAAAAAGCCGACCGGCGCCCGGCGCTGAGGCCACAACTTCACGTGAAGGCAGACTGAAGCGCGCCACAGGTCGCACACTGCGAGCAGCCGCAATCTGTCCGGAGTTTGGTTGAGACGCATTGTTCTTTGAAGAAGAAGAAGATTGTGGCGTGACAGTCGCCTGGGTGGCGGCAGCCGGCTGAATGCTCTCAGCGTCCAGAGTTGAATCAGTCCTCGTTGCTGAGGAAGGACCGCCGGCGCGCACAATTGTTGCCTCAAGTCCTGCCTCCTCGAGCCGGGCCCGCAATTCTTCCGCTTCGATCTGCGGATGTCGAGCGCCGGAAAGTAGTCCCCAGGTTTTTGTCTCGGTGTCGTAAGCGATCTGAGAATCTTCGTCCGTAACTTCCCGAACAGCTCGAGACTTTTCCTCGGCCTCGGCGCGCGAAGCCAGTCCGACGATCTGGATTCGATAGGTGTCTGGGTTCTCACTCGGCGGGAGAGGAGACAGAAGCCGGGGCTCAAGCCGCACGCGCGCCACATCCAGGGCGACAAACGTGTTTGCCAGATCGGACGCATTCATCAGATGGCCGCTGGTGGACACTGTTGCCGAGCGTGCATCGGTAGCAAGCGCGATGCGAATAATTGGTTCCAGTCTCAAAGACGAACCCGTGTCTGGTTGCTCGAGTGGCACAATCGTGCCCGTATCGGGCCGTTGCCATTCGCTGGATGGCGTTTGCGAAGAAGTCTTTTGCGGCTCGAGCTGGGTTTGAGTTCGTCTCTGGCGAACCTCTTGTTGGCTGAAAACGAAGGCTGGGCTTAAGAATTGTTGCGCAAGCAGGAGCGTGACAATGCTTCGCGCGAGAGAATTACGCATTAATCGGAAATCCTTGGCGGTTTAGTCTTGGGAGCTGCTCCGCGCCGCCATAGTACTACAACTCAAGCTAGTCCACGCGACAAAGGTCATGATCCGTCGGGTGACTAGCGTTACTGGCGTGGCGCTGAGTTTGTTTTGTCTAATGCCGAGCGCAGTCCGCGCGCCAGTTTCAACGCATCGCCCTCAGCCCAAAAGTGCATGAAGAAAAGCCGGGGCGACTCCTTGAGCATGTGGCTGTGTACTGCGGTCACAGCAATTCCGTTTTCACCCAGAGCGCGGATTACGGGATTGACTTCGTTGGCCGTCAGCACGAAGTCGCCGGTGATTGCAGCGCGGCCATTTTCGGAGGGCTGGAAATTGATTGCCGTCGCCACGCCCATGGCCGGCGGGACTTCCATTTCGCTTTCTATGATCTTTTCCGCGCGGGCAACACTAAATTGGTAAACTCCGCTGTTTTCTTTCCCGGCTCTGCCAAGTACCAGCTCGAGTTGATGCATATCGATGCGGGACGCTGCTGCTTTCTCGAGGGTGGCCGAGCTTGGATTCTCAAGCGGCGTCTTAGTATGCGAAAGCGCGCGATGAATAGCTTCGGCGAGTTTAAGCGCATCGCCATGCCCGTTGATGTGCATGTACATCACGCGCGGCGACTCGTCAAGCAGATGATTGTGGAGCGCCGTGGTGTCGATGCCGCTCTCTTGTAGCGACCACATGACCGGTCCCACCTCACCTTCAGTAAGTACAAGGTCACCCATGACTGTCGTCATATTTCCCATCTTCTTGAACGCGATCCATGAGCCCAGAGCCAGCGCTGGATTAAGTCGCAGGCCTCTAACCGTTACCTCGAGGTCAGTTCGGGGCAAGCCGATCCTGAAGATATCTCCTGGTTGCAGCGAACCGCTCCTGCCGATCGCCTTCTCAATGGCTTGCCATTCCGCGGGAGTGCCCTTCGGTTGTTGGGCGCTTCCCCCGAACATAATTTGCGATTCTGCATTAATAACCGAAAGGCTCAGAGCCAGGAGAAGCACCGCCAGAACGGAAACTAAACTACTCGCGCGTAACTTAACGAACATATGCCCGTTCGCCTGTCTGTCTGTACTTAAATTTTCCATGAAGCCACTCCTCTTAATGCATCATTCCAGCTCCTGGTTTAGCTCGCGTATCTTTCCTCTACCGTCAAGGTGAAAACAATAGTGCCAATCAGTCCAATAACGCCCGCGACTATGAAAGGCACTTGCGGCGAGATTTTCCATAAGAGACCGCCAATCGCGGCCGCCGGTGTAATTGAAAGGCTGCGCACCAAATAGTAGAGTCCCACCGATCGCGCTCGCAGGTCGTCGCGCGCGAAGTCAATGATCATCGCCTTTCGTGACGGCTCTCCGATTTCTCTTAGGCCCCCGATGATGAACGCGGCTATCAGAAACGCGAAATTTGGGGCCATTATCAGCGCTATGGGAAATAAGCCAAAGCTCACAAACGTGGCGACGACGAAAGGCTTGCGCCCAATACGATCCGCAATCTTACCCGCCGGGATATAAACCAGGATTGAAGTAACCATCTGAATCGCGACCAATGTGCCGTAACGTGCCGTGCTGAAGCCCTGCACATTCGTGACGTAAAGAATTGTTAGAACTCCCGTCATGCCTTCGCACATTCTGATGATGACATCGGAAATGAGCAGGCGCTTAAGTGCCCGATGAAACGAACGCCACACGCCGCGTATGTTTGTCGCTGCAGACGATTTGATTTCGATGTTTACTTGCAACACCAGCAAGAATGTTAGCGCCGCCAGCAAGAGACTGATCAGAAGGCCCGCGCGAACGCCCTTTAGGATTCCCAGCGACACAATCATTGTCCCACCAATGAGTGGGGCGATCACTATCGGCACGCGCTTCAGGATCGACTGTAAGGTGAATCCCATTGCCCGTCGCTCTTGTGGCAAGGAATCACCTATGACCGCAAAGATTGCCGGGGAAGCCATGCTTTGCCAGGCCATTGCCAGGGCGAGGCCGACAAAGACGAGCGGCCATGAGGAAGCGAAGTAATAGACAGAGTATCCAGCTGAAGCGATGGCGATAAAGATCAGGAAGGCGCGCCGGCGACCGAGATGATCGGCGATCCAACCACCGGGGTATTGATAGATGGCGTCAAAGAAGTCCTGGGTGGTTCCGAAAAAACCGATGACGGGTGTGCCGGCGCCAAGCGCTTCGAGATACTTGGGAAGGAATTTCTGCCACAGTTCTTCGCCGAGACCCAGGAGGAAAACTGCGGCGGAAGCGATCGAGACGTTTCGTTCGAGGCTGAGATAGTCGGCGAGCTTAGCACGCAGGCTTGCCGGCTCATTGGTTGAAGATGTATGCACCTAAATCGTCCAAATGAGACCCAGCAAAGTCAGTTGCAGATCGCGAGCGCTAGCGAGCGGATGCCTGAGTCTACGTTGAACGGGATAGTCGCGGAAGACGCCCGCAACTGTAAAGGTGAATGCGGGCATTGGGATGCTTCGTAGGGCCTGTGCGCTCGATTCAGAAGAGTATGTTAGTGGGTGCGACCACGTCGCTGAACCGATGGTTGCGGGCGTGTTCTATGAGGTGGGACCATTGCACCCGCTTGCGCCCGCATTGAAGTGTTTGGTAGATGACTAACGAAGCCGAACTCGTATTCTGGTGGAAGCCGACGTCGGGTCACGCGGCCTTCTGCTGATTGATCACAGTTGCCGGTTCGCCTTCAACCACTGTTCTGCTTTTCCGGTAAGAGCGCCACATCCCTACTGCCTCTCTTGTCAAGCTGATGATGGGGCGACGGTTTTGGTATATCAGCTTCAGCCAGGCACGTTTATTCATCTGTGGAAAATAGATGCCGCGGAAGAACAAACGCGAAACCAGGTGACTGACGCGATACCTGAACGGCGCATCGCTAATCGAATTGAGCGCTTCTGCGTTTCGGTCCGGACTGTATGACACCCTCCATGCGTGGTCGGTTTCCTCACGCGCCTCGGGGATCGTCATCTTGAGCGGTGTATGCGCCATCCAGAACGGCGCGAAGTCCATCCAGTGCCTGGGGCGCGCGAGCCGTCCGGCTTTCGCTAAGCGATCGTAAAGCGGTGTCGCGGGGAAGGGCGTGAGTTGGCCAAAAACGGGCAGACCAGGAGGCCACGAGCCTATTTCTTTAATTGTGCGATCAGCCACGCCGACTGTATCGTTGTCCATACCAAAGATAAACGAGGTGATCGCGTAAACGTTGCGCTGCGCCAGGCGTTGAAGCACTGCTCCGTATTCGCTGGGCTTGCTGAAGTTCTTATTGACATCAGCCATATTCGCCGGATCAATCGACTCCATACCGATGAAGATCCATTGGCCGCCCGAGGCGGCGATGAGGTCAACGAGTTCTTCGTCACGCAGCAGGTTGGCGCTAATCTGCGCGACCCACGGCAACTGCGCCTCGGCGGCGATGATGTCTCGCAGCAGCGACTTCGTGCGTTTGATGTTAATGGCCAGATTGTCGTCAATGAAGAAGACTGCAATTTGTCCGCGTTGTTTGCGCGCGCGCTCTTTGAGTCGCAGGAGTTCGTTTACGACGCTCTCGTTGGTACGAAAGCGAATCGAGTCGCCAAAGAATCCAGTGACCGTGCAAAACTCGCAGCCATATGGACACCCACGCCCAGTCTCCATTGGCACAACGTGAAACGATCCCCAACCGGCGCCCAGACCCGACATAAAGGAATGGAAGATCTTCGGCACCAGGTTGAACTGCTTCAGATCGAGCTTCTCCCAGGGAATGGATGGATAGGGTTGCAAACTCGGTTTGCGATCCACACCTTTTTCATCTCGCTCCGGTTGGTAAACTTCCTTAAGCTCGCCGCGGGCGGCGTCTTCAACAATCAACGGCCACGTCTCGTCTGCCTCGCCGAGGGCCACGGCGTCGGCGTAACGAGGTCCGCCACCGCGACCGATCGCTTCGTCAGGGCATTCTGTGACATGCGGTCCGCCCATCACGACCGGCACTCCCGCCGCGCGAATGGCAGTGGCGACGCGGTAAGCTTTCGCCACCATTCTCGTCATCGCACCGATACCTACAAGCCCGATTTTGTTCTCCTGCACAAATTGCACGATCTCGTCGTCGCTCATCGCTTTCGCGTTGCCGTCAATTAAGATCACTTCGTGGCCCGGCGGGGTGAGCTCCTGAAGCAGAAACATCCAGAGGTGAGGCATGAAGTTTCGCGTCACGCCGTTATCAGGGTTATAGAGTAGGATTTTCATAAGCTTTTCCAATCAATCTCGGTTACGACACAACTCCAAACAAAAGCTGAGATAACCCTCTGTGCGGTCTTGATTTGAAATCGACGGATAAAAAGAAACGGCGATAAGTCGTTCCTCGTAGACTCGGGGGACGAATTTTTGCGGAAGCAGCATACCAGTTATGTGTGTTGGCGTACACAGCCAGAAGCCGCATATCGGTTTGTTAACAGCGGGGAAGATAACACGGCTGACATTATTCGCCTAAAGATTCTGGGGTTGAGCCGGGTCGCCCTCAGTAGGGCCCGCGGGCCGCGGCATAAAGAATTCCGGTCGCGAGTGCCCCAACTGCAACCACAGCAACATCGACTTTCAAAAGTGTAATGAGAAGAAAAGCCACGAGCGCCATGACGACAGTGTTCCACCCACTAATGGCTTCAGGAGCCAGCTCGAGCGAGACGACAATAATGATGCCGACGACGGCCGCACTCGCGCCGGCGAGGAACTGTTGAATGAAACGGTTGCTCCGAACCTGTTCAAAATAGCGCGCACCGGCCAGGACGAATACAAACGAGGGGAGAAAAACCAGAAAAGTCGCGAGAACCGCACCAAAGACGCCGCCGGCAAGGTAACCAACGAAGGTCGTAAACAACATGAATGGCCCCGGCGTCGCTACGCTGAGAGCCACGCCATCAAGCAATTGTCCGGCTGTGAGCCAACCATGCTCGGCGACCGCGCCGCGTTCGAGGAAGATGATTGAACCGTAAGCTCCGCCAAAACTGAATATACCCGTTTTGAGAAAGAGCCACGACATCTGAAACCAACGCGAACCAGTGAAGGTAATTGTCGTGATAAACGCGCCCAGGCTGATTGGTAGCGCTATCGCGCTAGTGCTCGCTTGTTTTCTCAGGCGCGACCAACCCTCGGTGAAGCAGAAGTTTACAAACCCTGCCGTGATCATTATCAGCAGGAAGTTCACTCGCACGAAGTACATCCCGACGAACGCAAGCAGCAGTAACACCGCCAGGAACACGCTCGTGATAGCGGCCCGCCCTAACTTAATAATTCCGGCGCCGATTATTCCGAGCACAGCGGGCTTCAGTACGTAAAGAATAGAATTGACCTGCGGCAGGCTGCCGTAAGTAACATAAAGCCAACTTAATACGATCATCGCCACGGCTCCAGGCAATATGAATGTAAGTCCGGCTAAGATCCCTCCCAGTAAACGCCGTTTCAGATAGCCAACGTAGATCGCCAGTTGTAATGCTTCGGGCCCGGGCAAAAGATGGCAAAAACTCATGATCTTGACGAAGCGATCCTTGGATAGCCAATGTTTGCGCTCGACCATGTGGTTGTACATCATTGTGATCTGGGCTACCGGTCCGCCAATGTTTACGAATCCCAGCATCAGAAAATAAAGAAACACCTCACGCGATGAAGGCATTGCGAGATCTTCTACCCTCTCCGTTTTTGCTTCGGCTGGATCAGTCTCTATTTGATCAGGCAATTTCTCCTCGCTGAGGCCGCAAAAGCGTTCTAACGAGCTGGCGGTTTACGGTATCCCTTCTGCGACAAGAGTTCCTGCCCTTGATCGCTTAGCAGGAATTCTGCAAACTGCCGGGCAGCAACTTGTTTAGTAGAGTCCTTAATGATTCCTAAGGCCTGATCGATTGGCCGGTGGGTGTCTTCGCTGACTTCGAGGTAACTACCTTCGCCCGATTTCACGAGTGCCAGGGGAATGAAAGCGATTTCAGTGTTTCCGGTGGCGGCATACTGCTTCGCCTGGGAAACGTTCTGCGCGTAAACAATTCTTTTTTCAATCTCATTCCAAATTCCCAGCGTGCGCAAACTTTCGACCGCCGCCTGCCCGTATGGAGCCACGTCAGGCTTGGGAATCGCTATCCGCTCAAAATCTTTCCCGGTTATGTCCTGAATGCGCTCGACCTTTAACTTGCTCCCCGGCGGCAGCCAAATAACCAGCCGCCCGCGCGCATAAATTGCTCGGGTTCCCGGCGTAAGTAATCCTTTGCTTTCGAGTTGTTCTACGTGTTCAGTATCGGCTGCTGCAAACACATCAAAGGGAGCGCCATTTTCTATTTGTTTCGCCAGGTCGGCAGTGGCGCCGAAACTGAATACCGCGCGAATACCAGTTTTGGTGGTAAAACGTGGACCAATTTCCGCGAACGCGTCTGTCAGGTTTGCGGCCGCTGCCACAATCAAGTCTCCGGAGTCATCATGGCCATTCTTTGGTGCGCCGGATTGGCAACTGACGCTAATAAGCAAATAGGAAAGCAGTGCGCAAATGATCAATAGTTGTTTCACAATTGTGACCTTTCCGTAGGGTTTAGCACTGACAGTGTGTTCGGCCGTCATCATAAGCGGAGTCTCGGTAGTGGGTCAGTTTGATAATAAGAGACGCACGCCAGGCAGAACCGAGCGCGGTAGCGCCGGATGCTAGAGTCAATTTCAGCTTAATGATTATACAAAGATTGGCGGAAGAGACGTGTTACAGGCAGCAATCTATTAATTTCCAGCGTTCGCTTGCGCGGATGCTGCAACCCGGCAAGTGTTTGAAGTTGACTTTAGCATCCGGCGCTACCGCGCACGGTTCTCCAAAGAATCCGACGTCCCCACGCTAAACTGACACACTGCCGGAGTCTCTTCCATCTTTCCAGAACAGGTGAAGGTATGGTATAGACCATTAACCCCCGCAATCGAAATGTCGCTCTGGCCTTTACTGGGTCTATGGCACCACATCACCCTAATGATGAGGCCTTAGTTCCTTTTGAGGAGGCGCACATTTAAACAGAGCACCCATGCATTTGCGTAGTTCAATCGAGAAAGTTTGAATACCAATTCACCGAAGGTGATGCATTTTGAGGCGAGGGAATTCTATGCGAAGAGCACCAGGCAACCAGAAGAAGCAGTGGAGTGCGTTGATCTCGCTGATGGTTTTATTGGCCGTGTTGATCTCTTTTCAAGCGTGCAGCGGGTCACGCTCGAATGCCCAGAAGGTCACGCTGAGGCTCGGAGGTTACACCACACCGCGCGAAGCGTACGGCAAAGGGATCATCCCGGCTTTCCAGAAGTACTGGAAGGAGAAGACAGGTAAGGACGTGGAATTCCAGGAATCCTATCAGGGGAGCGGTGCGCAGTCGCGTGCCATCATCGGCGGCTTCGAAGCCGACATCGCGGCTCTATCACTGGAAGCCGACATAGATCGAATCACCGAGGCAGGCCTTATCACACACGACTGGAAGACAAAACCGAACCACGGAATGGTCAGCACCTCCATCGTCGTCATCGCGGTCAGGCAGGGTAACCCAAAAGGCATACACGATTGGCCGGATTTGACCCGACCGGGGTTGAACGTTATCACGCCCGACCCGAAAACCTCGGGCGGCGCGCAGTGGAACGTTAACGCCATCTATGGGGCGGCGCTGCGCGGGGCAGCGGGCGTTCCGAAAGACGACCCGGCGGCGGCGAAACAGTTTCTCAAAGATGTCTTTCGTAACGTCTCAATCCTCGACAAGGGAGCGCGCGAGTCGATCACTACTTACGAGAAGGGGATAGGGGATGTGGCGATCACTTACGAGAACGAGGTGCTGGTCGGCCGTCAAGCGGGGCAGAAGTATGACTACGTCGTTCCCCATTCGACGATTTTGATCGAAAACCCAGTCGCTCTCGTTGACAAGTACGTGGACAAACATGGCGTGCGCGAAGCGGCAGAAGCCTTCGTCAACTTTCTTTCGGAAAAAGAGTCGCAACGTGCGTATGCTAAATACGGGTTGAGGCCACTCGACCCCGAAGTGGAGGCTGAAGTTCAGGGACAATATCCCAGGGTGGAAGACCTCTGGAAGATAGACTTTCTCGGGGGCTGGGCGAGAGTTTCCAAAGACATTTACGGGCCAGATGGCGTTTACACGAAAGTCTTTGAAGAGTTGCACGGTGCGAAATGAGTCTTCAATCGGCAAGGATAGGCGAGGCTAAACCGTTCTCCTGGAGGCGGGTCTCTCTGCCCTGGGGTCGGTGGGGACTACGCGGGGCGGCTATCGCCTACTTAGCGGTAATGATCCTCTTACCGCTTTCCGCGATCCTGAAGAACGGATTTTCGGCCGGGCTCGCGGCATTCTGGAGCGACGTCAGCAATCCGATGGCTTACGCGGCGCTCAAGCTGACGATCTTGGCAGCCGTGATTACGACGGTCATTAACCTCGTCATGGGTACGCTCACGGCATTCGTGCTGGAACGTTACGACTTCCCGGGACGGCGCCTACTCAACGCTATTATTGATATGCCGTTCGCGATCCCGACGCTGGTCATCGGCGTGATGCTCGTACTGCTCTACGGGCCACAGGGCACGCTGGGCGCGTGGCTATCGTCGAAGGGCATACAGGTGATCTTCAACACGCCAGGCATCGTCCTGGCCTTACTCCTCGTCACCTATCCCTTCGTCGTACGCACCGTGCAGCCGGTGCTCATTGAGCTGGACCGGGCGCAGGAGGAGGCTGCCTACACGATAGGAGCCTCGAAATGGACGATCTTTCGCACCATCATTCTACCGACGATTTCGCCCGCCATCGTCACCGGCTCGCTCCTATGCTTTGCCCGTGCCCTCGGCGAGTTTGGCTCCATCGTGGTGGTAGCGGGAAACATCCCACGACGCACGCTGACCGCCCCCGTTTACGTTTACGGACAACTGGAGTCGTACAACCAGCGCGGGGCGAGCGCCATGTCGGTTGTGCTGCTCGCGCTCTCATTTACTCTAATGCTGGTAGTGGATTGGATTCAGAAACGCGGGGACATTCACGATGCAACATCCGGCGGGATGCGCACAGAGACAACGCGACCGGGTTTGATGGAGTGGATTTTGATCGGTATCGCCTTGCTCTATGCAGCCGTGCTGCTAGCCGGCCCGCTCGTTGCCATGACGTGGGGCGCGTTCTCCGAAGGCGTGGGTGTCTTCTGGAACCAAATCACGTCCGCCAATGCTTTGAGCGCGCTCAAACTGACGCTTCTGCTAGGCGCCGGAGCGACCCTGATTAATGCGATTCTAGGGGTGTGTGTCGCCTGGGTGTTGGTCCGCGACGACTTCAAGGGGAAACGGTTCATCAACGCGCTGGTTGACTTGCCGTTCGCCGTGTCGCCGGTAATCGCCGGGCTGATGGTAATTCTATTGTTCGGCAGAGGCGGATGGCTTACGCCGATTACCGATAAACTCGGCCTTCAGATAGTCTTCGCCTGGCCCGGTATGTTGCTGGCGACGATGTTTATTTCGCTGCCGTTCATCATCCGGGAAGTGATGCCGGTGCTAGCTCAGCTCGGTGTTGAGCAGGAGCAGGCTGCTTACACGATGGGCGCAACGGGCTTGCAAGCCTTTCGGCATATAACTCTGCCTTCCATCAAGTGGGGCCTCCTCTACGGCATCTCCCTGACTTTGGCTCGCTCAATCGGAGAGTTCGGCACCGTGCTGGTCGTCAGCGGCGGAGTGAGCGGCCTAACTGAGACTTCGACTCTATACATTTTCCGTACGCTCGATGAGCGCAATTATACGGCGGCTTATGCAACCGCCTTGGAACTTGCTTGTATCACGTTTATCATTTTCGTCATGATGGAGTTCTTCAGAATGGAAGTCATGCCACATGACGGCGCGGCGGAAGGCACATAGAACGCTCGTCGCGAGGCAGGCTGTCCGATTGCTCCCTGGTTTGTCGCGGCTAAACATAAACGCTCAGAGCCGGCAGAACGACAAACTAAAGTTCATCGGACAATGGCAGCCAGGATTGACTGAGTTGATATTGTGAAAGCACAAGTAGCAACAATCAAACAAGAAACTGTGAACGGGGATCCAAAGGAAAACTCGGCGCAAATTGCGGCCAGTGTGAAAGGAGTCAGCAAACGCTTCGGCAAAACGAGTGTGCTTGAAAACATCACATTTGATGTGGCCGAGGGCGAGGCGCTGGTACTGCTTGGTGCATCGGGCAGCGGAAAAACTACGATCCTGCGCATCATTGCTGGTTTAGAACAACCTTACACGGGAAAAGTCATACTTCACAACAAAGACGTCACCGAGCTTCCAGCGCGCGAACGCGGCGTTGGAGTCATCTTTCAGTCCTACGCGCTTTTCCCAAAAATGACCGTTGAGAAAAACATTGGCTATGGTCTGCGCATCAGACACCGGCGGCGCCGTGAAGTAAAGAAGATAGTTAACGAACTGCTCGAGTTGGTGCAGCTCAATGAGCATCGCAAGAAGTATCCATCGCAGCTTTCCGGTGGACAACAACAGCGTGTCGCGATTGCTCGGACGCTTGCTTACAAGCCGGAAGTCCTGCTCTTCGATGAGCCCTTCGGCGCTCTGGACGCGCAAACTCGCGGGCACTTAAGGCGAGAGATTCGCGCTCTGCTAAAAAAGGTAAATGTCCCGGCGATCTTTATTACTCACGACCAGGAAGAGGCCCTGGAACTGGGCGATCGCATCGCCGTAATCAACGTGGGCCATATCGAACAGATTGGAACGCCTTATCAGGTCTACAACAACCCAGCCAGTGAGTATGTTGCTACGTTTCTCGGCGCGGCCAACATTCTCGAAGGGGTTATCCGAGGAGATCGCGTTGACGTAGGTTCCGCGCAAATCCCCGCGCGAATCGAAGGGTTTAGGGAAGGCCAGGTGGTGAAGCTCATCTTTCGTCCGGAAGACGTTTCGTTAAGCAAGACTCAGGCGTTGCCAGTCGAGCATGTCTGTCTTTCGAGTGGCATAGTTGAGGAGACAAGTTTTGTGGGAGCTTATGAGCGACTACGTATACGACTTGATCCAACTGCTAATGGCGCCTGTGAAACTGGCGAGACAGCTTATTACCTAACCACTGAAACTCCGGAAAGTCAGGCTGCGAAGCCCATCATTGCGAGCAGACCAAAACCGGAGACGATGGCCCTGAGGCTTAGAAGCGGTGACCGCGTCTTTGTCGGGCTCAACTACTTCACCATACTTCCCAAAGATCCCCGAGCCAAAGCCCGCGCGGAACCCAACAAATCATGATGAAGCTAAAGTCTAGAGTTTCGAGTTCCGAGTTATGACTCATACTAAACTCGGAACCCGAAACTTCAGCCTCGCTACTGCTTCGATGCAGCGGATAGTTTGTCGAGAGCGGCAACAGCAAGACTATGAAACCTTCGCCGGACACTATTAATGTTCGCGAAGGGTAAGGCGTGGGCGTGAGTGCGATTAGTCAGCAGTATGAAGACTCGATCCCTATTTGGATCGTTCCAGCAACTTGTACCGGTGAAGCCGGAATGGCCAAAACTATCACGCGGAAGATCCGGACCGGCGGCGGAATCTTTTGTTTCGGCCAACTGCCAGCCGAAAGATCTCGCTTCTTCAAGGCCCGCCGTCAGATTCCTGCGAAACAACTCGCACGTGGCCGGCTTTAGTAACTTAGTTTGACCGCTGAGGAACTGACTCGCTAGTGCCATGGTCTCGGACGCTGTTGAGAAGAGTCCTGCATGACCTGCCGCACCTCCGAGAAAGTATGCGTTGCCATCGTGCACCTGGCCCCAGATTACTTCCTGACGCCAATTCTCATAATCGTCTTTACCGCTAGCGACACACATCTCTCGTTCATATGCATTGCCTATCTCGCACGCCGCGATTCCCGTTTGCATGGCACTCTGAGGATTGAAGAAGGTGTGATTCAAGTTCAAAGGCTGGAAAATTTCGTGTTGCGCCAGTTGAGGCAAAGGTTTGCCCGTTAGTCGTTCCAACAGCAATCCGAGAACGATGAATCCTAAATCACTGTAAATGACGCGCGTCCCCGGCTTGTATTCCAGATCCAGATTCGAGATTGCAGAAAGAACGCGGTCGCGTTCGCCGTCGGCAAGAATGTAAAGCGGGCTCCAGGCGGGCAACCCTGAACTGTGTGTGAGCAGTTCGCGCAGGGTGATCGCTTTCTTGTCCGTCCGATCAAACTCAGGCAAGTAATGGGAAACTGAACTATCGAGCGTGAGTTCGCCAGCCTCAGTTCGGCGAGCACAAAGAAGACCGGTAAGCAGCGGTTTCGTAAGCGAGGCGACATCATAGATCGTGTTGACGGTGGCGATGACACGCGTGGGTTCGACTACCGCATTGCCCAGGGCATCAGCAAAAACCTCACGACCTCGCTCAGCGACTAGGTAAACGGCGGAAGGGAAGTCGCCGGCGGCGATTCGTTCGGCCAGGAAGGAAGTGACGGCAGGCTCTGGGGACGTCATAGAAATCAAGAATTAAGAGCGGAAGCAAGCCCGCCTTTCTGACCTGAGAGATTCATTCTGTCGAGTGACTCCGCGACATTAAGTGGCTTTCAACGGGACGATAAAGAGTCGACCTGAACACCTCTCAGGTTATGAAGGCGGGCTTGCCCCCGCTCTTAGTTTCGAAACGCTCTAGCCGATTGATTCCACCTTTGTTGCATGCTCTGCGATTCTTTGCAACGCTCGCAGCGCCAGGGCAAGCGCGTTTCTTCCTTCGAGGCCTGAAACCGCCGCGGGCAGCCCATCGCGCGCAGCTTCCACAAACGCCACGATCTCGGCGCGCAATGGTTCAACGTCCAAAATATTCAGATTTTTCACGTGTACGCCTGGCCAGGCACCATCAGCGCTTGGCGGCGCCAGGCTGCTAATTGATGCTCGCTTCGTCGCGTAATCGACAGCCACATAATCATGCGGCTGAAAAAAGCGCATCTTCCTGATTTTTTCAGTCCCTACTCGTGAAGCTGTAATATTCGCAACCGCGCCGGACGAGAACTCGAGACGCGCGTTAGCTGCGTCGACTTTGTTCGTCAATATTGGAATGCCAACTGCGTGCAGATCGGTGACCGTAACGTCTTCGCCAACTAACCACTGAACGATATCAAGATCATGGATCATCAGGTCCAGCACGACATCTATGTCCAGAGAACGCGCGGTAAACTCGCCGACGCGATGGATCTCGAAGTAGACAGGATTGCGCACGTGAGGGCGCAGGGCGACCAGAGCCGGATTAAATCGTTCCAGATGTCCGACCTGCAATAGCGCTCCGTTCTTGGTGGCCGCGGCGATCATTTCATCAGCCTCGGCAAGCGTTTGCGCAATAGGCTTTTCCACCAGCACGTGGATGCCGGCCTCGAGCAGGCCGCAGGCAATTTCGCAATGCGATTCGGTAGGGACTGCCAGGCTAACAGCGTCCACACGGCCAATCAGTTTCTGCCAGTCAGTTGTCCACTCGACCTCCTCCGAGACAATCTCGCGCGCGGTCTTTTCATCAAGATCGCAAACGAGAACGAATTGCGTTAACCCTTCCGCGGCAAGATTGGAATGGATGCGCGCGTGCTGACGGCCCAGGTGGCCCACGCCGACGACTGCGGTACGAAGTGGCACAGTTTACGGATTTCTCTTTTTGGTTTAGCTTAATCCTTGAAGAAGGCAGTAGGCAGAAGGCAGAAGGCAGCAAACAAGACTTACTCTCTGCCTTCTGCTTACTGCTTTCTGCCTACTTCATTCGGAGCGAATATACTTGCATCCTTCAACGCTTGCCAAGCGTGGCACTGTCTTCCTTTTTCTCGCCATCCTTGTCTTTTATTTTTACGGCCTTGGTCATCTTCCCTTCGTTGGCCCGGATGAGCCTCGTTACGCTCAGATCGCGCGCGAGATGTTTCTGCGTCACGATCTGGTCACTCCCCGTCTTGGCGGACACACCTGGTTTGAAAAGCCGGTGCTGCTCTACTGGATGATGATGGCGAGCTTTAAATTGTTTGGCGTCTCGGAGTGGGCCGCGCGTCTTCCGGCTGCTGTCTCCGGCTTACTCACAATTGCGGCTGTTTACTGTATCGGCCGCCGGATCGACCGCAACGCCGCGGACGAAAACCTTCAGGCTTATGCCTTTTGGAGCGCCCTCGTGTCAGCTACAACACTCGGAATCGTCGTCTTCTCGCGCGCTGCCAGCTTCGACATCATCCTGACAATGACGACGACGTGGGCGCTCGCTTTTTATGTTCTTCATGAGTTTGAGCGGAACGAAAGACTGCGCGGCGTGTCCCTGGCAGGCTTTTATACTTTCATCGGTTTATCACTCCTGGCAAAGGGTCTCGTCGGGATAGTGATTCCCATCGGTGTTGTCAGTCTCTACTATCTATTCCAAAGACGGCTGCCCCGACGGAATACACTGCGCAGTCTGGTTTGGGGCTTGCCGTTAGCGCTGATTGTAGCCGCGGTATGGTATGCGCCAGTCATCCGGTTACACGGCTGGACATTTGTCGATCAGTTTTTTATTCAGCACCACTTCGCGCGCTACGTTTCAAACAAATATCACCACTGGCGACCCGTTTACTATTATCTGCTCGTTATCCCGTTGCTTGCCTTACCCTGGACAGCCTTTCTGATTGATGGACTCTTCCCATTCAGAGGGCGCCTTAAAAGCGCCAGACTTTCCTCCGGCAATCGCTTGAGCCGACTCCTGGTTTTCGCGCTGGCTTGGTTTTTGTTCCCATTACTCTTCTTTAGCTTCGCAAACTCGAAACTTCCCGGTTACATAATTCCCGTATTACCCGCGGCTGCGTTGATTGTTGGCGAAAGACTTTGGCGAATTCAGTCGGATCAGGGAAACCACAGGGCAGCAATTAGAACGACGGCAGCCCTTTGTTTGTTATTTGCGTTGGGTGCGCTCACCTACGTCTGGCGCGTCAGGGATGTGCCGCTTACGTGCGCGTTCCTGATTGCGGCGCCCCTGTGCGTTGCAGGAGTTTTTGCTTTGTTCTCTCGCCACAGCCCGGCCACCTCAATTGTGTTGATTGCAGGCGCGACTCTGGTTGTTTTGATGGTTGTATTGCGTTGTGGGGCGCCGGGAGTGGCGGAACTCCAATCTTCCAAACACTTGCTTCAACTCGCGAGTGAGCGCGGGTATTCGCAGACCGGAATCTATGGCATGCAGCGCAGTGATCGCACTCCTGAATTCTACGCCGCCGGTCGCATTGCTTATGGCGCGGACGGTGAACCCATCATGTATGAGGGGCCGGATCAGGTCATCCAGGAGAGTCACTTGCGCCAGGAAACTGTTTTGGTTTTCGTTCCGCTGGTTGATGTGAGCCGGCTAACCGGCATGGCTTCGGCCCAAGTCGATGTGATCGGAAATAACGGCCGGCATGCAATCGTAGCAGTGCGGGCGCTCTAACTGTTTGAAACCACAACTAAGCCAGGGGTTATGGATTGAGGTTCTTAGCGAAGAAATCAATGACCGGTCGATCGTAAACCTCTCCCTGCTCGCCGGTTGCTGAGGGTAGGGTAAAGCCGGTCAGGGGCAGGTCGGTTTTCATTTCCAGATTCGCCGGGTTTGGAAAACAGCGTTCCAGAGATTTAGTTGAGTCGCGCAGATAGCCGTCATCGGTGCCGGCTAACAAAAAGACTTGCCGCGTCCCGAGGGCCGTCGCCAGGCTGCAAGAACTCTGGTTTTGATATTGTCCGAGGAAATAGACGCGAGTGGCAATACGTGCCGGAAAGAATATTACGCCGGTGTTCACACGAACATCCTCGCGCACTGCGCCGCTGAGCAACTCATCGGCGTCCCGCGGAACAGAATCCAGAACAAGAACCTGTAACGTTGGGTCTTTGCTTGCCGCCAGCAACCCTGCATAGGCGCCCAGCTCCACTCCGTAAACTCCCAGGCGTTCTCCGATAAGGTGGCTTCGGTTATCACCCTTCAACGAGCGAAGAAAATCCAAAGCGGCCAACACGTCCTCTCCTTCTCGACCACCAAACATAGTCCAGTTGACTGGTGGGTTCAGTCCATGGCCTCTCAGATCAGGCCAGAGAATGGTGGAGTTCGTGGCCTCGTTTACTTTCATTCCCAGGTTGAAGAGCAGGGAACGGTCGCCACCATACCGATGCAGGAAGATGACAGCGGGCGCTCCTTCGGCGCCTCGGAGAAGCCAACCGCGAGCCAGCGTGCCATCGCGATTTCTCCAGTTTTCTTCAGTGACTTTCAGGGCCCTGGCGGTTCCACTTATTTGAGCGAATCCCTGTGGTGTGACCAGGAAAGACCGACGCGGGGGACGTGTAATGCCACGGACAATTGCTGCCAGAGCGATAATTATCGCGACTAACAGAATTATTAGAACTGGCATGAACGACTTAAAGAGCTTCTTGCCGAATCGTCGTCGAATGGCCATGAGATAAGGGATGAACAATGAGGGCTGACGAAATGGACAATCGTTCTACTTTCCGTTCCCTTCCGCACTAGCCCATCGCACATCGTCCGTGGTACGTCGTCCTTTCTCGCTCACGCGAGCGTAGTCTTCCGGCGTATTGATGTTGTCGAAAAAACTCTCCGCACCTCTCACACTCGAAAGTTCCGCAAACGACACCCAGCGCGTTTGCACAGATTGTAACAGAGCGACAGGTTTTCGCTCGCCGGATTTAATCAACTCTGTGGCACGCCTGAGGCACGGCTGAACGCGATAGAGCGCGCAAAGCGGTTGTGGAATCCCATCTCTTTGAATCGGCGCAACCGCATCCAGATCTTCACGGAAACTCATCAGACGAGCAAACAGTTCTCTAGTTACGAAGGGAAAATCGCAGGCCACAATCAAGGCCCACACGGCGGCACAAGCAGAAAGCGCCGCGTGCACACCGCCCAGCGCTCCCCACTGTGGATAAACGTCGGCAACGGTGGGAAGGTTGATGGTTGACTCCGGAGTGGCTGTAAAGTTGCCAACCACTGTCACCGAGGATGTAACAGCAGAAAGTTCCCCGGCGATGCGCTCGACAAAGCTCTGACCCTCGAGCATTAGTCGCGACTTGTCAGTGCCCATGCGGCGCGACTTTCCGCCGGTGAGGATGAAACCTGCGACTGAATCCATGGAATAGCCTGCTATTTACGAGTGAATTAATAAAAACAAGCGGAAGACGGCGGAAACTTAGCACGCGAATATCCTATGAGCAAGAGGAACGTTTTTGTCGGTTTGAGCGTCTAAGAAGCGGTTCCGCGACTTGTGGAGGTTGGCGACCCTCGGTTATGAGATCAGGTTATGACTCGACATTCAACGACGACCTTGACCCGTTTCGGGACGAAAGCTATAGTCGCGTCAGCGTTACGGGCCGCGCCACCGGTACACGCCCCCTTGCAGTAAATAGTAAGAGGTTATTCTTGATGAAAAGTTTGGCAAAAATTCTTTTAGTTGCGACTGTCATTGCGGTTGCCGGAGGCGTTTCCTTCGCGCAAAAGTCCGTAGTCGATGTGAGCGTTAAGGATTCTCGCTTGTTTGCGCTCGAGGATCTGCGTCCGGGGATGAAGGGAACGGCATGGACAGTCTTTTCCGGAGCGGAACCGCAGGAGTTTGGCGTGGAAATTCTCGGTGTGTTGCCGGGTTTTCCTGGACCGCGACAGTCGGCAATCATAGCTAGACTGACCGGCTCCAACGTTGAAAAGACCGGGGTATTCGCGGGAATGTCAGGCTCGCCGGTTTACATCGACAATCGCCTCGTGGGCGCAATCGCGTTTAGTTTTCCTTTTTCCAAAGAACCAATCGCCGGCATCACGCCCATCCAGCAGATGATCGATATTTTTGAAAAAGGTTCGACCGGCCAAAGGCCACATTCGAACGGCCCGCATGCCGTCTCCTTTGCCCAGCTTGCATCTACGGAATGGAAAGCAACCTTGCCGAAACCGGCAATCAGTTCCACTTCGCTGATTGCACCGGTGTCTGAAGGGTCACGTCTTCTGCCGCTCATGGGTCAACAAATGACGCCGATCGCCACGCCAGTCGTATTCGGCGGAATCAGCCAGGAATCGCTTGCGATGTTTGCGCCACAGCTCATGGCCAATGGACTGCTTCCGGTTTCGGGCGCGGGAGGTTCAGCCGGCATCACGCCGCTTGAAAAGGCCACTGAGAAAACACTAACGCCGGGAACATCGATCAGCGTCCAGTTAGTTCGTGGGGATTATTCCATCGCTGCATCGGGAACGGTCACCTTTCGCGACAAGGATCGCATTTATGCGTTTGGACATCCGTTCCTGAGTCTCGGCGCGTCAGATATGCCGATGAGCGAGACCGCAGTCGTCACCGTCATTCCCAATGTAAACAATTCTTTCAAGTTATCGGTTCCTGGCGCGATGATGGGCTCAATTTCTCAGGACCGCGCCTCTGGTGTTTTTGGTCAGTTGGGCCAGGCGCCAAAAATGATCCCCGTAACGATTAACTTGCACACCAGCCGCGATCGCAGCGAGACGTACTCCTACGAAATCGCGAACGATTCATTCCTGACGCCGTTACTGCTGAACATCACCATCTTCAACACGATCACTTCCAGCGAGCGTGCTCTGGGCGATTCCACTATCACTATCAAGGGCGCAATCAATGTTAAGGGGCAGGAACCAATTGAAGTAGATCGCCGTTTTTCGGCTGGAAACTCACCGATTCTAGCGGCCGGCTCAGTAGCCGGGCCGATTAGCTCGCTGCTTGGCAGCGGCTTCGATGATGTTCTGATCGAAGGCGTGACACTCGACATTTCTTCTGCCGACACTAAGTATGCGGGAACCCTCGAACGGATCGCGCTCAGCAAAACAGAAGCACGACGCGGAGAAAAGATCGAGATCCAGGCCTACGTGAGAACGGAATCCGGCAAGCAGTTTGTTCAGCGCATTCCGGTTCAAATTCCCGAAGACGCCACGCCTGGCCAACTGCTGGTCTTCGTTGGTGATGGTGGAGCGCTTCAGGAAGGTTCCGCCGCCAAGGCTTTTGTCCCACAGGATTTGGGACAATTGGTGAAGGCTATCAACAAAGTGAAAAAGAGCGATCGACTTTACGTGAAACTATTTCGCATTACTCCCGGCGCCGTTATCGGCACCAGTGAAATGCCAAACCTGCCGCCGTCCGTTGTCGCCACGCTCAACAGCGACAGAAACTCAGGCGGCTATACGCCTACAGTATTATCTGCTGTCTACGAGATGGAGTTGCCGCCTGCGGAATTCGTAATCTCCGGTCAACAACTGATTGGACTTGACGTCGTGCCGTAATTAATAACAGCGTCCCTAAGTTTGGCGGGAGGCGAATCTACTTAGGCGTAAAGTTCCTTACTCTCGGATAAGCCTCGGATAAGCTCCCAATCTATTAATTTCCAGCGTTCGCTTGCGCGGATGCTGCAACCCGGGCAAATGTTTGAAGTTGACTCTAGCATCCGGCGCTACCGCGCACGGTTCTCCGAAGAATCCGACCTCCCCACGCTAAACTGACCCGCTACCCGTACTCACGGTTTGCTGACGCGAAATAGAAATCGACCTTTCGACTGCGGCATTAGTTCCGCCGTAATAGAAAAGCCCAGGCCTTCGATCTGGGGTGCCAAACGCTTCCCACCAAAGAGTAATAATGTGGCTTTCGCCGGCGCCCAATCCAATAGATGAGGAAGCATCTCTGCGAAACGTTCCAGGGCACGACACGTGACAAAACCCACCTCAGGCGCGGGCCCGTTCTCAAACCGCTGGGCAATCACAGTGCCTTGTTTGGAGGTCCCTGTCCGGGTCAATGCTTCGCGAAGGAACACTGCTTTCCTTTGGGCAGCTTCGATCAGAATGGCGCTAATATCAGGCCTGACAATCAGGCAGGGAAGAATAGGCAATCCGCCGCCAGCTCCCACTTCAGCGACACTGGCGTTCTCTGGAAAGTGTTTGATCAAGAGCAGCGATTCGAGAACGTGGCGTTTGGCAAACTCATCTGGTGAACATGGGGCGACGAGATGGAGGCGCGAGTTCCAGGAGTTGAGCAATTCGTAATATTGCGACAACCCGTCGATAGCCTCCGAAGTCAGCGTCATTCCATACGCAGCGGCTTCGCTGTGGAGGCTATCCCTAAAGTTATCTGTTTGTGCGGTCATGTTCCTTTCCCGGAAGTTTCCACTAGAAATCCTGAACGGGTAAAGCTGCGAGTCACTGGCCGACTTTGCCCCTTTGCGGTTCCGCGTGAGATTCTGTTCGAAGTTTAAAACAACTTCCTGGCTGGGAGCGCGGGCGTCTCGCCCGCAACGCACCGGTAGGCGCTTTTCCGATTGTGAGAGACGCTGTCGAAGATTCCTTCGCGCTTCGCGCTCATTGCGGGCGAGACGGCCGCGCTCCCAACCAGGAAGTTGCTCATTTTCCGGCAAACTGAGGCATTACCAAAGACCTTATGATTGATGACCTGGCCAAGCACCATGAACTTTTGGGCCGAGCAGTGACAGCTATCATTAGCGAGTATGCCGCGACTCTCAACTCGAGAAAAGTGACGTCGCCCGCTACGCCCCAGGAACTGGAAAAGATGTTTGACGAGCCTTTTCCAGAACAGGGAATAACGACCGAGAAAATCCTCGAACGATTCACTCAGGATGTAATCACCCACGCCATGCAAGTTCCCAGCCCGCGCTACTACGGTCAGTTTAACCCGACACCATTGCCGATCAGTGTGTGGGCTGACGCGTTAGCTTCAGCGTTGAACCAAAACGCAGGCGCCTGGCGGAATGGACCAACGTCAGCCATGATCGAGGCGAGAGTGCTGCGCTGGTTATGTGAGCTAATTGGCTATGGGTCGGAAAGTTTTGGCGTGTTGGCAAGTGGCGGCACGGAAGCAAACCTGATTGCGCTGAAATGCGCTCGTGATCGTGCACAGCGCCTCGGGGTGAATGATGGCGTAAGACAGGCAATCTCGACTGGTGCTCTCTCCACCCAAATGAATGGCTTGGGTTTGACCGCAGGTAAGCTCACGGTTTACGCCTCCGAACAGTGTCACTTTTCAATCGAGCGGAGCGTTGACATCCTTGGTCTGGGACGCAAGAGTTTGCGCAAGATTCCCACCGACGAGAGATTTCACATCCGCACGGACGCGCTGCAAAATCAGATCGAGGCAGACCGCAATGCCGGCTATACGCCTTGCTGCGTGATCGGAATTGCCGGCGCCACTTCTACCGGGGTAATCGATCCGCTATCGGAGTTGGCGGCGATAGCGCGAAAGAATAGTTGCTGGTATCACGTGGACGCGGCCTATGGTGGCGCTCTGGCATTCTCAGAAGCGCATTCCGCCAAACTGAAAGGCACCGAGCTCGCTGATTCGGTAACGTTTGATCCGCACAAATGGATGTTTGTGCCGTTTGCCTGTGGCGCACTACTGGTGCGCGACGGCGGTCAGGTGCTGCGCGATTCGTTTGATATCACGCCGGAGTATCTCAACGAAGATCGGGGTGGCACCGACGTGGAGTTTGATTTTTTTCGCTATGGCCAGATGGGCACGCGCCGTTTCAGTTCGCTAAAACTCTGGATGGCACTCAAGTTTATGGGGCGGCAAGGCTACGCTACCGTGATCGAACGTCAAATCGGACTGACAGACTATTTGGCGAGTCGGATTGATGAGTTACCTGACTTCAAACGAGTGGGCCAGGTAGAGACAGCAGTTTGCTGTTTCAGATTCTTGCCGGAAAACGTGCCCCACGATCCAACCGACGCCGACGGCGTCCGGCAGGATCTCTTACAGCAGAAACTGCAACAGAAGATCGAGCGCAGCGGCGAAGCCTGGATCACGACGACCGTGCTAAATGGCCGCCGGACCTTGCGCGTCAACATCAATAGCTTTCTGACCGAGCGTCGGCACATCGATGATTTGGTAGACTTGCTCGTGCGCATGAGTAAAGAGCTCGCCCGAATTGACGTTGAGGCGTGAGATTGTGCAGAGCCGGTAGTTGAGAGTTCAAGCTTTAGCTTGTCTTCCATCGCAACATCGACCTATAGGTTGGACTGAACTACCTGATCCAAAGGAACTGATGAATGCATATTAGAAAGCACTTACGATTCGTCGGTTTGCTTCTGATCCTGGTTTGCGGGGGAGGCACAGCTCGTATGGCCTCCCAGACGGAATCCCCGCGCTCGCTTCCCGCAATTCGATCCCAGGCTGAGTTTGACTCGCTGGCGGTAACCTACGATCCGGACACACCCTACGCGTTGCCCCACGTGCTCTTCGTTATCGACCGCAAGGATCAGAATAAAATCTACTACGTCAACACGAAGCGATATTCATTCCACAAAGATTTTGTGAATGGAACCTATCTTTCTCTCGAACGCGGACGCGAGTTTTTTGAGAACAACTACTTAAAGGCGAATCGCCGCTTCATGCTCGGCACCATCGCTTATCAAACGCCGTTGAAACGCTGGACGTTTGAATTCTGGGAGGGCGATCTCATTCCGGCGGATCAGATCAAAGTAACTTCCGAGGTGATTAAGGCGAGCTTCTTCGTTCCGGTCGCATATAAACCAAATTCAATTCGCCAGGATGACGAATCCAGGAAAGTCGCCGGACTCGAACGCGTCTTGCAAAGCGACATCGCCAGGGAACAGGAATACCAGGCGCTTAACGTAGCCAGGGGTTTGGGTCGGATTCATGTCATTCCCAAACTCGACGAACACGTTGAGATTGGCTTCAATGAAATACTCGTGCTTGATGAAGTGCCGGTCCAGCTTCCTCCCGTCGCAGGCGTGATTACGTCGCATCCGTCAACGCCACTTTCGCATATCAACTTGCTGGCAAAAGGCTGGGGCATTCCGAACGCCTACATCAAAGACGCGCAAACGTTGTTGAAGCAGTACGACGGTTGGTGGGTAGCGTTTGAAACGAAGCGCGATGGTTACACAATCAAACGCGCCGATCTGGATCAGCTGCGAGAATATGAACGCCGGCTGGCGCAACGTCTCGATGTGATGAAGCCGCGCTTCAATCTTGCAGAGACGCGCCTGCTTGGTTTGAACAGGCAACGAGCGCAATCAACCATTGCGTATGGCGGTAAGTCAGCAAATCTGGGCGAAGTGATGAACGCCCGTTTGCCTGGCATCGTGGTTCCAAATGGCTTCACGATTCCTTTTTACTACTATGATCAGTTCCTGCAAGCAAACAAGCTGGACAACGCAATCTATGCGATGCTTAACGATCAGAAGTTCGTACACGATCCGGCTTACCGCCGCGAACAGCTCGTGAGTCTTCGCGAGCGCATCAGGCAGGGAAAATTTGATGAGGCGCTGAGTGCCCAGATTCTGCGCCGGGTACATCGGGAGTTTCCCGGCAAGGGTTTGTTTGTCCGCAGTTCCTCGAACTCTGAGGATTTGCCAAACTTTAGCGGCGCCGGCTTGTACACGACAGTTCCCAACGTCCGAGAGGATCAGCAGCTTATTGAAGCCATCAAAACCGTCTGGGCATCGCTTTGGAATTCCGAAGCTTACGAAGCCCGCGAGCGCGCCGTGATCGATCATTCGAAGATTTTCATGGCGGTGCTGATCCAGGAAGGCATCAATTCCGAAAGCTCAGGTGTCATGATCACCACCGATCCCTTCGACAGGGAAAACAAGGGAGCGATCTACATAAGCGCTAAACGCGGTTTGGGAATCAAGGTGGTTGAGGGCAAGAAGGTCGCCGAGCAGATCATCTTTCGCCAGCGCGCGAACGCAGTCCAGGTGCTGACGCGCTCTGATGAAGACAGCCTGCTGACGTTTGATGAGAAGGGCGGCGTCAAGGAAGTTGCGATAACGGGCGAACGAGTTGTTTTAACTGACGACGTGATTCGGCGATTGGTGAGCGCCGCAAGTGCGATCAAGCGCGTGTTTGGCAGCCGGGATCAGGACATTGAATGGGCCTACATGAAAGGCCAGATCTATATTGTTCAGTCGCGACCATTTATTACGGGTGGGTAGTTGTAAACTCAACGACTGACTTCGGACCTCCCGGGAAGCGTCAAGAAGTTCAGAGTTCAACCTTAGGTTGCTGATCCGTAACGTGCAAGCTAAAGCCTGAACTCTAAACTATGCGCGTCAACCCAAACGCGCGCTGTTCCTTTGCGTTGTGGGATTTGGAAGTAATTAAACCGGACTGACGGGTTGCGTATCACAAAAAATATATGCCCGACAAAATCTTCATTGACGGAATTCTCAATGGTCGCGTTGCATTCGTAACTGGCGGCGGCACTGGCATCACGGGTGGCGTTGCCCGAGCTCTGGCCGAAGCAGGCGCTTTCGTCGCCTTGGTTAGCCGCAGTCTCGAGCATCTTGAGCCGGCAGCCAGGGCGATCAACGATGCACGCGCTAAGAATCCGGGCATTGGCGAGGCGTTCGCTATCCAGACCGACGTTAGAAACTACGAACAAATTGAGGAGGCAATTCTGGCGACCGTGGTGCGTTTCGGGAAAATCGATATCGTCGTTAACGGTGCCGCGGGAAATTTCCTGGCGCCCGCCGAAGCGCTATCGCCAAATGGTTTTGGAACCGTGGTGGACATCGATCTCAAAGGTACATTCAATGTTTGCCGCGCGGCTTTTGCCGAACTAAAAGAGCATCGCGGCCAGATATTAAACATCAGTGCCACGCTTCACTATCTGGGCACACCGATGCAGCTTCACGTTTCGGCTGCGAAGGCCGGAGTCGATGCGCTGACGCGCAACCTGGCGGTTGAGTGGGGACGCTATGGCATTCGCGTGAATGCAATTGCGCCCGGGCCGATTGAAGACACTGAAGGAATGAAGCGTCTCGTTCCAGAGCCGGTCAAGGAAAAACTACTCAAGAATATTCCCCTGGGCCGTTTCGGTCATATTAGCGACATTGAAAAGGCCGCGCTGTTTCTTTGTTCTGATGCGGCCAGTTTTATTAATGGCGCGGTCCTGGTGGTAGATGGCGGACAGTGGCTGCTTGGCAGCAGACTTGGATAACCCCGCAGCGAGACTCGCGCGCTCTTCCCGCTTACAGTACAGCGCCAGTCAATCCCTGTTATGCGCGCCCTTGAGGCGTGAAGTAATAGACCACTCCGTAGTCGCTGCCGGCTATGATGCCTGATCCGTCTGCGCTGATAAAACACGGCCAAGCCATTTCAGGCGCCAGGAAGTGCCAGAGCCTGTCGCCGGTTGCACCGTCAAATAGACAGAACTCGCCGCCAAGAACGTTCGGAGCATAACCACGGGTGACTGAGTGATCAACGAAAATTGGCGATCATCACCGCATCGCTGCGCGAGGAGCCGCGCACAATTGCGACGCGGCGGCCGTCGCGCGTCCATTCGCGGTGCAAAATGTCTTCCCCTTTGTAGTTGCGCAGCTCGCGAGCTGGGCCGCCAGCGAATGGCTGTGACCATAGATTGGTTATGCTGCCGCGTTTGTCCACATAAGTGATGGCGCTTCCATCCGGCGTCCAGCGCGCGCCCATGCCCCAATAGACGGTCTGTGGCAAGTCGAACATCTTAATGGGATCACCGCCGGCAAACGGGACGACTATCAGCTTGGCCACATTTTGTGCGTCGTTATGAAAGCAGGCGATAAATTTTCCGTCAGGCGAGATGTCCGGATCGCTCGAGGAAACATTAGTCAGTTGCACGGGTGAACCGCCGCCCAGCTGAACTTTCCAAAGCACCAGCTTTCCGGAACTGTAGGACGAATAGACCACCCACTGGCCATCCGGCGAAATACGCGGCTTGGTATCGTAGTTACCGTTGGTAAGTTGGGTCAGGTTGCTGCCATCAACCTTAACGCGCCATAAATGCACGCCGTCGTGTTCGGATACGAAAACTACGTGTTGACCATCCGGTGAAACAACGGGCGCAAACTTCGCGTGGGTGTCGTTGGTAAGTTGTTTCTGTTCCGTGCCGTCGGCGTTCATCACCCAAATTTCCGTGCTTCCGCTGGCACTCGAGATGTAAACAATACGGCCGTCAGAAGTCCAGGTCAGACCCGCAGCGCCTTCGTCACGTCCGTTTGTGATTTGACTCTGCCGACTTAGGTCGGTCCCGTTCGCAACCCAGATGCTTGAGGTAACATCAGTTTGCGTAGCCACCAGTGTGTTTGAATCGGCCGTCAAGGAAACATCAACGTAGGAATTCAGATCATGTGTGATTCTTCGCACCTCGCCGGCCGGATATGAAATTTCCCAGACTTGTCGCGCCGCCGTGGTGCCGGTATCACTCGCCGAGAACAGAATGGCGCTGCCATCACTTACCCAAACGGAACGGCCAATGCTGTCCCAACGCTCGGTAGGCAGTTCTTTCTGGGCGCCATCTTTTACGTTGACAATCACCATCGTCATCTGCGGATTCTGGCGATCGTCACCGGCGCCGCAGGCGACCAGCGTGGAATCCGGCGACCAGGCGACGCCACGCGACGCAAACCATTCGTGTCCCGTGCGTGCAATGAGCTTCCGCTCGTTTGAGCCATCTGCGTCGGCGATAATGATAGCGGACTCGGAGGCGTTGGCGTCATAGCGTTGGAAAGCGACCTGACGACCGTCGGGCGAAAGGGAGATAGCTTCGTTCACATGGCCTAGAAGCTTCACCGGCGTAACACCGAGTGTGGGAATGCGGAACACTGATCCGGTTTCATCGCCGGTGTTTCTGGCAACGTAATAGATGTAGTTACCATCGGGACTAAAAGTCATGCT
>DASXSC010000091.1:0-16723 GCA_036506215.1 Pyrinomonadaceae bacterium | reverse complement strand
GATGAGCTTTGCTGGGTACTGATGCAGTTTGAACGATGCGCACATTAGCAACATGCGGGCGATGAGGTCAGCACCACTAGGCGGCAGCCGGTGGGTCGCCCCAGATAGATCGGTTCGCGCACCGAACTTGCTCAGAAAGGGCTGGGTGAAGCGGTGAGAAGTCTTTGACCTCCGATGCGCGGTAAGTCTCCGACTTACCGAAGACCGTACCCAGTTTTCCGGTCTGGGACCGGAGTCTCAAAGGTCAGAGACCTTAAAGAATTATAGAAAGGTCGCCGGCAAGTCGGGAGACTTGCCGCGCATCCTGCAAATTCAAAATCCGCGCGGGGCCTTGAAGGGATGAAGGATGAGGGATAAAGGATGAACAAATGAAAAGCTCATTTCATCCTTCATCCTTGCTTTCTTGAGGCCAGTCAACTCTGACAACACAAACGTGGACGAATCACGTCATCAACCGTGGGTTCGCGCAGCGCTTCTCGTCGGCGTCGTGTACTTCCTCATCGGCAGAGTGTTCGCCGTGCCGCCCACTCACGTGCGTGCGTGGCGACTAGCGGCGTGGCTGGTCTGCGGCGCTGTGTACGCGGCGCACATTGGATACGAGCACTTTAGGCTGCACCACTCACCTCGTCTATTAGCATTGCACGCAGCCCTGGCTGTTGCGATCGGGGCCGTCCTTCTTGCAGTCGCAGGGATGATTCATTCGGTGAGGGCCACATCAGTGATTCGACCTGCGTGGCTCCTGGCCCTGGTTATTTGGCCAGCCGTCACTGCTGTTCCCGCGTTTCTTGTTGCGCTTGTGGCAGCGACGGTCTTAGCGCACCTTCGGCGGAGCCCTGACGAAGGCAAGGATGAAGGATGAATTATGAAGGATGAAAGACGCGTTCATCCTTCATAGTTTATCCTTGCGCTTCAGCCGCGCCCGGGCAACGTTTTGCGGCTAAGATAAACAGCGATGGAGAAATTAATGAAAAGGCAGATGCTGCACATTTCTATAGTGACTTTGGCAGCCGCTTTTGTCATTTCCGCGTGCTTGCTAAAGGTGCTTCCTAATACGGATGCGCAGGCATCTCGTACTGATGCGCCGCAAGCCGTTTATTCGCCCAATCCGAAAGATTCATGGAACATTATCTTCCACCATCTTTTTACACGCACCGTAAAGGCCAGATTCACCGCAGATTTTCCAGAAAGTGGGCCGCTCGTTAAAGCTAATGTGCTGGGTTTCCCTCAGGGCCTGCCAGTTAGCAAACGCATATTCGAGCGTATTGAAACGGGAGATCGTGCCATCGAGCCCTTCTACCCGTCCTTCTTCACGTCAGTTGGCATACAGGAAGCTCTCAATGAGCCGCGATTCTCTCAACTGAGGCAAGCTCTTATTGCCGCGCTCGGCGAGAAACAAACACGCCCAGCGCTGCACCGTGCATTGATGCAAGCAGACGTGTGGGCCGCACATGACCGACTTGCCCGTATTTATCTCGATAGAAGAGGCGGAGCCACTGAATTGCATGATCGCGCCTCGCAGTTGATACCGTTACTGGCTCGACTGGTTAAGAAACTCGCCCTCACATCTGATGAGATTAATAGCTTGCCTGACAACTATGCTCTGGCGGCGAAAGAGCATCATCTACCTGATCTGTTTGCACCGAACAGCGAGTGGATGGAAGTGCAATGGGTACCTGACCGCCTACACGATCAGGCCGCAGATTTCCGCCGCGTCGCCCGTGTCTTTCTTAAGTCGAGTGTCCCACTTCAGAATAGGCAAAGTTTTCTTGATGGATTACCTCATCATCACGGTGACACTTCAGAGCTTGGTGCCGTCGCACTGGTAATACAGAATCTGCTAATCGATAGCAAAGGCGATCCTGTGCCGACGCGGCTGACATACGAGGTGCAAATGCGCACTTTCAAAAGGGACGAACAGGGGAAGCTGGTGAACACGGAGTTGAATCAGTATGAACTTAACCGTGAGCTCCTGCTCAACAGGTCTCAGAGGGGCGGAATGATCTCCTTGGGTGAAGACGCCGCAACGTATTTGCCGACTGCGGGTAACGACTACGGCTTTGCTACACCTCAGCGGGATCAGCTTGGGGAGGCCCCAACGATTCTTGCAACTCTACGCATGCGCTGTAGCACTTGCCATGGACAACCTAATGCTGCAGCGGTATTTACATTCCTAATGCATCCACAGGAGCCGATGCCTTCGGTAATGCTGCTCGATCAGCCGAATGATAAACATGCCCGATACGTTATCGGGCGCAAAATAGATCGAGACGATTACAAGGTTCTGCGGGAACAGTGGAGTAGATAGCGAAAGAATTCTCTCATGGTGCGGACGAGTGATCATTACGCCACATAACAATGAATCCGAAGGCGTAGCCTCCTAATTTTAAAAGCTGTCTGCGCTAAGGCGGAGCATTACCGCACTGTGCGGCGGCATAGCCGCGGAGTAATTGTTTATACCTGCGCTTCACCAGTGGTTGTATTGCTTTTTGTGCAACGACGGGCCCGTATACTGTTAGGGCTGAGAGGTGAAACCCGATGTTCGCAATCGATCATGCCGCAACCGCACTTATCATCAAGAGGTGGTTCCCTCAACAACCGATCGTTCCGCTTCTTCTGTCTGTCCAACTGATGGAACTGCTTTGGGCCGTCCTAAATCTAGTTGGCATTGAGCGGACTACGACAGAACCCTCGGTTCGCTCCGTTTCGGATATCCACCTCGCCTTCATGCCGTATTCCCATTCTGTAGCCACCAGTCTGGCTTTCGCCGTTCTCGCTTGGGTCGCTTATAGCGTCGTATTCCATCGGCCCAGGCTCGGGCTCGCTGTGGCCCTTGGCATCACCTCGCATCTCGTGCTGGATCTGTTTACTCATGCTCGTGACATTGCCATCGCGCCCGGCTTCGATAACATCAAGCTGGGCCTCGGCCTCTATTCGGCATTTCCAATCGGAGCTTTCGTCCTTGAAGTTCTGTACGGAATCTTTTGCTGGTGGATCTACAAGGGTGGCAAGGCACTCCTGGCAGTGATACTTCTGTTCAACGCTGCGAATTTGTCTATTCTTTCACCTGCCGTACCAGGCCCTGAATCTCTGCTCGCAAACAGGCCCACAGCGATTGTCCTCTTCATCCTTGCACAGATTGTTGTAACACTTTTCCTGGTCGGCTTTTACTCCACGCGACCATTGCCCCATTATTTGGAGGCTGGACGCGCCTAACAAACGCTTGACCGCGGATCGGAATCAATGACATCCGAATGAAATATCCACAGCCATAGCTGCTCGAAGGAGAATCAACATGGCAACCATCTATCATCAGGTTTCGATTGACGCGCCAGTCGCGAAGGTATACGCGGCAATTTCCACCGCAGACGGAATCGGAACGTGGTGGGACAAACAAACGCCCATTCAAACGGATCGCGGCCTGGTCCTGGAGCACAACCCTGGTCCGGAGCACGGAGCGGTGAAGTTAAGAGTGGTAGAACTGATCCCAAACAAGCGCGTTGAATGGGAGTGCATCAGCACCCATCCCAAGAGCAGCCCTGCTTCCGCCTGGACGGGCACGCATTTCATTTTCGAAATCACCGAGGGAGGAGATGTCGCCGCTGCGTCCGGTTCGAAGCCCAATCAGCACGCCACCACAATCCTCAATTTTCGCCAGACGGGCTATGACCAACGGAGCGAGTTTTTCGGATCCAACAACTTCGCCTGGGGGCAGGTTTTGCAAAACCTAAAACAGGTGGTTGAATCGCACCACAGCTAGGCTCTGCACTGGTCCGCGTGCCTGCGGTAGGTGAATGAAGGAACAATCTGCCAGTGGGGCGCGTATGATCGGAGACGTTCGACTGGTTCGCAACGGTGAGGCGATGGCCGCGTTCCGACTGTCCTTTGCGGGCTCCTGACGGCTGCTACCTTCGTGGCCATCGCGGCTGCATATCAATAATGGTGGATCCAGGTGATTGGCCACATTCCGTTCGTTGGAATTCCAACCGTCGCTTCGATTGGTAGAGGCTATGTTCGCGCCAAACGTTTAGTAGGCGAAGTACTGTGATCGGACCGGTTATGGATTTTTTGAGGCTAAGATGCGACAAGCAACTTGATAAACGCTGTGACTGACTTTGCGTTTTTTCCACCTAGTGATGAAAGCGGCACTCAAAATTGCCATTCGACTCGCGGCGCTGACCGTCCTTTACTTTATTTGCTTTGCTGCCGTCTCGGCGGCGCTGTTTCCGGCGCCCTCTGAAGAACCCGCTTCGGCCCAAGCCGGTTCCACTCTCGCGGCGCTATTGGCCGTCAGCTTCCTGAATACAGTCGTTTTAGCTTACCTCATCCTCCGTTCTCGCTGGGGAGGGTGGAAACTTATTCTCGTAGTGTTTTTCGCTTTCTACGGCGTGGTGACTGTCTTGACGCAGATCGAGACCGCCTTCTTCGTGACACGTCTGCCGCCCGGCATGCTGCCACGCCTCTTCCTGGCCGGGGCGATTATCGCGGCAATTTTTTCTCCGCTCGCCGTGCTGATTCTTGGGAAGAGAAAGCCTGACCGGACGGAGGACGAAAGCCCCCGGCGCCTGCATATGCCTGCCGGCGAATGGGTCGCCAAACTGTCCCTGATCGCCATCGTCTACGTGGTCATCTATTTCACCTTCGGCTACTTCATCGCCTGGCAAAGTGCCGCTCTGCGGGCCTATTACGGCGGCAGCGATCCAGGCAGCTTCTTAGCCCAGATGACGACTGTGGTGAGAGATATGCCTTTGCTTCTGCCGCTCCAGGCGGTGCGTGCAATACTGTGGACCGCGATAGCGGTGCCAGTCATCCGCATGATGAAAGGTCAATGGTGGGAAGCCGGGTTAGCAGTCGCGCTGTTATTCGCCGTGGTGAGTTCCCAATTGCTATTGCCTAACCCGTTTATGCCGCGGGAAGTGCGAATGGTACATCTGTTAGAGACGGCGTCATCAAACTTTTTATTCGGCTGGCTGATCGTGCTGGTGTTACGTGGGCGGCAGTCCAGGAGAGAACCGGCGCGTTCGTAATAGCGGCAATTATCGACTGCGACCGGCGCCGAACGGGTTGGTCAAGCTCACGGCTCCGCTGCGTAGCTGTCATGGCGTTGCACAAAAGTCATACAACCAGTGCGTTAAGCGCATCAACAATTGGTCCGCGGCCAGGCCGCCGCACAGTGGGGTAAGGCTGCGCCTTACCGGAGACAGCTTTTAATACTAGGGAGGCTACCCTCCGACTCATCACAGATTCATGTCTCCGGGAGATGAGTAGATATGATCCGTAAACTCATTCTCAAACGACTCGACAAAGAAGAGCGCTCTCTGGGCGAGTCACTTGATTACGTGCGTCACCTGGTCCGCACCTCACTTCCAGCCTTCTTCAAGTTCGCCCTCTTCACTCCGCTCTCGCAACATCGGCGGAAACTTCCCCCGGCTCCCTACCGGGTCGCGCGAATTGTTGCAACGCGAGACGAGGACTGCGGCACCTGCGTGCAGATCGAAGTAAACCTTGCACGGAAGGACGGGGTGCCTGCCGACGTCATACGCGCGGTGCTGAATAATCGCCCTGAGGACCTGACACGAGAGCTTGCAGACGTCTACCACTTTGCGAAATCTGTGGTTGAGGCGAGCGGAGGAGAAGAGGAATTGCGGGAGAGGATGCGTAAGACGTACGGGGAGCAAGGGCTGGTGGAGTTAGCGTTGGGAATCGCGGCGGCGCGGGTGTTCCCTGTGACGAAGCGGGCGCTCGGTTACGCGACGAGTTGTGCATTGGTGAAAGTGAAGATATAAGCATCGCGTGAGAGAGCCTCGCGCCGCAGCTCGGATACTTCTCGCCAGCGTCCGCTGAGCGCAGCGTTCGGTGGCTTCTTGTTTTTGACAGTTTCATAAGAGGAGAGATCGTCATGCGTCATTTGAAGATGCGCCTGATGGCGATAGTAATCATTCTTGTCTGCGCGGGCTTGATCTATTACAACTGGCGCCAGTTGATAACTGAGGGTCAATACTCATTGAAGCTTGCTGCCTTCGGTCCGGTCGGAGTGGTGGGCGGGTTCTTTCTCTTGCTGCTCCCAGGCAAGGGAGCAAAGCCCGAGACGACAAAAGATAAGATTATTGTACTGGTGGTGTTTGCGGTCGGAATAGTTGCAGGGCTGCTGAACTGGTATCTGATGGATCCAGGTTTCTTCGGCCGATGATGTTCGGTGAGAATGGGTTGCTGAAGGACGGTTTTTCCGGCGAGCTAACAAGCGCACAGCGCCCTGGAATCAGCGTGCCTATCAACGGAACAACTTGCCAGGCTAATGATAAAAGGGGCTGTTGTCGGGCCGCCGCTCAAGGCGATGGGTTGCGCCAGTTTGAGGACTCTAAATCATTCGAGGAGGGACTACAATGCTACCTTCACCTGACGTTGTTCCTATGCTTGCCTATGAAGACGGATTCGCCGCTCTTGACTGGCTCTCCCGAGCTTTCGCGTTTCGTGAACGCAGGCGCATGGCTGGTCCGGATGGGCGGCTTGCACACGGCGAAATGGAAACTGGGAATGGTCTTATCATGCTGGCCACTCCAACGCCTGAATATGAAGGGCCGCGACGGCATCGTTCAGTCTGCGAACGCGCGCAGCGCTGGTCGACGGTGCCCTGGGTGATTGACGGCGTGCTGGTATTTGTAGCGGACGTTGACGCGCATTATGAACGCGCAAAGCGGGAAGGCGCCACTATGCTGTCTGAGCCAGAGGCTGGACCTCCCGCGCGCCGTTACCGCGCCGAGGATCTGGAGGGCCACCGCTGGATGTTCATGGAACGACCAGAGCCGCGGTGAAACCTTTTCACTGGGATCGCGGGCGTCCGCCCGCAAGGATCCGCCACGAAGATTGATTCAATGCCAAGCTCTTCTCGCGCTAACGCGCTCGTTGCGGGCGGGACGCCCGCGGTCCCAGTGAAAAACCTTGAGCAGTCTCGCAGCTGAAGCGTTGTGTGTATGAAGACTTGAGTCTATCGCTCCTAAACACTATCTTCTGAGCAAGGGCACCTAAAGACAAGTATGTAGACTGCTTGTTAGTCGATCGCCCTGTGTGCACTTATGCAGGCGGAACTTTATTGGATCTGCGAGGTTGGCGTCGGGCGCTTGGGCATTATGCCACGTCCTCGCGGTGGCGATTGGCTCCAGGGTGAGATCCGCTCGTTAAGAGAAGCTGGAGTCGATGTTGTAATCTCGTTGCTCGAACCACAAGAAGTAGCAGAGCTTGATATTACGGAAGAGGAAGCCATTTGTAAGGCGAGTAAAATCTCCTTTATGTCATTTCCTATTACAGATAGAAGAGTTCCGTCGTCGAAACAAGAGGCTCTGAGATTTGCGGATTCGATCTCCAATCTACTGCGAGATGGGAAGAACGTGGTTATACATTGCGCGGCAGGCATCGGCAGGTCGTCACTCATCGCGGCTTGCGTTCTGATGATAAGTGGCGTAGGTGTCGATGAAGCGCTGCAAAAGATTGAGAAGGCCAGAGGATGTTCAGTCCCCGATACGCCCGAGCAGCGTGAATGGGTGGCTCAGCTTTCGGTTACCTGACGTAATGCTGTGCTTTTTCATTGCCTGATCCAACTAGCGCTTACAGCGGAATCGGTTGAGCGTTGTGCTAATAATAATTTGAAGCGAAAGTTGACTGCGTTCGCTCGCTGCTGAAGCGCGTCTATGCACTATTCCTTTGAATATGGATAGAGGTTAGATAATGCGACTCATTATTGCGAGTGCGCTACTGTTGGCCCTGTTCACTTTTAGCGTCCCTCAAACGGTTCAACGACCCACCCTGGGTAGCAAAGATGAGCAGGAGCTGAGGAGGTTAGAGGACGAGTGGCTTGGTTCTTACCAGCGTGGAGACAAAGCAGCCTTTGAGCCAATTGTTTCCGATGACTTCACGGGCACAGATGAGAGTGCCAAAGTCCGTAATAAAGAGCGAGAACGAGAACTCATCCAGGCACCGCCCAGCTCTGTTAGTACCTCCCTGACCAACCAAGATGTTCAGGTCCGCATTTACGGTGATACGGCAGTGGTAATCGGCCGCATCGTGGCTAAGATTCAGCCTGCCGGCCAAGCAGGAATTACTTTTCAATCCCGCTTTACGGATACTTTTTTGCGGCGACAGGGACGATGGCAAGTGGTAGCTCGACATTACAGTCGTCTGCCACCGGAGCGCACAGCGATCAAGCTGGATCCACTAATCTACGATGCCTACGTTGGGCAATACGAACTTGCGCCAGGGTTTGTCATCACGATCTCAAAAGAAGGCGATAAGCTCATGACTCAGGGGACCGGACAACCAAAATTCGAGTTACTGGCCGAATCGCAGATAGCATTTTTTATCAAAGATTTTTCCGCACTGTTTATCTTCCTCAGGGGAGATAAAGGCGAGGTGACCCAATTGATTACCATTCAAGATGCGCGAATCATCGCAGCCAAAAGGATTAAGTAACTCTTTTCTTCTCCGGCGCGGGCGGCGAAGGCGGCGACGGAATGAAATCAATCGTTGGGTAGTGGTGCAGTTTAGCGTTGGGAGGTCGGATTCTTTGGAGAACCGTGCGCGGTAGCGCTGGATGCTAAAGTCAACTTCAAACATTTGCGGGGTTGCAACATCCGCATAAGCGAACGCTGGAAATTAATAGGTTGCTGCCTGTAACACGTCTCTTCCGCCAATTCTCGTATAATCATGACGCTGAAATTGACTCTAGCATCCGGCGCTACCGCGCACGGTTCTGCATGGCGTGCGTCTCTTATTTATCAAACTGACCAACTATGCAATCGTTGGGTTAGTAGTAATTTTGAGATGGAGCTTGCGTAGAATCTTCCGGCCGCTGAAGCGTGGCATTCGGTTTCTTTGTTACCCCTTATGAAAACCCTATCCATTTCAGCACTCGTGCTCTTGATACTTGCTTTGAGCAATCCGGTTTCAGTTGATGCTTCCGACGCTGCAGCCAGGAGCACCGCTCAACGGTTTTATCGAACATACCTGAAACCAAATCAGCTGCCACTCACAGTTAAGATCGGTCACCGAAAAGAATTACAGAGGAGTGATTTCGATGCGTTTGATGGAAAGGACACAATAGATGTGAGAAGGTTTCAGCGGAAGGTCAGGAGTAAGATCAACCGTGCAACTACAAGCGATTGCGGCGGACCGTTGGATTGGGTTAATTCGAGGCGTTAGGCAGCTATCTTGAATAACAACAGACTCGTTTGAGTTTAGATTAGGTGTCCAATCAATCATGAAGTCACGGTCACTGACACCGCTAATTCTCATCGTTAGCTTCGCCGCAGGCATTCTGGTCATCGGTGCCATCATCCTGATCCGGCGACCATCCTGGTTAGAGTCGAAGGTTCAGTCTAAGCCTTACCCGCGCTACCCACACGAACATCTCCCATCATCAGAGTGGGAGGCGGGATCCAAACTGGCAGCAGTCTCCTACAAACTCCAGAACGGCGAAACGCTCGCCGTCGTCGCCAAGCTACGCTACGGGCACCAGAACTATCACCGCATCATCAGGCTCTTTAATCATATCGACGATGTGGACCACATCGAGGTCGGTACCGAGCTGCGAGTGCCGGACATGTCAAGCATTCTGGCAGAAGAGGGATTTACGAAAGTGGCCCAAGAGGAGACGAAACTTATTCTTTGCTCGAGAGCTAAGTACGATAGAGTTGTGCATCAACTCTGGGTGCTGCGAGAGCACGCGGATGCTAGTTACCCCGTTCCCGAAAGGGTCAGGCAGGAGCTGCTGGAAGCGGCCGACGATCTCGAACAAGCCACCGAGAACCTGAAGACAGGTAGACCGGGAGTAATCCGACCACCGCTGCGCCTGATCGGGCAATTAGAGCAGGCTATGTGGGGAATGAGGGATTTGGCTGAAGGTGCACATGCAGATCCGAACGGTTACGATATTGACATCGTGTCGCAGAGGTACGCTTTGGCCCTGGAGTACGCAATCGTTTGGGCGAGAGACGGTTTCACGTAGGCTCTTATTCCCATCAGGACGTACATATGCTCATAGGCTAGGCAGAGTCGGAACCGGGAGCAGTAGCGACCGGGTATAAGCTCCATAACCAAGGCTCGCGAAGTGGTTAACTCAAGGTGAGTGGCAGCGGCCCACGACCCGGTCGCGTATTCGTCAACCGCGACCGCGTGTAAACTTCGTAATCAAGACTCGCGGAGTAGTTAATTCAAGCATGACCGGCCGCGGCCCATGACCGGGTCGCTACCACTTCCGGTTCTGTATTCTTCGACCCACCACGCGAGGTTTTTATTTCTGCCAGAACGTTACGCTCATAAGCCAGGCAAAGTCAGAACCGGGAGCAGTAGCGACCGGGTCATGGCCGCAGCCACACACGCTTGAATCGACCACTCCGCCAGCCTCGATTACGAAGCTTAGACCCGCTACTGCTCACAGTTCTGTATTCGTCGACTCACCACGCGAGCGAGTTCAAACTGTCGTATCACTTACGCCTTGCCGCACAGACTCCATTCTCGAGCACCAGCTCCGGGGGCTGAGGCACGCTACAGTCAGAGCCGATGTGCTCTTCTTCGTTGATCTTCTTTTGCAAAGCATTGAACTCACTGACGAGTCGCTTCAGTTTCGGTTGATCTGTTCGTGCAGTTGAGTACACCAGCAATGTCCACGGTCCTCCACAAGGCTTCGAGCCGAAAGGAATGTACTTGCATTCAGCGATGCTGGCCGCTCGTGGCTCACCTATTTCTTCATCGATGGCTCGCTTGAGCTGCTGAAGTCGCTCGCGATCCGTTTGGTTCCCGGCCAAGTTAACAGCAATCGGCAGCACGCCGGAGGGTGCGGCGTAGCGTGCCGGCAGCGCCATCGGAAGGATAGCCAAGGCAAGTAAGAAGGAGCTGCTCTTGTAGAAGTATCGCATGGCTGAATTATGACTCTTTCATTATCACTAAACAATGATCACCAGGTTGCCTAATCGCCGGTTCCGGCAGGCGTTTTGGCCTGCCGGTTACTCCAAAATTTATTTAGTTGCCAACCTCCTAACAGGGCAAGCACGACGGCATAAATCTGAAAATTAGTGAGGCGCGCGATAGGTTGAGGTAAACCGCCAACACCAGCGGGCAGATAAATTGAATGTAGGGTCGGTTCAGGCGGCGTTCCACTGCACCTTGAACCCAAACTACGATCTTGTCCAGAATTTGTGTTTTCTCCTATGTTCCGGGTCACGCACGTTACCCGGTGATGTCATCATAAGAACACAAGAATGGAAGTTCTTCGTTCCCACTCAAATTCGGCTCAATTTGACATCCAGAGAACATGGCATTGGACGAAAGCGGGCGAGACGCCTGCGGTCCCAAGGAAAGAGCAAGTTCGGTTCTGGTTAAGTAGTGAATGGTTTCCGCTTCGCAGTTGGTCGTGCGCCACAGTGAAGGATTGGCTAGAACGCGAAGCGCTCGACGCGATCGACCCATTTGGCGAACAGATCTTTCGTAAGCGGCATCGTGATGTGGGCGAAGGTCGCATCGTAAACTTTCTTGAACTGGAGCCACGCTGGATCGGCTTCCGTTCCCTCTTTCTGTAGAAACAACTCTGACGGAGAAACGCTCAGCAGTCGCTCAAACCATATTCGCGCCACCGCCGGATAACCTGCCGCCGCTGCGAGCAGCAACATCGCCACGCGGGCTGGTAAATGGTGTCTTCTCCGACGCATCGCGGCGGAGTGCTGTTGCAATGCTGTTCACCATCTCAGTTTCTATGGCCAGCCGACGCCTGGTGCGGGCGCGTCGGCGGTTAGCACCCGTCCGGTACGCGGTCCTTTGAACATGTTCGCCGGGCCGTTCCACTCCTGAGCCATCATGAACAACGTTTTTCGGTCAGCTCCTCCTAAAGCGCACGCGAAGCAGCCTCGATCAAGTTCGATAGTCTTCAGCACTTCGCCTCCCTCGCGAACGCGAACGCAATGCTTGTTCGGCACGTCCGCGTACCAAACGGCGCCTTCCGCGTCCAGGCAAATGCCGTCTGGTATCCCGTCTCCCAGATCAGCCCAAACGCGCCGGTTGGAAAGACTACCGTCAGCCGCAACGTCAAAGGCCGTGAGCCTTTTCGCGTAAGACTCGCCGACGATTAATGTCGAGTTGTCCGGCGTCATAAGCATGCCATTGGGAAAGGCCAGACCATCCGCGACCTTACGAACCGAGCCATCGCTGCTTACCATCACAACGACTCCAGGGGCGAACGGCTCACCTGCCATAAGGTTAAAGCCGCCGCCGTTGATGTACGCGTTGCCGCGACCGTCGACGACCAATTCATTTCCTGACGCCGGGTTTGAAGCCTTGTTAAGGTCGGCGTGAGTAACCAGCGTGCCGTCGGACTCACGACGGAGAAGCAGGCCCTCACCTCCTGAAACCACAAGCAAACGCCCGTCAGGTAACCAGTCGACACAACATGGGAACGATGGCGCGTGCAAGATCACTTCGCTCTTGCCCTCAAGGTCGACCGCGATGACCTCGCGTGTTCCCCAATCGGAGAACCACAGACGATCCTCATGCCAGCGCGGCTGCTCACCGAAAGAAATACCAGTCACAAGAGTTTGAAGTTTGGACATACATGCTCCTTTTTTTGATTGGGAGCGCAACCATTCATTCCGTCATGTTTACGTTAGCCGTCGTCCGTAATAGATCAAGCGGATGCTGTAAATGCCAACGGGTGGCGTTCTGATAGCGATTTGCCACATCCAGGACCTTGCCTTCGCCCCACGGCCGTCCGACAATTTGTATTCCTAGTCAGCCCAAAGAACGAAACACCTCAACCGCACTTAAAAAAGCTGTCCCTACTTCATCCGTCGCTTTGAAGTGATTATTATTTCATGCATCCATTCATTAACCGTGCGGATCTCGGCGTGCGCATTTTTAACGTGCAATTTTTCGTCAAAGCCCAGCGTCACACTTCCGTCTTTTCGCGCCACCATCAGAGCCTGATAAGACATAATTCTGTCTGAATCGGCCAGGTGTTGAAGAATGTCTTTGACCGTCCATTTGTCCGGCGCGTATCTTTTGCCGTTGAGCTTCTCCAAACAGACTTTTGTCCATCTCGTTCAACTGCCGAACGCTCTCATCAAAGGCTTGCTCTAACTCCACGTCGGCCACGAGATTGATATACTTGGCAAAATTCGGCGGCAGCGGATTGATGTCTGTCCGTTTCATAATTTACTTAATGTTTTTCCACACGAGGTCGTTGTTTTCGCGATGGTCGAGCATCCTTATGACTTTGCCCTGCGCATCTCGCTCGAAAACTTTCTCCCCGCGCCAGACGCCTTTCCGCTAAAAAGTATCCACGCAGAGCGGCAGCAGTTCCTCTTTCGCCCGCCCCGTGCGCTGGCCGAATAGTTTGTCGCCTTCGCGGGTAATGACGTACTTAACTTCAGGCGCTAACTCGTACTATCCGGTGTAGGCAGCTAAACCCTTCGGATCGATGACGGCAGGTTTTCGCTCATTAGGGATCGCCATGACGTGTGTAGAAACAAGTTGCCACTGCCCTCTCGGCTGCTTCGCCCAGGTGTTAGTCATCTGGTAGTAGGTTACAATTTTCTGCCCGTATAACTCCAACTCTTCGCGATCACGATGCGACAAAACGACCACATTGTCCTGCATTAGCACCTTGGTATCGCCGATTTTGATCGAGCCCACATAGCCTTTCGGGAGCGGGTTCAACTCCTTGATCAGCTCATCCCTGGTCAGGACTCTTCCTTCTTCGTCGGCATAAATGCTGCCCTCGGCCAGGTAACGCTGCCACACGGCTTTGTCACCCGGCGCGATAACATCGAGCAACTCCTGCGTCATTTGCTTTAACTGCGCCACGATATCGTTCTCCGGTTCCTTATTCGTGGCGTCTTTGCCCGGCGCAATCGGCTTCCCTCCGATTGGCGTTAGGCTGAGCGCTGCGACGAGCGCGACGAAAGGAATTGATCTTTGGATAATCAAAGTGAGTAAATTCATAACACCCCTTTCGACAAACCCGCGCCATACAGGTCACGGCCTCACGAGAACTCTGACGACCTCCAAGGCATACCGTTGGGAGGTCGGATTCTTTGGAGTACCGTGCGCGGTAGCGCCGGATGCCAAAGTCAACTTCAAACATTTGCCCAGTCAGCATCCGACAAGCGAAGGCTGGAAATTAAAAGGCTGGAAATTAATAGGTTGGTGCCTACAACTATCTTCCGCCAATCCTCGTATAATCACTACGCTGAATATAATCACTACGCTGAAATTGACTCTAGCATCCGGCGCTACCGCGCTCGGTTCTGCATGGTGTGCGTCTCTTATCTCTCATTCAGATTTGATTGCCAGATGCATTAAATCGCAAGCATCAGAAAATCCCTGGCGCAAGTAGAGCGGTCTGCTTCGCTCCGTCGGCCAGAGAATTACCGCCTCGGCATTTTTGGCCTTACTCCACTCCAGAGCCGCAGACAACAACACCGAGCCGATGCCCTTACGGCGATATCCTTCGCGAACGAAGAAGTTAGTCAGATAGACGTAATGCTCGGCTTCAGATACGGGATTGGGAATCTTTTCAATGAGCTGCGCCCAGGCATTGCCCACTGGCTTTTCCTGCCAGTCGGCGATCCAGCACTTCCATGAGCTTCGACTGTTAAGTCGCTCTCGCATCCAGAGCGTGCATCGTTCGATAAATCGTTCTTGATTCTCGATCACTTGATCAAAAGACGAACGCAACTCGTACCGAAATCTGGCAAGCATGGCTGCATCTGACTCGGATGCTGTGCGGACTTGGATATTCGTCATATGGCTATAAGAGAGAACCTGCGCGGCTTTAGGTTACGTACGGCACTACTTGATGCCCTGAGAATAAAATGAATTGTAAATCGGCTCGATCCTTCCCGCCGCCAATTTCCCTGAACGAATCATTCTTATCAGGAAGTCATGGAACGGCTCGCTCCCGCTACCAAAATCTTCTTCCCTCATCAGGCTGTATAAAGCAACAGCAAAGACATGCATGCCGTCATCATTTTCCTTCCAGCGCTTGCGCGCCTCGACTTCCACTCCGAACTTCTCGTTGATGATCTGCTCAAGCGCTTGCACAGAATCTTCTTCGATGAAGCCTTCGAATGAGTTGTAGCCGAAAGCTGGGTCGTGGCGGGTTACTTTGTCGAGGAGGAACGTATCGGTGCGCAACCGATCCAACGCCGCCTTCAACTCCACATCATGGGCCAGGTTGTAAGGAGGATGCATCGGCTCGTGGACCGCATTTCGCAACACGATTCGAAACGGATATGCCGCATCAGTCAGGAAGCGTAATCCGGTAACCCGAATGCCGTGGGGTTGAGAGTAGTTGAGGATGTAAACAGTCAATTCGTTCGAGGGCAGCCGTGCTCCTAACAGCTTCTCGACTTCGTTGATAACGTTGTACTTCGGCAGGTCTTTCTTGATGTCGGCAATCTTACTCTCGACTCTCGGCAAAATATTTTGTGTCCAATAGCTATCGAAATTGATGGCTTTTAGAAACAACAATACAATTCGCAGATCTTCTCTAACGGATTCATATAATTGCCAGCCGGAATCACTGTAATAGGTGGTCTTTTGAAGATTGCTCTTCATATTCCTGCTGTTCTCAACAGTTGCCAGCATGTCGTCGAGCGTTCGATCATTCGTCGCCGAGAAGTAAAGTGCCAGCAAAGCGGAGACGATATTTTTCTTTTCATCTTTGATTTTGCGCTTCAGATTAGCGAGGGCGTTTCGGGCGTCAGGCGTCAGGCGTGGCTCAAACTTTTCGTAATCGTCTTTGTAGTAGCGCGTATAAAATGGGTCACCAGTCATAACGTTCAAAAAGCATACCGTGTCCATCACAAAAGATGGTTGGATATGCCAATCGGTCGTAGCGTGTAACCTGGCCTTTGGGCCGGGCTGTCGCTGAGCGAAGGATCCGTGGTCAGGGAAAGGCGCACCCAACAGAGCGGTGACCAAAAACCACAAAGCAGCCTTTCTCATTTGGAAGTTCCTCAACATCGGGAGGCGCAAATCCCTCAATGCCGGAGCGCGCCAAGACGCACCGTCTGGATTTTAGTCAGCTATTTAGCTTAGCCGTGATTGGCATACCTACAAGTTCCATTATTGGTCATTACATAGGAACCAATTTATGATTGGAAAATTCAATCATGGGGAAAATAGCCACTTCACTCTCGAACGTGTTCACCGCGTTGGACAGGTCATCTTCCACGGCGCTTCACCGCCAGCTTTATAACCATTGCGGGCATGCACTTAATTGGCTGGCTGCCTGAAGGAGTTAATGATCAGGCAGCTTCTCGCGCGGCTTTCGCCAGCGGGGTAGAAGTCACTCCGCTATCATCTTATTGCATTGAGCCGCCAGCGCGCGGAGCATTAAGGCCTGGCTACACCGGTTATACTTCCAAAGAAATCTGGACCGCCACGCGTCGCTTGGCGGCGACGCTGAAAGGGCTTTGAATCGAGAAAACCGGGAGTTTTTTGAACAGCTCTCTACCAAAGTCTAACCCTTCAACTGAAATCAGCTCATGGTGAGGAAGGGTGGCTTGCCCCCGCTTAGATTCATTGGCATTCAACGCGAGCGGGGGCAAGCCACCCTTCCCTACCTGAGAGAAGTTTACAGATAAGATGCGTCACATCGGGAAGATCGGCGCGAACCGCGTTGCTTGTCATTCGTCCGCTATCGCGGACTGGCCGAAACAACTCTTTGTGCAAAGCCTGTCCG
>DASXSC010000090.1:0-5785 GCA_036506215.1 Pyrinomonadaceae bacterium | reverse complement strand
AAGGAATCGTCCACTTAGGGTTAAAGTTTGAGGTAGTCGGTCTGTCGGTTTGACTACAGAGCGCTGGCATCCATAATCGGTCTGCGGAAAACTGGGACATGACACGACCAGAGTTGACCGACGTGGGGTGGCTTGGCCCCAGGTACGAAATGGATGACGCCAGTCATCGCTTCGGAAAGTGCTCTGCATGCCATGAGATCATCTGCGTCGAAAAGGCCGTGACAGCTGCCGAGAATACGCAACCAGAAACCACGGAAATGCTTTTATAAATTGCTTCGCCTAAAGCTGGATCAACATGGGCCGCGCAAATGCGCGGCCTTTTTTGTTGTCCCTGTGACCAGACGAATTAACGCCTTGAGGAAGTCAATGGCCTCTGCGCGGTGAATGGGTCGAATGCGGCCTCAGCAACCCAAGCTCGACTGCATACGCTCTCATCCGCTCTGGTGTGCGGTTCTCATAGTTGCGAGATGTCATCAGGCGGATCAGTTGCTCAACTTGCTTCTCCACAGCGTCGCGCTTCATCGGTACTTTCCGTATCACTCGAAACCTCCCAATCATCGCAACCATTTTGCCGCGCATGATGATAACCGAGCAAGGGTACGAAGGTTCCGTGGCTCCGTCCTTACTGATCCTTCTCACTGGTGCTCACAAAAGAGACGCTGCTGATAGTGGAATCGGTGCCTTCATAAAGACGTTTGAAATCCTCACCCTCGGGAGAAATCCACCAAATTTCGTATCGACCAGTTCTCTGGTTCAAAAGCGAGAACGCGATGCGTCCATGCTGTTTCGACCACGACATCGATGAGCTGTGAATGGAAAATCCAGGAATCTGGCTCCAGGGGAGCACAGTTCTCCGCGAACTCGCTCGTTCGTCGATTATCTCAAGTCCGATCCGGGTCCATACGGCGAGATGCTGTCCGTCAGGATCATAGCAAGCAGCCGCGACACCCTCACCCTCCCCAAGGATAATGGTTTCGCTTCCACCACCTGACGGTACGGACATAAGAACAGAAATCAAACCCTTCGGCGTTCTGTGGAGCCTGAGAAAGACTATCTGCTGGCCGTCCGGTCGCAACACAGGAAGCGAATCCCACGTTTGATTGCCTGCATTTGTTAGCTTTTTGTGCGTGCGGGCTACGGTGTCTACCCACCAGATGTCGTAGCTGCCAGGCGTCGCTGGCGATGCTAAAGTAATTGCGACCGTCTGGCCATTCGACGCTAACGCGCCCGTGCCTTCAAATGCCATAGGCAGGAAGCTGTTTATGGCGTCCCAAGTTTGCGCTCGGGGATCGTATAGGTAAAGCCTACTTCTCACTTCATTTCCCGGAGGGATTAATTCCCTCGTAGTGACGAGCATGGGAGAACGGAGTGCGTTTGCCGCGATAAAGACATAGCTTCGAGGAGATTTACCGCGTAAGAAAACCTGGGTGTTGAGCCGCTCCAACCCCAAAACAAGTCCAGAATCCTCGAACGGATGCTTGCCAATTATCGTAAAAACAATCGCACCATTCGTTCCCAGACCTCTACTGGGACGGGCACAAGAAAAGTTCCAAAAACCTATGACACAAGCGCTCAGCAGGGACATCCAGTGCTTAGATGAAGCAAACCGCATTAAAGGTCGCTCCCTCGATCGGAACATCGTCAACCACATGAGCAGTACCGCATTGAGGAATTACACCGCTATAGTCAACACTCACCTGCCAAGTGGCATTCGTGCGTGCCAGTGGATGGTCGTCAAGCCCAAAGGCGCCGGTCACCCCCGAAAACTCGGTTTGACTGCCGTTGTGCGGCTCCCGGTCAAGGAGGTCCGAACCAAAATCAAACACGCCAGAAACATCGAGCGTCGCGCCAGGAGTCTGCACTAGTACCTCGGTTGCGTGAACGCGGATTCCGCCCGGAAATCCCGGAGGATTGCAGCCTAGTATGCAGGTGAGACAAAAGGCTACCAACGCCAAGGCCAAGTTTAGTTTTACACCTTTTTGCGTCACAGTTTTGTCCTCCTTAGTTGATGTAACTCGCGACTGTGCCGGCAGTCATGTTAATTCGTCGAATAGCGTTGTTCAGCGTATCGGCGACGTACATGTCTGAACCAACTATAAGAATGTCCATGGGTTGAGAAAACCGAGCCTGAGTAAGTTACCCGTTCACATAACCGCCCTGCTGAGCACCGGCATATGTGGTTACCTGACCGGCCAGCGTAATCTTTCGAATCGCATTGTTCATCGAGTCGGTGACATAGAGAGCATTGGTCGTCGGATCGAAACGAATTGAGGTGGGCATAGAAAACTGCGCCGTCGCTCCTGCGCCGTTTACATAACCTCGGACGCCAGTCCCTGCCAGCGTTGTCACGTTGCCGGCCGAGTCAATCTTCCGAATCGCATTGTTCCCCATGTCCACGACGTAATCATTGCCACTACTGTCTTCTGTTACACGAGTTGGTACGTTGAAACGGGCAGAAGTCCGAAAGCCGTTTACAAAACCAGCAGTGCCGTTGCCGGCAAAAGTGGTAACGTTCGTTCCATCCCAGGAACGAATAGAGTGGTTTTGAGCATCGGCGATGTATCCCCCCGTCGTAGCGTGTGGATAATATCCGGTTGGCCGCGCCATTTTGGCCGCAAGGGACCCGCCATTGGCATAGCCCTGCGTGCTGCCCACGGCCGTTGTGACGCCCTGGGTCTGACATCCATAGCCCGTACAGTACAAACGCACAACCGAGTTCTGAGTGTCAGTTATCCATATTGCTTTGGTGTAGAGGAAGGGAGGAGGCGGGAACGGGTGAGGTCGCTGTATCATACCTCCGCTAAGTCCGGTGGGGTAGTTGAATCTCGCCGATGAGCCAGCCCCGTTTACATAGCCAGCCACGCCAGTCCCGGCTAACGGTGTCAGAGTACCGGCAGTCCTATCGAATTCCAAAATGTTATGGTGCTCGCTGTCCGCAATGTATAGAAATTGCGTAACATTGGCCATAGTCAGCCCGGCTGGCTTTCGCAGTGTGTTGAATTGATAAGTGGCATTAAGCGTTATCGTAAAGGTCGCAGGCCCACCCTGGGCCTTCGTTGTTCGGCGCACGGCAATGGCGCCGATCATAACTAAGAACGCAGTAAGGAGCAGGATCGGGATTATTCTACGCATGACAAACACCTCCGGAGAGTGTGGAGAGTCCAGTAACAGGGGCCTGGCTACAGGGGCCTGGCTACTTTAGGGAATGGATCATTCCCGGCATTGGAAGTCTCGGAGAAGACGGAGATCAAAATCTTCCTGCTGGGTTGAGCGGAAAATATGACAGTGGCGCTGCAATAATGGCAATCATTGCTATAGTTCGCCTCAGCTTGCACGAACTTTTGGCTCCAAAAAGTTGGATGGGGAGCCAGATAGACTTGGAGTTCAGGAAGATCTGGAGGTACTTCGGAAATTCGGCGTGATTGGTCTTCAGGAACCTGGCCGCCAGACTCAGGAAACACTGATTCGACAGTTCATCCGCTCTTGCGTCAGCGATGCCAAAGGCGCTGACCGCAGTACAATCCAGCGTATTGATGCACTCTTAGAGTCCGTGGCTAATATGTGGCCCCAAGGCTGGCTTGAAGTAGCTGCGTTTCGGAAGGAATGCGGGCTTGAAAGACAGTCGGTCGAATATGCCCTACGGAGGGCAGTCGAGGAGATCCCCTTCAGTAAGGAGGCTTGGTTGATCCGTGCCAGGTATGCCCAATCTGTCAGTGACGATGCAACTGTGATTGCATGCTTCGTGAGCGCGGTTGAGATCGACCCGAGCAATGTCGAGCTGCTTCGTGAGGCGGCTCTTCACTTGGGCAAATACCTAACCGATCACGCCAGTGAGATTCCGACGGCCCGTCGTGGTTCTTATTTAGCTAGCGTCAGGGCACACATGGAGCGAGTGGCGGATTCACTGGATGCCACTGGATTGAGCAGGCTAGCATGGCTCTTCCTCCTTGAAGGCGATGGCGAAAACGGTCGTCAGTACGCGAGATTGGGTTTGTCAAAAGATCCCCACAATCAATACTGCAGAAAAATCTTGGAGAAAGAAGAAGTTCCCAAGAGAGAGTACAAGAAAGTTGCACGTCGCAGGTGAGTGTCTGTTTTCGGCCACCTCGATTGTTGCGGTCCCTGTTCTCACCACTTTTCTATTCCAGGTTCGGCTGTTTACTATCTCGACAAGTTCATATTCCATCCCGTGGTGTTCTCAACCCCCCCTCCGGTTTGACGGGATAGGAGGTAGAGCGTTTTGAAACCGGTCTCGTTACCGAATGGTAAACAGATTGGCTGGAGTGAGAGCGGCCCGGGGTGGAGGTGGGGGAACCTGGGATACGCGATCTATGACATCAATCGTCCGTGCGACGCGGACTTGATGCGCCAGCTGCGGGCAGTGCCGCAAACGATTCGGGTCCGGTCGGCGGGGGAGTGCAGGGGGTAAAGCGTGATTGGTGAAATGGTGGTGTGACGCCAACTATCGCGCCTTTTGGCGCATGCGGGCAGTGAAAACAGCGTCGGCTCCGACGCCCGGATAGACCTTGGCGGTGACAATTATTCGTCAAATGGCCAGACGGGAAAGAAGTGAAGGCTAAGATCATTCGGCGCGAAAAGATCGATCCCAACCGGCCCAACCTGCGCAAACACCCTAGTATTCCCGCCACCCGCCGTAAAGCGAGGTATCTACTCCGTTCATAATAATGCTAAGGAGCGCGTGCTCAGCCATAGTCTGAAGGTCGTCCCTGGCGCACACGAGGGCCATGTTCTTCGAGGCACAGTGTTCATCAACGTGGTTTCTATACGGCTCGACGCGAAAGCTGGAATATTCAACAGGAATCAGATCTTTAGGCCGTAGGTACGTTCCGATTGTAGTTTTGATGATGCTCACCATCAGTCCTGAGTGATCAAAGTCATCAGCCGCCTTGAAACGAACCGTCGGTCGTCCATCAACAAACACTACGGCCCTGCGCCGATGCCCCTTCCTCTTGCTACTGCTGAAGCCGATCAGGAGCTCCTTGGAACCGGAGGAAGTAACCACGGTCGCCCTGTAAGCAGTGTCAAAGTGCTCTGGAGCTTTAGGGTGGCCTTTTTTCTCCGGCCAGCGGTGGTCGAATGGCCTAGCTGCGGAGAACACTACTGATGGCTGACCAGCGATCAGTGTTCCTGCCGGGGCGAGCGACGGGTCAAGTTTCATGAGTTGTTTCCTCCGGGTTTTGAACGCACTCCCTTATGACAAGCAGCTCGGCCGAACCGTAGCTTTCTACAGTTCAAACAAATGCCAGAAGTGGACCGGATGTGGCTACTGGCAAAAGTCATAGGAGAACACCGCAACTCTGTCAAAGCGGTGGTCGGCGCAATCCACTGATTTGGACTTTGAGGACACGATCTACTGGATTTCGCTCATGCGGCATTACGGCGCACCGACGCGATTCTTGGATTTTCAGCTATTCCTTCTTCATAGCGAGCTCTGTACTGAAATTATGCTGCCAGGGCAATTGGAATAGACGGAGCGTGATGGTGCGGGAGCACGACCACGCGCGAACCCTAGGAGAGCACGTTGCCGGAGGGGTGCATATTCCCTCCCGTGTTGTTCTCACCCCCCTCCGGTTTGACGGGGATGTATCCTTCGGGAAAAATTCGGCTACACCCCTCCACGGCTTTGGAAAACCTGGGGCCGAGGCGCGCGCGTCGCTAGCTGGCGAGTGGGTAGGCGACTTGCGAGATCAGCGGGAAATTCTCAGTTGGTGTAATCGGTCACGATTTTTGGCGAACAGACGGCGCAAGCTTGTGCTAACGCCTG
>DASXSC010000089.1:0-8269 GCA_036506215.1 Pyrinomonadaceae bacterium | reverse complement strand
TGAGGGTCTTCAAAAATCGAGTACGTTTTGGACAACGAGACCAAACAACTATGAGAATCTTGGGTCGCTCATCTTGTGCAATAGTATTACCGGTGCCGCGAGCTTATTTCGGAGAAAATTGTTAAATTTCGTAGTCCCGCTGCCGAAAAGAATGGTGGAGGGATACCACGATCACTGGATCGCTTGTGTCGCACTCGCGCTAGGCAAAATCAAATACGTCAATCGTCCTTTATATGATTACGTCCAGCACTCAGGCAATGTCGTGGGTCACTACGCGCCCACCAAGAAGAGTTTTTTGGCTGATGTTAAGGAGTTCTTCAAGTATCTAAGGCATTTCCGAGAGCGAGTCCGAACTGATTTTTTACGATGGCAGGATGATTACCTAGTGCAGCTCTTGAGGCTGAAGCTATTGTCGCGCGCGTTATTGCTACGATGCGATCCGTACCTCACAAGAAGAAAGCGAAAAGACATCCGACGCATAGTGCTGATGGACGAGTCGGTCTTATCTTCGGTTTGGCTGGCAATCAGGGGTCTGAAGAATGTGGGGCGAATAACCGAGACGCTGGGAAAAGAGAATCGCCTATGCGGGGCGCTCTTCTGGAGAAGGATGCAGGCAGTGAAGTCGTGGCTGAAGATTGGGACGTTCATAAATGAGACTAAGCCGTCTGCTGTTCCGCAAGAGCAGCCGCTCAACGCGCCCAAGACGAACACCGCGGAGCAGTTCACAGTCTTGAACTCTAGCTCAATCGAACTTATCAAAGAGAAGGTCGCGCCGCTTAAATTGCACATAGCCACCGCGGCGCCAAGGCGCGTTAACCTCTTGATCCCTACGATCGAGCTCCAATACTTTTTTGGCGGTTATATTTCCAAGTTTAATCTTGCCAGAAGGCTTGCGGAGGTGGGGTTCAACATTCGAATCATTGTGGTTGATTATTGCGAGTACCTGCCCGAACTGTGGAAGAGGCAGGTTCAAAGTTTTCAGGGACTCGAGAGTCTGTTTGACAGCGTCGAGATGACTTACGCTTTTGACAGGACGGTTCCCTTGGTGGTCAGCAAGGAAGACGTATTCATCGCAACTACCTGGTGGACGGCTCATATCGCTCATCGGGCCGCAATGGATCTGGGAAGGGCGAGATTTCTGTACTTAATTCAGGAGTACGAACCATTCACCTTTTCGATGGGGACATTTGCTGCAGTTGCAAGACAAACTTATGAGTTTCCACACTTCGCATTATTTTCAACTGACTTTTTGCGCGACTACTTTAGTGAAAACAAACTTGGAGTTTTTGCCGGTGGTTACACGACTGGGTTGCGCGATTCGACATGGTTTCAAAATGCCATAACGGATGTCGGTGAGATTCGCGCAGAAAATCTGTCAGCGCGCTCGCCTAAAAAGCTTCTCCTATATGCCCGGCCGGAGGAACACGCTGCGCGCAACATGTTCGAGATGGCCATCATCGCGCTCGGCGAAGCAATCGATGCAGCGGTCTTTCGCGGCGAATGGAAATTCAATGGGATCGGCACAGTCGGTCCGGAAACCACGGTCAATCTTTCAAATGGAGTGTCTATGCGATTGCTTCCCCGCAAAAGTCAGAAGGAGTATGCCCGGTTGCTTCGTGGTCACGACCTGGGCTTGAGCCTGATGTACACACCGCACCCCAGTCTCGTTCCGATCGAGATGGCGTCGGCAGGCATGTTGGTTGTAACAAACACTTTTGCGAACAAAACCGCAGATAAGATGGCTGCGATCTCTCCCAATATAATAGCCGTGAAACCAACTATTGAGGATCTCAAGCTAGGTCTGAAATCGGCGGCACAGGACATTGAAGACTTTGACAGGCGAGCGCGCGGTTCCAACGTGCAGTGGCCCACGAGTTGGGAAACGTCATTTAGCAGTGAGATCACTGACAAGCTCAAGGAGTTCATTGAGGCAGCCCGCCTTTCGTGCTCTTAGAACTGTGTGGAGCGTGTGAAGGACTTGACTTGACTTGTTGTTTTGGGTTGCCCTAGCATAATCAGTCACCCTCAGTTGTTTTGGGGGCATCACAATAGCGCCAGATGATGCAGTACCCCTTTTGTTAACCTCAAAAAAATCTGACCGGGTGATTCGCAAACAAAGTGGTACTTAGGGTAAGTTCTGGAGATAAAAGATGCGAATGTTTTTCTCAAATCGCAGCCTGACTAGATCGCTTCTGGGCGGTGTTGCACTTCTGGTACTTTTCGCTGCTGCGGGAATCAAGTATGAAGGAATGCTATCGGCGGCATCGCAGGGCATGCCTATTGAAATCGAAATCTTGCCGGGCGAGAACCCGAAGTTCATAGACACATCTCGTCCTTTTATTCCGGTGGCGCTGCTTGGCGGCGAGAATTTCGACGCGGCATCCGTCGATCCTGTGACCGTAACGTTGGCGGGCGCACCGATCACGAAAGGAAGAGCGGGCCGGTTGACGAGCGAACTTAGGGACGTCAATGGAGACGGCCGAATCGATCTGGTAGTGTACGTCTCAGTCTACTCACTCCACCTTGCTGACGGCACATCTGACGCAGTGCTTACGGCCACCATGGCTGATGGAACATCCGTTTCTGGTTCTCAGCAGGTCTCCTTTAAAGGGCCGGTAGTCCAACGGAGGAGGCGGTCTGTTGCTATTGAAGACGTGAACGGAGTGATTTCCAATCCCGGTCTGATCAAGATCCTGGATAATGATCCAAAGCCGACGAATGGTAAGCCTTATCCATCCACCATCACTGTGGCAGGTCAGGCGACAATAAGCTCCTTAACTGTTTCCATTTTTGGGCTGTGGCATACGTTCCCCGATGACGTTGACATTCTCCTGGTTGGACCGACCGGTGCAACCTGCGTGCTGATGGCGGACTGCGGCGGCGGCAACTTCATTACGTCGAATAATCCGGTGGACTTGGCCTTTACCAACGGCGCAGCGTCGCTTCCGGACAACGGTCAGATCGTGACGGGAACATACGGACCGACTCGAGGCACTTGTTTTGGCGGGGGCGATAACTGTATGCCCGCAAATTTTACAAGCCCTGCGCCCGCCGGCCCCTACGGTACTGCTCTAACAGTTTTCAATGGCACCAATCCTAACGGCGACTGGCTTCTTTACGTGATCGACGACTCCGCCGGTGACGACGGACAAATCTTAAGCGGCTGGAGTCTGAATATCAATAATGCTACTCCACCCGCCTATCAAGGTTTCCACGACGGCGCCGGCTGCGACACGATCCAAGGTTGGGCCTGGGACGCCAACAATCCTAACGGAAGTGTGAATGTAGACATCTATGATGGAACTACGCTGATTGGCACAAGTCCAGCCAACATGTATCGCGAGGATTTGCTCAACGCGCTGGGCAGCCCCAACCACGGGTTTAGCTTCAATACTCCGGCATCTTTGAGAAACGGCGCAGCGCATACGATCAACGTCAAGTTCTCGGGGACCAATACGTTGCTTGCTAATACCGGAAGAACGGTGCAATGCAGCCAGGCGCCCAATCTTTTTGGGCGGCACGACGGGCAAGGTTGCAACGCGATTGAAGGCTGGGCCTGGGACAGCAACGACAAGAACGGTACGGTGAATGTAGACATCTACGACGGGACAACCTTAATCGGCTCGGTAGCTGCAACGCTGTACCGGCAAGATTTGGCCGACGCTCTTGGTAGTCCGTTCCATGGGTGGATATTTCATCCCCCGGCGAGTCTGAGAGACGGCCAGCCTCATACGATAACGGTGAAATTTGGCGGTACCAACACAAATCTGCCGCTGGATACTCCCAGAACCACGACTTGCACCAGCACCACCCCTAATTACTCGGGGAATCTTGACGTCGCGGACTGTAACTTCATTTCCGGTTTTGCCTGGGACGCTAACGATGGCGAGGGCACGATCGTGGTTGCAATCTATGTTGATGGCAACTTCCTGGTTGTGGTGCCGGCGCAAGAAGCCTATCCGGGAGTCGGAACCGGGTTCCACGGATTTAAGTTCGCGGTGCCCGCGTCGTTGAAGAACGGGCAGCCACACTCAATCAACGTCAAGTTTTCGGGAACGAGTACGAATCTCTCCGGTACGCCCAAATCAATCACCTGTCCGTAATTGAGCAGCTCGGAGTGACATGAGACGCAGGCGTTTGTCTGAACAAACGCCTGCGCGTCTCCGCTAAGCCTCAACGAACTCGAAGGGTTAGTTAGGTTGTGGTCTCCAGGAAGAACTAGGTCTCGCGAACCAGCACGAGCTCCAATTCCGCAGCAAGATTTGATTCATACAAAAAATGAGCTCTGTTCAGCCATTCGGCAATTGCCGCTCGCGCCGACTCGACACTGGTCGGATCAAAACCGATATCGGCACTGCAATCGACAAGCCGCTGGCGAACAGGTTCATAAGACCCCTCCTGAAGCAGGAAGTTGAAAGGGTGACCGACAATCTCGAAGATCTCCGCATCGCTCCGAGTCCTCGTTGCCTGCACTTTGTTTCTCTTCGCTATGAGCGAGTCCAGAGAAGACTGAAATTCTCGTGTAGCTGGCTCCAGCGACGACCTGGCTGCTGGTATCAAGCGCCCCCGCTCCAGAAGAAAAAAAAGAAGCAGCGGCAAAACTTCTCGCAGGTTTCTAGCCTCGAGGTTTTTGAAAACCGAAAAGAGAGCATGCTTTTGACTTAGCGTTTGTAGGAACTCCGGCGTCAATCGGCTCGAAGTGGCGCCGCCTCTATGATAAACCAGCGACTCTGTTGAAACTGTACATTCGTACCCTTGGAGCCATAGCCGCCATCCCAGATCAACATCCTCGTGATAGAGAAAAAAGTCCGGGTCAAACCCTCCGAGGGACTGAAAAACTTCGCGCCGGAAGATCGCCGCCCCACCTGACACAAAGAGCGTGTGGAAAGTAGGGCCTCCAGCATCAGAAGAAGAGAGAAAAGTTCTATCAGAATGTGCATGGCCCAAACAAAACGGGTCGTCTCTCCTGCCCATGAAATCAACGGCAGTACCCTCCCAGTTCAGGACCGTGGAGCCAACACACGCAAATTGCCCCGAGCGAACCGCCTCAAGCATGCTCGATAACCAATCCTTGTCGACTCTCATGTCATTATTCAGGAAAGCAAGATATTCTCCATTTGCGTTTGCGGCTCCACGATTGGCTGCTCTTGAAAAGCCAAGATTCACTTCGTTCTGAACCAGAACGACATTCGGGAACTCTGATGCAAGGAAATCGACTGAGTCATCGGTGGACGCGTTGTCAACGACGATGATTTCAAGATCTTCTTTTGGAAAACTAAGGTCACCGACCGACGATAAGCACACCTCCAGATGTTCGCGCCCGTTGTAGTTCAATATGATCACCGAGATCAACCGCCTTGATGTTCCCGAATTGACGCTATTTCCAACCATTAGGACCTCGCTGCTCATCGCGATAACCTTTAATTTAGTCAATATCGCCCGTCGAATCCAGTCCGGGTTTCTCTTCATATCGGACTCATTGACGAGGCTCCAGCATTATGGTTGAATTCACCTGCTAAGTTCGGATGAATCCTCCAAGAATGATTTCGCGGGTCGTGTTAAGAGTATGGGGCAACTACTGGATCGGTTTTTGATGGGAGGCTGCGCGTGACCTGTTCAAGGCGTTAATCGATCTTAGCTCGAGCTTGGGAAAACGTCGCTCGGTAACTTTATGATGAAGGCAGTGAATACCGCCGATTCTCTCCTCAGCCGGCTCCCCGTATACGAAGACACGGTTTTAACGACATTCCGACTGAGCGTCCTAGTACCAGTTTATAACGAGAGGCATGTTGTTGAAACAAGCATACGCCGTGTGTTGGCACTCAATCACGATCTGATTAGCAGTCTTGAGCTGATCGTGGTGGATGATTGCAGCACGGATGGATCGCGAGAGGTCTTACAACGATTGGCGGATGAAGATGAGCGCATCACTCTGTTGTTCCACGAAAAGAACCAAGGAAAGGGCGCCGCCGTTCGCACTGCGCTGTCGGGAGCGACCGGAGAAATAATAATAATGCACGATTCCGATCTAGAATATAATCCTGCGGACATTCCATCGTTGTTATTGCCCTTTGCCAAAGAAGGCGCTGATGCAGTGTTCGGGTCTCGCTACCTTTCAGCGCCTTACCGTCGAGCCTTAATGTATCGCCACACGTTGATTAACAAATTCTTGACCACGCTTGGTAACTGGTTTACCGATCTTACGCTGACTGACATAGCAACTTGCTACAAGGCCGTCAACGCCACGCTTCTGAAATCAATTCCTCTCCGCAGCGATGATTTTCGCTTTGATATTGAGATCGTGCTCAAGTTGGCTAAGCGTCGTGCGCGCATCTTTGAAGCGCCTATACGCTATTTGCCTCGAACCTATGAAGAGGGCAAGAAGATTCACGCCCTTGATGGACTGCTATGTTTGCTGGCGATGATCCGGTTTTCGATTATCGAGGATCTGTATAAGGCTGATCAATACGGGTCATTGAATCTTGTAGAGATGGAGCGTGCACGTAGATTCAATATATGGATGGCAGACACATTGCGGCCGTACGTCGGTGATCGGGTGCTTGAGATTGGCGCTGGGATCGGGAATTTGACGAATCAGTTTATTCCTCGGGAGATGTATGTGGCCTCGGACATAGACCCAAACTACCTGCATTATCTGCGTTCTTATTCAATAGGTAAACCGTATTTGCGCGTCATGAAGATCGATGCTGCGAACCGGGAGCATTTTAGGGGATTGGAGTCTCAATTTGATACCGTGGTGATGCTCAACGTGCTAGAACACCTCGATGACCACCAACAGGCGTTGCTGAATATATGGTCCGCGCTGGAGCCTGGTGGTCGCGCGATCGTACTGGTACCGAATCATCCTTCTCTTTACAGCACGCTGGACGAGGCGCTAGGCCATCGTGAGCGGTACACAGTCGAGAGATTGCGAGAGGACCTCACGTCAGCGGGATTTCGAGTAGAAAAGATATTCGATTTCAACCGCGTTTCCGTCCCGGGCTGGTGGCTACATGGCAAGGTATTGCGCCGGAGGAGAGTCGCTCGCGTTCAGCTCAAACTCATGGAATTGGCGATGCCTCTTCTCAGACGAATTGACCGGCTGTGGCCTTGGAGCGGAACCAGCATCATCGCGTTGGGCACAAAAGAGTAGAGATTGATGGAATTAACAGCGCTCATCGTCCACAGCTGAATTGAGATCAGGATTCGCCTGTGGCAAAGATTCGGATTCATCCGACTGTCAAAAAGGGAAAGTTCGAAACGTGCGACTGGTCGATATTATAAAGCGTCGAGTTCCGCCTCTTGAATATCCGTTGCGTGCAAGAGTAGGAATGGTGTTGATCGTTTTTTTTCTCTTGCTCTCAAGTTTCGAGCAATTCAGTAAAGACTGGCAAGAATTTGATCATAACCAAATAGGAGACGATGGCATAACGGTGTATGAGAAACGGTTTGCGGCGCTAAAGCCGGTTTTGCCGCCAAATGGTGCAGTCGGCTACGTCACCGATGGGGAACCGTACAACATAGAATTCTTCTTGACTCAGTACTCGCTTGCGCCATTGATGGTGGACCCAAAGGAAAGTCATGAGTTTGTCATCGGCAATTTTACTAACAAAGCCAGTAATCCCAAGACTTGGAATCGCGCTGATCTAGATTTGCGTTTGGATCTCGGCAATGGCGTGAAGCTATTTCACTCTGCATCGAGATGATGACTCTCTCCCAAATAACTATCTTCCTGTTGGCGATCTTGATTCCCCCCCTTTTTGGATTCGTTTTCAGTTCTTTGTTTTGGCCTCCTTTCATTTCGTTCCGCGCTCAATTGCTCACAAGATGCTGTCTTGGTATCGGAATCGGGTTTGGACTGTTTTCTTGTTTCTTTTTCCTGTGGCTGCTGGTTTTTGGCCCGTCCAGTAAAGCATTGTTAGCGACAGAAACGATATTGCTTGTAGGCGCCATTGCCTTTTTGATTTACCGACGTCGAAAGGCGAAGAGCTCCGCGTTTTCAGAGGTGTCGGACGGCGAGGTGTCAGTGTCAAAGCTATGGCGGACTCTTGCGATCGTTTTTTCCCTGATGCTGGTCCTCGCTGTTGCCGATCTTGTAATTCTAGCGATTAAGAAACCGCACGGAGAATGGGACGCTTGGGCTATTTGGAACATGCGGGCAAGATTTATCTTTAGAGCAGGACCCTTCTGGAGAGATGCCTTTTCTTATGTTATTGATAGATCGCGTCCAGATTACCCAATCCTAATCCCAGCGTCGATCGCGGGAATA
>DASXSC010000088.1:0-50752 GCA_036506215.1 Pyrinomonadaceae bacterium | reverse complement strand
GACCAGGGTTATCCCTCGATCGGTTGCGTGCCGTGTACAACGCCGGTGCAAATCGGTGAGACGCTACGCGCTGGGCGTTGGCGCGGCACAAGTAAGAGCGAATGTGGAATTCATGAAAGAAGTAAATGGTGAATAGTGAATGGTAAATGAGGCAGTAAATGGCAAATGAGAAATGGAAAATCAATCTACTGAAGGATCACCCATTGAAGGATCACACGGTATGAAACTTATTCGCCCCCACGGGGGCACGCTGGTTAACAGGGGAACAACAGGGGCTGAGCGTCAACGGCTTATTGAATCCGCCGCCAACATGCCCGCGCTTCGTCTGGGGGCGCGGGAGATTTCCGATCTGGAGATGATTGCTACCGGAGCCTATTCGCCGCTCGAGGGATTTTTGGATCGATCCGACTACAGTGCTGTCTGTACCAGTATGCGACTGGCAAACGGCGTGGCGTGGTCTATCCCCGTCACACTTCCGCTCGGAAATGAGCAGGCCCGTGCTATTCGCCAGTTTGAGGATGTGGCCTTGTATCAGGACGACCATCTTCTCGGCATTCTTCATCTCGCCGACAAGTATCAATACGATAAAGCGCGAGAAGCAGAACTCATCTATGGCACGACGGACCAGGCTCATCCCGGCGTCAGCAGGCTCTACAATCAGGGCGACTGGCTGCTGGGCGGAAAGATTAGCCTGGTCAACCGTTCGATTAATCCTGCCTTCCAGCAATACCGGCTGGACCCATTGGAGTCACGCGCCATATTCCTGGAGCGGGGCTGGCGGCGCGTGGTCGGATTTCAGACGCGCAATCCGGTTCATCGCGCTCACGAGTACATTCAAAAGTGTGCGTTGGAAATCGCCGACGGGCTCCTTTTGCATCCGCTGGTGGGTGAAACCAAAGCCGACGACGTGCCGGCGGATGTGCGCATGCAGTCGTATGAAGCGATTCTTGCCGGTTACTACCCTGCCGATCGCACGATTCTTTCGATCATGCCTGCTGCGATGCGCTACGCCGGTCCACGTGAAGCGGTCTTTCATGCGCTGATTCGCAAGAACTACGGCTGCTCGCATTTCATAGTTGGACGCGATCATGCCGGTGTGGGTAACTACTACGGAACTTATGACGCGCATCACATCTTCGATCAATTCGAACCCGAGGAGTTGGGTATCACCCCGCTGTTCTTTGACCACACGTTCTATTGCCGGACTTGCGCTGCAATGGCTTCGAGCAAGACCTGTCCGCATGAGACGTCGGCACACGTGATCTTGTCGGGCACGAAGGTCCGAGAGTTATTAAGCGCGGGAGAGCTGCCGCCCGTAGAGTTTTCACGCCCGGAGGTTGCGCGTGTGCTCATTGATGCCCAGCGTGCGGTGGCTTAACTCTTTAGAGTGCGCCGGTTGCTCATGCAGTTCAGAGTACAAGCTTTAGCTTGCGTGACTCCGCAGCGGCAACTTAAAGGTTGAACTCTGAACTTCTTGAGAGAACTCCGGCGCACTCAAAAGAGTTGCTCGGCCGCGAATAAGGAACTGTTGGTATGAAGAATAGAAAAGGTTTCACGTTGTGGTTAACGGGATTGTCCGGCGCGGGCAAGACGACGTTGGCCGGCTTTCTGGCGACAGAGCTACGCGCGCGTGGCGTTAGAATCGAGGTTTTGGACGGGGATGAAGTGCGCACCAATCTATCGAAAGGGTTGGGCTTTTCTAAAGGAGACCGCGACACAAACATCCGCCGTATCGGTTACGTTTGCCGGCTGCTTTCACGCAACGGTGTCGGCACAATATCAGCGGCCATCTCACCTTATAGCGCCATACGCGACGAGGTACGGCGCGCGGTTGAGCAGGATGAAGCCGCATTCATCGAAGTCTTTGTGAAGTGCCCGATTTCGGTGCTTGCCGAGCGGGATGTGAAAGGACTCTACAAAAAGGCGATTGCCGGGGAGCTCGAACGGTTTACCGGAGTTTCTGATCCGTACGAAGAGCCGCTTGCGCCCGATGTCGTGGTTGAGACGGATCGGGAATCTGTTGAGTTTAGCATTGGCAAGATTCTCCTCGAGCTCGAGCAACGCGGCTTAATACCGGCAGCAGACTTAAGTAAGTCGAGTGCGCGTTCTGTTTTTTCACGGCGTAAGAGACTGCGAGCAAAACACCCGCCCGCTGTCAACGTCGCTGTGCGCGGCAGGAGCCTGACAATACTGAAGAGAGTGTTCCTCGAAAGACGACTCAGAAGCAGGTAAGGACTGAGCATAAAGATGAGCGTGGCTTTGGAGCCCAGATTTGAAGCGGATTTCACATTCGCAAAAGACGAACCGTTTAGGCTTAGCGCCGGCGGCAGCTTGCAGCCTGTCACACTACGCTATGCCCTCTACGGTGAACTCAACGAAGCTCGCGACAATGCGCTGCTGGTTTGTCATGCGCTGTCGGGTTCAGCGCGTGTGGCGGACTGGTGGCCGCAGTTGTTCGGGCCGAAACAACCGTTTGACACGAACCACTATTGTGTCATCGGCGTCAACGTTATCGGGTCGTGCTATGGATCAACGGGACCATGCAGCGCGCATCCCCAAAAGCCAGGACAATTTTACGGCAGCGACTTTCCCGTCGTGACAATCAGGGACATGGTCCGAACGCAGGCGCGGTTGCTCGATCATCTTGGTATAGAACGGCTGCATACTGTCATCGGTGGCTCCATTGGTGGGATGCAGGCATTGAGTTGGGCCGTAGATTTTCCGGAAAGGGCGGAGCGGTGCATAGCGATAGGAGCGGGGCCGCTTTCGGCCATGGGCCTCGCCCTCAATCACCTGCAACGACAGGCGATTCGCAACGATCCTGCGTGGCAAGATGGTCATTACGCACTCGACCGACAGCCAGTTGCGGGGTTGGCGCTGGCGCGAGCAATCGCGGTTTGTAGTTACAAATCGTCAGAACTTTTTTCGGAGCGTTTTGCACGACGACCAAATCGGAGCGGCGGGGATCCGCAGAGTTCCTTAACCGCACGTTACGATGTTGCAGGCTATCTGGATTATCAGGGCTCGATTTTTACTCGTCGGTTCGACGCAAACTCATACCTCGCACTCTCGAAGGCCATGGATACCTTTGAGCTCGCTGAGGGCGACAGGTCTGCGGCATCACTTGGGGCAGCTTTGCGCCGAATTCGCGCGCGTCTGTTGTTGGTGGGTATATCTTCCGACTGGCTCTTTCCGGCGAGTGAGATACGAGCGCTTGCCTGGGCAGCGCGGGCGGCCGGAGTTAGGGCAAACTATGTTGAGCTTGATTCGTTACACGGGCACGATGGATTTCTCGCTGAGGCCGCCCAGTTGACGCCGATCATTAAAGCGCATCTTGAGAAAGAGCAGCCGACTCTTGCAGAGGCAAGCCGCCGGTAGAGGAAGCGGCGAAGACGAGGGGTTGGGGCATCGCGCGGAATCGGTGCGGCTTGCGATTTGTCGCTGGTGAATGTTCGATGGGCTGGGAAAGATTGAGATGGTGGATCCAGTGCGATTTGACGATATGGAGCTCGCATTTGAAAGGCGAAGGGATATGAACAGGAGTGAAGAATGGCCGAAGATAGTGGGGACAAAACTGCGCTGCCGGCGTCGCTATTGCGTGGTCGCGTAGCGATTGTGACCGGCGGTGCACGCGGCATCGGACGCGCCACCGTGCTACGGCTGGCGGAAGCCGGAGCGGATGTCGTCATCAACTACGCGCGAAACGAAGAAGCGGCAGAAGAAGTCGCACGTCTGGCGCGTGAGTTTGGTGTGCGGGCCGTGCCGGTGCGCGCGGATGTTTCTGACATTGAGCAGGCTGCGGCTATGGTTGAGAGTACTGTTGAAAAATTCGGCAAAATTGATCTGCTCGTGGCGAATGCCGGCATCTGGGAAGGCGCGCCGGTTGAAGATTTGTTGGAAGAGGTCTGGGACCGCGTGATCGATGCCAATCTGAAAGGGACATGGGCGGCCTGTCGCGCCGTTGTACCTTTCATGAAACGGCAGGGACGTGGTGGGATTGTGATTGTCAGTTCTACTGCCGGCCAGCGAGGCGAGGCGGGCTACTCGAATTATGCTGCCTCAAAGGGAGGCCAGATCAGTTTCACCAAGGCGCTGGCAGCTGAACTCGCACCCGGCATCCGCGTCAACAGCGTCGCTCCGGGTTGGGTTGATACAGACTTGAATAATGGCGTGTTTGGCAACAAGCAGTTCAAGCAGAAGATCACCGAAGCCATACCCCTGGGTCGGGTAGCGACAGCGGATGACGTGGCCCTCTCGATCGTCTTCCTCGCATCGGACTGGGCCCGGCACATCACCGGCGAAATTCTGAACGTCAACGGCGGCTCGGTTCTCTGCGGATAATCGGCAAACCATCGCTACCGCTTGTCCGTATTGCGGGCTACTGGTGTTAACCAGTATTTCTTAAACCGGCGGCAATGCCGTTAATTGTGGCGGCGAGCGCGTAGTTCAGATCTTCGCTTTCCTCGCCGGCTTGCTTGCGCCTTAGTAAAGCAAATTGAATCAGGCTCAACGGATCTACATAGGGATTTCGCAATCGAATCGAGCGTGCAAGCACGGGATTTCCACTCAGCAGCTCTTTCTGTCCTGTCAACCGCAAGATCATTCGACGCGTACGCTCAAACTCCTCCACGATCATTCCAAATACGCGCTCGCGTAGGCCTTCGTCGCTGACCAAAGCCGCGTAGCGATGCGCGATTGTAAGATCGGCTTTCGCCATTCCGATTTCAACATTTCCAATCAAATCAGAAAAAAAGGCAAACCGCCTGGTCATCCTTTGCAGCAATCGCTCTCTTTCGGTATCTGTGCCGGCGAACTGCTCCAACGCATAGCCCACGCCAAACCATCCCGGCAGCACATGACGGCTTTGCATCCAGCCAAAGACCCAGGGGATCGCACGCAAATCCGCCAAGCCTCGCGTCTCGCTTCGGCGCGCCGGACGAGACCCGATCCGCGCGTGTTCCAGTTCCTGCACGGGCGTTGCTTCCTCAAAATAAGTGAGCACGTCAGGGTTTTCGACGATGCGCTCGCGATAGAAAGCAAAAGCATTCTCAGACATCTCTTCCATCGCTGCCTCCCACCGTTCTTCTTCTTCATCGGGTTGCTCATTGCCTGGTCGTGCCAGGGCCTCCAGCGAGGCCGCAACCATTAGCTCCAGGTTCCGTTCGGCCAATACAGTGTCTGAATATTTCCAGTAGAGAACCTCGCCCTGCTCCGTGATTTTCAATGATCCACTAAACGCATTTCTTGGTTGCGCGACAATCGCACGATGCGTGGGGCCACCCCCACGACCCACCGTTCCACCGCGCCCGTGAAAAAGTCTGAGCCTGACGCCGCATTCCGCGGCGGCTGTGTGCAAAGCGCGGTGTGCCTTATAAATCTCCCACGCGCTGGTCAGCATCCCGCCGTCTTTGTTGGAGTCGGAGTAACCCAGCATCACCTCCTGCTGCCGGTCCCATGAATCAAGTAACGGCGCATAGTCGGCCGAAGCCCAGAGTTTTCGGCAGATCTGGGGACAGTTGCGCAGATCCTCGATGGATTCGAACAGCGGCACTGGCATTAGTCCGGGATCCCGGCCACCCCTGCCATCGGAGGAGGCTTCCACTCGCACGCCGCAAAGCTGTGCCAGCCAGATAACCGCGAGCACATCTTCCACTTTGCTTACGCCGCTGATCACGTAGCTGCGGATCGCTTGCGGTGGAAACTCGCGCTTTAGATCTGCGACAGTGCGCAGGCTTTCCAGAAGGCTGCGCGTTTCTTCTGAGGGGGAAGCAGGCAAAGTGATCAGATCGATTCGACTTGCTTTGTCGCCGCCCGACAACTCACTAATCGCGCGTGCATGCACCCGCGCGTGCTGCCTGATGTCAAGTGAGTGCAGATAAAATCCGAAAGTGGTGACTTGTCTCATGAGTGGGTCGAGCAACAGTTCTGCGATGCGCTCGCCCCCTTTTGCTGCCAGGCTCTGGCGTAGCCGGTTCAAATCATCAGCGAAATCCTTCGCATCCGGATATGCGTCGGGGTGCCCCGGTTGATCGCGCGTGGTGCGGAGACGTTCGAGGACGTAATCCAGGTAGCGGCGATAGATCTCGTCCGTTGCTCGGGTCTTGTTTGCGGCCGCAACCCCGGGCATGCGCTGCGCATATTGCTCCAGTCCCTTTCTTAGGGCTGGCGTGACTTGTACCTGACGCTCTGACGGACTGAGCCGATCCATCAGCTCGCCCGATACTGCAAGATAATGATCGAGTATGACTTGGCGCGCCAAATGCAGCGCATCGCGCGTGCTGGCCGCTGTGACGAACGGATTGCCGTCACGGTCCCCGCCAATCCATGAGCCGAACTGCACTAAGTTGGGCAGCTCATGGGCGGTCAGGTCGCATTCATATACCTCTCGCAAGGCGTCTGCAAATTCCTCATAGAGTCTGGGCAGCATGTCGATCAAACAACCGGAGTAGTAATCCAGCCCCATCTTAATCTCATCCGGAACCGTTGGCGGCCGGCGGCGAACTTCGTCTGTCTGCCAGAGCTCGGTGATTTCGGCGGCAATAGCGGCTTCGCGCTTCAAGGCTTCCGCATCGGTGAGCGGCAAACGATCCAGCAATTCCAAATTGGCGGCAATCCGCTCTCGTTTAAACAACACCGTACGGCGTGCGACCTCGGTAGGGTGGGCAGTGAAGACAGGAATCACCCGGATTTGTCGCAGCCATTCGAGTGCGCTCTCCAGGTTAGTTCCCGACTCGCGAAGACGCCGCAGTGTGCCGCGAATGGAGCCTGGTTGTGGTGGCCGTTGGGGCGAGAGTTGGGCGGTCCGGCGACGGCGCTTACGATGATTGGTTTCTGCGAGATTTGTCAGTTCAAAGTAAATGGCAAAGGCCTTGGTCATGCGATAGGTTTCGACCAGGTTCAGGTCTCTGATTATCAGGGCTACGCGTTTCGGCAACTCATGGTCGGACGCAACCCCCCGGTCTCGAGTTCCGTCATGCTTCAATTCACGGTATTCGATCGCTAGTTGTCGAATTTCTTCGACGGCATTGAATAGCTTCTCCCCGGCTTGCTCTTTCAATACCTCACCCAGCAATCGACCCAGCGAGCGCACGTCACGACGCAGTGGCGCTTCCTTCACATTAGGCTCGTCGCTTATCAATTCCGCGAGCCGTGTAGCCTGATCTGGCGTACCCCACAAAGGTTTTGGCTGAGACGCGCGTGTGCTGGCTTTCATTTCGAGATCACCCGAGAATGAGGGTTTCGCGGCGGATAACCCGGAGGGTTAATACGAAAGTAGCCGGTGGTCGTAGCACAGCGCAGACCACCGGAAGTCATTCAGTAAGTCGACCTCACCCCGGAGGGGTGCCACGGTTTTCTTGCACCCCTTCAGGGTGCGAATAGTTTTGCCCTCTCCACCGGTGGTCTGCGCTATGCTGCGACCACCGGCTACTATCTGCCAGCCCTTCAGGCTGATTAGAAAGTTGAGCTAAACACTGCCAAGACCGCACCTGGCGTGCAGGGCTAAGTATTAAAGCGGTCGCAGTCGATTTTGTACTTCTTAACTTTATAGCCGATGATTCTTTCAGTGGTGTCAAGCAGCTTTGCTGCCCGCTTACGATTACCGCGGACCGTTTTCAATGCGTCGATGATGATGTCGCGCTCAAACGCCGCCACCGTCGATTCGAGCGACAGGCGCGTCACCGTACCTGAACCTTCTGCCGTTTGCAGCGTTGGCGGCAAGTGATGTCCGTGAATAACGTTAGTCTCACAAACCAGCACCGCCCGCTCGATGATGTTTTCAAGTTCACGGACATTACCGGGCCAATGATAACTGGCCAACATGTCGATTGCCGGAGTCGAGATGCGCTTGATGCTTTTATGATGTTCGCGCGCGAACTTTTCGAGAAAGTGATCGGCCAGCAGCAGAACGTCTGATTTGCGATCGCGCAATGGCGGCATGAAGATGGCGAAGACGTTGAGACGATAGTATAAGTCTTCGCGAAAGGCGCCTTCAGCAATGGCTCGCTCCATGTCTTTGTTGGTGGCGGCGACCAGGCGGACGTTGGCCTTTATCGTTTCGGTGCCGCCTAACCGTTCAAATTCTCTCTCTTGCAGAACGCGGAGGAGCTTGATCTGCGTGGACATGTTCAGGTCGCCAACTTCATCAAGAAAGAGAGTGCCGCCTTCAGCCAGTTCGAAGCGTCCCTTTTTGCGTGCTTGAGCGCCGGTGAACGCGCCCTTTTCGTAGCCAAACAACTCGGATTCGATCAAAGTTTCAGGCAGCGCTGCGCAACTGACTTTAATAAAGGGCTTGGCCGAACGTAACGAGTTGTAGTGAATTGCGTGCGCGATCAACTCCTTGCCCGTACCCGATTCGCCACGCAGGAGCACCGTGGTGTTCGTGCGTGCAACCTGCGTCACCTGTTCATAGACCTGACGCAGAGGGCCGGAGTTGCCGATGATGTGACTGAAGTCATAGCGTTCGCGCAATTCCTGCTTAAGGTGGATGTTCTCATCAAGCAGCCGCTGTTTGTCTGCTTCCAGCAGGTGCCCAACCTTAATCGCCTGCGCAATCATGGTCGCAATGATCGAGAGAAATTTCGTGGCCCGTTCGTAATCACGATCCGCCTTGTACTTTAGATCGACGCTCAGCACGCCCACCGCTTTTCGGTTGACGAGCACGGGGACACAAATAAAACTGAGCTCCTGAGTCTTCAGAGTCTTCTTTCGTGCCCCGAGACGATCGAGAAACAAAGGCTCGCGACTAATTTGCGGAACTACCACCGGTTTGCCGGTCTGGGCGACGCGGCCCGTAATCCCTTCACCAATTTGGTATTTGACCCGGCGGGCCCCGTCTTCATCCAAACCGTGAGACGCGACTATGCGCAATTCATTCGTGTCTTCAGCAAGTAACATCACTGCGCCACGAATCATGCCGTGGTGGCGGTCAAGCGTTGCCAGGATGCGAGCCAAGGCCTCTTTGATTTCAAAGGTGCCGGCCAACATTTGTCCGGTCTCGAGAAATGTCGCCAGCTTTCTCGCTTCAGCTTGCTGAGGTGTCATGTCCTTTGCAACCGAAATGGGGGATAGCGCCGCCATCACGCCCCTTTCATAACTCGTATGGCCTGATTGAGAAATTGTTGTAATACCGTCCTTCCAAATAAACAAGCGTTACCGGCGGCTACTGATGCAGTTTCAAGCCGGAAGTTCAGAGTTCGCCCCGGGGAACGCCGCAGCCCGCGTGGGGTGGTAGCCTTTAGGCTGCCGCTTCGGCAGGCAAGCTAAAGCTTGAACTCTTAACTGCATCAGTGCCCACCGCCGCCCCAACTTGCAGATTCCGGCAACCGACAGCGCACTGGCACTACGCAATGCGGGATAACGATCAGATTCACCGAACAAGCACCGGCGCATGCCCAGCTACTATAGCGTTGTATCGAAGATTGTAATTGCTGCGCGAAGGAATTCAAACATAGGGATCCAAAAGAGGTCATCCTAGAAACAAGGAGCGGCCCAAGTCAAAATCATAATTTTTATAAGAAGATAAATCCCGCTGACCGAGCGGAGGAGCAGGAGGCAGGAGGCGGGAGCAAGGGCTTTGAGCAAATGAAAAATGAAAAATGTCAAATGACATATGGAAAATTTCTTAGATTTTCCATTTGTCATTTCTCAAAATTTCTCAATTATCATTTGCCATTTTTAGGACTAACACCTCCCCCCTGCTCCTGCCTCCTGCCCCTGCCTCCTGGCTCTATACCCTTGGCTTGGTGGTGTAGTACTTCTAAAAAGGCACCGGCGGCGTGCGAAAGGGTAACGTTACGACGGTGTGTGACCCAGAGTGTTCGGAAATAGCTTAAATCGGGAACAGGAACGGTGGCGAGCGTACCGCGCTCCAGCTCTTCAGCTACACACATTCGCGGAACAAACGCGAGGCCTATCTTGAGTTGAACGAAACGCTTGATGGTTTCCACTGTCGCTAACTCGAGCGTGATGTTCAGCGGTGTATGGTGTTGCTCAAAGACTTCTACAACTTTGTGCCTCGACGCTGTTTTAACGTTGTGCGCTACGAATGACTGTTTGCCGAGTTCCTCAATCTTCAACGAACTGCGGTCTGCGAGCGGATCGTCAGGGCTCATAATCAGCACCAGTTCGTCTTGCAATATGGGAAAGGATTCGAGCTCACGGTCAACGGGTTCGAATGCCAGTAGAGCGAAATCTACATTCCGATCGAGCACTTCGCGCGGTAAACGCTCAGAAACGTGACGGAAAATTTCGACCTTTACGTCTGGATGTTGCTCCCGATACTGGAGGATAAGATGCGGCAGGATGTAAAGCGAAGTACTTTCGTTGGCACCAATGCGAACACGGCCGCGCTGCAATGAACGTAATTCCGAGACGACGTTCTGCGCCTGGTCGCGCAGCGCGAGAATTCTCCGCGCGTAGTCATAGATAAGTTCGCCGGCGTCGGTGAGGGTTGGAGTTTTCTGCGAACGGTCGAAAAGCGGCGCGCCGATCTCCTCCTCAAGGCGCCTGATCGCGATGCTTACCGCAGGCTGGGTGCGGTAGACGCGAACGGCCGCCTTTGAGAAGCTACCCTGCTCAACCACCATCAGGAAAAATTCAAGTTGGGTCAGTTCCATTGCGGCGACACCCTTCCGGTGGCGGATACTAACATACCCTTCATTCACCCGTAGCTGGAAACGACAAGTAAGGATTTGATTGGCGAGTATTTCTCAGCGATGAATTCGCGTGGACGAGATGTTTGTCGGGCGGAGTGGCAGGAGTTTGCAAGAAAAACTCAGTTGCGATTCCGATTCGGCGGCGCAGTGCTCGTTGGGGCTAACCTGGCAAATGCGATCCTTGAACAAATCCACGAAATGACACCAAAGCGCTGGCTCTCTCTTTCGTGTTATTTCGCGGATCGGTTTTTTGCTGGCCGGCGGAACGCGGCTAGAGAGCTGCCTCGCCGCGTTCGCCCGTTCGAATGCGAATCACATCATTCATGGGGACGACGAATATCTTACCGTCGCCGAACTTGCCCGTGCGAGCCGTCTTCGTTATCGCATCCACAACGGAGTCTTCAATATCTTCGGGGATAATCACTTCGATTTTGATCTTCGGAATGAACTCAATCTGATATTCGGTACCGCGATAGGTCTCGGTATGGCCCTTCTGACGGCCATAGCCCTGAACCTCGCTGATGGTCATCCCCGCGACGCTTACTTCCTGTAGCGCATTCCTGACGGCGTCCAGAAGGTGCGGACGGATGATTGCCTCAATCTTTTTCATCTATTCATCTCCTATTCGGTTGCTGAACCAATTTTGACAGGCTCTCTTGGATCCTAACTGTTCAACAATACTTACCTCAAAGATTTAGTGGATTTAAGTTTCAAGTGCAACCCAGCCATCAGATCCGAAGCGACGGCGATGGCACTGTAACATCCCAATCAGAACCAGAAGCGGTAGCGACCGGCCAGAGACTCAACTTTTCCAGTTGAGTATTTCAATCGCTGCCCGCGATCACTTACGGTCTAAGCCACGCTTGTCTGAGCCTTGGCTGGAATTATTTCGTCCAATGCCGTTGCTTCAGGGGTGGCGGTGTCCACGTGACTACCCAGCGCTACGTTGGGTCGCAAGGTGAAATCCGGATAGGCGAGTACGCCCACCTCCGCCAGATCGAGCCCTTCTATCTCCTCTTCGGCAGAGACCCGGTTTCCAAGAACAATGTCGGCCACTTTGAAGTACACGAAGAACGATCCAAAAATGAATATGAAGCAGGTTGCCGTACCAATCGACTGCGCGATGAGCTGACTGAAGCCCCCACCGTAAAAAAGACCGATCACCGGGGTCGCGATACCGTTATAGCCAGCGCCGTAAGTCCCGTCCGCGAATAGCCCAAGCGAAATAACACCCCAGGCTCCATTCACGCCGTGCACACTAATTGCGCCCACAGGATCATCGACCTTCAATTTGTGCTCTATGAAATAGACGCTTCCTACGAGTATTACACCAGAGATCAACCCAATCACAACAGCGCCGAAGCTGCTGACGAACGCGCACGGAGCCGTAATGGCAACCAGACCGGCGAGCATTCCATTCGCCATCAGTCCAAGGTCAGGCTTTCCAAACCACTTCTGCGCTACCAGCATCGCCGAGAACGCACCACCAGCGGAAGCGAGCATAGTGTTGACAGCAATAACCGAGATACGAAGGTCCGTGCCCGACAGCGATGAGCCTGCGTTGAAACCAAACCAGCCAAACGCAAGAATGAACACACCCAGGATAGCCATCGGCATGTGATGGCCCGGGATGGCGTTAACCTTTCCGTCTTTACCGTACTTCCCGATTCGTGGCCCGAGCACAATTGCACCGGCGAGCGCGGCTACACCTCCTACCATGTGCACGACCGAAGAGCCGGCAAAGTCCACATGTCCGTGGCCCAGACCAAACTGACTGCCCAATTGGGATAGCCAACCTCCACCCCATACCCAGTTGCCAAATATCGGATAGGCGAACATCGACATGAAGAAGCAGTAAATAACGAAGGAGCCCCACTTCCACCTTTCGGCCAACGCGCCGGTAGGGATAGTCACAGCGGTGTCCATGAAGACCATCGCGAACATGAATAGGGAGAAGACCCCGACGTCATATGAGTCGCCTCGCAGAAATATGCCCTTGTGGCCAAAGATGTTCAGCGTGTGCCCGGCTATGTTGATGGAAAAGGCTGACGTGAGTGGCGAGGTGCCTCCGAGAGCTGCGACAGCACCTACGCCACCCATCATTAGAGCGAACCCACATACCCAGAAGCCAAGCATCCCGAGCGGATAGCACATGAAGTTCATCGCCATTGTGTGCGCGGCATTCTTTGCTCGGGTAAATCCCGTTTCCGCGAGCGCGAAGCCCGCCTGCATGAACATGACGAGGAAACACGCGACGAGCGTCCAGACGAAGTTGATTGAGATATTCGCATGACCGATGGCATCGGCCATCTCTTGCGTCGTGGGCTCACCTGGCTTAGCTGCAGTGACAGCCCCGGCGTTGCCGGTCCCGGCTCCGGTTGGATCGCCTGCCAGTGCTACGAGTGGCACAGAAAGCAGTATTGCCACGGCAAACGCTGTCAGAACATATCGCCGTGCACTGGTTCGGGATTGACCGCGTACAACCCACGGGTTCCTGCGGGTGAATTGATCGAACAGGCGCCAACAAGCAGACAGCATCCTTCTTTTCGTGTCACTGGTTCTCTCATGCATCATGGTTTGGCTCCTCAAGCTTAGTTTTACGAGTGGCATTCTAAGAACTTCGAAATTTCCGTTGTCTGTTGATAGCAAGTGTCCCCTTTGATAAACGCTCAACTTCTCAGGGAAACACAAACACGGAGAATTTTCGCTTGCCCTCAACAATCGTCGTGCCAATCCGACAGCCGGTCGTTTGCACTCCAATCTGATCTAAGAGTTGCGGAGGAATTCTGGTTGGTTTTTGAGCCTTTCTTTGAATTCTTCATCCACCACACGATTTACAAGGCACGTCTACTGGCGACAGTTTTGTAGTTCGCCCAAACGGATCCAACATAATTGTCGTTGAGTTCAATGAGTTCTGTCTGCAGTTGCTGGAGTAGTGAGGTAAGTATCCTTCGCTTCTGGCTCACCGCCGAGACTATTAGAGACTATTAAAGGTGAGGAAAGATGAAAAAGTCGTTGCCTCGCTGGGATCGCGGGCGTCCGGCCCGCCCGCGGAATGCCTCAATGCTTGCCTTGTCAAATTCAATCGTGAGAGGCGTGAATCCGTTGCCGGTACGGGCGGGACGCCCGCGATCCCAGTAGAATCAGCTCGGTATTCTGCCGCCTTAATTCTGGCGGCTTGACGAGAGGATCTCCGCGAGAGAAGCCTGAACGGATTGCATCCGCGACTGCGAGAGCTTCATTCCGTCCCTGTCGGTGACGTAGAAAACATCAAGTGCATCACTTTTCTCCGTTGCTATTTTGGCGCAGACGATATCGAGGCCAATCGTCGCAAGGGCGCTCGCGATCTTGTACGCCAGGCCGTGTTCATCCAGGGCGCGCACCTCGATCAGGGTGGAAGATTGGGAAGCCTCATTATCACAGGTAACCTGGGGTAGATTTCGCACGCCGCCATGGCTAATAACACTTCGCTTTCGTGGGGCATTCCTGGTCCGCCAACGTTCGACCATCGCCGCGATATTCGATTCGCCTGCAATGGCTTTACGCAGCGAACGCTCGATGGGCAGGTAACGCTCAACGTCTATCGCATGATTCGTGGATGCCTGCCGCAGCATGAAAACATCGAGGGCAATGCCATCCTCACGTGTGTTGAGCTCCGCGCTCAGAATCTCGATCCCGTGGGCGGCGAGCGCTCCGGCTATGTCTGCGCATAAACCGTGTCGATCCTTTGTGCAGATAGTTAACTCGGTAGACTCTCGGCCATGGTTTTTCCAACGTCGCACGAAGATTTCCGACCCGAGCTCTTTGATTAAGTGAAGGTGAATAGCTGCGGCAGCTGGTCGTGTGACCCGGACATAGCGATCCGGCAGCAAGGCTACGTGACGCTCAACCTCACTTAATGCTAGCGAGCCTTCCAGGGCCTTTACGACCTGTTCCTTGAATCGCGCCGTTTTTTCGTTTTCATCAGGCGGCGCGTCGCTGCCAGTCAAAACGGTCCGCGCGCGCCGGTATAGTTCCCACAACAGCGTGCTTTTCCATTCGCTCCAGACGCCTGGAGCGACAGCGTTCAGGTCTGCGTAAGTCAGAAGCAATAACATGTTAAGCGCGTCCAGTGTTCCCATTCGCGCGGCAAATTCCGTTACTACGTGTGGTTCGTTCAGATCGCGTCGCTGGGCCAGTTGAGCCATCGCTACGTGTTGCTCGACCATTAATACGACTTTGGCAGAATCGAGCTCACCAAGCCCGAGACGTTTACAGACGCGCTCGGCTATCTTCGCACCGCGCGGGATGTGACCGCGCCCGCGCCCCTTACCGATGTCGTGCAAGAGGAGAGACAGGTAAAGCAGGCTCGGGTCGTCAATCTCATCGAAGACGCTGCGCAAATGCGCACGCTGTTTGTCCTGGCTGGCATATAGATCATCGAGCGCTTCCAGAGCTTTAAGCGTGTGCTCATCTACCGTGTAGTGATGATAGAGATCGTGTTGTATGAGCAGGCTGATACGGCCAAACTCCGGCATGAAACGAGCTAGAAACCCGATTTCATGCATTAGTCGCAAAACGTAGCCGCCGCGCCCGCGTCTGCCGAGGAGTTTCATGAAGGCCCCCGAGACTTCAGCGGAAATACGGAAGTTACGATCCACTGCCGGCAAACTCTGGCGCATGGCATCGCGCAAGGTCTGACTCAATTGCACATCCGCGGCTTGTGCCAGAGCGAATGCGTCAAACAGCAGCATTGGATTGCGAGTCAAAAGTTGGGCTTCGCCTTCCAACTGTACCCGCCCATCGCCGATTGACAGGGGCTCGGCTGGAGTGCGGGAAAATCTTCGGCCCCACCGGCGGCTGGCTTTCCGTTCACCCTCGGAAGCACGCGCGAGAACTGTTTCACTAAAAAGGTTCAACTCGCGCGCGTGGTGATAGTAGTCCCGCATGAATTTTTCAGAGGCGAGCAAATTATCGCCCGGCTTATAGCCAAACTCTCGAGCCAGCGTGGTTTGAAGGTCGAGCGCCAGCCGCTCCGTCTTCCGGCGCGTCGATAGATGCGCGGCATAGCGGACTCGCCAGAGGAAGCTGGCGGCGCGCGCCGCCGTTCTTCGTTCGGCTTCCGAAATGATGTCGTGGTCGTGAAGTTCATCCAGCGTTCGGCATCCGTATCGCGCGTAGCCAACCCAAAGCGCGGTATGAAGATCGCGGATGCCGCCGGGACTCTCCTTTACGTTCGGCTCCTGAAGACACACCGCAGCACCAAACTTTGCGTACCTGGCGGCCCGTTCACGCAGAATGGCGGCGATACAGGCCTCGGCTCGCCGGCGACGCTCCGTCTCCAGCGCCCGTAAAAGCGCATCGTAGATGGCTGAATTACCAGCCAGCAGACGGGTGCTAACCAGCGCGGTCTGCAAATGCGGATCGGCGCGAGCTGCTGCCACACAGTCATTCACGCCGCGGAAACTCTGTCCCACCGTTAGTCCTGCGTCCCAAAGCAATCGGAGGATCTGTTCGACCAGGCGTCGCGTTTGGACGGGTCGATGGTTTGGATAAAGAAACAGAATGTCGAGATCGGAGTACGGAGCCAGCTCCCCACGGCCGTAGCCGCCCAGAGCGATCACGGCGCACCTGGTTTCAGTCTTGTCTGAAGGCGCAATGATTTCGTCAGCGATTTCGGTGAGCAAAGTTGCGGCTTGATATGCGCGTTTCACTACCAGATCGAGAACCGAACTGCGCGCCGCAGCCGTTTGCATGCCCGGAGCACCGCAGCGGTGCGCAATCTTCAACCGGTGATCCTCAATCTTTAGAAATGTTCTTAACTCGCGTGAAATCCCAGGCCCGTCCCGAACAGGGCCGGCCACAGAGAAACGTTCTGCGGCGTGCAACAGCGCCTTTTCGCCATCAGTTCGCCAGCGAGCAGCGGATCGCGTCTGGATTTGGTCTGTCACCATGTATTTGAAGTCCGATCGACTTTCAGTTCGTCGGAGCAACCTCCATACCGGAGAGCAACCAACGCGTGGTAATCCCGAACTGGCTAATAATTCCCATTACACGGAGCGATCTCAGTAACACCGTGGCTTTAGCCCGGTGATCAAGATTCGCCAATCATTCCGCGAACCGTTCCAACGGTTTCTCGTGATCCGCAGGAACAAAACCGTTGAAACGGTTTTCGTCTTCTATCCGGTTCCTGACCACCGGGCTAAAGCCGCGGTGGTAATCAGATCGCGCTGTGGTTTTTAAGAGCGAGCATCCGCCTCCTGTAACAGCGACAATTTTGTTGTTGGTATCTTTAACACTAACGAAAATGTCGTACGAACGGTATCTCCCCGGTCCCACAAGCCGTTCTGAAATTCGCAGATTCTTCGACAACTTCAACGCATCGCTAATTCATCAGCGAATCATGCCGTGTTGGCATAAGAGTTGTCATAGAAGTTCGCGAAATCCAGTGGTCCATCTAAACCTGGCAGGCGCCTCGTGAATTTTCACGTGGAGCATTGGCAGGCAACATCACGCAGGAATCAATCGATAATAACAGGCAAGTCCGGTTAACTATTCACTTGTGACCATTAAGGGCGAGAAGTTTGCTCACGACTACCTGAGAAATAAATATGGCCCACCCGTCCTGGCTTTTGGAGGCGCAAAGACGGATAGGCCACTAACATCGTCCGTTGAGAGACGATATGGAGACAAATTACAACAATGTGCAAGCCTAAATCAATCGTCAGGACCGTTGCAGCTCTGGGCGCGACGGTATTGTTGGCGCTGCTGCCAAAGTCTGCGGCGGTCGCTCAGTCAACTCTCTTTAATGTGCCTTCGACAGATGTTGTTGCGAAGAAGAAGGTGTACCTGGAATTTGATTTCCTTTCGCATTTCGAGAGCCATGCCGACGGCGGCTTCCAGATTTACGCGCCGCGCGCTGTGTTCGGCGTTGGCAAGGGCGTTGAGGTTGGCGTCAATATTACCGCCGTCGATGCCTTTGCGCCCGACCAGCCGGTTTATGTTTCACCAAATGTTAAGTGGCAGTTCTACAACAACGAAGAGAAAGGAGTCGCCATTTCGGCTGGCGGTCTGCTTTATACACCGATCGCACACCGCGCCGGCGCTGACACTTACGGTTTTATCTACTCGGTGGTGAGCAAGAAAGTTAAGTCCGATTATGGTCCCCGGATCACGGGCGGCGGCTATACGCTGCCGGGCCTGGCAGATGGGGCGGGAACACGAGGTGGAGCGATTGTGGGATACGAACAACCGTTGGCGAAGAAGGTGACTTTCGTCGCCGATTGGTTTAGCGGCAAGAATGCTTTCGGTTATGTAACACCCGGGTTTTCATTCACCTTGCCGAAGAGCAGCCTGCTCAATGTTGGGTACAGCATCGGCAACCGTGGATCGGGGAACAACGCTCTCTTCGTTTATTACGGAATAACTTTCTAGGTTGCGTTTGATCGCTGGGAGCGCGGGCGTCTCGCCCGCACGGAGCGTCGTTAGGCGCGATTACTTGTAACAGATCAGTCGCCGCCGCTGGCTCGCGCTGCGCGCTCGGTGCGGGCGGGACGCCCGCGGTCCCACTGAAGAGCTTGACCGGCCAGTGAAGAGCTTGACCGGCGGTCCCAGTGAAGAGCTTGACCGGATCATGGTTTGAAATCTAATCACGAAGAGGAGCACTTAAAAATGAGTGTTAAAGACGTATTGAAGTTTGCAAAGGATGAGCAGGTTGCGTATGTCAACGTGCGTTTCACAGACCTCGTTGGTGCCTGGCACCATCTAACTTTTCCGATTGATGAGCTGAGCGAGAGCTCCTTCGAAGACGGCTTCGGCTTCGACGGTTCATCGTTGCGCGGTTGGGCCTCGATTCACGAGTCCGACATGCTGTTGGTTCCCGATCCATCGCGCTACTGGCTTGATGCATTCATGGGTGAGAAGACCTTGTGTCTCATCGCCGACGTAATTGATCCAATCACGAAAGAGGGCTACTGGCTTGATCCACGTGGCGTTGGCCGACGCGCCGAGAGCTACCTTAAGTTCACCGGCATTGCCGACACAGTCTATTTCGGGCCGGAGGCGGAGTTCTTCGTCTTTAACGAGGTCCACTTTCATAACGATGGGCACACAGCCGGTTATTCACTGGACAGCCCGGAGGCAATCTGGAATACCAACGGGCAAAACGGCAATGGCAACAAGGGATACCACATCAGAAATAAGGAAGGCTACGTACCGCTGCCTCCTCTCGATACGCTGCAGGATTTTCGCGGCGAAGTTGCCAGCGAACTCAAGAAGGTGGGGATTCAGGTTGAGTGTCATCACCACGAAGTCGCCACCGCCGGCCAGTGTGAAATTGATTTTCGTTACTCGACCCTGATCGGCACCGCTGACAACCTGCAACTTTTCAAATACACCGTGCGCAACGTCGCGCAAAAACAAGGCAAGGGCGCTACCTTCATGCCGAAACCGCTTTTCGGCGACAACGGTAGCGGGATGCACTGCCACCAATCACTTTGGAAAGGCGACAAGCCGCTTTTTGCCGGCGATGGTTACGCGGGACTCTCAGAGACCGCCCTCTTCTACATCGGCGGCCTGCTCAAGCACGCCGCCGCCATCATTGCCTTTGCTGCTCCTACCACCAACAGTTACAAGCGGCTCGTGCCAGGCTTTGAAGCTCCAGTTAATCTCGCTTACTCGGCGCGCAATCGGTCAGCAGCAATTCGTATCCCCATGTTCTCGACGAGTCCAAAACTAAAACGCTTGGAATTTCGACCACCTGACCCGTCATGCAATGCCTATCTCGCATTCTCCGCAATGCTGCTCGCGGGTCTCGACGGCATTCAGAACCGCCTCGATCCTGGAGAACCGCTTGACAAAGACATTTATGACCTTTCTCCGGAACAGTTGAAGAACGTCCCCAGCTTACCGGGCTCGCTGGACGAGGCCCTTGACGCTCTCGAAGCGGACAACGAGTTCCTGCTTAAAGGTGATGTCTTCACGCCACAGTTAATTGACCGCTGGATTGGTTACAAACGGGAGAAGGAGATTCAACCCTTGAGAATGCGGCCACATCCGCTCGAGTTCAGTATGTACTTCGATATTTAGGTCAGGAGGCAGGCGCAGGAGGCAGGCGCAGGAGGCTCCGGAACAACACATTTTCCATTTTCCATTTCTCATTTCTCAGTTTTCATTTGCCATTTCGGACTTTCGAGGGTCGCTAATGGAAAATGACAGATGATAAATCATGATAAATGAGAAATGGAAAATCCTGCTGCTGTCTGCCTCCTGCACCTGCCTCCTGCGCCTGAAATTTATAGGCAGCTAAAAATTATCAATTATGCAAAAAGGTGACGTAAAGGTTAGATTGCTCGCGCCCGGTTCACCTCCGTTGCCAGCCGGTAACTGTGATCGATTTGCACAGCACCGGTGGAGCGGTAGGCCCTGGGCGCCAGGAAGACGTATATGACGGATTTACTAAGACAAACTATGTCGGCAGTAGTGTCGCTCGCCACAGCTCGCGCTCTAACAAATGCACCGCGTGCCGGGCGAGACTATGCCACCGCTGTCGTACTTATTTCCATTTCACTAGTTGTAACAAAGGACAGCACGTAATGGCCTGTTGCCGACACTTGGAATTCTTGCACAGGCCATCAACGAACAGGTTGATGGCTTTCTTGCATTTTGAGCCAGGAGTTTGAACAGAACGGCAGCAATAAGGCAGTGATGGCAAGGAAACCTATGCACCGGGATCGCGGGGCGTCTCGCCCGCCGCGAGCGCGAAGCGCGAGCGAGCGTGGGGGAGTTGACTCTGTTGTGAGCTCGTCGCGCCTGACGGCGCTCCGTGCGGGCGAGACGACCGCGGTCCCAGCGTCGGAGATGCTCCAGCAGCGATGATTTGGAGCCTGCCGAAGATCAAAATGGGCGATGAACTGATATGACCCAGTTAAGCCTTCCAAAGAAGCAGGGGTTATATGATCCGCGCCACGAGCACGATGCTTGTGGTACGGGGTTCGTCGTTGATATCAAGGGCCGCAAATCACACGACATCGTTCAAAAGGCGATACAAGTGTTGCTCAACCTTGAGCACCGCGGCGCGTGTAGTAGTGAAAAGAACACCGGCGATGGAGCCGGCATCCTCCTGCAGATTCCACACCTGTTTCTTGCCGCCGAATGCGCGAAGCTGAAGATCGTATTGCCTTCGCCGGGTCAGTACGCGGTCGGAATGGCGTTCCTGCCAACAGAAGAGGAAAGCCGCAGGGAATGCGAAGAGTTATTTGAACAGATCGTCGAGGAAGAAGGCCAATCTGTGTTGGGTTGGCGCACGGTGCCTACCGACAATTCCTCGCTCGGACCTACGGCTCAGGCATCGGAGCCAGTCATTCGACAGCTCTTTATCGCCCGAGGGAAAAGAATTTCTGATGACCTGTCCTTCGAGCGAAAACTGTGCGTGATTCGGAAGCGAATCAGCAAGGCAGCCAAGCGCGGCATCCACGAGCGCGGCATGTTCTACGTTTCCAGTTTGTCCTGCCGAACGATTGTCTACAAGGGAATGTTGACCGCTGACCAGCTCCCGCGCTTTTATCCTGAATTACGCAATCCTTTAGTCGAGTCGGCATTAGGCCTGATCCACTCGCGTTTCAGCACCAACACTTTTCCGAGCTGGGCCCGGGCTCATCCCTATCGCTACATCGCTCACAACGGCGAAATCAACACCTTGCGCGGCAACATCAACTGGATGCGCGCTCGCGAAAGCAAATTCGAATCGAAGTTTTTCGGGCCCGAAATCCAAAAGATTCTTCCCGTTATCGACACTGATGGCAGCGACTCAGCCATGTTTGACAACGCTCTGGAGATGCTGACACTCACGGGCCGCTCCTTGCCACACGCAATCATGATGATGATCCCTGAGCCCTGGGGTGATCATGAGTCGCTACGTGGATCAATGAGCGAAGCGAAGCGAGCGTTCTATGAGTACCACTCTTTCCTGATGGAGCCTTGGGACGGACCGGCATCGATCACGTTCACCGACGGAGTTTGCATCGGCGCTGTGCTGGATCGGAATGGGTTACGGCCTTCGCGTTACTACGTGACCAAGGATGGTCTGGTGGTAATGGCGTCCGAAGTAGGCGTGCTGGATGTCCCTCCTGAGAAGGTCCTGTCAAAGGGCCGCCTGCAACCCGGCCGAATGTTTCTCGTTGATACCGAAGCAGGCCGGATCGTAGATGACGAGGAATTGAAGCGCCAGATAGCGACGGAGCATCCCTATAGCCAATGGCTCAGGGACAACGTCGTCAAACTGGATGAACTTCCGAGTCCGCCCCTGCCGCCCGAACCGGATCATTTGACCGTGCTGCAACGTCAGCAGGCTTTCGGTTACACAAATGAGGAACTCAAGCTTCTCATCGCGCCGATGGCCACTGATGGCAATGAAGCAATCGGTTCCATGGGTTCTGACACGCCTATCGCTGTGCTCTCCGAAAGACCTCAGTTGCTCTACAACTATTTCAAGCAACTGTTCGCGCAGATAACAAACCCGCCGGTCGATGCAATCCGGGAAGAGCTAATTATGTCAACCGACACGAGCATCGGTCCCGAAGCCAATATGTTGGAGCCGACACCGGAGTGTGCGCGGCAAATCAAGCTCCCGTCCCCGATCCTCACCAATGAGGAACTGGAAAAACTGCGACACCTGGCCGACCCAGACAATCGCGTGGGGGATTCGAGATTCAAGTCTATAACTCTGTCGATGCTCTTTGAGGTGAGTACCGGTGGTCGTGGTTTGGAAAGCGCGCTTGATGAACTCTGCCGGCAGTCGAGCGCGGCGATTGCCAAGGGCTTCGGCATCATCATTCTTTCCGACCGCGGCGCGACAAGTGAACAAGCGCCGATTCCGGCGTTGCTCGCAGTAGCTGCTGTTCACCATCAGCTGATTCGCCAGGGCACTCGTACTCAGGTCGGCTTTGTAATTGAGAGCGGCGAGCCTCGAGAGGTTCATCACTTCGCGCTTTTGCTGGGCTATGGCGCGGCCGCAGTCAATCCGTACCTGGCCTTCGAGACTTTGCGAGACATGATTGAGCGTGGGCTATTGACCGGCGTGGATCCTGAGAAAGCGATGGCCAACTACATCAAGGCGATTAACAAGGGTGTCGTCAAGGTCATCTCGAAGATGGGGATCTCGACGATCCAGAGCTACTGCGGCGCGCAAATTTTCGAGGCCATTGGGCTTAACGAAGATTTCGTCGATCGTTACTTCACCTGGACGCCCTCGCGTATCGGCGGCATTGGCCTCGATGTGATTGCAGAGGAGGTGAAGCTGCGACACAAGCAGGGTTTTCCCGACCGGCAAGCACATGATCAAACGCTTGGCGATGGCGGCGAATATCAGTGGAGAAGGGAAGGCGAGCTTCACCTGTTCAGTCCGGAGACGATTCACAAACTGCAGTATGCCTGTCGCTCCAACAGCTACAAGGCGTTCAAGGAATACAGCGAGCTGGTCAACAACCAGTCGAGCCGTCTCTGCACGCTCCGTGGATTGATGGAACTCAAGCCGGCACGTGCTCCGATCCCAATCGAAGAGGTAGAGCCGGTAGCGGATATCGTCAAACGTTTCAAGACGGGCGCGATGTCTTACGGTTCGATCAGCAAAGAAGCACATGAAGCTCTGGCTGTTGCCATGAACCGCATCGGTGGCAAGAGCAATACCGGGGAAGGCGGCGAGGATCCAGCGCGCTACCTGGTCGATGACAGCGGCGACTCGCGCAACAGCGCGATTAAGCAAGTGGCTTCCGGACGTTTTGGCGTAACCAGCAACTATCTGGTCAACGCTCAAGAGTTGCAGATCAAGGTAGCGCAGGGCGCAAAGCCCGGCGAAGGCGGACAGCTTCCGGGTCACAAGGTCTATCCGGAGATTGCCAAAGTGCGACATTCGACGCCTGGCGTCGGTCTGATCTCGCCGCCGCCGCATCACGACATCTATTCCATCGAAGACCTGGCCGAGCTGATTTATGACCTCAAGAGCGCAAACCACAGGGCACGAATCAGCGTCAAGCTTGTCGCCGAGGTCGGAGTCGGCACGGTGGCGGCGGGCGTCGCTAAAGCTCACGCCGATGTGGTGTTGATTAGTGGTTACGACGGCGGTACCGGCGCATCACCGCTCTCCAGCATCAAGCACGCGGGTGTGCCGTGGGAACTCGGTGTGGCTGAGACTCACCAAACCTTGCTGCTTAACAACCTGCGGAGCCGCATCACAATTGAGACTGACGGGCAACTCAAGACCGGCCGCGACGTCGTGGTTGCGGCGTTGCTGGGCGCGGAAGAGTTTGGTTTTGCAACTGCGCCGCTGGTGGGGTTGGGTTGCATCATGATGCGCGTCTGCCACTTGAACACGTGTCCCGTTGGCGTTGCCACGCAGGATCCGAAACTGCGAGCCAGGTTCAGCGGTGATCCTGCACACGTCGTCAACTTCATGCACTTCATTGCCGAGGAGGTGCGCGAGTTAATGGCCCAGCTCGGCTACCGCACCATTAATGAAATGATTGGTCGGACGGAATGCATCGAGTTGCGCACGGCCATCGAGCAATGGAAAGCACGCGGCCTCGACTTCTCAAACATTCTCTATCAGCCAACCGTTCCGGAAACCGTGGGCCGTTATTGCCAGATCCCGCAGGAGCACGGACTGGAAAATTCACTTGACAGCACAACACTGCTGGATCTCTGCAAGCCGGCGCTCGAAGACCGCACCCCAGTCTCCGCGACATTGCCAATCCGTAACGTCAATCGCGCCGTCGGCACAATGCTTGGTAGTTCGGTGACGCGCCGCTACGGTGCGGAAGGTCTGCCTGCCGACACGATCCAACTATCCTTCACCGGTTCCGCCGGGCAAAGTTTCGGCGCGTTTGTGCCGCGTGGCGTGACGTTAAGACTGGAAGGGGACGCAAATGACTATCTCGGCAAGGGACTGTCGGGCGGCAAGATCATTGTCTACCCACCACGCGAAGCCACATTCAGTTCTCAAGAAAACGTGATCATTGGCAACGTGGCCTTTTACGGCGCAACCGGCGGCGAAGCCTACATCAGTGGCGTTGCGGGGGAGAGGTTTTGTGTGCGCAACAGCGGAGTCTACTCCGTGGTGGAAGCGGTGGGCGACCACGGATGTGAATACATGACTGGCGGTCGCGTGGTAGTGCTGGGCCAAACCGGCCGCAACTTCGCCGCTGGGATGTCCGGCGGTATTGCCTACGTGCTCGATGAAAATGAGGATTTTGCCACGCGCTGTAACCAGGCAATGGTCCAACTCACGAGCGTGGCAGAGGCAGAAGAGATCGAGTCGATAAAGAACATGGTCTTTCGCCACGCCGAGTATACGGGCAGCAGCCGCGCCACTGAGGTGCTGCTTTCCTGGGATCAGTGGCTTCCGAAGTTTGTGCGCGTCATCCCGCACGACTACAAGCGGGTGCTTGAAGCGCAGAAGGAAATGAGGAAAAGCGGCATGACGCACGAACGAGCAGAGATGGCCGCGTTCGAGCTGAATTCGCGGGCGCTCGCGCGTGCAGCAGGGCAATGACAGGGAAGGATGAAGGCGGAAGGATGAAGGATGAAGGATGAAGTAGGAACAAGAGGATTCGAATCACCACGCTCTCATCCTTCATCCTTCCGCCTTCATCCTTAGTAATCGCTATGGGAAAACCAACAGGATTCATGGAATACACTCGGACGCTTCCCGTGGTGCGGCCACCAGCGGAGCGCGTCTCCGATTGGCAGGAATTCCATCTGCATCCTCCTGCGGACGCACTTCGCGAACAAGGTGCTCGCTGCATGGACTGCGGCGTACCGTTTTGCCATACCGGCCGGATGATTGGTGGGGCGGCGTCCGGCTGTCCCATAAACAATTTAATTCCTGAGTGGAATGATCTGGTCTACCAGGGCCACTGGCGCGAAGCATTGAGTCGCCTTCATCACACCAACAACTTCCCGGAATTTACCGGCCGGGTTTGTCCCGCGCCCTGCGAAGGTTCGTGCGTGCTCGGTATCAGTGATAACCCGGTAACCATCAAGACGATTGAGCAGGCGATCATTGACAAAGGTTTTGAGGCGGGCTGGGTTGTTCCTGAACCTCCATCTGTGCGTACCGGCAAAGAGATTGCCGTGATCGGCTCGGGTCCGGCCGGCCTCGCTTGCGCGGCGCAATTAAATCGCGCGGGTCATTGGGTGACCGTCTTTGAAAGAGCCGATAGGGTTGGGGGACTGTTGATGTATGGCATTCCCAACATGAAGCTCGAAAAGACGGTGGTGGAGCGGCGCACCGATCTAATGGCCGCCGAGGGCGTTCAGTTTGTTACAGGTACACATGTCGGCTACGACTATCCCGCCGGCAGACTAATGCAAGAGTTTGACGCGGTCGTGCTCTGCGGCGGCGCAACACGCCCACGCGATCTGCCCATCGAGAGCCGCAGTCTGCAGGGGATTCATTTCGCGATGGAGTTTCTGCATGGCAATACGAGGAGCCTGCTGGACAGCAACCACGAAGATGGAAAGTATCTGTCGGCAAAAGACAAGGACGTGATCGTTATCGGCGGAGGCGACACCGGCACAGACTGCGTGGGCACTGCCTTGAGGCACGGTTGCAAGAGTCTGGTGCAGTTCGAAATTCTGTCGAAACCACCTGACGAGCGCGCGCCCGACAACCCATGGCCGCAATGGCCGAAGGTTTATCGACTTGATTACGGTCAGGAAGAGGTTGCCGCAGTCTTCGGGCAGGACCCGCGCACCTACTGCATCATGAGCAAGCGGTTTGTCGGCGACGTCGATGGGCACTTGCGAGGTGTGCAGACGGTGCAGATCGAGTGGGTCAGCAACAATAACGGAGGGTCAGTGCTGCGAGAGATTCCCGGGACGGAAAGAGAGTGGCCCGCGCAAATTATCCTGTTGGCCATGGGGTTCCTGGGACCCGAGACTGATGGTCTGTTGTCTCAGCTCGGAGTGACGATTGAAGAGCGCGGCAACGTACGGATTGACGAAAACAAGATGACGAGCGTGCCCGGAGTCTTCGCAGCCGGTGACATGGCGCGCGGACAGTCGCTGGTCGTTTGGGCGATAGCAGACGGACGCCGGGCCGCGAAAGGCGTCGATAAATACTTGATGGGAGAGACGATGCTTCCGTGAAGTAGGCAGTCAGTACCACCTGCGGTAGCGGGTGGGTCAGTGGTCATCATCAGAAACCCACCCGCTACAGCAGGTGGTACTGACAAAACAAAGACTCCATCCACTAACGGACGTGGGTACTGACAACAAGGGAACCACATGAGCGCACAGCCACACACGCTAATACCCGCAGCTAATGTCCCGCTGGCCGACGCGATACAAGAGCCGCGCGGCGCCGAGATTTTGATCGAAGCACTTCTGCATGAGGGCGTAGATTCGATCTTCGGTTATCCCGGCGGAGCCGTCCTGCACATCTACGACGAACTGTGGCGCGCGCGCGATCGCGTTACGCATTACCTCGTGCGCCACGAGCAGGGCGCGGTACACATGGCCGAAGGTTATGCGCGCGCCTCAGGCCGCGTCGGCGTTGCTCTTGTTACCTCCGGGCCGGGTGCAACCAATGCCATGACCGGCATTGCCAATGCCTACATGGATTCGACTCCGATAGTGGTCATCACCGGCCAGGTGCCGACGCCACTCATCGGCACAGACGCTTTCCAGGAAGTCGATACGGTTGGCATCACGCGTTCCTGCGTCAAGCACAACTATCTCGTGCGTGATGTCAGGGACCTGGCGCCGGTCGTCCACGAAGCTTTTCACCTGGCACGAACAGGCCGGCCCGGGCCGATCGTGATCGACATTCCCAAGGACGTGTCGGCCGCGCGAGCTTCATATTCAAGGTTGAAGCACATCAGCTTTCCTTTAATTGAGCGAAAGTGGCCACCCGACCCTCGTGCCGTCGCTGAAGCCGCTGTGGCGATCCTGAAAGCGGAGCGCCCGGTAATGTACGTGGGCGGTGGCATCGTCAATTCGGGCGCCGCCGAAGCGCTTCTCGCTTTAGCCGAAGAATTGCAGCTACCGGTCACGCCTACACTGATGGGACTGGGCGGTTTTCCTTCGGCGCATCCGCTCTGCCTGAACATGCTCGGCATGCACGGCACGTATGCCGCGAATATGGCCGTCGCCGAAAGCGATCTGCTGATCGCCGTTGGTGTGCGCTTCGATGACCGCGTTACCGGAAAGCTTGCGACCTTCGCACCACAGGCGAAGGTCATTCACATCGATATTGATCCGGCAAACGTCGGCAAAAACCGGACGCCGGAAATGTCCTTGGTCGCCGATGCCCGCGAAGCGCTTTGCGCATTGCAAGCTGAAATCAAGAGTTTCGGCCAACCGCATATCGACCGGAGCGTTAAGCGTCGTGCGGTTTGGTGGGAACGCATCCGCGAATGGCAACTCCAACAACCGTTACGCTTCACAGGCTCAGGCGATCACATCAAGCCGCAGACCGTGATTCGCGAGTTACATCGTTTGACCAACGGGGATGCGCTAATCGCGACCGATGTTGGGCAACATCAGATGTGGGCTGCGCAGTTTTATCCATTTAAGAGGTCGCGGCAGTGGATCACGAGCGGCGGCCTTGGAGCTATGGGTTATGGCGTTCCCGCGGCCATTGGGGCGCAGTTAGTACTCGGCGATCAGATGGTAGTCGCCGTGGTGGGGGACGGCGGTTTCCAGATGACGAATCAGGAGTTGGCGATGGCGGTGCAGTATGACTTGCCGATCAAGGTGCTGATCATGAACAACGGTTACCTTGGGATGGTGCGACAGTGGCAGGAAATGTTTTACGAGCGCGCCTACTCGGAGGTTGACCTGTCAGTGTCGCCCGACTTCGTCAAACTCGCCGAGGCTTACGGAGCCTTCGGCGTGAGGGCCACGCGGCCGGACGAATTATCGGATGTGCTTTCGGCCGGTTTGTCACATAAGGGAATCGCAGTAATGGACATCGTGGTTTCTAAGGAAGAGAACGTCTTTCCGATTGTGCCCGCGGGAGGCAACTCACGCGACATGATTGTTCACAGTGAAGGGGTTTGAAAGGATGAAGGAGGAGGGATGAAGGATGAACGAATGACTGCGGTTGATGATTGAGTCAATGGAAGCGATTACGTTTTCATCCTTCATCCTTCCGCCTTCATCCTTTAACAACATGCGTCACACACTTTCAATTGTTGTTGCTGACCAGCCCGGCGAGCTTTCGCGAATCGTCGGTTTGTTTAGCGCGCGCGGTTTCAACATCGAGACGCTGTCGGTGGGCCAGACACCCGACCCGCATTGGTCGCGCGTCACGGTGGTAACGCGTGGAGATGATCGGACCATCGAGCAGATCGTCAAACAGTGTTCGCGGCTGGCGCGGGTGCGTGAGGTGTTGGACGTCACGATGCAGCCTCATATCGAGCGCGAGATGGCGCTCATCGATGTCGAAGCTACGCCGGGTGCGATGCGCCAGGAGGTGCTGAGCCTGGTCGCGGTCTTTCGCGCCAAGGTCGTAGACATTTCGCAGACGGGGATGATCATTGAGGCTTCGGGAAACAAGGAGAAGGTCGAGGCATTCATCGAGCTGCTGCGCCCGATGGGCGTACGCGATATCACACGTACCGGGTGCATAGCCATCGGGCGACTGTCAAACGAAGTGGCTTCGGTGGCAGCAGGAGTATAGAAGTTTCGAGTTTTGGGTTTCGAGTTTCGAGTTCAGACGCTGTTTGAACGTCCCGTCAGGGACGAAATGTTTATAGCAGTAGAGAGTGTTAATTCCTCCGAAGCTCCGTAGTAGCGGAATGTAGAGGTTTCGCTCCTACGGAGCTGGGATAATTTTGGTACGGACCCAGCTATAAACATCCGGCTCCTACGGAGCTTTGGTTGCGAGCTTATCTACCAGTTACGGGAGAACGAACATTTTCTAGCCAAATCTATTTAAGAGGAACGAACATGAAAGTTTTTTACGACAGAGACGCTGATGCCAGCCGTTTACGCGACAAACAGATCGCTGTGATCGGGTACGGTAGTCAGGGCTTCGCCCAATCCAACAACCTGCGCGAATCGGGGTGCAATGTCACGGTCGGATTGCGACCCGACAGTTCTTCGCGCCCCAAGGCTGAACAGTCTGGTCTACGCGTGCGTCCGGTCGCGGAGGCAGCCGCCGAAGCCGACATCGTCATGATGCTAGTGCCGGATGAGTTGGCGGCGGATGTTTACGCGCGCGACGTTGCGGAGTCAATGACGCCGGGAAAGTATCTGGCGTTTTCACACGGCTTCTCGATTCATTACGGATTTATCAAACCGCCTGAGGACGTCAACGTCTTTATGGTCGCGCCCAAAGGGCCGGGCCATTTAGTGCGACGCGAATACGAGAAAGGCGCCGGTGTGCCGTGTTTGCTCGCGGTTCATCAGGACCCAGGCGGCGAGACCAAACAAGTCGGGCTGGCTTACGCATCCGCCATCGGCGGCGGGCGCGCAGGCATTATTGAAACTAACTTCCGCGAAGAGACGGAAACCGATCTGTTCGGCGAACAGGCCGTGCTGTGCGGCGGGCTAACGTCGCTCATCAAAGCAGGGTTCGAAACACTCGTAGAAGCGGGCTACGCACCCGAGATGGCTTACTTCGAATGTCTGCACGAAATGAAGTTGATTGTCGATCTGATTTACGAAGGCGGCATATCGGAAATGCGCTATTCGATCTCCAACACTGCACAATATGGCGATATGACGCGTGGACCCTCGGTCATTAATGATGAGACAAAGCGGCGCATGAAAGGCTTGCTGGCGGAAGTTCAGTCCGGGGCGTTCGCGCACGAGTGGATGAAAGAAAGCCGCAATGGACGAAAGCGGTTTGAAGAACTCGCAGAGAAAACAAAAGAGCACCAAATCGAGCGCGTCGGCGCGGAACTACGCGGAATGATGCCCTGGCTAGCCGCGGGACGGCTCGTTGATAAAGCCAGGAACTAGAACCAGGAATACAGAATTAAGGAAGGTGAAAAATGGGTTTATTCGATTGGGACAGAATGAAAGCAGAAGAGATCACGGATCTCTATCAGAGAAAGTTGGCGATCGGTGAAAGTGTCACGGTGGCCCGCGTCGAGGTTAAGGAGGGCGCTATCACGCTCTCTCACAGCCACGAAAATGAAGAGATGATCCTGGTGCTGAAAGGCAGTTGGTGTTTCCATCTACCGACCGGCGACGTAACGCTGGTTCCAAACCAGTTGCTGCGTATTGCGCCGGGAATTGAACACTCTTCCGAAGCACTTGAAGATACAGTAGCACTCGATATTTGCTCTCCCGCCCGTGCCGATTGGCTCAATGGTGCGGATCACCCTCTCCACTACGATCCCGACCAGTCGCTCTGGGCTGTTTGAGTGTCCAGGTTTAGTTGGTGACAGCACGCTTTTGTTAGAGGCGGAAGTGTGAGCGATCGTGTGATTCTTGAATCTTATGTGCTCATGGATGTCGAGCGGGGGCAAGCCACCCTTCCCAACCTGAGAGACTTTCATAGCTGAGCGACTACACAACTGATCTTGGGTGGGTAATATTTTCGAAGATGCTGTTTGAGAGACTTTCAATCATCGCACAAGTCAATCAAGTTTGAAGTCTCTCAGGTTGGGAGGGGTGGCTTGCCCGCGTTGCAGCGAGTTGGGAAAGTTTAGGAGGTAAACAGTATGACCTTTGACGAATCTAAGTGGGTGTGGATGGATGGCCGTGTGATTCCATGGCGCAACGCCACCACTCACGTGTCGGCACACGCGCTGCATTACGGCAGCGGCGTCTTTGAGGGAATGCGTTGCTACGAAACGAGCGAAGGACCCGCTGTCTTTCGTCTTGACGCGCACCTTGCCCGCCTTTACGCATCCGCGGAGGTCTACGGGATAACAATCCCGTACACGCGTGAAGAACTTGCAAACGGAGTCAACGAGATCGTCCGCCTAAACAACTTCCGCAGTTGCTACGTTCGGCCCATCTGTTATCTCGGGAGTGGCAGCCTCGGTGTGCATCCTGGTGATAATCCAGTCGAGGTTGTGATTCTTGCCTGGCCGTGGGCGCCTTACCTTGGCGCGGAAGGACTGAAACAGGGCGTGCGCGTAACTGTCTCTCCCTGGCTGAAATTTCAGTCGCGGATGATGCCGACAACGGCAAAAGCCTGTGGGCAGTATCTGAATTCGATGCTGGCCGTGCGCGACGCCGTCAGTCGGGGCTTCGCCGAAGCCCTTCTTTTGGACGCCGATGGACACCTGGCTGAGGGATCCGGTGAGAACCTGTTCATCGTGCGCGACGGGCAGTTGCTAACCAACGACGAGCGTCACTCAATCCTGCTTGGTATCACGCGCGAGGCTGTCGTGAGAATAGCGAGTGATCTGGGTTATCAGGTTGTGATCCGGGCTCTTGACCTGGAAGATTTGCTATCCGCTGACGAAGCGTTTTTTACCGGGACAGCGGCTGAAGTGACACCAATTCGTGAAGTTGACGGGACTGCGATCGGCAAACGTACTCCCGGATTTGTAACTGAAGAGATTCAGCAAGTATTTTTCGCGGCTACTTCAGGGCGTGACCAACGGTACAAGCATTGGCTTCACCCAATTGACCCCAAACCTGTCGACGTCAGCGATGAGTTACTGCAGCCGGTATCTTAGGGCCCGATGTTGGCCGATGTTTATTGGATCTTCGGCACGCTCAGTAAGGAAGGTGGGCTTGCCCCCGCTCTTCGGAACCCAGGGTGATCTCTTGCGCGAATGGGCGGCGGCAAGCCGCCCTTCCCCAACCCAGAGACTATCCAGTAGCGTGCTTACTCTGTGCTTGAAATGCTTCCTAATGGACGATGACGAACGAGGAATTAGAACCCGAAAGGCAGAGACGTTTAAGCGCGGCCCGGCGCGTAGTGATCAAGCTCGGGACAAGTGTCGTCACAGGTGCGTGGGGCGCGGTTTGCGCCGAGCGTATAGAACCGTTGGTACGCTCCATTGGCGCGTTGAAAAGAGCAAACCGTCAGGTCGTACTAGTGTCTTCGGGAGCAGTGGGATTGGGCGCAGGTCGGCTGGGCCTGCATCATTCGAGACTTCAAGATGTCGTCGTGAGACAGGCTTGCGCTGCGGTGGGCCAAAGCATGTTAATGCACGCTTACGAACAGTTGTTTGGTCTGCATGACGTGAAGATCGCGCAAGTGTTATTAACTGAAGACGACTTCACCGACTTCAGGCGTTACACCAACCTGCGCCGCACGATGGAGAAACTACTTAAACTCGGAGTGTTGCCCATCATCAATGAGAACGATACCGTTTCCACCGCTGAGCTCGAATACGACCGAAGTTTGGCGGCCTCAGGTCAGGAGCGCGTATTTGGCGACAATGATCGCCTTGCCGCACTGGTAATGAGTAAGTTGGAAGCAGACGCGCTGGTCCTGTTGACCAATGTGGACGGGGTGCTTTTGCACAAGCCGAAGGCACTGAGCCCAGGCAAGAGCGAGGAAGCAGTACCAATTCCGCTGATTGAAGAAATCACTGAGGAATTGAAAGCCGTTGCCGAGGGACCCTCTGCAGGGGGGCGCGGCGGGATGTTGACTAAGTTGGAGGCTGCGCAGATCGCCATGCAATCCGGAGGAATTTGTATTATTGCCAATGGCAAGACACCTGACATTTTGGATCGCATTGTCGCCGGCGACCACATTGGGACGATGTTCATGTCAACGTCGCGCATGGCTGGCAAACGCCGCTGGATTACTTATGCAGCGGGCGTTCGCGGCCGCGTGATTGTTAACGAGGGAGCGCGCGTGGCGATCATGGGAGGCAAAGCGAGCTTGCTGGCTTCCGGCGTCGTGCGGGTGGAGCAGCAATTTGCGCCGCAGGATGTGGTGAGCATAGCCGATTGTGATGGACGCGAGTTTGCGCGCGGGATCATTAACTGTGCCAGCGAAGAGGCGGCTCGATTGATCGAGGGAATTTCCCCGCACCAGGTGGGCGAGCGCGGCCGCGTGCTGGTGACACGTGACAACCTGGTCCTATCGCCGGCGTACACGGCCTGAAATTAGCGGAGTGGAGATGAATCTGATAGCCCTTCAGGAATCGTCAGCCAAACAATTGGACGTCGCCGCGGTGGCACGAGGCGCGAAGGCGGCGGCGCGGCGGCTGGCAGGTGTTCCCGGTGATCGCCGGGTCGCAGCATTATTTGCTGCCGCCGATGGAATCGAAGAACGCAAGTTGGAAGTCCTTTCAGCCAACAGGCAAGACTGTGACGACGCAATTCAAGCCGTAGAAGCGGGACGGATGTCTCGGGCGTTGTTTGAGCGCTTGCAGCTTAGCGAGCGATCCATCGCGCAGATGGCCGCTGGAGTCCGCGAGGTTGCGGCCCTGGCTGATCCACTTGGCCAAACGCTGGCAGTCACTGAATTAGATGAGGGGTTGACGTTGTACAAAGAGTCGTGCCCGATTGGAGTCATCGGCATTGTCTTCGAAGCGCGTCCCGAGATTGTCCCCCAGATTGCAGCCCTGGCGCTGAAATCCGGCAACGCCGTGATCCTTAAAGGAGGATCGGAAGCGCAACACAGCAACCGGGCGCTGGTCAAAATCTGGACCGACGTCTTAGCCGGCTTCGGAGATATTCCTTCCGCCGCCGTCAACCTGCTCTACACGCGCGCCGACGTCGAGGAAATGCTCTCGCTCGAGGATGAGATCGATCTGATTATTCCGCGTGGCTCGCAACAGTTTGTGCGCCACGTTGCTGAGCGCAGCCGTATCCCGGTGCTGGGGCACGGTGAGGGAATTTGCCACGTCTATATCGATAGCAGGGCCGATCTACAAAAAGCGCTGAGTATCGCTTTCGACTCGAAGGTGCAATATCCCGCAGCGTGTAACGCGATGGAAACACTTTTGGTTCATGAATACATAGCTGGTGTGTTCTTGCCGGAAATGATCTCCCGTTTTCAAGCCGCGGGAGTTGAGGTGCGTGGTTGTCCGCTGACGATCAAGTTGGGAGAAGCGCGAAGTGTTGTTCCCGCCAGCGAAGACGACTGGAGGTCTGAGTACTCCGACCTAATAGTCGCAATAAAGGTCGTGCACGATACCGACGAGGCTGTTGAGCACATCAATCGCTATGGCTCTGGTCACACGGAGGCGATTGTTACCGAGGATGCCGGCGTAGCGTCAGATTTTATGGAGCGAGTGGATGCGGCGGGCGTCTTCCACAACGCTTCGACGCGCTTTGCTGACGGTTTCCGTTATGGCTTCGGCGCAGAGTTGGGAATCAGCACAAGCAAACTCCATGCGCGTGGGCCGGTGGGCCTCGAAGGGCTTACCAGTTACAAATACAAGTTGGTTGGCGACGGTCAGACCGTTGCTAGCTATGTTGCCGGAGAACGGATGTTCAAGCATCGCAGATTGAAGTGAGGGAACGTTGAGTTAATAACGAACGGCCATTTTCCATTTCTATTTGACATTTTTCATTTGTCATCGCTGAGGGAGACATTTGAGATCGCCATCTTTATCATTCAGGAGACCAGTGACAAATGACTCACAACAGCGCCCATTGTTTAGAAAGTGGACTTGTCCGCCCGCGGTGGGGCACAAGTGCTCTCTCTAAATGAGGCGTAAACGAGGCGTAAACGAAGCGTAAAGAATCGAAACGGTGCGCGGAGAAGCTCTTGGACCACTGACAAATGAGAAATGTCAAATGAAAAATGGAAAATGATTAACTCTGAGGCCTTAAATGGAGCTCGCTTGTCGTTCATCGGTTGTGGCGTGATGGCCGAAGCGATTATCGCGGGTCTGCTTAGTAAGAATTTGGTGAAGCCCGAGCAGGTTGTAGGCAGTCATCCACGCGAAGAGCGGCGCGCAGAACTCCAGGGCAAATATGGCATTCGCCTCTTGGAGAGCAACCGTAAGGCGGTGAGCGACCACTCCAGGCAAGCTGTTCGCGTGGGGACCTCGACTTCGGGTTACGCGGCGCCATGCGTAGAAGACAAAGATGCAACGGCTTCCATTGTTATTTTGACAGTCAAGCCACAACGACTGGGCGCCGTCCTCGGCGATTTGAAAGAGGTGGTTCACCAGGACCAGTTGGTGATTTCCATCGTCGCGGGAGCACAAGTAGAGACCATCGCTGATACTCTGCAACATCGATCGATAGTTCGGGCCATGCCTAACACTCCCGCGCAGATCGGTCAAGGGATGACGGTTTGGACCGCGACACCGGAAGTTAATGATGCGCAACAGGCGCAGATTCATGCAGTTTTCGGCGCCCTGGGGCGCGAGATGCACGTCGAAGAAGAGCGGATGATCGATATGGCGACGGCACTGTCCGCGACCGGGCCGACCTACACGTTCCTGGTAATGGAGGCGCTGATCGATGCCGGCGTGCATCTGGGTTTTTCGCGGCACGTCGCGGAAGAACTCGTTTTGCAAACGATGCTGGGCAGCGTGCTCTTTGCCCGAGAATCGCGCAAGCACCCGGCAGAGTTGCGCAACATGGTTACTTCACCGGGCGGCACTTCGGCAGAGGCAATCTATCAGATGGAGAAGGGCAGCCTGCGGACAGTGTTATCAAAGGCAGTTTGGGCTGCCTATCAACGGGCGACGGCGCTGGGGCGTAGGGTTAAGGAGTAGTTTTTGAGCAACAACCATCGAAGCAGTTTAATCACCTCCGGAGCCGAGCGTACTCCGAATCGCGCAATGCTGCGAGCGGTTGGTTTCGGTGATGCAGACTTTGAAAAGCCGATCGTCGGCGTGGCGAATGGCTACAGCACTATTACGCCCTGCAATATGGGGTTGAACGATTTAGCCGACCGTGCCATTGGCTCCCTCCGCGATGCCGGCACGATGCCGCAGGTCTTTGGCACGATTACCGTCAGCGATGGCATTTCGATGGGGACGGAGGGGATGAAATACAGCCTTGTCTCTCGCGAGGTCATTGCCGATTCGATCGAGACGGTGTGCCAGGCGCAGAGCGTTGACGGATTGTTGGCCGTAGGCGGCTGCGACAAGAACATGCCGGGAGCAATGATCGCGATTGCGCGCATGAATATCCCATCGATCTTTGTTTATGGAGGCACGATCAAACCGGGCCACTACGATGGTCGCGATCTAACCGTTGTGAGCGCGTTCGAAGCTGTGGGGCAATACTCGGCGCAACGGATCGGTGTGGCCGAGCTGCTTGAGGTTGAGCGACGTGCCTGCCCCGGCGCGGGTTCCTGCGGCGGCATGTTTACCGCAAACACAATGTCATCTGCGATTGAAACAATGGGTCTAAGCTTGCCGTTCTCTTCGACGATGGCAGCCGAGGACCAGGAAAAGGCCGACAGCGCCGCCGAATCCGGTGAGGTGCTGGCCGAGGCGATTAATAAGCAGATCCTGCCACGCAATATTCTCACCAGAAAGGCTTTTGAGAACGCGATTGCGGTGGTGATGGCTGTTGGCGGCTCGACAAATGCGGTGTTACACCTGCTGGCAATTGCGCATGCGGCTGGTGTGCCTTTGACTATTGACGATTTCGAGGGAATTCGGCAGAGCGTTCCAGTGCTTTGTGATCTAAAACCCTCAGGCCGCTATGTAGCTACCGACCTCCATCAGGCCGGAGGCATCCCGCAAGTGATGAAGATCTTGTTGGCCCACGACAGATTGCACGGCGACGAACTAACTATCACAGGGCGGACGGTGGCTGATGTGCTCCAGAACGTTCCTGCCGAACCGCGCACAGATCAGGACGTTATTCGTCCGTGGTCCAAACCGCTCTATCTGCAAGGACACCTGGCGATACTTAAGGGTAACCTCGCAACTGAAGGAGCCGTGGCGAAAATTACGGGCGTGAAAGATCCGAGATTCACCGGCGCGGCACGAGTATTCGATTCCGAGGAGAGCTGTCTGCAGGCCATCATGGCTGGAGGAATTAAACCGGGCGACGTGGTGGTGATTCGCTATGAAGGGCCGCGGGGTGGGCCCGGAATGCGCGAAATGCTAGCGCCGACTTCTGCCATCATCGGCGCAGGACTGGGCGACTCAGTCGCATTAATCACCGATGGACGGTTCTCCGGTGGCACCTATGGCCTGGTGGTGGGGCATGTCGCACCGGAGGCGGCGGTGGGTGGGACGATTGCTCTCGTGGAAGAAGGAGACTCGATAACCATTGATGCCGAAACGAGGTTATTGCATCTCAACATCTCCGCGGAAGACCTGGAACGCCGTCGGGCAATGTGGCGGCCGCGCGCGCCGCGGTACACACGCGGCGTCCTGGCAAAATACGCCACACTTGTTTCGAGTAGCAGTCTGGGTGCGGTGACTGATGGCGAGGGGGCAAACGGCAACCATAAGGGGGAAGCTTTGGCTTAGCCAGTTCTGCGGCTTTGCCCTCCGATGTGCGGTGGTGGCTTTGCCCCACCGTAAGGAAGGCTATAGGACCTTTGGGGCTACGCCCCGGGGCGGGCCCCAAAATCAATATATGGTATTTGCCGGGAGGTCGCAGACCTCCCGCACATCAGGCGGCAAAGCCGCGGGCCGCCATCTTTTTAAGGATCCCTATGACGGAACGGATAGAAATCTACGACACAACCTTACGCGACGGGTCGCAGGGCGAGGGCGTCAACTTTTCTGTCGAAGATAAGTGTCGCGTCGCCGAACAACTCGACCGTTTTGGAGTGGACTTCATCGAAGGCGGGTGGCCCGGGTCGAATCCGCGCGACATGGCTTTCTTCGAACGCGCTCGCGCGCTGAAGTTGAGACACGCCCGAGTTGCTGCGTTTGGCTCGACACGACGTAATATCTTTACCTGCGACGATGATCCAAACATTCAATCGCTGCTCAAGGCGGAAACGCCTGTTGTTACAATCTTTGGCAAGTCATGGCTGCTGCATGTCACAGACGCGCTGCGTCTCAGTCCCGAAGAGAACCTGGAAATCATTGAAGATACGGTGCGCTATCTGTCAGCTCGCGTGGCGTGTTTGGTCTATGACGCTGAGCACTTCTTTGACGGCTACAAAACGAATCCTGAATATGCGCTCGCAACTTTGCGCGCTGCTGCTGCCGGAGGCCCTCATCGAATAGTGTTGTGTGACACCAACGGGGGCAGTCTGCCGGACACGGTCGAGCGCGTGACGAGCGAAGTGTTGGAGCAGATTGATGTGCCGCTTGGGATACATTGCCACAACGATGGCGAACTCGCCGTTGCAAACACCCTGGCCGCCGTTTCCGCCGGTGCGGTGCACGTGCAAGGGACCATTAACGGTTACGGCGAGCGTTGCGGCAACGCGAATCTCTGCTCCGTGATTCCCAATCTGGAGTTGAAACTCGGTCACGTTGTACTCGGTCCAGAGCAGTTAAAGAGATTGCGAGAGACATCACGGTTTGTCAGCGAGATCGCGAACCTGTCGCTCGATTCGCGCGCGGCTTTCGTCGGCGACAGTGCGTTCGCGCATAAAGGTGGCGTTCACGTGTCGGCTGTCGAACGCAACCCGGTGACTTATGAACACATTGCTCCCGAAACAGTCGGCAATCGGCGGCGCATACTAGTGTCCGATCTTGCGGGGCGGGCGAATCTGCTTGCCAAAGCGAGAGAACTGGGAGTGGAACTCCGTGATGAGCAACGCGTGCTCGATGAGTTGAAGCGATTGGAGCACAACGGGTACGAGTTTGAGGCAGCAGAGGCGAGCTTCGAACTCCTGGTGTCTAAGCTGCGGGGCGCGCATCGACCATATTTCGAGTTGCTTGGCTTCCGCGTGATTGACGAACACCGCGGAGCCCTGATGCCGATGAGCGAAGCGACGGTGAAGGTCAGGGTGGGCAATGGCGTCGAACATACGGCTGCGAGTGGCAATGGGCCGGTCAACGCGCTGGATAATGCCTTGCGCTGCGCCCTGCAAACGTTTTATCCGTCACTCGCCGAGATGTACCTGGTTGACTATAAGGTGCGGGTCATCACCAGTAATCTGTCAGGTTCGGCAAGTCTGGTGCGTGTGCTGATCTGTTCCGGGGATGCACGCGCTCAGTGGGGCACGGTTGGCGTCTCTGCGAATATTGTCGAAGCGAGTTGGCGCGCGCTGGTCGATTCCGTAGAGTACAAACTGGCCCGCGATGGAGTCGCACCCATTTTGGGCGAGCAAGACAGCGACTCCGCATCGATTGCGAGTGAATCCCCGAGTGAATCCCTGAGTGAAACATTGAAAGAAGCAATTAGCTGATGAAAGACAACCTACAGGTGATGAAATTCGGCGGCACGTCCGTTGGTAATGCTGAGTGTATTCGTCGAGCGGCGGAAATCGTGGCGCGAGCGACGGGCGATGGTTCAGTGGTAGCGGTCGTCTCGGCGATGGGCGGCGTGACCAATCGTCTCCTGGGAGCTGCGCAAGCATCGGCGGTGGGCGACATGGACGCGGCCGGCAATCTCGCTGAGACGCTCCGTCAGCAACATCAGGGGGCGATTGAGATCCTGATAAACGATGCAGATAAACGCGCGCAATTGGCGGCGGAATTGAATGAGATCATCGAAGAGGTGACTAGCCTTTGCCGCGGCACCGCGCTCTTGCGCGAACTCACACCGCGCGCGCTGGATGCTATTTCAAGCGCCGGTGAAAGGCTCTCGGCGCGCTTATTGGCGACTGCGCTACGCGAACTGGGACTCAAAGCAGCGGCGGTTGAAGCGACTGAGTTGATCGTTACCGACAACCATTCGGGCCGGGCTGAACCGTTGATGGCGGCAACACGCGAACGCGCTACTGCCAGATTAGCTCCGTTGCTGGCTGAAACTTCGGTACCGGTCGTCACTGGTTTTATCGGCGCAACTGTTGACGGAAAGTTGACGACCCTGGGACGTGGCGGATCGGACTATTCCGCCACGATCCTTGGAGCGGCGCTCGGCGCGACAGAGATCATTATCTGGACGGACGTTGACGGCGTGTTGACAGCCGATCCGCGTCTGGTATCCGAAGCGCGCACGCTCCAGGAAATTTCTTACAACGAAGCAGCCGAGCTGGCCTATTTCGGCGCGAAAGTCCTGCACCCGAAAACCTTGCGCCCGGTTTCAGAAGCGGGAATACCGGTCTGGATTCGCAACAGCTTTTTTCCGGACCGAGATGGCACCAAGATTACAGCGTTGGGCCATCCGACCAGGCGAGGGGTAAAGGCGATCACGGCGATGAGCAACGTGACTTTGATTACGGTGGGAGGACGAGGCATCGTCGGCTTGCCTGGCGTCGCGGCCAAAACCTTCACCGCCGCCGCGAACGCGCAAGCCAACGTGCTGCTTATTTCGCAGTCGTCATCTGGAAACGACATCTGTTTCATCATAGACTCGGGAGACGCCGCTCGTACCGTTGCAGAGCTTCGCGCTGCATTCGCGGCTGACCTGGCGCACAAAGAGGTGGAACACATCACGGTCAACACGGACATCGCAATCGTCGCCGTGGTTGGCGATAGAATGCGAGGTACGCCGGGGATCGCAGGGCGCACCTTCAGTGCCTTGGGGCGCCGGGGAATTAACATCATCGCCATCGCGCAGGGCTCTTCAGAATGCAACGTTTCTTTGGTGGTTGACGCCGGATTAATGCGCGAAGTAGTGCAGGCTTTGCATAGCGAGTTTGGCCTGCAAAGACGTGCTTCTCGTTTCGAGTCGGCTGAAAGTGAAAGTACGTTGGCAAGCGTATGATTGAAACTGAGAAGCTTCAAAGAGAGGCGCCGGGTGGTGCGGCACAACTTTGCATTGATCCCGCTTGCGGCGCGCGTTTCGATCTCGATGACAGGCTTTATGTTTGCCCGAGTTGCGGTGGACTGTTGGATGTCGCGCTCGCGACCGTCGCGGGTGTAGATCTAAAAGCGCTACGAGCTCTGTGGACCAGCCGCCTTACGTCATTCGATCCACACGACCGCAGCGGTGTCTGGCGCTATCGCGAGTTATTACCTTTCGCAGCCGATGCACCCATCGTCACGCTCGCTGAAGGCAACACGCCTCTTTTCGATGCTCCAGTTTCTGCTGCCTACTGTGGGCTAGACGCACTGACGCTCAAGCACCAGGGCTGTAATCCAACCGGCTCTTTCAAAGATACGGGTATGACGACCGCCGTCACGCAGGCTCTCATCCTGAGGGCCCGGACGGTCGTCTGCGCCAGCACCGGCAACACGGCGGCAAGCCTGGCGGCATATGCAGCGCGCGCCAAACTACAGTGCGCCATTCTTGTCCCGCGCGGTCAGATCAGTCACGCCAAGTTGGCCCAGAGTTTGGACTACGGAGCGGCCGTGTTGGAATTGGATGGCAACTTTGATGACGCCATGCGGGCGATACGCGAAATCGCCGAAGATAAATCAATCTATCTCGTAAATTCCATCAATCCGTTTCGCATAGAGGGCCAGAAAACCGTAGCCGCTGAGTTGTTGCACCAGCGCGGTTGGCGTGTGCCAGATCACGTGGTGATGCCCGGCGGCAATCTAGGCAACAGTTCAGCGCTCGGCAAAGGCTTCAAGGAATTAAAGGACCTGGGGCTAATCGATCGCTTGCCGCGGCTGAATGTGGTTCAGGCAGAAGGCGCTGCGCCTTTTTCGAGTTTATTTGGGTCTGAATCGGAGGTGTTGATCCCGATCGAACACCCACAAACCTTAGCGACAGCGATCAAGATCGGCGCGCCCGTATCCTGGAAGAAAGCTCTGCGTGCAGTGCTCGAGTCAGGTGGAAGAGTACTTAGTGTCAGCGAGCAAGAGATCGCAGACGCGAAAGCAATGATCGGACGCGATGGAGTCGGATGCGAACCTGCTTCTGCAACGACTGTTGCGGGTATCAAGCGTTTGGTTGCGAGTGGCGCTATTGGATCGTCTGATGATGTGGTGGCGGTGCTGACTGGTCACATCCTGAAGGACACGGAATACGTGATCAAGTATCACCAGCAAGAACTCTACACTCACGACCGCGCGCCGGGCAAAACGAAAGAGGAGCGCCGGCTGGCCGGCACTTACAGCAATCCACCCGCGCGCGTGAAAGCAACCAGGGCCGCAATCATCGAGGGCCTTCGACGGCATGAGCAGGAACACTCGGGTGAGTTGTAGAAGTAAGGTGGATCGTAGCAACGGCCGTCAGTTGAGGCATAGAGTTTTTCAGGACTGACGGAAAAGGCGCAGCCTTTCCGCACGGAGCGGGGGCGAGCCCACCTTCCTAACTCAGAGCTGATCATTGTCGTGTCTGACCCTTGCTAAATGGCCGTTCAAGGTGAGGCCAGGCGAGCGAGTCAAAGTATCTCTCAGGTCGGGAAGGTGGGATTAGCACCCCAGCCGGGCTGCCCCGCTGGGGACCCCGGCTTGCCCCCGCTGTTGAGTACCAAAGAGATTAGATTGGGATTGGTGAGAGCAGGCTATGGAAAGCGGAGCAGTCGATATCATTGAGAACAGTGCCGAGGCGGGTGGCAAATCAGAGCGCTCGTTTTCGCTGCGTGTGCCTGGCTCTACTTCCAATCTCGGGGCGGGGTTCGACTCCTACAGTCTCGCACTGCAACTCTATCTCACCGTTAGGGCCAGCGTGATACCGGAAGCGAGCGCGATATGCAGCGTGACCAGCAGTGGCGAGGGCAGCACGAGCGGCCTCCTGTCTCCCACCGAAGATAATCTAATCTTCCGGGCCATGAGTTTCGTTGCCGAGCGTGAGCGTTGGGTCCTTCCCCCGGTGCGACTCGAAGTACACAACGAGTTGCCGCTCGGGTGTGGGCTTGGCAGTAGCGCGGCCGCGATCGTTGCCGGTCTTACGCTCAGTTCCTTGATCTGTGATCGGAAGCTTTCGCCGGAGACATTGCTTCGTTACGCGTTGGAGATGGAAGGTCATGCGGACAACGTTGCGGCTGCCTACTACGGAGGTTGGGTCGTTACCTGTGTCAGGCCGGATGGAAATGTGCTGGCCATCAAAAGGCCCTGGCCCACGGATCTAAAATTGGTCGTCGTTTCGCCCGAGGCGCTCTTGAAGACGGCGGAAACCAGGAGCGCGCTTCCTGCCACCGTGGAGCGTCATGATGCCGTGTATAACCTGCAACGGGTGGCGCTGTTTGGCGCCGCAGTGGAAGCCGGTGATTATCATCTATTGTGGGAAGCGATGCAGGATCGGATGCATCAGCCATACCGGGGTTCTCTGGTTCCTGGTCTCGCTGAAGCCCTGGCGACCAGGGACCAGCCTGGCCTGTTAGGCGTAGCCCTGAGCGGTTCGGGGCCGAGCGTCGTCGCTTTGGCATGCGATCACTTACCTGAGATCGGCGAAGCAATTGCGAATAGTTTTCGCAGCCGGGGCATGCCGGCCACTGTGCGACTGCTGAAAGTCGACCGCGAGGGTTGGAAAGCGACTGTGGCGAAAAATGGATGAGGAAGGCAATAGGGCTATGGAGTTACGGAGGGCGCAAACTACACAAATACGGAACCGGGCGCGGTAGCGACCGGGTTGACGTAACCTTGAAACCTATGTGTTTCGAAACGTTAACCCAGTCGCTACCGAGAGTTTGTGATAACTCCCCGTTGCCGTGTCATGAGGTTAATATCACCTCGCGGTAGCGGGTGGGTCTCCCGAGATAGATCGGTCCGAGCACCGAACTTGCTCAGAAAGCGTTGGGTGAAGCGGCGACAAGTCTTTGACCTCCGATGCGCGGTAAGTCTCCGACTTACCGAAGACCGTACCCCAGGTTTCCGGTCTTTGACCGGAGTCTCAAAGGTCGGAGACCTTAAAGAATTTAGAAAGGTCGCCGGCAAGTCGGAGACTTGCCGCGCATCGGAGGTCAAAGACCTTACCTGCAAATTGAAAATCCCGAGGGAGATCGACCCGCTACCGCAAGGTCGTACTGACCTCATGACACGGCAACGCGAAGTATTACAAAGCGTCGGTAGCGGCGGGCCAGGGAGTCGACTTTACGGGTGGACTATTTCCGATGAATGAAAAATCTCGCTATCTTCCTGTGCATTACAAGTTATCTATTTGCACCGGCTCGACCGGCTCGGCGAGTTCAAAACCAAATACTCGCGAGTAAAAATATAGTTCGCCATCAAGCGCGCGTTTGATGTTCTTCGCCTGGCGAAACCCGTGCTGCTCGCCTTCAAAGGGAAGATACGCGACGGGAATTCCTTTCGCGCGCAATGCTTCCACCATCATCTCCGCCTGATTTGGCGGCACCACTTTGTCCTCGAGTCCCTGAAAGAAGATCACCGGGCAGGACAACTGCTCGGTGAAGTTGATGGGCGAGCGCTCAACATACACTTCCCGCTTTTCCGGATAAGGCCCCATGAGTCCATCAAGATAACGCGATTCAAATTTGTGAGTCTCTTTTGCCAGGGCTTCGGCATCGCTAACGCCATAGTGGCTCGCTCCAGCGTCGAACGTGTCGCGAAAGGTGAGCGCGCAGAGAGTGGTGTAACCGCCGGCACTACCGCCAGTGATCATCAAACGATCGCCATCGACCTCGCCTCGCCCCACCAGATAGCGCGCTCCGTTGGCACAGTCGTCAACGTCAACGATTCCCCACTCGTCTCTTAATCTCTCGCGATAAGCGCGCCCGAAACCCGTACTGCCACCGTAGTTGACGTCGAGCACGGCTATACCGCGGCTGGTCCAATATTGAATACCAAGGCTGAGGGCCGTTGCCGCGGCGGCTGTCGGTCCGCCGTGGCTCTCGACTAACAACGGCGGCCGCTCGTCATCGGGAGCGCTGTAATCGCGGTTCTGTGGTGGATAAAAGAATCCATGGGCCGTGAGTCCTTCTTCTGTGGGAAACTCGACCGCGCGCGGCGTTGAGAGATATTCGGCATCAATTTCCAGGTTGCTGGAGCGGCGAAGCACTTTGAAAGTCCTCGTCTCCAAATCAAGCTTTACAATTGATGCTGCTTCAGAGGGCGAGCCGGCGCGCATCACTGCCTGCCCTGGCGAGGCGCGAATAAACCTTAAATCGGTATATGTAGAACCGATCGGTTCAAACTCTTTCGTGCAGGTGTCGAGCAACGCAAGCCGGGATATGCCTTTTTCAATGTAAGCACAAACAATTCTCTCCTCCGATTCAAAAGCATAGGTCGACATGCCAAATCCCCACTGCGGCATGCCAAACTCAGCTTGCATTTCACAGAGCGGTTCGCTGCGCCCGTCTGAATTCACGCGGTAAAGATTCCACCAACCGCTGCGGTCCGAAACAAAATAGAGCACGCCCTCGGGAGACCATTCCGGTTGGAATATTGATTCACTATTGCCACCGGCGATGCGCTGCGTGTCTTTGAGCAAACCATCTTCGCCGAATGTACCGGTCCAAAGTTCGCATTCATCCCAGGGCATATTGGGGTGGTTCCACGTGAGCCACGCCAGCCTCGAGCCATCGCTGCTCACGCGCGGTGAGGAGTAGAAATCATTACCTGACACCAACACCTCGCCGGGAGTTTCATCGCCTTCGACTTTAACTACCACCAGAGTGTTTAGAGCTTCGCGACCGGCTATCGTGTGGTCTTCCCGAACACAGATCAAACGGCCACGAGCTTGATCGATAACGGCGTCGGCATAACGGAGGTCGCCGCCGGGAGTGATCGCCTGCGGCTCCGCTTCCCCTCTCCGCACGTACAGACGCTGGTCCGAAAAGTTTGAAAAGTAAACCGTGCCGTCTCGCACGGTATAGTCACCACCGCCATACTCATGCACACGAGTTCGCGGGTTAAAGGGCAGCGGAGTTACATCACTTACAACGTCCCGCACAACCCGCTTCACAATCACACTGCGGCCACCTTCGGTAGGGCGCATTTCAACCCAGTAGGTATCCGGACCATCAATCAAGGGCTGCGAAAGCCCGATGGAGCCGCCAACGATTGAGTCGGACGTTATCGGCGACTTCCATGAACCATAGGGCGCGATGCGAGAGGGCGACATAAGTTACTCTCCAGTAAGGTGGTGTTCTGAGTATGCGGAAGGTTTGCGGATAGTTTTGTTACGGCGTCGTGAACTGTTTGCAAGATTACTGCAACCATCCCTGAAGTAGCCCGGCCTAATATCCGTCATCGTTAATTCTCCATGGGAGAACTGAGATAAAGGCAAGGGCGCCGGTCTTGGGGGAGGTCGGCGCCCAGAGTCTTTTAGGCGGCTATTTGGTTGATAAATGACTATTTTCTGACCTCCACCCGCTTTACGCCCGGTCGTTCCTTCCGCACGTTTACTTCAGTCTTCAGCGAGCCGGCGCCCAACTCCAGAGTGACCGTGTAATCTCCGGGCGGAACCCAGCCCAGCGCATCACGCTCCGAAAGCGTTTCGACTCTGGCCCGCGTCGCTTCCTCGTCGGTTACCTTCTTCTGTCTTTTGAGATCCCAGACAATGTATGCCGTTGTCAGTGTTCTTCCACAAACCTCCTCCTGGCGTGCAAACATAAAATGTCTTTGGATCATTCTCATCGCCGACGACCTGCCAGACGCGACCCGACGGACTCGACGGCCCAACCAGACGCCACTTGAATTCGGCTAGCAGATTGGAGTTAAGTTGGGTTGAAGTTGGCTGCGCCTGGGCCGCGAAGGAGATCGTCAAGATAAACAACAACAGCAGGAAGACAGAAAGCGGGCGTTGCGGGTTAGTCAAAGTCATCTTTCCACACCTGGATTGACTGGAATACGGGGAAGCGCTGAATTCTTAACCTGCTTGCCCAATAGAGTCAATGCGAACCGAGCGAGCTTTGATTCTTTCATTGACTCGCAGTCAAAAGGGGATCACAATTTGCCGAACTCGGAAGAGATGGCCACGATGTTTTCTGGTAATCGATTTCAAATTGCCCTTCTCCTGGCTGGTCCATTCATTGAGCCGGTTGCCGGCTTGCATTTCTCCGGTCGTCAGCGTTTCCCTGGAGTTGTTCGTGGTGGTTCGGAGTCTGCCAACCGCCATCCGAAAAGGATTTGGAAATGAGGCCATTAGCTAGATTTACATTGGAGTTAATCCTGGGAATTGTCGTCGCCCTTGTTTTTGTGCCCGCGGTCTCAGGCCAAAGTACTCAGGCCGAACGCGATAGAGCAGACAATGAACGCGACCTGGAGCTCCGCATCTGGAACCTTAGACTGCTTTCGGAACAATCCCTCAAGTCTCGCGAGAAGCGACGTGATCCTCAGCAGGCACTCGCGCAGATGCAGGACGACTTCAAGCGCCTCCAGATGGTGAACAAGAGCCTCGGAAGGGCGGCCCTGGGAAACAGCGGGCTCGATCTGAGATTCGTTTCGAAGTCAGCGGCTGAAATCGAGAAGCACGCCGAACGGCTCAACAGCAATTTAGCGCTGCCTGAAGCGAATGAGAGTTATCAGCACAAGAGTGATCCGATTTCGCGTCCCGAGCAAATTAAGTCCTCCATATTGAGATTGGCGCGCGTAGTATTCAGGTTTGTGGATAATCCTTTTTTCAAAGAGGCTTCCGTAGTGGATACCGAGCTTACAACCAGGGCACACCGGGACCTCGAAGAGATCATAGAACTGAGCCGAGAGATAAAGAGCAGCAGCGAGAGACTGGATAAGGCAGCTCGCGGCAAAATCGATCGGCCATAAGTGACTGGAAGCTAATTTGGCAGTGGAACCGTGAAGGTCTCTGACCGCCGATGCGTGGCGAGTCTCCGACTTGCCGACGGCTTTGCTGAGTCTCTTATAGGTCTCCGACCTTTTGGCAGTCCGGTCACAGACTGGAAGAATCAGTGATACAGGTTCGGTAAGTCTGAGACTTACCGCGCATCGGCGGTCAAAGACCTGGTTTGTCATTTCACCAGCCGGTATTTGATTTCCAGGCCCTGCCTTATGGTTGGCTTCTGCCTTGACTTCAGGCTCACCGGTCAGACGAATGTCTGTCGAAGATGACCGCGATAGCTTATTCGCGGAATTTTCTATAGGCAGCGCGGAATGAGTTGAACTTGGCAAGTAAGATATGCTACGGAATCAATCCTGAAGAGAAACTAACACATGGCTGATAAAATATTCCGCGTTGTTTTGCAGGTCGCTGATCTGGATCGCGCGGCGGAGTTTTATGCGAAGCTTCTTGACGATCCCGGCAGAAGAATTCCGCGGGCTTCGCGTCATTATATTGATTGTGGTTCAGTAATCCTGGCCCTGGTTGATCCCACGCCGGGCGGTGAGGAAGCAAAACCACTGCCTGACTATATTTATTTTGCGGTAGGCGATCTCGAGAAAGTTTACTCGCGCGCGACTGAACTGGGATGTCTATCGATAGATGATGTGCATGGCGCTGGCGCCGGCGAGATCGTTGTTCGACCATGGGGCGAACGCTCCTTCTACGTTGCTGACCCGTGGGGAAATGGGCTTTGCTTCGTGGATGAGAAGACGCTCTTCACCGGCCGGTAACCATCATTCATTAACTCAGGAGAAAAACTTGTCATCCTCACTAATTCACCCGGCACAGCGGGCGCGCCCATTCAGTTTCGTCATCGTCACCCTCTGCCTGCTGCTCGCCGTTAATTCTGTTGGCGCCTCGCCGTGTTCGCGATTGAAAGCGCAGCCTGACATTTGGGTTGCCGCCAGGGTCGATGCGCTGATCATGGCGGCGCGCGGCGCCTATGAAAGCGACAAAGCAATTCCCGCTTATGAAAGAGTGCTCGACGGAATCACGGACACGATTCGCCAGTGCCGGCTTTCCGAGGATAAGGACTTCACCAAGCGCTATCGAGTTTTTCTCGACTATATTGAAGCGGCTGCCCTTGATCGTGATCAGGATCACGAGCTCGGCTTTGTGGTGCCGGATAAACAGTATTTTGCCGAGACGCGCCAGTTTGTAGAGATTCCCGAATTTCTGCTGAACCAAACTTTTCTGCAATCCGTAAGCCGTTACGAAACACTGGAGCGCGCAAAATCTTTTCTCCGTCAACTCAACTCCAGGCGAGGTCCTGCTGAACAACTCATCTTCTTCAGTTACAAGTCGCGCCACCTCGGGACGCCTGATAACGACTCCAGTTATCGCAGGCTTTTGATCGTCGTACCGGGAAATTCCGCCAATCGAATGCCTGATAAGTGGGTCCAATTTGGAGTTTCTGATCCGGGGGCACGTGGCCGCGTGCGCAACGTGTCGGTCGTGTCAGCCGTGGCTGGTTCTAGTGGCACCTTCGATGCTTACTTCAAAGACTTTTACCGAACCTATCGGCGGGACGGTTTCATCAGCATCAAGGGACGTTGGGAGCTGGGTGAGGGCGACGATAATTGTGCCCAGTGTCACAAGAGCGGCATTCTGCCTATCTTTCCGGTGAACGGCAGCGTGAGTGAAGCCGAGCAGCAGGCTGTGCTGGCCGTCAATGAACGTTTCCTGAGTTATGGATCGCCACGGTTTGGTGGCTATCTGGACGGCCGGAAACTTGGGCCAGGACTAAGTGCGGCGAGTTTGGCTGATCGGCAGAAACGCTTCGGCGCGCATTTTGAAGAATCGGCGGCCGCAAGTGCTATGGTCTGTTCGTCTTGCCATAATCCCGAGCGTCTTGGCGCTCTCAACTGGCCCATGGATCGAGTATTGATCAGGTCCTACGTTCAAGGAGGGCAAATGCCCCTGGGCCATCAGCTCAAAGTCGCTGAGCGGCGCGATCTTTATACCAAGCTAATCCAGGAGTATTTCGCAACTGATAAATCCAATCCAGGCATTCTCAAGTCATGGCTGCTGAGTAAGTCTAAGAAAGATCAGGTTGCGTCGCGTGAGTAAGAATCGCATGGAGGCATTTAGTGATGGTGGGATTGCCATCATCATCGATCGTCGCATTGAGAAAAATTTGGCCCAATGAACCGTCAGCGTCACCGAATGCCGGCCAGACGCAGGGTGGTGGGTCAGTTTGATAAATAAGAGACGCACGCCATGCAGAACCGAGCGCGGTAGCGCCGGATGCTAGAGTCAATTTCAGCGTAGTGATGCAGAACCGGGCGCGGTAGCGCCGGATGCTAGAATCGACTTTGGCTTAGTGATGCAGAACCGAGCGCGGTAGCGCTGGATGCTAGAGTCAACTTGGCTTAGTGATGCAGAACCGAGCGCGGTAGCGCTGGATGCTAAAGTCAACTTTGGCTTAGTGATGCAGAACCGAGCGCGGTAGCGCCGGATGCTAGAGTCAACTTCAAACATTTGCCCAGTGGCATCATCCGCACAAGCGAAGGCTGGAAATTAATAGGTGCTGCCCTGTAACAGGTCTCTTCCGCCAATCCTCGTAT
>DASXSC010000087.1:0-8501 GCA_036506215.1 Pyrinomonadaceae bacterium | reverse complement strand
GCTGGCGCGTCGCGGCCGGAATGAACGCGTAAACACAGCGCGTGGCGGCGTCGCCCGCGCAAACGGTCGAGCGACGGGTTCAATCTTTCTTCCGCCGAATCCCGGCAACACTACGCGTGCTACGCTCTGTCCAGTAAGTCGTTCAATCGCGCGCATTGACAACTCGTCGACCGGAGTGACGATGGTAATCGCGCGTCCTTTGTTTCCGGCTCGTCCGGTACGACCTATGCGATGCACGTAATCTTCGGGCGCCGCGGGCACGTCATAGTTGATTACGTGTGAAACCGCGTCGACATCCAAACCGCGCGCGGCAATATCAGTTGCGACCAGCACGCGCGTGCGGCCATCACGGAACCCGCGCAGCGCTGCCTCACGCTGAGGCTGCGAACGATCTGAGTGAATGCGGTTAACGCTATGATCGCGAGCTGAAAGAATGTGCGACAAGCGCTCTGCGCCTCGACGTGTACGGGTAAACACCAGCACTCGCTCAAACTTTTCGCGTTCGAGCAGCTCGAGTAACAAGGCCGTCTTCGATTCCTGGGCTACCGGGTAAGCGCTCTGCTCAACCATAGTGGCCGCTTTTCCGCGCGGGCTGACTTCAATGAGTTTCGGATCTTTCATGGTCGTGCGCGCAAGCTTTTCAATGTCCGAAGACATTGTCGCCGAGAATAGAAGTGTCTGGCGCCTGACCGGCACCATCGCCAAAATGCGGCGAATGGCCGGTAAGAATCCCATGTCCAGCATGCGATCAGCTTCGTCAAGGACGAGAACTTCGATAGCGGAAATATTGACCGCGCCGCGTTCGACGAGATCAAGCAAACGTCCCGGCGTGGCAATCACTATTGCCGCGCCACGTCGTAAATCGGCGATTTGGGTGCGCATGTTAGCGCCCCCGATTACCGTGACGCCGCGATTGGCTTTCACGCGATTCAGCTCGCCATAGTTTTTTTGGATCTGCATGGCTAGTTCGCGCGTCGGCGCGAGCACAAGAACGCGTACTCCAGGTCGCGCCTTTTCCGTCATCTTTTGAATGATGGGAAGCAGAAATGCGGCTGTTTTGCCTGTGCCGGTTTCAGCACAGCCGATCAGGTCCTGGCCGCTGAGGACAACAGGGATTCCCTGTTCCTGGATCGGTGTTGGTTCGGTGTATCCGAGAGACTCGCAGCTCCGCACTTGAGCGGGCGCCAGTCCCAGTTGAGAAAAATTCATAAACTCCTACTTAGTTTCTTCCCTGCGCAAATCTGCACAGGCGTTAATGACGCCGGAGGCGTTAGTTAATTCCAGATCCAGGGGTTGCCCTGGCAAAAAGGAAGGTCCGACAAATCAAGCGCTTGGGGCGTTGGCTAACAACAGCTGTTTGATGGCCGTTGGCCGCCAACACCCGCGCGCAATTGGGCGTTAGGAAATTGCTTACCAGCGGGGCTCGCGATTGCCGCCACCACCGCCGCCGCCATAGCCACCGCCGCCGCCGCGATTACCACCGTAACCACCGCCGCCACGACCACCACCGCCGCCGCCATAGCCACGACCGCCACCACCCGAGCGATTCTCGCGCGGTTTGGCTTCGTTGACGTTCAGAGCACGACCGTTAACTTCCTTGCCGTTAAATTGAGCGATAGCTGCCTCGCCCTCTTCCTTGGAAGACATTTCGACGAAGCCAAAGCCGCGTGAGCGTCCCGTGTCGCGGTCTTCCACCACGCTCGCTGATTCAACCGTGCCGGCCGCTGCAAAAAGTTCCTGCAGATCCTGGCTTGAGGTCGCAAACGCGAGATTTCCTACGTAAAGTTTCATAGACATAAAGATGTACCTTTCCCCATGAGGGGACAAAAGAAGCTGCGAATCGGATTGGCTTCGGTCGAACGGTAGGAGCGAAGGGCCGGTTTTCGGATGCTCTAAGAGCGCTTCTGAGTTGAAATCAGCCTGCTCTCGAACTATCCAAAAACGCCAGCGCTAACTGCTTTATGCGCGGGGCGCATCACCGTCGATGCGCGAGAGAAGGATTAACCGTGCGTCACTATGCACTATTTACCGCAAAGTGGCAAGCCGAGGGTACTGATGCAGTTTCAAGCCGGAAGTTCAGAGTTCAGCCTTTAGGCTGCCCCTTCGGCACGCAAGCTAAAGCTTGAACTCTAAACTGCACCAGTGCCAAGCCGAGGCGAGGGGTGGTAGTGGGTCGGTTTACCGTGGGGAGGTCGGATTCTTTGGAGAACCGTGCGCGGTAGCGCCCGGATGCTACATTACGCTGAAATTGACTCTAGCATCCGGCGCTACCGCGCTCGGTTCTGCATGGCGTGCGTCTCTTATTTATCCGACTTAGTAGTCGGACGAGTTCCCGCGTCCTTAGTCCTATTCCTGTTCCGTCTTGAGGATCTGGCCGTCTGTAGCGCTCACCCAGACATGCGTAGCGGAGGTCTGGTCTCCCTCGCCGTTGATAATCACCAGCCGATAGAATGGCTGGCCATCCTTCTGCCGTCCCAGGCTGCAGGATAACACCTTCCCGGGGTACCGGCTGATTGCGATCTGGATAGCCCGATCCATCGAGATAGTTGCAAGTCGCGTCAGTTCAGCCTGCTCCTTTGCGCGGTCCGCTCGGCTCGCTTCTTCGAGCTCTTTGCGGATTTGCATATCTCCATCCTTGCGGATTTCCTTCTCATACTCCTTGTTTTTGATTTTGTTCTGGACCTTCCGCTCTGCGGCCTCCTTCTTTTCCCGCGCTTCACGATCCTGCGCAGAATCTTCAAGGAGTCGCTCATACTTGAACCTCTCTTCTATCTTCTCGCGTTCCTCTTTTGTCAGAACGTCTTTCTGCTGCTGAATCTCTGCTTGCGCGCGTTGCAGGTATTCGGCCATCGCGTTCGCGTTTGGATATTGCTTTTCTATCATCGCGAATTGCTCTCGCAACTTCTCTTCGTTTTCTGGAAAAGACTGTTGCAGTTGCGCAAGTTTTTCCTGCGTTTCTCGCATACTCGCTTCATCTACCGGATGGGTCGCGATGATTTGCGCGAATTTTTCGTCTACCTGCTTCAGTTCCTGTTCTGCTTCTTTGAAGTGCTGAGCCTCTTGTTCCTGGTTAAGTTTGGCGCTCGCCTCCTCTAACTCACTCTCCAGGCGGCGCAGTGACTCTAGTTCCCGGCCTTGCGGGCTCGGATTCTTCTGCCTTCGCTCGGCAAGCTCACGCTCTTTGCGTTGCAGCTCTGCAAGGGCGCGTTCCAGTTTCTGAGAAGCCTCTTGCCGCTGGTTCTGCTGTTGGCTTATGCCAGGCTCAGGACTGTTGACGTCGAACTGCAGCGCAAACGTAGCGGCTGCTACGCATGGCGCGGCAAGCAGCAGGCTTGCCGCGATCAGCAACAAAGTGTTTCGTCGCGCGCTGAGCTTTGAAGTTTTAAGTAGTGACATGATACGCACCTCCAATATGTCGGCATCGGTAATCCCGATGGTTGTGTTCGGAGCCAGCCGCCCAGCGATCGGAACCGAGCCAAGCAATCTGACCAGAGAACGGGCATAGACATCCGGTTTCATTAGTTTCTTTGCGACTAACTCGTCACAGCAAAGTTCTCGCGTCTCTTTTATGCGACGCCGCACCAACGCTGCAACCGGATGAAACGATAGGGGGAGATAGATGATTTCGTAGATAAGATTAAGAATGTAGTCGCGCCGCGCGACGTGCACCAGTTCGTGGCCGATTGCTGACAACAATATTTCTTCGTCAATTTCGCTTGATAAATGCGCCGGCAGAATTATGAGCGGATTGAAAACTCCGGCTGTTATCGGAACCGGCACAGAGGTTGACCAAACCACGCGGACACGTCTGACGCCAATTGCCGTTTGGCACCTCTCGATTATTGCGGCCGCGCGACCCGAAACTTCCACGGAGCAGGCGTTGCGCATGATTGCTGAAGTCCTGCGCCAGGCCCGCACTAATTTGAAACCGCGATACAAAATAAACAGCGCGTAGAACGCTGCCAGCGTCACTGCCGGATTCTTATTCAAATTAATTGGCGAGATCCAACCACTTCGCCGCGCAGGCTCCTCGAAGGGCATTTGGACCTTGCTCATTGTCCGCTCAGCTAGATCGATCTCTTGTAATTCGGCGGGAGGGGCACCAGGTTTTTCCGTTTCGATGCGGGTGACCTTCTGCTTGATATGCGGCGAAGACTCGAGTGCATTCAGACCACTGAGGATCGGCAGGCATAGCGATATTAAGATCGCCGCTACCCAAATTGAATGACGACACCATGCGGCAGTCTCGCGAAGCAACCAGCTACAGCACGCGGCGAAAACAGCGACAATCACGATCTGCCAGGAGGCATTCAAGAGAACGGTCAAGAGCAGTTGGGCCAGCGTTCTCATTTGTTTTCTTCGCCAGGTTCCTCGAGCAGCTTTTGCAGTCGCTCCAGTTTTTTACGCGTCAAATGCTTCGTCTCCACCAGGCTCATTACCAAACTCTCGGCGGACCCGCCAAACAAACGATCGACGATGTCGCTCATATGCTGGCTGACAACCTGGCTGCGGCTCACCACAGGCTTATAAAAGTAAGCACGCTCCTTCAGTGTTCGCTTCACCTTTCCTTTGCGCTGGAGAATGTTGAGCATCGTCTGAACCGTGGTATAGGCCAGCTCGCGTTCGAGCTGTTGTTGCACGGTCTGCACGTTCGCCGGCCCCGTTTCCCAGAGCACGTGCATGATTTCCAGCTCGAGCGGCGTTAGGTTTTCGGTTTTTCGTCGCGCCATTGATCTCTGACTCCTAAGTGTTTAGGACTATAAACCAGGCAGCAAGAAGCTGTCAACTAATTCTTTAGGAGGGTAATGGTCAGTTTCGTGTCCGATAAGCTTTAGCTTGTCGCTGAGTCACAACAAACTAAAGTTTATCGGACACGTTCAAGGAAACTGATCCACTACGTTCAGGAGGTGACGGAAATAGCTTTTTAGGCAGGGGATGCTGTCTTAGAACTCAACTACCACGCCCGCCGAAGGTAACCGCGGGATTACTCGATCAAGATGGCCGAAGACGCGACCGTCGGAACCAAAAAAATCAAAGCCTGCATAACGCAGATTCTCGTGATCCAGAACGTTTATGAGTTCCCCGTTGAGCGTGAGTTTCCATTTCTTGAACAGAAAGGCCTTGTTTAAACGCACGTCTACGCGGCTGTAAACCGTTAGCCTGGTGGCATTTCGCTCGTTTGATAAAAAGTATTCCTGTCCAACCTGTCGGAAGAAGCCGGGCACCGGCTCGCCGCTGCCGTAGCGCCAGGCGCTGCTGACATTCCATCTTTCGTTAAAGCGATAGCTTCCGTAGACATTAAGCGTATGGCGTTGGTCTGTATCGCTGGGAAACGTGAGACCTGTTTGTGAGTCGGTAAGCCGGGTATGCGAATAGGCGTAAGACAGCCAGCCTGTCAATCTGTTCGCGCTCCGTCGTTGCAGTGTTAACTCAACTCCGCGGGCATGCCCGCGTAAGGAGTTTTGGAAAGGAAACTGGTCAAAGGTGACAATGTTGCCGACAAGCCTTGGCTCGAAGAGACTGAAAAAGAGTTTATCGTCTTCGCGATCATAAACTTCGGCAAGGAAGCGAATCCGATCGCCAAAACGTCGCTCGACGCTGGCGTTGTAGTGAGTAGAGCGTTCTGCCTTCAAGTTGCGGTTGCCAAGCCTGCCAAACATTTGCTCAAACTCGGGAAACTGATAATAGCGGCCGGCCGCAGCGCGAACTTTCCAATCTTTACCAATAGACCAGCCGAGCGATCCGCGCGGGGAAAGGAGCGTCTCGCCGGTTGAGCTACTGTGGTCGATGCGTCCACCGCCCGTCAGGCTAAGGCCGAGACCTTCGCTGCTCCACGTGTCCTGCGCGTAAAAGGACTCTTCGGTACCCTGGTGATTGAGCAGCGTGAAAGGTTGGAGCATTCCTGTACTAAAGTTGAAAAACTCGCTGGTGCTTTTTTCGTTAAGCGAACGGATGTAAACGCCAGTCTCAAACCGATGTCCGCGGCGAGCGTTAAAGTTAAGATCGCTGCGGACTCCATACTGGGTGCGCTTCCCGTCCAGCAGTTTAATGTCTTCATTATTCGTGTTTCTGAAGTTTGTCCGCAGACCAAAAAAACGCGTTTGCCAGAAAACTTGCGAGTTTGGCGTATAGCTCCAATGAGCGTTGAAGAGCAGGTTGCGCGAGGTGGCGCGAAAGACAGTATCCGGTCCGAGCAAGTTGCGATCACGGTTGCGGTCGAAGTTAAAGGTCCCAAAAATCAGAGAGAAGCCAACCTGATTCCGCTTTGAAAGATCATACAGCGCCTTTCCCTGAACATCGGCAAAACCAAGAATAGGCGGGTTGTTGGTGAAATGATTTTGGTCGTTCACCTTACGCAGGAGATAACCAACGTAGCTCTTGCGGCCGGCGATCAAATATGACCCACGTCCATTCGCGAAAGGGCCGTCAACCACCCCGGATAAGCCGCTCAAACTTGCGGCGAAGCGGCCCGCCGGTTTCACGCGATTGCCGTCTCTCGTCTCAATATCCAGTATTGCCGCGCTGCGATCCCCATACTTCGACGGAAATGCGCCGCTCATCAAAGACAAGTTATCAACGGTATCGGCGTTGATTACCGAAAGCGAGCCTGTGTCGGCATAGCCACCATGAACGGTATGCACGAAATTATCCGTGAGCACACCATCGAGGTAGAGACCGACGCGATCGAAGCCGGCGCCGCGCACCGCAAACTCGCTGCGAAAGTCATCGTTGGTGGTAACGCCCGGAAGGGCTTGGGCCGCGCGCAAAGGATCGCTGAGAAGAATACTTGAGAGCGCGTTGAGCTCGCGCTTGTTCAGTGTTTGTTCGGAGGCGACGTTCACCTGCGATGTTTCATAGGGGCCTGCACTAACAGTCACGGTTTCCGTTAATGCGGCGGCGTCTTCATTGAGCGCAATCGTGAACTCGCGATTCTCTTCAAGCAGTGTGATAGTTTTCTTTACGAGTCCATAGCTGACTGTGGTGATGTAGAGATCCAACTGGCCCACGGGAACATTCTCGAGTGTGAAACCGCCGCTGTCATCGGTGATCGTGCTTTGCTCACCACCCCCAGCGGGCTGCCCGCCTGGGGAGCCCGGATCAAGGCCGCTGGCAATCACCCTCACCTTCGCGATAGGTTCCCCAGTGCGGGCATCGACTACACGCCCGCGAATTTTAACCAGCCGCTTTTGCTGGGAAGTGGGCTCCTGGAGTTCGTGGGCCAACTTCACAAAGGCGTTTGTGGGTGCCGGTAAGATTAGGAGAATCAAACAGAGGGCGAGGAATAGACGAGACAACAGCATTCTTCTCATGTCTGCATTCTCCAGTAATGCGAAAACAAAACGCGAACCTATGTGTATTGATGCAGTTTATAGCCCCGAGAATCGGATCGCATTGACGCAATCCACTGGGGTCAACAAACCGGATGGATTATTATGAACATACGCATAGAGGTTAATGTCGCGTCCGAGAAACCCAATCGGATCTTCGCTGGTAAAGAGTCCCAGTAGAGCGTCTAGAAACGTGCCGGGTATATCTGACCGGTCTCGGCATCTACTCGCGACCTTAATTGAGGTCAGTCTTCCGGTACCGATTCTGAGACTCCATGATGAGGAATCTCCTCAATTATTGAGCATGTAAAGCGTCGCGCGATAATATCAATTATCCCTTCGTCGCAGGTGATCTGGAAGTGAAACATTTCTGGAATTGTCTCAGATTCCTCCTGGGTCGCCCGATACTGCCTCAAGAAATCCGACCGCTCCAAAGTAGCGTGAGACGTTATCTCAAGCCACGGTTCAGCATTGAAGTCACAATGAAACTGCCGCACGTCGTGAAATTGTAAGTCGCGCAGTATGGTAACCTGCCGCTCGCTCGCTTCAGTCGGCGCACGCAGCATGTTTATCCGCACAGCCTTGGAAGGCGCAAACTCTAATTTGCTAATGAATGCCCCATTAATCTCAGCATCATCGAACCCTTGAGTCATGAGATTGTCTCTCCTAAATATTCCTGTGTGCCATATTCGTCTTAATGAGCATCCATGATTCCGTCATCGACCAGCCACTGGCGGACACTTTTGATTCTTGTCCGCTAGGAATGCGGTGAACCTTGTTCCATCCTTGCATTGATAGGCAAATTCTTCGCGTTTGCTCTTCAACGGACACAATTCTCCAGGCTTGTTGGGCACTGGCGGAACAGAGGCGTTGGTCGGGGCGTAGGTTTTGGGAACGGAAGTATGTTATCGGGTCTGCAGTTTGACTGCCACTGCCGATTGCGATGTCCCAAGCCATCACCAGGACGACGAGCACAACCAAATCTGTTGGCCCCTGTCAACATCTATCTTCTATCAGTTTGCGTCTCTGTGATTAAGGGTGGAGGTGGAATGTTTCTTACTCAGAATCCCGTATTAGGATCACGTCGTCTGTTTGACTTCCGCGCGATAAGGCGATCTGTTTGCCATCGGGCGACATCTGAAAAGCGAAGATTAGTCCCGTATTGAAGTTAGT
>DASXSC010000086.1:0-29411 GCA_036506215.1 Pyrinomonadaceae bacterium | reverse complement strand
GCAGAACCGTGCGCGGTAGCGCCGGATGCTAAAGTCAACTTCAAACATTTGCCCAGTGGCAGCATCCGCACAAGCGAAGGCTGGAAATTAATAGGTGCTGCCTGTAACAAAGTCTCTTCCGCCAACCCTCGTACAATCACTACGCTAAAGTTGACTCTAGCATCCGGCGCTACCGCGCTCGGTTCTGCATAGCGTGCGTTGAAGTTGACTTTAGCATCCGGCGCTACCGCGCACGGTTCTCCAAAGAATCCGACCTCCCCTACACTAAACTGACCCACCACCCAATCCCCACCACACGCGTACTTGCGCCGCAGATCAGCGGTATAATAATTAGTCGGGCCGCCCGCAATTATGGACATGGACATGAAATTTTCAAGAAATCGACTTGGCGGCCTTGTGGCTTCTGCGTTCGCATTGATTCTCGTATTAATGACATCACTACCGGAAACGCCACCTACGTCCTCAGTTGCGAGTATGGAGCGGGAAAGATCGATGCTGACTTCGCCCGGATATCTGTCAAGCCTTAGCCCAGGGGGTTGGTAATAATCGCCGCACCCTGTTAATTCGGGCGTTAGCCTGGTTGAATTACAAGAGTATTATGTCACTTTGTCCCACCTGCGGCCGGTCTCTCGATGAGCACAACCGGCACATTCGCTTCGGAGTTCCGGAGCCTGTCCTGAGCGTTCCTGAGAAAGAGCGCGCCGCGCGTACCTGGGGCAATGACGTTCTGATGCAGGTCCAGGGAGTGGGGGCCTTCGTCCGCATTCTGGTGCCTGTCAAACTCACTGGCGGCTACACGGTGACATATGGCGCCTGGCTGTCGGTCCAGCCTGACGACCTTCGTCATGCCTGTGATGTGTGGTTCGCTCCTTCGTACATGGACCTTTGTCTTCGCGGCGTGCTGGCTAACATGCTCCCAGGTTGGGAGAGCGAGACCTATGTCAAGCCTGTAGAGGCAGCGGTGCTGAATGTTGAGCAAGTGCCCTACGCGGTCGATAGTCCAGATGACTTCATGCGGCGCGTGATTAAAGACGAATGGCCCCACGAGTTTGTTCTCGATGCGATTGCTCCTTATGAAGGTCGCTAGAGGTGGGCCGATTGGAATGTGGGTCATGGATTAACTGTTGACAACCGCTTCTCCAGATCAAGCACCCGCTTCGCCAGGCGCGCATCACCGATCTTCTCGGCCACCGCAGGAAATGCTGCCGTCGCCCCGCGCCAGCACAATTCCTCGACGTCGTCGAAAAGCGGCGCGTCCGTTCTGAGCGTCGCGAGCACCTTGAAGAGCAGGGCGCTCGCGCGTTTGTCCTTCAGCAGGTCGGGAGGAAATTCTTCAATCGGTCCATAACGGTTTATGAGCGAAGCAGCTGTCTTCGGTCCATAGCCCGCGATTCCGGGATAGCCGTCCGCGGCGTCACCCACCAGAGCGAGGTAGTCAGGAATGAACGCCGGCGCCACGCCAAACTTCGCGCGCACCCCTTCAGCATCGCGAATCACGCCCCTCCTGCCGTCCACCTGAACCACGTGATCTTCGACGACGCATTGCGCTAGATCCTTGTCGGGGGTCCAGATGCATACCTTCTCCACACGCTCATCCAGCGCCGCAAGATGAGCGGCGGAAGCGAGGGCGTCGTCGGCCTCAAGGTCGATCATGGGCCACACGGCCACACCCATTGCAACCAACGCTTCCTCGAGCGGTTGAAACTGTGCCCGCAAGACCGGCTCAATCCCGGCGCCGGTTTTGTACTCTTTCCACAGACCATTGCGAAACGACTCGATAACGTGATCAGTTGCGACGCCAACATGCGTCGCGCCGTCCGCGAGCATTTTTGCAACCGCATTAAGAACGCCAGCCATCGCGCCGTACGGAGGATCGGTTTTCTTAAAGCGCCGAATTCCGTAGAAGTGACGAAAGAGTTCGTACGTGCCGTCAATCAGGTGAACAATCATTTTTCCACAAATTTACGCAAACTAAAGTCCCAGTCAATTCGTTAGTGTGGTGTTTGGCAAAGTTCTAACAATATTGTCACCTTTTTGGTTTCGGTCCAACACGCGCGCGTAAACGCGCGTTAACCAGTGAAGTTACGGAAGTCTCCTGCAACGATTGTTGTATGGCTCGTGTCTTAAACAAGCAGGTCGGGTTTTTCCCTGGTGCAGGTGTTGGGCCAGTTTTTCTACGAGGGAACTGGAAAAAAATCAGAATGTGTCGATCCGCGGGGCCGTCGTTCGACTTGTAAGTGGAGAGAGCAAGGTTCATCCGGGTTGAGACGGTCCGGAAGTTCAGCTCCACAAAACAAAAACAGAAGGAGATTATTACGATGCGAGTAATGGTTCTAGTCAAAGCCAACAAAGATTCAGAAGCGGGCGTCATGCCGGACAAGAAGATCCTTACCGAAATGGGGAAATTCAACGAAGAACTGGTGAAGGCCGGCGTGATGATCGCGGGTGAGGGACTCCATCCGACCTCAAAGGGCGCGCGCGTCAAGTTTTCTGGAGACAAGCGGATCGTGATTGACGGACCCTTTGCCGAGACCAAGGAACTGGTCGCCGGCTACTGGCTCTGGCAGGTGAAATCACTGGAAGAAGCGATCGAGTGGCTCAAGCGTGCTCCCTTTGGTGGCGGGACCGAGGTTGAGATTCGTCCGTTGTTCGAGGCGGAAGACTTCGGCGCCGAGCTTACTCCCGAACTGAGGGAGCAGGAGGAGCGCCTGCGCGCTCGGATTGCAAAACAAAGCAAGTCGTGACGCTGTTGTTATGTTGGGACAGCGGCACACACTTAAGTTGAATATCCACCCAGCATTACCCTGTGAAGTTGTGTGCCGCGTCAACAGCGAATGAGGTAGACGAATGAAGTATCTATGCCTGGCATACGGTGACGAGAAGGATTGGTACGCTCGATCCAAGAGCGAGCAGGACACCCTCCTTGCACAGGACGAGGTGATACGCAAGAGCGGCAACTTAGTCGCCGCGGTTAAGACGGCCACGACAGTGCGCGCTCCGAACGGCAAAGTGACTATAGCCGATGGTCCCTTCGCCGGGACTAAGTTGCCACTGGCTGGCTTTTACCTTATCGATGCCGGAGACCCGAACGAAGTCATTGAGTTGGTTTCGAAGACTCCGTGTGCGCAGGCAGGCGGCGCGATCGAGGTTTGGACGCTCGAACAGCCCGGGCAGTAGTAGCGGCAGGCGCTGGTCCGGACCGCTAACCAAACTAGTTGCCACGAGGATTTCGCGTTAAGAGGATTTTCATGAAGACCCTACGATTCAACTGGCCCATCTGGGCAGGCTTCCTGCTTAGCTTGGTTGCATTTTTCAGTTACTTCTTGATCTTCGTCCAGTTTCCGGTCACACGCGATTTTCCCTGGGTCAACCTGCTGCTGTTCGGAATGGCGGCGGTGCTCTTGCTGGTTGGATTGCGACGAGCGTTTGCACCGGTACGATCACGTCCCACGCTATCAAAGATCGTCGGTTCCATTCTGGCTACTCTCAGCGTCGCGATTCTCGGATTCTTTATCTTCGCCACCTTTATTGGTGGACGGCGCTTGCCCGCCTCTCATGGCGCTCCGCAAGCGGGCCAAGAGGCGCCGGACTTCAGTCTTTCCGATACGAATGGCAGGGCAGTCTCGCTTGCCGAACTGCGCTCTGCACAAGTTAGCGGAAAAGCGCCCAAGGGTGTGCTGTTGGTTTTTTACCGGGGTTACTGGTGACCGTCATGCAACTCCGAGTTGCGGAGCATTCAGCGCAGTTTGGATAAGTTGGAGGAAGTTGGGATTCGTCCGGTGGCGATCAGCGTAGACACTCCCGCGGTCTCGCGCGATCTTATGCAGAAGGCGGGATACACCTTCACGTTTCTTTCTGATCCAAAGGCGGAAGTGATCCGCCGCTATGATCTGGTTCACGCGGGCGCAGGAATCGGCGGGCAGGACGTTGCCAGGCCGGCCGAGTTTCTGGTGGACTCGACAGGCACTGTGCGCTGGATAAACCTTACGGAAAACTACTGGGTTCGTGCGCGGCCCGAACAAATTATCGAAGTGGCAAGGAAACTTCAATGAAGAACCATGCATATCCCGTGAGGTTAGCTTTGACTCAGACCTCGATGTAATTAAACGGTGACGGTGAAACAAAGTCAGTTTCGTCGAAAGTGTCCGATAAACTTTTAGTTTGTCGCGACTCAACGACAAGCTAAAGCTTATCGGACATAAGGAAGAATTGTGGCTCACAGAGGGAGGAATTCATGTTAAAAAACAGCAAAGCATTTTCCGGTTTTTCGGTAAATGATCTGCAAAAAGCAAAAGAGTTTTACGGTCAAACGCTGGGGCTTGATGTGTCTGACGCACCCATGGGTCTATTGCAACTGAACATCGCCGGCGGGACGGTGATATTAGTTTATCCGAAACCCAATCACACTCCAGCTACTTTCACGATACTAAATTTCCCGGTCGAGAATATCGAGGCCGCCGTAGCAGAACTTACTAAGCGCGGCGTCCGTTTCGAACGGTACGACCAACCCGAAATCAAAACAGACGAGCAGGGCATTAGTCGCGGTAACGAGGGACCAAACATCGCCTGGTTCAAAGACCCGGCGGGAAATATTTTGTCCGTGCTCGAGGAGAAGTGATACATGCGGCGCTGACGCTCCCGGTTCCACATTCATCGACCCACAATGCCAGATGCGACCGGGTCGCCAGGCAGGGCTTGCCCCCGCTGCTTCGTTAACTGCAGGATTGAAAGGTATTAGAAGAGTAGCAACGGCCCACTTGATCAGAGGTTCCTAAAGTTTATTCGGACACTTTTAACGAAACTGACCCACTACGTGTTTTAGGGGTTGCTGTTTCCATTTACGACTCATGATTTAGGATTTAGGATAATCAGCGATCATGAGCGGGGAAGCTACGTTTGCAACTAATCGGCGCGGGTTTCTTCGCGGCGCGTTAGCGAGCAGCGCTCTCTTAATGGTCGCGCGCTCTGCGCGTTTGCCCGCGTTTGCTGCCGGATTTACCCCCCAACGTCACTTCGAGCCGGTTAAGGTGGCGCGCAATCGGATCATTCGTGAAGTTGTTGGCCTCAGGCCATATCGCTCTGAAGGTTTTGTAGTCGAGGCGCAGCGACTGGGCCAGAAGCTCCTGGTCCATAACTATGGTCACGGCGGTGCGGGTGTGACGCTATCCTGGGGAACAGCATCGCTCGCCGTGGATCTCGCGCGAGACTCTCTGTCGCTAATACCTCCTGGATCTTTGCGCCAAAGAGCGACCCGTCGGACTGCAAAGCCCAGGCGCTTTGCCGTACTCGGATGCGGTGTGAACGGGCTCTCAACCGCGCGTCTGCTGCAACGGCGCTTTCAGGATGGTCCGGGCACGGTAACTATCTACGCGAAAGACCTGCCGCCGGAAACCACTTCGAACATTGCCGGAGGATTCTGGTCTCCAACTTCGGTCTATGATCCGGAGCAGGCATCAACGAAGTTTACCGAACAGTTTCGACTTGCTTGCCGGATCTCCAACAGAGCCTTTCAAGCGCTGACGGGCACCGAGTATGGCGTACGGTGGATTGAAACCTTTGAACTGTATCGCAACGAAGCGTCACTCGCGCGCGAACTACCGGGCGGCAACGATCTCTATCCGCAAAGCGAAATTCATCGAGATGCGGAGCATTACTTCGGTTTTCCTTATGTGCGCCAGTACAGCACGATGCTGATCGAGCCGTCTGTCTATCTCAGCGCGCTTTTGCGCGACTTCTACATCGCCGGCGGCAAATTAGTGGTAAAGGAATTTCGCAGTCGTGAAGAGATAGCGCGGCTGCCTGAGCCAGTCATATTTAACTGCACTGGGCTGGGCGCCCGTGCGCTTTTTGACGATCAGAAACTATCCCCAGTGCGCGGCCAACTGGAAGTGCTGCTGCCGCAACCGGAGATTGACTACTGTTATCTGAGCAGCGGGTACATGTTTCCGCGCCGCGACGGCATCATCCTCGGCGGCACCTGGGACCACGACAACTGGTCCCTCGAACCCAACCCGGAACAAACAACGGAAATAGTTGAGGCCCATGCTGAGATAATGAAGGGACTCAAGGCAGTGAGGTGACCTGCGCCTGCAGTCAGGTAAGGTCTGTGACCGCCGATGCGCGGCAAGTCTCCGACTTGCCGCGGGCCTCCTTGAGATTCATAGGTCTCCGGCCTTGAGTTCCGGTCATAGACCGGAAAAGTTTTGTTGGACAGTTCCGCGGTAAGTCACAGACTTACCGCGCACCGGAGGTCACAGACCTATCGCCGCTTGAGCGACGCTTCTCAGAGTTCTCCTACCGATCAGTGCGGCGGCAGAGCCGCGGGCGCAGGTTGACCGTTTCCCGAGTGGGAAAAACGGAATGCGGAACCGGGAGCGGTAGCGACCGGATCCTGCACTCAAGCTGAGTGCCGGCATCCGGTCGCTACCGCTCGCGGTTCCGGACGAGTCTCGCCTGATGGTCGGGCTATTGTCGTGACTCAGCGACAAGACATCATTACCTGGCAACCAACCCACTTGCATTTAAACTTTAGTTTGTCGTGGCTCAGCGACAAGCTGAAGCTTATCGGACATCAACCCACTTGCATTATGCAACCAAATGGTTGCATAATAAGGAATGGTCGCTGACGCGGATAAAGTGTTTAAGGCACTGGCTGATCCTGGTCGCCGGCTATTGCTGGACAAGCTTCACGCAAACAATGGCCAGACGCTGACCGAGTTGTGTGAACATCTGGAAATGACTCGGCAGGCGGTGACCAAACATCTGCTGTTGCTTGAGGCGGCGAACCTAGTCGTCGTCATCTGGCGAGGTCGCGAGAAGTTGCATTACCTAAATCCAATGCCGATCAGCGAAATCTTCGACCGTTGGGTCGGCAAGTACGAGCGTCACCGTGTGAGGGCGCTATCTCAATTAAAGAAAGCACTGGAGGAGAAAAAAGATGGATAAGCCTCAGTTCGTATACGTCAGTTATATACAATCGACGCCTGAAAAAGTGTGGAACGCCTTGAAGGATCCCGAGATGACTAAACAATACTGGTTTAATCACCACAATGTGTCTGACTGGAAGGTCGGCTCGAGTTGGCGACACCAGATACTTGACGACCCTTCGGTTGTCCATATCGTGGGAAAGGTTGTAGAGAGCAATCCGCCGCGCCGTCTGGTTGTTACCTGGGTGCCTCCCACCGACGAGGGTAACGAAGCGAAGACCTCGCGCGTGACTTACGACATCGAGCCCTTTGGCGACATCGTAAAACTTACCGTCACTCACGATGAACTCGATTCAGAAATGTTTGAAAGCGTATCGTTTGGTTGGCCGGTTGTAATTTCCGGCCTGAAAACTTTGCTGGAAACCAATAAGCAGCTCCCGATGAGCCCCGGACCGTCCGACAGCAAGTGACGTAACATCTCGGCTATTGGTTCAATCTGAATCTTCGGCAGGGAATCGAAGCGGGTTTGTCCGGAAGAAAGACACCTAAGAATTATCGAGTGATCTTGCTCGGGTGAATCCGCTTTATTTGCAACCAGGAGTACGGCTGTTTGCATGGTGCGTCGGCGATCACGCCAGCCACCATGTTTCTGTTGATTGTTCGTGTGTGCCAGGGGTCGCCAGCAGTTAAAGGAAACGCTGGTGTATTATGTTCGGTCTTATCACGGACAAGCCCCGACGTTGATTAAGGACGCATCTCGAAAGCTTCCAGTTGAAATGTTGATCCAGCAGAACATCGCCCAATCGTTTCATTCGCCCATCGTGCGCATTCTGCTCGCGGCGATCGCGATTGGGTTGCTCTATGTGCTCTGGAGGGAAGTGCGGAAAATCCCGGCAAAACTGTTCACGCTGATGGCCACCGCGTTCGTGGACATGGTGGGGCTGCTGATGATCATTCCGCTCCTGCCGTTTTATGTAAAGACGCTGGGCGGGACCGGGATTGACGTGCTGGGGATGCACTTTGGAATCGGAATCATCTCCGGATTCATCGTGGCCTCTTTCACCGTCGCACAACTCCTGAGCGCGCCGATGTGGGGCCGGTTTTCCGATCGAGTGGGACGACGGCCCGCATTGCTCATCGCGTTGGGCGCGTCCGCGATGGCCTATCTGATTTTTGGCTTCGCCCACTCGCTGTTCGTATTGTTCCTTTCGCGCATCGTGCAAGGCGCAGGCGGCGGAACTGTGGGTGTCATTCAGGCTTATGTGGCCGACTCCACCGATCCAAAGGACCGGGCCCGCGCGCTCGGATGGCTTTCGGCTACAACTAACCTTGGCGTGGCGCTCGGGCCCGTGCTCGGTTCATTCGCGATCACGTTGGGCAAACGCGACCTGCTGCCGGGACCGGGGACGTTACAGATGGGCCATGCGGCGCCGGGAATCCTGGCGGCGGCGCTTTGTCTACTTAACATGGCCTTTGCAGCACGCTATCTAACCGAATCCCGAGATTTGAACGAACAGCCCAGGGAAGGAGAGGTGAGTCGCACTTCGCGCCAGGCGATTTGGCGCGTCATCTCTCATTCGAGCGAGCCTTCGTCGCGTCTAATCTGGATTTACGCCATCGCCATCGGCGCTTTTCAGGGAAGCTTCTCGGTGCTCGCCCTCTTTCTCAACGCGCGCTTTCAGGTGACTGAACAAACAATCGGATACTTCTTCATGTATGTCGGCTCTATCTCTGTCTTTGCGCGCGTGCTGCTTCTGGGACGTATGGTCGATTGGCTGGGTGAAGCAAATCTGTCGCGCCTTGGGCTCATGCTCCTGGCTGCCGGCGTTGTCGGGATGCCGTTGTCGCGAAATCTGGCGATGCTGGCAATAGCGGTGGCGCTGATCCCATTGGGCACGGCGTTCACCTTTCCTTGCGTGACGGCCCTCCTGTCGCGAGTTATTGCCCCCCGGCAGCGCGGCCTCTACATGGGAATGCAACAGACGTATGGCGGCGTCGCTCGCATCATCGCGCCGCTCTTCTTTGGCTGGTCGTTTGATTCGCTTGGCGTCTCGTCGCCATATTTTTTCTCCTCCGCGTTTATCGTAGCCACGATCTTTCTTGGGTTCGGGCTGGATAAGTATGCGCGGCCGGAACGTAGTGTCGCGCCGGAAGCGGCAACTGCGAGTGGAAGTCAGGAAGCGTAACTACGGTAGCTGTGAGACTCGGCAGAGCAGGGAAGACAACCGCGACAGTACAGAGTATTCGGTGTCCCGGCCCCGGAGGGCCGGAAGCGGTAGCGACCGGCCAGGGAGTGCGCGGTAGCGCCGGGATTGCTAAAGTCAACTTCAACGCACGCCATGCAGAACCGAGCGCGGTAGCGCCGGATGCTAGAGTCAACTTTGGCGTAGTGATTATACGAGGATTGGCGGAAGAGACTTGTAGCGACCGGCCGGGGTGCGCGGTAGCGCCGGATGCTAAAGTCAGCTTCAACGCACTCCATGCAGAACCGTGCGCGGTAGCGCCGGATGCTAAAGTCAACTTTGGCGAGTGATTATACGAGGATTGGCGGAAGAGACTTGTTACAGGCAGCACCTATCTAATTTCCAGCCTTCGCTTGTGCCGATGCTGCCACTGGCCAAATGTTTGACGTTGATTCTAGCATCCGGCGCTACCGCGCACGGTTCTGTATCACTACGCCAAAGTTGACTTTAGCATCCGGCGCTACCGCGCACGGTTCTGCATCACTACGCCAAAGTTGACTTTAGCATCCGGCGCTACCGCGCACGGTTCTGCATCACTTCGCCAAAGTTGGACTCTAGCATCCGGCGCTACCGCGCTCGGTTCTGCATGGCCTGCGGCTGTTATTTATCAAAAGGATTGCAGCCTTGTTGCACAGTGAGCACAAAGGTCACACAGAAAAAACGGAAATTAGCACACTACTTGCAAAGTCGCTGCTGTGATTCATTGTGCGTGGAAGGGCGCTCTTTCTTTCTCTCCGCTTTCGCGCCGTAAAATGTGACCAGCAAAAAATGCTGGGAGGGCGCTATTGAGTTTTCACGGCAGTTGAAAAGTCAATAATTTAGGTGGTAATTGGTGAGACGTTCCCCAATGTGTGCAAAACCCTTATTGATCGGTTCGATTCCGATCGCCGCCTCCAACAGAATCAACTACGGGCAGCCACATAGCTGCCCGTAGTCGTTGGACTGCCAACGGTCTGGGATCCTGTCGAACATGAGGTGATAGGCACTGTTATGCCTGCTAACCCTGACCATCCCTTTCGCCGTGTGGGGCAATAGGAACTACATGTTCAGCGGGAGTCGTTACCCTGTGGAATTTGATCTTTTTGATGCCGCCTAACTCTAAACCGGCGTGCTGCGGCGTTTGATTAGCCTATAGACGGCCAGTAGGACAATAGCTCCAACCACAGCCAGCACGAGACTGCCTAAGAAGCCGGGCTGACTTAAGTCTCCACTGTCGTTGACGGCACGTCCATAACCGAACAGGGCCTGACCGATAAATCCACCCACGACGGCGCCCGCGATCCCTAACAGGATCGTTACTATGGCGCCGCCAGGATCCCTGCCCGGCATAATGGCTTTCGCAATCAATCCCGCTACTAACCCAAAGATTATCCAACCAATAAACGCGATCATTTCTCCCCCTCCTTCGTCTGGCGTTAATCAGCTCATGCGCGCTGACATCTCGGCGGCTTTGCACGTTTTTAAAACACTGATTGAATCGCTAACGAGTAAGGCAAATAGCGGACCATGTGGTTAACCTAGATCTCCAAAGTTTTCCAATTTCGCATTTGCTGCCCACACATAGAGCGATTTTAATATGGCGCCTAACTCTCGGCCACGCGGGGTGCCGTTCAACAAACGAAACCCTATTGTCTGCGCTCATAGGCGCTATTGAGTTGCGCGTGGGTTGCGGAAAGGTTAATAATTTGTGCGGCGTGATGCCCGCCGGCCTTCAGTTAAGAACGATCTTAAGGATCGCCGCCTCCAATAGCTTGAATGGACTTGCACAGAATGCATTCAGCTCGTTTTTATTACATCGCCTTTACGTACCGCTTCTTCTTTACGGAGGAGCGGCTGCGAGGCGAAGCTTGTGTGCGCGTCGGTGGGTGATTGTTAAAAGTTAGACGCCGCAAGATTTCAGCCAAAGCCGGCCGTAACCTTCCGAGTGAGAGTTGCGGCCGGCTTTTTGTTTTAAAACCGTTCGGTGATTTCTGTTATGTAGAATGGGAAGGCGCGCAAGGTGCGGAGGAGCGGAGGAGCGGACGGGATAGCACGAGCGAGGCATCTCTGAGAAGGAGCGATTCAAATGAGTATTGAAGATTGGCGTTCGGAGATTAATGCGGTTGACGACGAACTACTTCGTCTGCTCAATGAGCGGGCGCGGCTGGCTGTAAGAGTGGGACAATCAAAGAAGCTTGCCGGCTTCGCTCTCTGCGATCCCATCCGGGAGCAGGAGGTCATTGAACGCGCGTGCCGGGGGAATCAGGGGCCGCTTGATCAGGAGGCGATTGTGGAACTCTTCGGTTGCATCATTCGCGAGTCACGTCGTCTGGAAGCTGAGGCGATGGAGCAGGATTGATGATTGCGACAACTCTTTGGAGGTGCGTCCAACAAATGCCTGGGAAGTATGCGTAAACTCTTCATAAAGATTAAGGAACTATGATGGCAATTGGCAGCTCTGACAGCATTCACTTGAATGACGACGCGGTAACCGTGTCTCCCATCAATTGTGTCCGAGGGGAGCTGCGCGTGCCGGGAGATAAGTCAATCTCGCATCGGACCGCGATGCTCGCCGGCCTTGCCAGTGGTAAGTCCAGTCTGAAAAATTTTTCGTCGGCGCAGGATTGCGTGGCGACGCTCGAGTGTCTTGAGGCTCTCGGCGTAAGCATCATCAGGAACGATTCCGCCGTCGTTATCGAAGGTGCGGGTCCCGCCGGTTTACAACCACCCCGTCAGATCCTGAATGCGCAAAACTCCGGCACCACGATACGATTGCTCGCGGGCATACTTGCCGGCCAGCCTTTTGCAACAACCATTACCGGTGACGATTCACTGCGCGCACGTCCGATGCTGCGAGTTGCCGAACCGCTGCGTTTGATGGGAGCACAGGTTGAAGTCGAAGCTAACGGTTGTGCGCCCCTCAACATCCACGGGCGCCGCCCGTTGCAACCTATCTCGTATCAACTGCCGATCGCCAGCGCCCAGATAAAATCCGCGGTGCTATTTGCGGGGCTGGCCGCCGACGGCATCACGACTGTCGAGGAATCATCGCAGACGCGTGATCACAGCGAACGCCTGCTGCCGGAATTCGGCGCGCGGCTGGTTCGAGACGGAAACAAGCACAGCATCCACGGCGGCCTGCCGCTGCATTCCTGCAACCTCTTCATTCCCGGCGACATTTCTTCGGCGGCCTTTTTCATCGCCGCTGCCGCTGCTTTGCCAGGGTCCGATCTTTTAGTACGCGATGTCGGTCTCAATCCGACGCGTACCGCCTTTCTGTCCGGCTTGCGCGCAATGGGCGCGGACATCAGCCTTACGGACGAGCGCCGTGAAGGTGGCGAGCCTGTCGGCACACTTCGGGTGCAGAGCGGAGCAGCGAAAGAGTCGCGGGCCCTGGAGGTCTCCGGCGCCATGGTTCCTAATCTGATTGATGAACTACCGCTGCTGGGCTTCGTCGCGGCCAGCATCGGTGGTGACATGAGGTTGAGCGACGCCAAGGAACTCCGCGTCAAAGAATCCGATCGAATTGCCGCAACTGTAGAAAACCTCTCCCGCATGGGAGCGCGCATAGAAGAGCGCGCGGATGGTTGGCAACTTTACGGCGGCGGTAAGTTACATGGTGCTCACCTTTCCTGTTTTGGCGACCATCGCATTGCCATGGCGTGTGCGGTGGCAGCACTTGTCGCCAGCGGTAAATCAGACATCGAAGGTGCACGAAAGTCAGTGGCCGTGTCGCTGCCTGAATTCTGGACTCTTCTGGAAAGTGTGGCTGAATGACTACGTTTTGGGAAAGGCAAGTTATCGCGATTTACCGTAGTCAGTTTCGTTAGAAGTGTCCGATAAACTTTAGTTTGTCGTGACTCAGCGACAAGCTAAAAGCTTATCGGACATCAAACTGACCCACTACCCGATTTACCAAGGGAAGGAATTAACGATCATGCTTCTTATATTAACTCCAAATATTGATCCGGAAAGTGCTGTCTACCGCCAGTTGCTGGCGCATCTGGGCAGCCTGGAAAACATTCAGTTGCGCGTTCATCGCGAGCAGGGTGTTGAGCAAACTCTTACGGAAATCTACCTGATAGGTAACACCGCAGCAGTTTCGCTCGACCACATGCGAAGCTTGCCTGGCGTGGAGCGGGCGGTGCGCGTATCTGAGGAATATCGCGTGATTGGCCGGCACAAGGGTGATCAACGTGACTCCCATTTCGATTACCAGGGTGTCCGCTTCGGGCAGGACACGCTTCACGTATTTGCCGGACTGTGTGCCGTCGATACGCCGGCAAATGTCGAGTTGACCTTCCGGGCGCTAAGCGACCACGGCCAGGTTTGCACACGCATGGGAGCGTACAAGCCACGCACCAGTCCCTACTCTTTTCAGGGGCATGGTAAAGCGTGTCTGCAATACGTTTTCGAGCTGGCGGGCAAGTATGGAATTAAAGTAATCGCCATGGAGGTGACACATGAATCACACATCCAGGAGATTCAGGAGGCGCTCGACGATACCGGCAAACCGACCGGAGTGATGCTCCAGATCGGCACGCGTAACACGCAGAATTTTGAGCTGCTGAAAATTGTCGGACGCCAGCACGAATTTCCGGTGTTACTGAAGCGAGGCTTCGGAATTACCCTCGATGAATCGCTGCATGCGGCTGAGTATTTAGCCAGTGAGGGCAATCGCAAGATCATCTTTGGACTGCGGGGCATGAAAACAAATATCGGTGAGCCGCACCGCAATTTCGTCGACTTCGCACACGTTCCCGTCGTGAAGCGCCTGACGCGCATGCCGGTTTGCGTCGATCCTTCACACTCCGTCGGATACCGAACAACCGGTCCGGAGGGCATTCTAGATGTGATGCATGCGACCGCCCAGGGCGTGATCGCGGGAGCCAATATGGTTCTTGTAGACTTCCATCCGGAGCCCGCCCAAGCCCTGGTGGACGGACCACAAGCACTCAAGCTCGAGGAACTCTCCCACTTTCTCGAAGACGTGCAGGTCGCTCGAGAAGCCTACGAGAAGCGCATGGCTCTTGCCGAGCGTTACGGCACTCGTGCGGACGTGCCGGCACTTATCACGAACTAAAATGCCGATACAGAACGGGTAGTTGATCCCCACGATAATCGCGCCTGAGGCGACGCTACCGGCCGCGCGTCTTGAAATGCAAATATGCTTGTCCAGAACACCATGGCTCAAGCGGCGATAGGTCTTTGACCTCCGATGCGTGGTAAGTCTTTGACTTACCGCAGATCGACATACAAAACCCTTCCGGTCTATGACCGGACGCTCAGGGTCGGAGACCTGAAGAATTCCACCGAGGTCGCCGGCAAGTCAGAGACTTGCCGCGCATCGGAGGTCACAGACCTTACGGGATTTTGCCTCGCATCGGAGCTCACGGACCTTACGGGATTTTGCCGCGCATCGCAGAGTCACGGACCTTACGGGATTTTGCCGCGCATCGGAGGTCAAAGTCCAGACTAGCTGCCGTAATGGTCCTGCGCTGGGTACTGGTACAGTTTGGCTATCGGAGGGATTGCAGAACCGAGCGCGGTAGCGCCGGATGCCAGAGTCAACTGGATCAGGCGGCAGCAGGGATCCTAATAGGGAACCGACGAACTTTCGGTGAATCCTCAGCCGATCGTTACCATCCACAGTTGACTCCAGCACCCGGCGCTACCGCGCTCGGTTCTGCAAAAGAGCGAGCGCGCAAATTCCAAACTGAACCAGTACCTTGCGCTGTTGCTTTTGGCGTCGACTCCGGTAAAAATCTGCACTACCGGAAAATTTATGCTTAGATAAGAGGCGTTTATGATGACCATTTCCCATGATGATAGAGCGTCCGTGACGACCGGCGTTAGCCCGATCACAGTTAGTCGTGACACGGCCGTTCCCTTGAGTAACAACGAGCATCTTTTGAGGTGGGTTGAGAAAATGGCCCAGCTTACGCAACCGGCGGCAATCCATTGGGTTGATGGCTCCAGGGAAGAAGATGAGATGCTCAAATCGCAGATGGTCGCTGGCGGTACTCTCATTAAACTCAACGAAGAACTCTGGCCTGGTTGTTACTACGCACGATCGGATGCGAGCGACGTTGCCCGCGTCGAAGACCGAACGTTTATCTGCTCGCTTTCAAAGGACGCCGCCGGTCCCACCAACAACTGGGAAGAGCCTTTCCAAATGCGGAAAAGACTAAAAGAGCTCTTTCAGGGAGCGATGCGCGGTCGCACGATGTATGTGCTGCCGTTCAGCATGGGACCGATCGGCTCGCCGATGTCACAGATTGGCGTGCAGCTCACTGACTCGCCTTACGTGGTGGTTAACATGCGCATCATGGCGCGCATCGGATTGCCAATCTACGCAGAGATCGATAAGGACGCGAAGCGCGTCGTACCGTGCATGCACTCAGTTGGAGCTCCGCTTGGACCGGATCAGAAAGACGTGGCCTGGCCGTGCAGCAAAGAAAAGTACATCGTGCATTTTCCCGAAACTCGCGAGATCTGGTCCTACGGATCCGGTTACGGCGGCAATGCTCTGCTGGGTAAGAAATGCTTCGCACTGCGTATCGCTTCCAACATCGCGCGCGACGAAGGTTGGATGGCCGAGCACATGCTGATTGTTGGCGTTGAAAGCCCGCAAGGTGAAAAGACTTACGTGACGGCAGCTTTTCCGAGTGCCTGCGGTAAAACCAACTTCGCCATGCTGATTCCGCCGAAGGGATTCGAGGGCTGGAAGGTTTGGACGGTCGGAGACGATATCGCCTGGATTAAGCCAGATGAAAATGGCCACCTGCGCGCCATCAATCCCGAGGCCGGTTTCTTTGGGGTGGCGCCAGGGACGTCACAAAAGACGAATCCTAATGCAATGGCGGCGCTTTCGAAGAACAGCATCTTCACCAATGTCGCGCTGACGCCTGAAGGTGGCGTCTGGTGGGAAGGTATGACTGACGAGACACCCGCAGAGTGTCTCGACTGGCAGGGAAAATCGTGGACACCGCAAATCGCGAAAGAGACAGGCGCCAAAGCCGCACACCCCAACGCGCGTTTCACCGCACCCGCCTCGCAATGTCCGACGATCGATCCGGCCTGGGAAGATCCAAACGGTGTGCCGATTAGCGCGATCATTTTTGGCGGCCGCCGCGCCACTACAATGCCGCTCGTCTACCAGGCTTTCAACTGGAGCTCCGGTGTCTACGCCGGCGCCACCATGGGTTCGGAGATGACCGCGGCCGCCGCGGGAACTATTGGGAAGGTGCGCCGCGACCCGATGGCCATGCTGCCGTTTTGCGGCTATCACATGGGCGATTATTTTCGCCACTGGATCCAGATGCAGCGGTCCCTGAGCGAGACGCCGCGCATTTTCCATGTGAATTGGTTTCGTAAAGACGGTGAGGGTGCGTTTATGTGGCCCGGCTTCAGCGAAAATATGCGGGTGCTCAAATGGATTGTCGATCGCTCACATGGCCGCGCTCTCGGCAGGGAAACTCCGATCGGTTGGATGCCCCACTACGAAGATATTGAATGGCACGGCCTCGACTTCCCCAAGAGCAAATTTGACGAATTGCAGGCGTTCGACCGCGCTGCCTGGCGCGACGAAGTGCTCGGACACGAAGAGCTCTTTCTCGACTTACACGACCGCCTGCCTCCGGAGACGATCTACGAGCGCGAACTCCTGATCTGCCGGCTGTAGTCCCTTACTTTCATGTCCGCATGAAAAAGAGGAATCAGTCAAACTGATTCCTCTTTTCGATTAGCCGAACTGCTTTTGGCTTAGGCGCTTGTGAGGCTAACGTGCTTCTCGATCATGCGCGAGATCGATTCTTTGCTCGTCGCGCCCACTACACGTTCCACTTCTTTCCCGGCACTGAAGAGAATCAAAGTCGGAATTCCCTTAATGCCATAGCGCTGCGCTACGGAAGTGTTGTCATCGACATTGACTTTCACTACGCCGGCACTTTCGCCAAACTGTTCGGCGATGGCATCAATTGTGGGCCCCAGCATACGGCAGGGCGCACACCACTCAGCCCAGAAATCTACCAGCACCGGTTTGGTCGACTGCAGCACTTCCTTCTCAAAAGAACTGTCTGTCACACTCGAAACTTTCTCGCTCATCGATCAATCTCCTCGTCCTGTTTATCTGCTTGTCCTGGTCATCTTGTAGGACAGGCACCCCGTGCCTGTCATTCCCTGAAACGCGACAGACTGCAAAAGTCTGTCTTACTACTGCCGCTGGCCCTCGATGAAGCTCTTGAGCACGCGCGCTCTGGAAGGATGACGCAATTTTCTCAGAGCCTTTGCTTCTATCTGGCGGATGCGTTCGCGCGTGACATTAAAGTCCTGGCCCACCTCTTCCAGCGTGCGCTCATGTCCTTCCCGGTCCAACCCAAAGCGCATGCGAATCACCCGCTCTTCCCGTGGACTCAGGGTTTGCAAAACGTCGCCGGTGATCTCGCGCAGATTTGAAGTTATGACTCGCTCGGCAGGACTCGTGCTCGATTTGTCTTCGATTAAATCCCCGAGCTGCGAGTCTCCGCTTTCGCCAATCGGCGTCTCCAGGGAAACAGGCTGCTGCACGAGCTTTCGCGCCTTACTAACTTTCTCGACAGACATACCCATTTTCTTGGCGATCTCTTCAGTAGTCGGCTCGCGGCCCAACTCACGCACTAGTTCACGCGAGGTATTTCTTAACTTGTTAATCACCTCAATCATGTGAACAGGAATGCGGATGGTGCGTGCCTGATCCGCAATCGCACGTGTGATCGCCTGGCGAATCCACCAGGTGGCGTAGGTTGAGAATTTATAGCCGCGCCGCCACTCAAACTTGTCCACACCCTTCATCAGTCCGAGGTTACCCTCCTGAATGAGGTCAAGGAACTGTAAGCCGCGGTTTTGGTACTTCTTCGCAATGGAAACTACCAGGCGTAAGTTAGCTTCCGTCAACTCGTGCTTGGCCTGTGCGGCCTGTGCTTCGCCGGTCACGATCATCTGATGTGAACGCTTGATTTCGAGTGGCGAGACGTGATGCTCGGCTTCAATCTCTTTCAGCCTGCGCTTGGCAGCGGAAATCTGTCGCTTTAGTTCTTTTGCTTCTTCTGCTTTGATGCGCTTCTTGCCAAGCTTCGCCGTATTGCTTTCAATCTCACGCTCCAGTGTGCGGGTCTCTCGATGAAGGGTGGCAATAGCGTTTATCAAACGCTGCCTGATAGCCTCCTTCAAATGAAGTTGTCCTATCTCCTGGACAATTTCGAGACGCGTCCGGGCAACTTTGCGCCGTAGTCGCGTGAGCTTTTTCGACCCTTTACCGCGTCGCAACTTTTGCTCAGCGTTGAGTTGGGCCAGCTCTCTTAGTCCTCGCTTGTAGAGCTTGCGAATGTTTCCAATACCTTCGATGGTCCACTGCAGATACTCTTCCGTCTTGTCCTCGTGCTCTTCAGTCTCCATCTGATCGGAGAACGTCACTACGTCGCGGATACCGATCGTTCCTGCTTCCAATTCAGTGCCGATCTTCAACAATTCCGCTACCGCCATCGGGGAACGGGTGATTCCTTTTTGCGCGCGCTTCTGGCCCCATTCTATTCTCTTGGCAATGGAAACTTCCTGTTCTCTCTTCAGAAGAGGCACCACTCCCATTTCGCGCATGTAAACTCGAACCGGATCCGAAGTTTTATCCAGCTCACCTGCCGACAGATCCAATTCCATTTCTTCTGGCACTGAATCATCGTCCTCAGCCTGCGCTGCTGAAGATGAAGGCTCACCAATGACCGGCTCGTCTGTCTCCGTTCCGGAGATACCAGCCGTCGCCAGTTTCTCCAACACTTCATCGATGTCCTCTATCGAAACTGCGTCCTCCAGAAGCTCCTCGTGAGCTCCTGAAAAACTCGGCTTAACCGAATCCATCGGTTCAACCCCATCCTGATCTTTCTGAAGCCTACTCAATTGAAGACCGTCCTTTCATGCGAGACTGCCTTAAAGTTTAGAGAGCCATCTCGCAACACAACTCTCTACTGAACACCCAACTTTTTACCGTCGCAGTGGTAATACGACTACCTGCGCTTAGTAGTTTCTCGCCGACAAAACCGGCTGTTTGGCGGCGGGCTTCCTTTTACTCACTGCGGTGCTGACGCATGGCTTCAAGCGCGAGACAACATCCTTTATGGTGATATTTGCCAACACACCCTCTACAGCCGAATCCACCTCGTCCAGGACCTGGTTAAGCACAGTTCCTATGTTCACGCCTACCGGGCAATGACGATTTGGCGGATGGCGATGCAACGAAAAAACGCCCCGGCTCTCGACGGCCTGGTAGATATCCAACAGCGTAATCTGCTCGGGCTGTCGTGCTAGTTTCGACCCACCCGTTGACCCGGTCTGCGATACCACGAGCTTCGACTCCGCCAACTCACACAGCATTCGCCGTATGACAACCGGGTTCGTATTCACGCTTTCCGCTACCTGTTCTGATTTGAGAGACTCATCATCCGCCCACGCCATTAGCGTCAGGACGTGAACTGCCACTGCAAACCGGCTACTGGTCGACATATGTAAACAAAACTCGGAAATCGGGTTATTCGTCTGTAACCAATATAGTTACAGTTGTCCGATTTGTCAAGACTTTATCCGCCGTCGGGGCAGAGATCCTTCCACACACCCGCAGAAAAGCACCATTTAAAGCTTACGCCGCCAATTTGGCCTTTTTTGAGCCTTTTTCGATCGAAACATCCGAAAATGGCCTGGCCTACAAGGGGCGGCTGCACCAAATTCGCCCAATTCTTTAGATGCGAAAAAATAAAGAGCGGATGGTTCTAATGCACGGTCCCCGCGATCAGCCATCATCAGGAACGGATAACATCCAGCCGTATTGCGCCGAATCGGGCATTTCGGAGACATTCATAGCGTATTCCGCTGCGTTTGCGCCAAATGGCATGCTCATTGCTCCTCCATCCAGTGTTCCAAGAGATTTAGACTTTCACGGTTTCCAACAATAAGGAGAATGTTATGTTGTGGACGATTCTTGTGATTCTGCTGGTTCTTTGGCTGCTGGGATTTATTGGCCACGTCGGCGGTCAACTGATTCACCTGCTACTCGTGATTGCGTTGATTATTTTCATCATCAACATCGTCTCAGGCCGAAGAACTGTTTAGCACCTGCGCTACTGCCAAGTGAAAGTGGTTAGCGTTCGATTATGCTGTCCGACCGCTAACGTACCAGGGGCAAGGCAGTGGGTGGTGGAGTGAATAGCTCCAGAAACCCAGGTGTCCTTAAGGCACTGGTTTCTCAAAAAGCCCTGGCGGTAACGCCAGAGCATCGTCCACAGCAGGCAACGCTTTTTTCATAAATGGGGGGAGCGTTGCTTCCTGTGGACTTAAGCCAAGGGGAAAGGGTTACTGTATGCCAGCCAGAAAGACAGCAGGGAAAAAATCCGGCAAGTCTACTGCAAAGAAAGCCGCCAAGTCTGCTTCGAAAAAATCCGGTAAGTCTACTGCAAAAAGAGGCTCGAAAAAGCCTGCTTCCAAACGTGCATCGAAAAAGGCTCAAAAGAAAAGCACTGCTAGGAAGGGTGCTACTCGGAAGTCTGGCAAGAGGCGTCGAGCTGGAATCATGACGCGGGCGAAGAAAGCCCAGCAGGCTGTTTTGGTCGGTGCCGCAACGGGCGCAGCGGAAGGCGCTGTGAGCGGGGCGGCTGACGCTGGAAGCAAAGTCGCGGGAATTGACGCTGATGCGGCCAGGGAGCAATCGTTACAGCAAGACGATAATGGAACGGCGGAATAGTCTTCGCTAAACAAGCTTTGCCCTCACGGCTTAGTTTATAAGCTTGCTCGAAAACTCTCCCCAACCGATGCGGTAGAGGGAGATCATGCGAGGTTCTGCGACAACTTAAGAAAAGGTCGAAGAACTCAAACAAAATAGCGATATCCACTTCGTGGCTGCTGTTTTCCTACACTCGGAATGAGATCAAATTCAACGTCGCTACGAATCTGATCTCGAATTCGTCGCACAAACTATGCGCGAGCGCCGCCTGGTCTGTGACCTCCGATGCGCGGTAAGTCTCTGACTTACCGGCGACTCTCATATTTTTCGCTTGGGTCTCTGACCTTCAAATTTCCGGTCGAAGACCGGAAAAGAGTATCTGGTCGGTAATCCGGTAATTCAGAGACTTACCGCGCATCGGGTGGTCGCAGACCTAACGAGGCGATCGCGGAAGAAGAGATTGGGGAGGTGATGCTTGAATGCGTCCGCTCACCTTATAGAAGCTACAAAAATTTCCTCTACCGCTCTATAGTCATCGCTGCTAGAATTCAATTCAAACACGCACCCGAAGGGACAACATATGCCAGAACAACGTGGTAAACAGGCAACTGCCGACGTTAAGTCGGAGTGGACCCGTGCTTACCAGATCTACCTGCGAGCTCCAGGCGATCGCTATGATAAGAAAAAGGACCGAACCGCGCGTATTGACTCCGTGGCGCAGGAGTTAAAACTGACGCGCAAACAGGCAAAGCGCCGTGTGCGGAACTACGAGGCCTGGCAACGAAACATTAAAAAGGGTTTAGTCGAACCCTAAGACAGAATCACTCAACAACTGCAGAGCCGTCTGTCCTCACGGTTGTTTCAAATTAACTAGCTTTGCGGAGTTCCCGAAGCGAAAGGAAAGAACTGACAAGCTTCGTGCTTACTACCTGTCTTTTTACTCATCACTCATCACTCATCACGCATCACTCACAACCACTGCCACCCATACCAGCCCTTCCTTCAGGCGCTCAAGAACCTCCAGGCTCGTCGGTGTTGTCGCCGCAAAACCTTCCTCGGTGTAGAGGGTTCTGTACTCACGAAATGATTCAAGTAATAGGGCAGCAATTGCCGAAGCGTCGTCTGATCCCGCGACTTTCAATTGCATCAAGTTCATTTTCTACGGCCGGCACCCAACAGCGATATGCGTCAGTTTTCTCTTAACTTCGAAACAGCCTGTTAAAGAATTTGTGCGATAGCTGGGCCGCATGGCTTCCCAAACTTTCTCGCGTCTGGTTACAATCCTCGCATTCCCACAGCTAATTAAGTAGTTCAGAAGCCAATGGAGGCAGCATGAATTCTATTTGTCGTACCGGCCATATGTGGACCGGCGCGTTTTTACTCGCCAGTTTAGGTATTGCATTGATGTCGTCCTGTGCGAACGGGCCGGAATCTGTTTCCGTTTCTGGTAGCAAAGGCACCCCCGCGGAAGCGGAAAAATTTATTGGCGACACTGAGAAACGTTTGTTTGATCTCAATGTGAAATACAGCCACGCGGATTGGGTGAAGAGCACCTTCATCACCGACGACACGGAAGCATTGTCCGCTGACGCCAACAAAGAGGTGATAGCGGCGACGACTGAGCTCGTCGATCAATCGCGGCGGTTTGATGGAGTCGATCTGCCTTATGACGTTGCACGCAAGATCAAGCTCTTGAAGTTGTCGCTAACGCTGCCGGCTCCAAAAGATCCAAAAGAACGCGAAGAACTCACCAAACTGGCGGCGTCACTGGAAGGCGACTACGGCAAAGGAAAATACTGCCCTGATGGCGATAAAGGAAAATGTCTCAGCATTGGGGACATGGAAGAGATCATGGGGAATAGCCGCGACCCCGAAGAATTGAAGCGCATCTGGCTTGGCTGGCACCAGATCTCCGTGCCATACCGCAAAGACTATGTGCGCTTTGTTGAACTCAGCAACAAGGGCGCGCGCGAAATGGGTTTCAAAGACACCGGAGCTATGTGGCGCTCAAAGTACGACATGGAGCCGGATGCCTTCGCAGCGGAAATGGAGCGTCTGTGGCAGCAGGTGAAGCCTCTTTACGATTCGCTGTACACCTACACTCGGCGCAAACTCTCCGAGAAGTATGGCAAAGAAATCGTGCCGCCCGACGGCCCAATTCCAGCGCACTTGCTCGGTAATATGTGGGCGCAGCAATGGGGGAATATCTATCCGTTGCTGAAACCGGAAGGCAGCGGTGATCGTGGTTACGACCTGACGCAGATTCTGAAAGCGCGAAACACCGAGCCGAAGCAGCTGGTCCAGTATGGAGAATCTTTCTTCACTTCGCTCGGCTTCGAGCCATTGCCCCAGACCTTCTGGCAGCGCTCGATGCTCGTGAAACCCGTAGACCATGAAGCTGTCTGTCACGCCAGCGCCTGGGATGTTGACTTCGAAAAAGACGTGCGTCTGAAAATGTGTATTCAGATCAACGAAGAAGACTTCACAACCGTGCATCACGAACTGGGACACAACTATTATCAGATGGCCTATTCGAAACAGCCTTTCCTTTATCGCGACAGTGCCAACGACGGTTTCCATGAGGCCATCGGCGACACCATGGCGCTATCAGTGACGCCGCCATATCTCAAGCAGATTGGCTTGATCGACACGGTGCCGGACCCGAGCGCGGATATCGGATTCTTACTGCAGCGTGCGCTTGATAAAGTCGCGTTCTTGCCCTTTGGTTATCTGGTTGATCAGTGGCGGTGGAAGGTGTTTTCAGGAGAAGTTGGGCCAAACGATTACAACAAGGCCTGGTGGGACTTGCGCGCGAAATATCAGGGACTGGCCCCACCGGCGCCGCGCAGCGAGCAGGATTTCGATGCCGGCGCTAAGTATCATGTGCCCGCCAACACTCCGTATGCGCGTTACTTTCTGGCGGCGATTCTGCAGTTTCAATTTCATCGTGCCCTGTGTCGCGAAGCCGGATTCAGCGGACCGCTGTATCAATGCTCAATCTACGGCAACAAAAAGGCGGGCGAGAAACTAAACCAAATGCTGGCGATGGGACTGAGCAAGCCCTGGCCCGAAGCACTCAAGACAATGACCGGCGAAGACAAAATGGACGCCACCGCGATCATCGACTACTTCGCACCGTTGAAGACCTGGCTCGACGAGCAGAACAAGAAACCCTAAAACAGGGTGCTTCGACTTCGGTCTAATTCACTCGGCTGAGGCGGGAACGTTTTCCCCGGTGGCCGAATTTGCATGCTTCGCTCTCAGCCGTTTGAATTCCTCCTCTAGTCTAGCGTGATCTTCGTCAGAGAGATTTTCCAGGTTCACGAGATGTGTGCGGGCTCCCCCTACACCTTTGATCAACTCATCCAGCTTCAAGTGGATCGCCTTCGCGTCGCGGTTTTGCGTGTTTTGAATTAGAAAGACGGCCAGGTACGTGATTACCGTTGTTGCGGTGTTAACGACCAGTTGCCACGTATCTGAATATTTAAAGAACGGGCCTGCCAACAGCCATAGCAGAATCAACAAGACGTTAGCTATGAACATCCAGGATGAGCCGAGTGCATTTGCAGCGGCGATTGAGAATTTGCGAAACATGTTAACGCTCCCTTTGCTCGAAAATTTCACAGCAAAAACCGCGTGACGCGACTGCCGTCTATCACGCGGCACTGCTACGAGAAAACAGCGGACAATGGGCCAGCCCGCAACGAACCGCCACGGGCATCGCGTCCGCGACTTGAAAAAATCTGCTGCTTAATGACCTCAATCTGAAATCTGACATCTCAGATCTGAGATCGAAAATCTGAGATCGGAGATTTGAGATCTCAGATCTCTCAACCTGTTTACTTCGACGGTGTACTTATATTGACATCAATTTTCTTATTGCCACCCAACAGCCGGCCCCCAAAAACAAAGAGCGCAGCCACGACGATGATCACAAAGATCACCAGCACCGCTACTACCCCGGCACTACCGCCTCCACTATCGTCTCCCATGGTTTTCCTCCTGTTGAAAGTTCTAGAACTAACCTGAGGTGGTTTCGCCACCGAGAAGTGTCAAGACTTCTCCCGTCACATAACTCGAATCGACTTCTGACGCGAAGTAAACAAACGCCGGCGCAATTTCTTCCGGCTGCGCAGGGCGCTGCATTGGCGTATCAGCTCCAAACTCGGCGACCTCTTTCGCCGGCTTATCTGCAGGATTTAGCGGCGTCCACACCGGCCCCGGTGCGACGCAGTTTACGCGGATGCCTTGCTCGACAAGATTCTGGGCCAGCGATTTGGTAAAAGCGTGAATCGCGCCTTTCGTCGCTGAATAATCGAGCAGATGTTTGCTTCCCTCCAGCCCGGTACGCTTTTCGTCGTTCCTTTCTTTCTACCTTTCTTTGAAGAGCTGCGGTTCTCCTTCTTGCCACGCCCCTAACCACTCTGCTTTCCGCCTTCTGATTCGCAGTTTCTTCCAACTCTGCAAATATTGAGCCCCGATTCGTCTCTTCAGCAGCCCCGGATAGGCCAACTCGGAAGCGCACAAGTATTTTTGCTTGCAAAAAGCTGGCATCGAACTTGCCCCAGATAGTTGCGTAGCATTCATATATTGGCAAAAGGTGGTCTGTTACTAAACAAGTGCTTCCGGGAGATGTACAGGAAGCCTACACAAGACCGAGGAGTGTGAAATGCCCAAAAAAACCGGAACTGGCAAGCGCGAGTTGTTAGATACAGGCACCGACAAACGCTATGTTCGTCGCGACAGTAAAGGACAATTCAAGGAATCCGACGACCAGGGTCGTTCGCTGTCCCGCGATGTCAAACAGGAAGCCAAGACCAAAGTGAAATCCGGGCAGGGAGACCGTGGCGATCAGAAACGAAAATAGTTGCCGTCGGCCCGCGGAAGTTTCTACCTCAATAGTCTGAATGAGCCGCCTTGAACAACTTCAAAAGACAGGCATCCAGCGCGTCGGAACTCCGGCGCGTGGGTTCAAGTACAAAAGGGTCGACGGAAAAAAAGTAAATGCCGCGGATCTAAAACGAATTCACGAACTAAAAATCCCGCCCGCCTGGACTGATGTTTGGATCAACTCCACAGCCGGCGGCGCTCTGCAAGCAATCGGCAGAGACGCCGCCGGGCGAGCCCAGTACCTCTATCACCAAAATCATGTCCGCCGGCAGGACGCCAGGAAATTTAAGCGATTGATCAAGTTTGCCGAGGCCCTGCCAAAAATGCGCGTCGCTGTTGCTTCCCATATCAGGCAGCCCGGTTTGGGAAGAGAGCCGGTGATGGCCTCGATATTGAGGATTCTTTCGACCTGCTTTCTGCGACCCGGCAGCCAGGTTTACGCGAGTGAAAATGGGAGCTTTGGTTTAGCGACGTTGCGACCGAAGCACGTAAAGGTTAGAGGCAATATCGTTGAATTCTTCTTCCGTGGGAAATCAGGAGTGCAGCAGGAGCGCCAGCTTAACGACCGTCAGGTTTCCAGGATTGTGAGAAGCCTGCTCAAGCATCCGTCACGCGAAGTTTTCAAATATCAAAACGGCAACGATCAATTCGTCAACGTAACGAGCCAGCACATCAACGACTACATTCGGGAAGTAATGGGCGAGAACTTCAGCGCCAAAGATTTTCGCACCTGGGCAGGCACACTCATTTGCGCGTGTGCGTTGGCGAGAATGAGCACGGAAATCGTTGAGGGCGTCACGTCGCGAAAGCGGAAGGTCGTCAAGGCGATTCAGGAGACAGCCGATATTCTTGGTAACACACCGGCTGTCTGCCGCAGCGCTTATATCTGCCCCGAGATCATCAATAGCTTTGAGAGCGGGAAAATAATTGGCAATTACTTTAATACGCTTGATGAATTGATTACCTACCGTGGCAGAAAGCTGCACGCCGCGGAAAAGTCGCTGCTCGCTTTCATGAAACGGATGGGCAACTAAGTAACAAGAGGTCTAAGGATCATTTCACAAAACAACGCGGCTTTGGTGGATTGAGCCGCTATCACCAGCCCGACCAACTACGGATTTCTATGGCGTGCGTAAAAGATCAGAACTCAAAAAAAGATCGCAATTGAAGTTCGTCGAACATTCTTAACCCGGGAGAAAAAACATGGAAGGACCTTTGCGCGGACTTCTCGCAGGAGCGGCTGCCTGGAAGTTTGGCGGCGGCTGCATTTCGACTATCCTGATTTTTATTATTGTCTTCTGGCTACTCGGCTACGTGCACTGTTAAGCATTTACTGCCCGGAGGCTTAGAGGAGCGAAGCCGCATCACTATCGACCAACCATTCAAGCGATCCATCAAATGGTTGGATTGCCTGAGCAGGTACTAGTCCCGATCCAGGTTGAGGGTGTAACACGTCCTTAAGGCGTTGGGCCTTTTCCTTCCCCCTAATCAAAAAAATCACGCGCCGCGCCTGATTGAAGACAGGAACGGTGAGCGTAATACGGTCCTGTCGTAAAGCTTCGTGTCTGGTGACGGCAACCCACTTCGATTTTTCACTTAGCGCTTCGCTGCCCGGAAATAGCGAGGCGGTATGTCCATCCTCTCCCATCCCGAGCAGAACGAGATCGAAACGCGGCCAGGACGCTCCGGCAAAGAATGTTCTTAACTGGTTTTCGTAAAGTTGGGCGCTCTCCTGAGGATTGCCCTCACCAATAATGCGGTGCACATTCGTCGCTGGAATCGCGACTTTCGAAAGCAAGGCCTCGTAGGCCATCGCATAGTTGCTGTCGGGGTGATCCGGCGGGACGCAACGTTCATCACCGAAGAAGAGATCCACCTGGGACCATTCCACCCGATGCTTGAACCGCTCAGTCGCGAGCAATTCATAAACGCGCCTGGGGGTATTGCCGCCAGCCAGAGCAACGCTAAATCGATCCGGCTCGCCATGAAACGGGTACTCGTAATCCACAAACCGTTCAGCTGCGGCTATCGCCAGCTGTTCGGGAGTGTCAAACACAAAGAGATCGGAAGGTTTTTCCATGGAGAATTAGAGGCCAGATCTCCAACTACTTCTGTTTCTCCAGCAACTCTTCCCACTCGGTATGAATGAAGCCTGACTTCGGTTTATCGATCCGTTCATAGGTGTGCGAGCCGAAGAAGTCACGCTGCGCCTGGGTCAAATTGAGTGGCAGAGTGGCTGTCCGATACATGTCGAAGTATCCCAGGCTGGATGACATGGCCAGCACTGGCAAGCCCTGCTGTAGGGCTGTGCTTACCACAATGCGCCATCCGGGTTGCGTCTGCTTCACCTTTGATTTGAACTCGTCATCGAGCAGGAGGTTAACAAGATCCGGGTTGCGCAAATAGGCCTCTTTGATTCTACCCAAAAATCTGGCGCGGATAATGCAGCCCCCTTGCCAGATGCGCGCAATCTCGCTGAGGTTGATGTTCCAACCAAATTCGTCTGAACCAGCCTTGATTAGGTTCATTCCCTGGGCATACGAACAGATTTTTGACGCGTACAGCGCGTCGTGAACGTAACCCTTCATGGTCTCGCTGAACTGATCAAACTTGCCGGTGGTTAGACCGACAATCTGCCCACTCGCCGCCACCCGCGCCTCTTTTTGAGAGGAAAGCACTCGCGCGACAATAGCCGCGTCGATCGTCGGTATTGGCACTCCGAGATCCAGAGCGATCTGACTGGTCCACTTGCCAGTCCCCTTCTGGCCGGCTTTGTCGAGAACGAGATCGACCAGGGGCTTGCCGGTTTCCGGATCTTTAACACGCAGGATCTTCGCGGTGATTTCAATCAGGTACGACTCGAGATCGCCGCGATTCCACTCCTCAAAAATGTCAGCCGTCTCGTCTGTGCTTAACCCAAATCCATTGCGGAACAATCCGTAAGCTTCGGCGATGAGTTGCATGTCGCCATACTCGATGCCGTTGTGAACCATCTTGACGAAATGGCCTGACCCGGCCGGTCCGATGTAGGTGACACATGGTCCATCAGGGACCTTCGCGGCGATAGCTTCCCAGATTGGGCGAATTTTTTCATAAGCATCCCGGTCGCCACCCGGCATGAGACTTGGCCCAAGCAGAGCGCCCTTCTCTCCGCCGGACGTTCCTGACCCGATCATGAAGAGGCCCGCCTCTTTCAACTCCTGTTGCCGGCGCTCCGTCTCTTTGAAATGAGAGTTGCCGCCATCAATGATGATGTCACCTTCCTCGAGAAAGGGCTTGATGAGATTAATCGTCCAGTCTACCGGTGCTCCGGCTTTAACCAGGAGAATGATTTTGCGTGGACGCTCGATTGAGCGGACAAACTCTTCCGGCGAGTTGGCGCCCACAATTTGCTTGTCACTTTCGCGCGCGATAAACGCTTCAAGTACCGGCCGCTCGCGTTCGTAGACGGCAATGGAAAACCCGTTACGCTCGATGTTCAGCGCCAGGTTCTGACCCATTACGCCGAGACCAATCAGTCCAATCTTTGCTGGTTTTGTCATATCAATCACGCATGAAGGAGCGGGGGGCAAGCCCGCCTTCCTAACCTGAGAGACGCTCTCACTTGCTCGTTTAATCGCGCCTGAACAT
>DASXSC010000085.1:0-9948 GCA_036506215.1 Pyrinomonadaceae bacterium | reverse complement strand
TGCGTACTTGTCCATCGACTCAAAATCGATGGCGATGAAGAACGGCCACGGCAATTCCGGATCGACCCGTTTCCCACATTTAATGTTCAAGACCTCGGGAATTTTCAGAAGCTGCATGCGCGTGTTCATCATCATCGCCTCCACGCGAGCAGGCGTAACCTCTGGTTTGAGTTTGTAGAGAACGATATGATGAATCATGAGGGTAAAGCTAATAGGCGTTTCCGATGATGCGCGCAAGTCCGAATCCGTTGTCCGAAGGAAGCAAACCAATCGTCCCTTGATTGCCACCCCTTTTGCGCACGTAGGCGAAGCGGTCTATTGGCATTGCGGTCGTCATTTCAAATGCGGACTCGCCGCACGCGTCGAGTATGAATAGTTTGAAGGGGCAGATGACCTTGAAAGAGCCAGCCGCAGAGATCTCCACAAATCTTGAATACCCGGCATGTCCGTTGTGTGGGAGCGACCGGCGCGAGTTTCCATTTCGTTTGCACCAACCATACAGCGTCGTTCGCTGCACGGAATGCGGACTGTACTATCTCTATCCGCGGCTTGCCGAGAGCGCGATGCAGGAAGCCTATCGCGAATCATCATACTACGAAGGTGGCACATGCGGATACGCGGACACCAGCTACACTGCCCAGGAATTCGCATTACGAGCAACTTTCAAACGCCTTCTACACAACCTCGCCAGCTGCGGATTGACCAGCGGCGATCTCTTGGAAGTCGGATGCGGCTATGGATACCTCCTTGACGAAGCGCGCTCATTTTTTCAGCTCCGCGTCGGCACGGAATTCTCGCCGCAAGGCGCAGAGATCGCGCGCGAAACAGGCGCCGAGGTGTTCGTTGGAGGTGTTGAACAGGTTCCGCCTGACGCCAGATTCGATTGTGTAATTGCGACACAAGTAATCGAACACATTTACGAACCACTATCATTCGTTAAACAATTAGTCGGCCGCACAAAACCGGGTGGCCACATTATTCTCGCTACGCCCGACATCGGAGGTGGATTGAGAAAACTGATGCGCCGACGCTGGCCATCCTTCAAGGTTCCCGAACATGTCCTCTACTTCGATTACTGGACGTTAAGCTCATTGATGTATCGAGCTGGCCTGGGCGATATCCGCAGGCTTCCTTATCCGCATGCGTTTCCATTGGGCTTGATCGCGGCTAAGTTCGGTTTCAAGCTACCGCCCTGGCTTGGACACTTCAAGGTATGGGTGCCTGCTACTACAGTTGCTGCTTATGGAAGAGTTACAAACGCCTAACATCCCAACAGGGCAACCCTTCCTTTCGGTTGTTATGCCCGTGTTTTGCGAAGGCGTGCAGTTATCTACCTTCTTGACGGCTGTGCGCAGCTCTCTTAGCCAGTGCAACCTGCCATACGAACTCGTGTTCGTTGACGACGGTTCGCCTGACGACACCTGGCGCGTCATAGCAGCGGAAGCGAAAACTTGTCGGGCAATACGAGCGCTGCGCCTGAGTCGGAACTTCGGCAAGGAGTCGGCGTTGTGCGCAGGATTGGAGCACGCACGAGGCGACGCCGTTATTGTGATGGACGCCGACGGGCAACATCCGCCATCCCTTATTCCGGAGATGGTGAGGATGTGGCAGAATTCTGGAGCTGATATTGTGGAAGCCGTCAAACGCCGGCGCGGCCGCGAATCATTATCCAGTAAATTGGGTGCCCAGCTGTTCTATTTCATCCTGAACAAACTATCCGGATTCCATTTTAAAGGCGCATCGGATTTCAAACTGATGAATCGCAAAGCGGTCGATGCATGGTTAAAAATGCATGAGCGTAACGTCTTTTTCCGAGGGATGACCGTCTGGATGGGGTTCACAACCGTGCAGATTCCCTTCGAGGTAGTGCCGCGCTCCGCAGGTCAATCAACTTGGTCTGTGTTAAGGCGCGTGAAACTAGCTCTCATCGGAATAACTGCGTTTTCATCGTTCCCGCTGCATTTGGTGACCTTTGCAGGCGTGATTTTCCTGGGCTTATCCGTTCTCTTGGGGATTGAGACTTTGTATCTGAAGCTAACGGGCCAAGCGGTCAGCGGTTTCGCTACTGTCATTCTGTTAGAGCTAATCATAGGAAGCTTCCTGATGATCAGCCTTGGCATCATCGGTGAATATCTGGCTCGGATTTACGAAGAGGTGAAAGGTCGACCCCGCTACTTGGTCCAGGAATCAATCGAACCTGGTCGTGACTAGCTAGCAGACTCCGCGCAGCGGCAATCTGGAGCCATACGAACGACGGCCCCGGTCGCAAGCGTGAGATCTAATCTGACTACCGGCGTGGACGGGAGTCGGGCGAGGTCGGGATGCGCGCGAATGCGGTAGCGAACCTGTTGTTCCATGTCAGTGTTGCGCTCTGAGTGCGTGCTCGTCTTTCTTAGTTGGAGATTCGACTTTTGGAGCTGGCCGGTCTTTTAGTGAAAAGCGCGGAAATGTGTCAAGGAATTCTTTCCAAAACCGAGGAGAAAGTCTCGGTTTTGATTTTTGGAGGGAGCGCCTTCTCTCAGGTGAAAATGGAGCAAATCGGTCCGAGTTTAAAGAGGAGTATTTGGCAATGACCTCACGCGTTCCTGAAACTGGCGAATGTTCTTGTTGGTGATATTTAGGACATAAAAGATCCTTACTCTTCCAGCAAACGAATACGAAATAGATTCCTCGGTTCCAAGATCGCGGAGGGGCTGGAACATTCTGATTATTCTCTCTGTCTTTGAGTCTCTTTCCCAGATCAGCTTCAGATCTTTAGTGCTGGGAACATAGTTGGTGATGGCCTTTTTGTTTGCGTTCCATACGTCTTGCTCGGTCATAACAGCCCCAAAGGGCAAGTCGGAACAAAAAGCCAGGATTTTGTTATCATCGTAATCATGCAAGAATAGATGAATGATTGAATAAGCATCATTTTGGCAGATGAATGTGTCGTAAGGAGGATCGGCAATGCCTTTAATTCGATTAAACTCGTCGCGTTCGAGGCGAGGAGGACCGGGGTGCTCTTGACCAGCTACGACATGTTTTAAGAACCGTGACACAGCGACCTGATGTTGCGCATAGTGGTAGATCGCAAACGGGCTCTTCGTCTTGCTATAGATATATCGAATCGAAGGACCCAAGCCTTTCAACAGTATTAAGCCTACCAGAACGCCGACCACAATTTGCACGCCTGGCCACGGCCGAAGCTTCAACAGCCCAGCAAGCGTGAAGCTGATCAGGATGATCCAAAATGGGATTGCAAGCAACAGCCGCTGCTCAATGGCAGGTCCCCCCGAAACAAATACTCCTACCACTGGAAGCGTTGCCAGCAGCACGACCTCAAAACGCTTCTGCCAAACAGCTAGCACAAAGCCGGGCAGTAAAAGCCAGTAATATGGCAACGGAATAGGCAAAAAATCCGGAAACAAAAGCCGAGGCCACCACTGGGCAGCAAAAAAACAGTTCCAGAGCCCCGTCACATAATATCGCATATCATTAGGGGCCGGGGTTCCCCGCACCGCGTCCCAGAAACGGTGAATGTACGTGCCTTCATAATATGTATAGTGTTCGCGATTGAAGATGATGTAACAGAGAATTGGCGTGGCAGCCGCCAAAAAGCTATAAACGATAACGGCCAGCGAGCTCCACGCGACGGTTCGCTTTAAGCTCCTCCAATAAAACACAGCGTACAGCGGCGCAGCAATCACAAGCGCCAGCAGATATTGCTTGCCGGGTATGGAACTGGCTAAACAAAGCCCTCCCGCAATCCCGCCCAGAGTCAAGGCAAAACAAGAAGCCTTTCTAAACCCCAGATGCAGGAAATAGACAGAAGCGATGCAGAACAGAATCGTCATCGGGTAACGGTATCCAACGAAAGTGTAAATGAATGCAAAGGGGAGGAAGTTAAAGCTCAGCGCCGCGACGGATGTGACAATGTAAGACCCAAAGAACAGGTCAACTAGCAAGAGCGTGAACACAAAGGCCGTCAGCCAAATAAGAAAGAGCGCTGCTTCATACGACAGGATATTAAAGCCGAATAGCTTAAGAAAACCCCACACATAGTAATGAAACAGGGTCTCTCGCGAAATAATGCCATTAAACCAGGCCGCCTGATACGGATGACCGATAACGTAACTTTTTAGATACCCGAGGTCATTAGCGGACTCGTCAAAAAGTGAGTCTCCGTTCCAAGGGGCCGTGCGGAAATTCCACAGGTGCGAAACTACAAAGAACAGGATCCAGAAAAGAAAGAATGCTGTTTTTGGCTTTATTAAAGATCTGAAACCGGTCGCCAGGCCACGTGGGTCTGGCAGGAAGGCGCAAAGCAAAAAGAGCATGCTAAGCAGCCATCCGATTGGCTGCCATGGATTTGTCCAAGCCCATTTCAGATAGTGCGCGGTGGCTCCAACGGCGCAAATCACCAGGCTAACAAATGACAAGCCGAGTAGGACAATTCTCGGGATACAGAATCTCCGCTCCTTCTGGGATAGCTCCATACTATTGGCTGCGCCTTCTATGGAATCAATCGACGAGAACCGTAATGGCTGTGCTCGCTAGTATCGTGTTCCCAGGTCAATTTCGCTCACGTGATTACCTGACATACATACTACGTAAAGCTTGCGATCCACCAGAGCCAACGCGGATGGGCCGTCGAGTTTGTCCGGCGGTTTTGGTCTCACGCTTCCCGTTCGGTTGCCGTTCAAGTCGAAAACGAGTACGGCGTCCATATTAGCGCTTGATGCGTAGAGCCTGCCTGCCTTGGAATCGATGGCCAAATCCTCGAAACCATATAACCGTTGCCACTCCGGCACTGGCCACTTATTCAGAAATTTGCCGTTCGGATCAAATAACTGTATCCGTTGGTTACGCGGATCGGCGACGTAAACCTTATTGGTTGTGGGATCAACCGCGACCGAAGTGTGGTCGTCAAACTGACCGTCGCCATTTCCTTTGGTGCCCCAAGTTGTGAGAACGCGTCCATCCGGACTGAATTTGACGATTCGGGTGCGCCCCTGATCGACAACATAAATTGAGTCATCGGGGCCAATGGCGATCCGTCGTGGACCGTAAAAGCCAGGGTCCGGGCCTTTCCACTCGTCAATGAGAGTTCCGTCAGGCGCCAGCTTCTGCACACGGTGATTGGAAGCGTCTGCTACGTAGATGTTGCCAGCTCGGTCGATGGCGATCCCATTCGGTTCTCCTAGTTGTCCATAGCCCGTGCCTTTGATTCCTAGACTCGTAGTATAGACACCGCTCGGTGAGAATTTTTCGATTCGCCCATTGTTCGTATCGGCTACGAAAATGTTCCCCTTGTCGTCCGCAGCGATCCCATGCGGCGCATCAAATTGTCCTTTCCCAGTTCCCCTTCCGCCTTCAAGCATATTAGCCGCATTTTCCGGCAGGGAACCGAGCTGGGGAGGCGCTACCTCGGGCACTTTATAAATCGTCAGCGAATTGTACCTGTTTTGCTTGTCCTCAAACACCTTCGGGAAATAAGTAGCATAAACCTGTTCATTCGGTCGCCTGATGAACTGACCCTGCCGAATCGCATTATCATACGCCACGTACTTGATGCCGTTCTCTTTCAAAAGCCGGAACACTTTCCACGGGTCCTTGCTCTCGAACAGCTCTGTGTAAACCCTGTCGTGCTTGCTCGCGTTGTAACCGGCTGACCATCCGTAGTAAGGCCAGCCATACAAGACCCGCCGTCCAGCCATCAAGATAGGATGATTGACGAAGCGATCTGTCAAAAAGATATCTCGCGGTGAAGTGTTTTTCTTAAGCCAGTCGATCAGTGGATCGTTCTTATAGGCTACTTCGCTCCAGCCAGTGTTATGAATCGGGAAGAAATCGATCAGCCCGCCCGGAATGATCAGCAGGAAGAGACCGAGGGCAACGACTTTCCCGGGCAGCGTAGTTCCGCCAAGTGAGAGACGCCATAAACGCCAGAGCGCAAACGCGACGAACAGGTTGGCCATGATTACCCAAATGTGGAAAAACTTTTGGTTGGCAAGGCTCTCAATGGTGAACTGGAACGAAAACGCAACCAGAATGAGGCTCGAAACTGCCAAAAATAGCCGCCTTTGCAGGCTGGTCGCAAAAATGACGGCCATCGCGATTAACAACCACTTGAAACCGAAGGTAAAGCCAACGTATTTGGCAACGTTCGAAGCTGTTGGATGATCAATCGTATAGCCCCAGTGAATGAGCCGCGGCATGACCGCTCTACCCTTACCTGTGCTCAGGTAAAGCATCTGTGGCAGCGCGATTACACCTGCAGTCACGGCCAGGGCTAGCATTTGCCTCCGCAGCGGAAATAAGATGAACAACACTCCCAATACGGCGGCGGCCGCAATGAACACCGCGCTGTTCCACATCGGTAGCAGACCAAGCAGGACCCCTGAAAAGACGAAGCCGGGAAAGGTAGGGCGGAAAGTCCCCGACGCTGAAACAGCTGGCTGCTTTACTTCTGTTGCGACCGAGCCAGAAAGCATCTCAGCTGCTGACTCTGGAAGATGTTCTGGCTGAGTGGCGTCGTTCGACGCTATATCCGGTGCAGTTTCGGGCACCGCGTGTGGCTCCGAGGTTACCGGATTAAGGGAAGTGGGCGCTTTGGTTTGCTTTACCGGTAGCGTCCGATAGTGGATGACCAGAAAAACAAGGACGAGTAGCAGTATCCCAATGGCGCTGGCGAAATGCCGCTGATTGAGGTAAGTCACCTGCGACCAGGTACCCCAGAGTTCACCTCGATAGGGAAAGATAGTCGGGAGATACTCGCGCTGATGCATAATAGCCTGAAGTGCAGCGCGGACCGAACCTTGTCTGTGAAGAAAGGGGACGTAAGAGAGCGATCCGAAAAAGAAGAAGAGCGCAGAACCCACGCGCCCAACTGCGCGCGAATCGAACAGCACCTGGCCAAGCACCATCACCAGGACGAGCATGGCTCCCAGCGTGGTTATACTGAGTAGGTTAAGGCTCCACGCCGGATCGAGGCCGAGGAATTCAAGATTCCCCCCCTGAAAGTAGAACAAGAAGTGGTAACGGATGCGATCCCCGGAGAAGTGCGGATATTCCGTGGGAAAATTGTGGCCGACGGCGAAGCTCTGCATGATCGCAGTATTTGGTCCGAAGTCGCTGTACTCAGGGTTAGCGATCTGCAGTCTCCCGCCTTTCGAATTAAATGAGGCAAACATCATCCACGAGACCAGGGCGAGGTATCCGGCAATGAGTATCCAGTCAGCTATGCCGGAACCCTTGGGCCGCGGCAGATACGAGTCGGCTGGAAACTGCCTGCGAGCTTTGCCCGAGCCTTTAACAATTCTGTGTTTCCATCTGGGCCAAGTCAGCAGCGCAACAGCCGTCACAAAGAACAAGAGATTACCCCAGAGCAGCGGCCGTGACGTCCACGCGAATGTGAGCCCACCCAAATATGTGAACCATGAGCTAACCAGTAGCCCTACGAGGATGGCTGCCGTGCACCGGTGTGCAACGGACACAAACCGGTAAAAGCGCCGGCAAAGAAAATCGCCAAGACAAACAGTCAATCCAAGATAGACGAACGCTAGCATACGTAGGTGTTCGACCCGTCAACGAACCGCACAGGTGCGAACTCTAAATGCACGATTTCTTCCGTCAAACGCTGCTGGAGGTCGAGACATTTGTCGTTTTTGCGATTTCCTCGGCGCGCCCTGCTGGTGACGCCTTACCAATCACTATTGATTCACGCAGATAGCTCAGATTAAGAGATTTTCTAGGGCTGGATCTGGTCGGTCCAGAGAAATTGCCAGGTGGCTATCGCGTTGATTGCGACTGAGACAGCGAAAAGCGAGATTTCGGGCACGGATATCTTCGGCGGGCCATTACCTGTCAGCAGAAGGAACATCCAGGGAGGCAAGATCATGGCGTAGCGATAGGAGAATTGCCAGCTCCCCGGATTTCCATGTAACCAAAGCACGAGTGTTAAAAGGACGAGCGCCACCCAGGCGACTACCTTGTATCGTCCGCCCTGGCGAAACAGGAGGAATAGGAAAGGACTGGCTAGGAAGATTGAGCAACCAAAGCCGTTTGGGCGGATGTAGGGGAAGTAGGCAAGGCTCTCATATCCTTGGAATAGCATGGTGTAGATATTCCATGGGATAGCCTGAATCGAAAACAACCCATGCTCATACCAAGGTTCCTGGGTCACTCCCGGGATATGGATGTAACCAAAGTCGAAAATGGAATGGAAGCGCGCGAAGTTATAAGCAGCCGTTAGGATCGCGAGTGCTGCGGGCAGACTCAGGAAACGGACAAGCATCCGGCCATTTTCCTGAACTCCTCGCTTTAGATTCTTCCATGTGAACACTCTTCCGTTTGCCTGGCGCCAGAACAAATAAAGATAGAGAGGCAATGTAATAAGCAGCTCGGTGCGATTCCCAAAAGCCAGGGCGAAGAACGCTCCTGCAACGAACGGCGATGGCCGGGCCAAGGTAAAATAGAGCGCTGCGGTTTGCCCCAGCAAAGCTAAACCGAGAGCGATTTGCCAGGCGCCGCCAAATCCGAGGTTACACCATGTCCACGTTCCGAAAATGGGAAACAGAGCCAACATAATCCTACGAGCCAACGATTTGCTTTCGAGACTGGAGTGATCGGCTTCGAATGCCTTCGCGAGTTGAAAAAAGAAATAAACACATAGGCCGGCCATCAGGGCTGCTAAGAAATGTCCGGGAAAGTTCTGAATCAGGCCCGTGTTTAGCAGAAGCGCTACAGGAAGCATGCTAAGCACTGCTCCCAGCGGAAAGGCTGAGTAGTATCTGCCTTCCCATGGAATCATCTCGTTAAGCCAGTCAGGCGGTTTTTCCTGAAGACCCAGCTGGCCGTGGAGCAAAGCTGAAGCAATCTGATTTGTATAATCCAGATCGTGCAGGGTTGCCTTGGTCGAGAAATAAAAGGCGATCGCCGCAACAAGCGACACCGCTATGGCTACCGAAAACTCCCGGCTACTGTCACTCTTCAGTAACATCATAATGACGAAGCACGAATGACGAATGACGAAGGAATGTCAACGATCCGTGATTGCGGCAGCGAGACGCGTTCACCAGCAACCGGAGCGGGTGTGCTCCCGGACCGCATCACTTCCATCTCTCATAAGAATCCCGGCCTAACAGCTTTCCCCAGGCGGTTTTTGTTTCAGCGGGCACATTTTGGTCAGCACCAACTAGCCAGGAGACGGTTGCCAGCGAGTTTATAACAATCGAAAGAACAACTAGTCCAGTTAAGATATGACGCGACCTCCATACAATGGCACCGCCTGAACCTAGAAAGATAACGAAGCAGAAGATCAGGAAAGGATAAAGGTCCGTGGCATAGCGTTGGGCGAGCAAGAAATACGACAGGATGCAGAGAAATTGCACAAAGAGAGCCGCGGCGGCACCTCGCTCAAAGAGGTCGGCCCCTTTGCGTCGAACGAGACATATGATTCCCATGATAGCGGCAAAGACGAGCCAGCTGGAAGACCAGAGGAGAGAGATATATGCCTCGCTGAATGGATTGGAAAAGAGAGAAGGATAGTCATAGGAATGGCGGTCTGCCCGGAAAAAAGGCAGCTCACGCTGGAGTCTTGGAAAGCGCAGACTGAAGTAGTCGGCGAAACTATAGGGGATACGACGCGCGTTAAACACCCCGTATTTATGCGCGAATTCGCTGTGAACCGGGTTGATGTAATAGTCATAATTTACTCCAACGAAGCTGCCGAATCTTGCGTAGCTTAGCCAAACATAAAACGCAAAGGCAACGCCAAGTGGAAGAAGGAGGACCAAAAGATTAGTTATTCGATTCTCTCTTGGTATTTGGAGAGCAAGAAGCAGTGCGATTAAGATGAACGGCACGCCGAAGGTAACTCGGGAAAGCAAAGCTCCGGCGGCGCATAGAGAGAATCCCAACAGTGAACACGTCAAGGCGCTGGCTTGTCGCGAGCGAAGAGCGAAGTAC
>DASXSC010000084.1:0-31755 GCA_036506215.1 Pyrinomonadaceae bacterium | reverse complement strand
GCAGAACCGTGCGCGGTAGCGCCGGATGCTAAAGTCAACTTCAAACATTTGCCCAGTGGCAGCATCCGCACAAGCGAAGGCTGGAAATTAATAGGTGCTGCCTGTAACAAAGTCTCTTCCGCCAACCCTCGTACAATCACTGCGCTAAAGTTGACTCTAGCATCCGGCGCTACCGCGCTCGGTTCTGCATAGCGTGCGTTGAAGTTGACTTTAGTATCCGGCTACCGCGCACGGTTCTCCAAAGAATCCGACCTCCCCGCGCGAAACTGACCCACTACCCCAATTTCGAACCAATTTCGTTCTCAAACTAACTCGCCAGTGTGACCAATTGAACCAATTCTTGTTTCTCACAACCGGCTTGCTAGTCGCGGATCGTAAGTGTTATAAGGCCTTCCCGCCACCTATCGAAATTTACGTTGATTAAGACTCGTTCGAAACGAAGACCAGGGCAGTAGCCCGACGGTTAGGAAGGGGTAGTGGATCGGTTTAGCGCGGGGAGGTCGGATTCTTTGGAGAACCGTGCGCGGTAGCGCCGGATGCTAAAGTCAACTTTAGCGTAGTGATTGTACGAGGGTTGGCGGAAGAGACTTTGTTACAGGCAGCACCTATTAATTTCCAGCCTTCGCTTGAGCGGATGCTGCCACCGGGCAAATGTTTGAAGTTGACTTTGGCATCCGGCGCTACCGCGCTCGGTTCTGCATCATTACACTGAACTTGACTCTAGCATCCGGCGCTACCGCGCTCGGTTCTGCATGGCGTGCTTCTCTTATTTATCAAACTGACCCACTACCTGGGAAGGGTTCCATTAGTGCGAATTACAGCCGTCCTTGATAGTCGGGTTACTGCCCTAAAACACACGATTGAATCATCCATCGCTCTATCGAGGTGCGACATAATGCGCTGCCGCTCTTACCGGGTTCTCACTTCCTTTTTCACCATCACCGCCTGGTCGATTGCCTTCGCTGCAACAGTTGCGGCTCAGCAGAGCAGCCGCGACCTTCGCCACTCGGCTCTGAAGTCACAAACACCGTCCGACGAGCTGGTGCGGATCGATATTGACAACGACGGCAAGCCCGATATCGTCGAGCGCTGGTGGAATGGAAAACGCGTACGCTGGCTCGATGAAAACGGCGATCTGCTCCCTACTGATACGCGTGGAGATCAAGTCAACGACGTCTTGCAGGTAGACAAGAACGGCGACGGCTTCTACGACGGCCCGCTTGATCTGAATGTGAAGTGGGCAGATAACGACGGCGACGGCAAGGCGGATCTGCAGGCGTGGGTAACGCAGTCTCCTGAATGGTCGCCCGATAAGTGGAACATAAGTGGCGCCCACTGGATGATCTTCGTCGATGTTGAGAAGGATGGCGTTTTGGGCTGGCTCGATTGGGAGAAGTTCGATTTTGCCAACGATAATTGGGGCTATACCGGGACCGCGGACTGGCTGCCTGACTACAACGGCGATGCCATATTTCTAAAAGTTCATCGACCACCTCAGTCGCTGCCCGATCCCAGACTCAATTGGGAGAACCCATTTGCGTTCTTCGATTATGACGGCGATGGTGTAAGCGAGATGGCCATGCGCTGGCTGGATCCTGTTCCCCCACTCGACAAGGACCTGACAAAGCTTTCCGGAGTGCTCAACGAAGCTTTCGTTACCTTCGATCTCGACAATGATTCCACCAAAGGAAACGAAACCGACTACGACATGTCGTTGCGCGGCGCCGGCGGACCGGGTGTACCCTACCGCTCCTTCGTTCATAAATATCCGGCATTGAAAGGCAATCCAAAATTCGACGGATGCTTTCAGTGGAATAACTGGCGGCGCATCGACGAGCTTATGTATATGCCCCACGAGAAAAGCTTTGATGCTTTCTTTACCGCCGAATGGACCAGCACATATTTCGTATTTGATGAAGACGACGACGATCACCGCTGGGAGCGCGTTGAGATGTACTATCCCATGCACGGCTTCGGTGGCCCCAAAGAGATCGATCTCTATTCAACCAAACGCTGGCTGCGCAGTAACTATGCAGGACAGGATATGGTTGCCCCTTCAGAGCGCCCGGGAATCTCCGGACATCCTCAGGCTGATTCGCTAGGTGACCGCGGTGAATTTGACGAAGACAACTCGGGGGGAGCCAAACTCTACGTTGGCGTGTTTGATAGAAAACTGCACCTGGCCGGCGCCGAATGGGGAGCCTGGCTGGTTGATAAGAACGCCGAGTTTCATGGCGGAACGAAAACGCCGTCTCCCAAGCCTCGAGCTCCACGCGTCGAAGAGGTTGTAAAGTATACCGACACTGATAACAACGGCTTTCTTGATACGGTTGAATACGATTACGACGGTGATCGCAAGATTGATTTCCGTGTCTCCCTCCTTGATTACCGGACACCGCAGCAGTCCCATCCGGACGTCGTAACCCTGGTTGATACTCGCAGAGAAGGCTGGAAAGGTCTTAACGCGATCTTTACCCGTATCGCCAATCAATCGTGGCAGGAAGGTTTGACTGTTTACCGCGCCGCGTGGCGGCGTGGTCTGACTACGCCGGAAATAGACAAGTTGGCATCCGCCTCAGCGATTGGCGAAAGATACGATCATGGTTACTGGCTTAAGGAAAAAGTTTTCCGGCAACTGCGCGCGCGCCTTGATGAAGTAAGAAAGGCTGAGCCTGCAAGGGCAGCATCATTGGAAACTCTTGAGAAAGAACTGACCAGGCTCTATTACCTCGGGTTGTTCGACGAATACGCGAAGAAGATCGGGGAAGTGCCTGGTAGGTGAGAAGCTTCGCATCAAGATGCCACTATTGAATGACAGGCAAAAGATTGCGGGGGCAAGCCGCCCTTCCTGACCAAGAGCTGATCAGTGTTGAGATCTAAACCATGATTGAAAGACACTCAAAGTGGAATCACCGAGTCCCTATGAGAGTCTCAGGGTTGGGAAGGGCGGCTTGCCCCCGCTGGCTTTGCGATAGGAAACTAATGAAGTTCAAAACCTGGATGTTCATCCCAATCGTGCTCTCAATCGCGCTTGCATCCAATGTGTTAGCACAGACAGTCTCTTCTACCAATCGCTGGCCTGAAGTGCCGCCGGCGGATTTCTCAAAACTCAAGCCTTCCGACTTTTCAGATGATGAATTGGATCTGCCTTACTATTTGGCCCACTTCCATCGCTTAGCTAACGGCGTCGTCGCTGAAGGCGAGAACCGCGGTTTCATCAACATCGCCGTATGGCGCAACCCACAGGACAACCGTCCCTACAATGCGCGAATTATGGAGAATATTCTGTCGCTGGCTTTCTTCTACAGCACTAAGCGGCCGTGGAACCAGTATTACGCATCACCAGCAGTGCGAATGCGGCTCGAAGCAGCTCTCGACTTCTGGTGCCGCATGCAAAATTCTGACGGCCAGTTCAGCGAGTACGGTCCGCAGCGCTGGAATCTCCCGGCCACGGCGTTTGCGACGAAGTTCATGGGCCAGACGCTGACGTTGCTCCGCGACGGTCCGGCCATAGATGCGAAGCTTCACGAGCGCGTAATCAAGGCTGACCGCAAGGCCATCCGCATTGTGTTGACTAATCCGGCGCTGCTCGCGCACGGCAAGGACTACACCAACCAATACACAAATGTGTTTGCCGGTGGGCTTGCCTATCTGAATCTCTATTCCGATCCAGAAATAGCCGGTCTCTTGCGCCGCCGAATACGGGAAACGACGGATGTCTTTCAGAGTCCCGCCGGCTATTTTTATGAAGCGCGTGGGCCGGACTGGGGCTATAACCTCGGAACTCATCACAGCAATCTGTTGATGGCCTGGCACTACACAAAAGGAACGCCGCTGGGCAAGATTCTCGTAGTCGAAGAACGCAAGTTTGTTGAATGGCTCGCTTACAACGCCGTGCGCGAACCTGACGGCTCCGGGTTCACTTTGAATCGCGCAATTGAAACGCGCCAGCGCCGGCCATTTCTCGACACTGCTGATCTAAGTCGCGGTCAGGTGGACCAGGGCCAGCGGTTGATCGCTTCCGAAGTGCCGCTGGCGCGCGCTTTCGCTCCCACGCGGATGGAGATCGCCCGTGACGCTGTGCAACGACGAGCAGAGCTGGAACGAAGTTGGCGGCGGGACAGTGATTCACCGGTGGGAGAATTCCGCGCCTTCTCGCCTTACGCGTTTCTTCACCGGTCGCACGTAAAGTGGTATCCAACCGAGCCCCAGCGTGCCGCCGCCTTTAGGCTCTTGCCTTACCTGCGGCCACGATTCATTCATCAACGCGTGGACAGTCGCGAGCGGCTGGCGTTTACCTTTGTGCGGCAGCCCGGCTATTACGCGGCCTTCAACTCAGGCCCGAAACTTACCAGTCAACAACGTTACGGAATCGGTCTTATCTGGGAACCGGAAATGGGTTCTGTGTTGCAGTCTCAAACCGGGACCACCAATGCGGCCTGGGGCACGATACTGGGCCAGAATCAAAACGTGTTTGAAGCCGACACCTTGAACGCAGAGTTCAGCGTAAACGGAAAAGCAGTGAGTCTGGTCCCTGGTCATCGAGATCTACCTCAGGGAACGCTCACCGTTAAATACAGCTTCTCCGATCAAGGGGAAAAAATTCTGACGTTTGGCGAACGGGAGCTCACCGTGGTGATCGATCATTCAGCCCCATTTCGTGAGCAGATTCCGCTACTTGTCGGAAGTAACGACAAGCTAAGCGTTGGTTCGGGCGAGCTCACCCTGGTGCGCGGCCGGAAGGTCTTGTCGATCAAGTTTGACCCACAGGCTCAGTTTGAAACGATTGAGACCGGATTAAAAGTAGGGCCAAGACGAGTGGTTACGTTGAGTCTGCAATCCCGGAATAGCCTGACTTACCGGCTGGCGTTCTCACGGGTTGGATAGGGATCGCGATGCGTAATGCGTTTACCTTGGCAAAGGGCATTGCACGGAACGCAAAATTCAACCAGTCCGCGATAGCGGACGACCGACAATAGCCCAGCAGTTCACTGCTGGGATGAGGGGCGAAAGGAAATGTAGTCCGTGAAGCGGACGACTGAAGTGCATGGTAACAACTCCTGAATGGTGGCGGCTCAGCCGTCCGCTAGACGGACTGCGATCTCGGTGGTTCGGTCTCCCAGCACTAAAGTGCTGGGCTATTGTCTGTCGTCCGCTATCGCGGACTGGGCCGAGACACGTTTTTGAGCAAAACTTCCTGGCGCTATACCGGCGCTGATTTCGCTAAGACTCCAGAAGATCTGCGTTCCATGAACTACTCAAACAAAGTAGTAATCATCACCGGCGGTAGTAAGGGCATTGGGGAAGGCTGCGTGCGGGCTTTCGTCGGCGCCGGCGCCAGAGTGGTCTTCTGCGCGCGCTCACAGGAAACTGGACTCAGTCTGGCCAACGAAATTAATCAACACGGCCCAGGCGAGGCACACTTCATTCCGTGCGACGTTTCAAAGGTTGAAGAGATTCAGCATCTCGTCGACGCCACTGTCGTGCGACACGGCCGGCTCGACTGTCTAATCAACAACGCCGGCTGGCATCCTCCACATCGGCCAATTGACGATTTCTCCGTCGCGGAGTTTCGAGATCTGCTGGAATTGAATCTCATCAGCATATTCGCCGCCTGCAAATTTGCCTTGCCACATCTGCGACAGGCGCAAGGCAATATCATCAATATGTCGAGCCTGGTTGGGGCGATGGGCCAGCTCCACGCCACTACCTATGTCGCCACGAAAGGTGCGGTCACTGCATTTACTAAAGCTCTGGCTGTCGACGAAGCTGCGCATGGTGTGCGCGTCAATTCGGTCTCGCCAGGAAACATCTATACACCTTTGTGGCAAGCGGCCATTGATGCCGCTACTGAGCCTGATAAGTGCCGGACTGAAGGCGAAGCTGCACAACTGCTGGGCCGTATGGGAACGATTGAAGAGGTCGGTAAGCTCTGTCTATTCATCGCTGCCGAAGCAACTTTCACGACCGGCGTCGACCACATCATTTCCGGAGGAGCGGAACTGGGTTACGGGCAAAAGTCCCGCAAGCCGAGTATGAAGTTGCCTGTTTAGAAAGGGCACTTGTGCCCCGCGTCGCAAACGGCGGACAAGTCCGCTGTCTAAACGGCTATGATTGTAGAATCTGCGACGTCTCTTCTGAGTTTCACGTGAGGTGGGAATCTTTCGAATGCGCACAATCCATCTGCTTCTACTCGCAATCCTGCTAAACGCATTCAATTTTGCTTCGCTCGCCCAGGAAAAATCGAGTACAAAAAAGGATATCTATCACAACGGATGGATCGATCTGAACAAGAATGGCCGCATGGACGTCTACGAGAACCCAAAGGCGGACATTAACAAACGTATCGATGACTTGCTCAGTCAAATGACTTTGGAGGAAAAGACTTGTCAGACAGCCACGCTCTATGGATTCAATCGCGTCTTGAAGGATGAGCTGCCCACGCCCAAGTGGAAACAGCAGATATGGAAAGACGGCATCGCCAATATCGATGAACACCTGAACGGATGGGCGGCAGGCTCTAACAGTGTCTATGCTCGCGACATCAAAAAGCATGTCTGGGCCATGAACGAAGTACAGCGCTTTTTTGTCGAGGAAACTCATCTGGGTATTCCAGTGGATTTCACAAACGAAGGGTTACGCGGCGTCGCGTTCTCTACCGCGACCAGTTTTCCTTCGGAGCTCAGTCAGGGACATACCTGGGACAAAGCGCTCGTTGGCGAGATTGGACAAATCACTGGGCAAGAGGCCAGGGCGCTAGGTTACACAAATATCTACGCGCCGACGCTCGATGTTGCGCGAGATCAACGTTGGGGTCGGATTGAAGATGTCTACAGCGAGGAGCCTTTTTTGACATCTCGCCTGGGCGTTGAGATGGTTAAGGGCCTGCAAGAAAATTACACGGTAGCCTCAACGGCAAAGCATTTTGCGATATACGGAAACAATAAAGGCGCCAGAGAAGGACAGGCCCGCACCGATCCGCAAACCTCGCCACGCGAAGTCGAAAATATTTTTCTTCCGCCGTTCATCGCGGCAATCAAAGAAGGCGGCCTGCTCGGAATCATGAGTTCGTACAACGACTACGACAGCATACCGGTCAGCGGAAGCAAGTATTGGCTAACGACGCGTTTGCGAAACGACTTCGGGTTTAAAGGCTATGTTGTTTCCGATAGCGCGGCGGTGGAATACCTGTACGACAAACACGCCGTTGCGGCCGATATGAAAGATGCGGTGCGGCAGTCAATCGAAGCCGGCTTGAATGTGAAGACCAACTTTACCCCACCAGATGATTTCATTCTGCCGCTGCGTGAACTGGTCAAAGAAGGAAAGGTTTCAATGCAGACACTCGACGACAGAGTGCGAGATGTGCTGCGTGTAAAGTTTCTCGTCGGGATTTTCGATCGCCCGTATGTTAATGACCCGGAAGCAACGGAAAGAATCGTCAACTCGTCAGCGCATCAACAAGTGGCCTTGCGAGCAGCACGTGAAAGTATTGTGCTTCTAAAAAACGATCGCAACGTTCTACCATTGGCTAAAGACATTGATTCCATCGCTGTCATTGGCCCCAACGCCGACGATGACAGTTTGACGCGCTATCGTTATGGGCCAAACGGCATAAATGGCACGACTGTGCTGAAAGGAATCCAGGACAAGTTAGGCCAACGAGTGAAGGTGAATTATGCGAAGGGCTGTGAGATCGTCGACGCGCATTGGCCCGAAACTGAAGTGTTGCCTGAGCCGCTGACAAAAGGGGAACAAGCGGGCATCGACCAGGCGGCAGCCATTGCGAAGAGTTCGGATGTCGCAGTGGTGGTTTTGGGCGACTCCTCAAAAACGGTGGGCGAAAGTGCGAGCCGCACCAGCCTCGATTTACCGGGTCGACAACTGCAATTGGTCCAGGCAGTTTATGCAACAGGCAAACCTGTCGTGGTGGTTTTGATCAACGGCCGTCCGCTTAGCATCAACTGGATTGACAAGTATGTTCCTGGCATTGTGGAAGCCTGGTTCCCTGGCGCGCAGGGAGGTACGGCAATCGCCGACGTATTGTTTGGAGATTACAATCCGGGAGGAAAGCTGACGGTGACATTTCCTAAAACAGTCGGGCAGATTCCCTATAATTTCCCAACCAAACCAAACGCCCAGTGGGAGGGCGAGAAGACGCGCGTGAACGGAGCGCTCTATTACTTTGGCCATGGCTTGAGCTACACGACATTTGCGTATAGCAATTTGAATATTCGGCCGCTGCAAGTTACTTCCAGTGTGTCGATTCCAGCGTGGCTCGTAACTGTAGACGTCAAGAATACCGGCACGCGCGACGGCGATGAAGTTGTCCAACTCTATACTCGTGATTTGGTGAGCAGCGTCACTACTTACGAAAAAAATCTACGAGGCTTCGAGCGAATCCACCTCAAGTCTGGCGAAACTAAAACTGTGACGTTTACCTTGGTGCCTCGCGACCTGGCGCTGTGGGATCGGAACATGCGCTTTGTGGTGGAGCCCGGAAAGTTCCGAGTGATGATCGGGTCGTCTTCTACAGACATTCGTCTGACCGGTGAGCTTGAAGTCAAGGCAGAAGCCCAACCGTAAGGCAGGGCTCGGGAATCAAATTGCGAAGCGTTCGCGCGTCACTGTGGTCGAGAACTACCAGGTGAAGGCGCCTGAACCGCAGCAGCCCCAGGGCGTGGTGAAATGACAACCAAGGTCTCCGACCGCCGATGCACGGCAAGTGTCTGACGACCGGTGCGCAGCAGGTCTCTGACCGCCGATGCGCGGCAAGTCTCTGACTTGCCGAACCTGTATCACTAATTCTTCCGGTCTATGACCGGACTCCCAAAAGGTCGGAGACCTTAAGAGAGTCAACAAAGCCTTCGGCAAGTCAGAGACTTGCCGCGCATCGGCGGTCGGAGACCTTACCTGGCTGCTGCGCACCGGTCGTCAGAGACCTGCTGCGCACCGGTCGTCAGACACTTGCCGCGCATCGGCGGTCGGAGACCTTACCTGGCTGCCGCGCATTGGCAGTCTGAGACTTGCCGCGCATCGGTGGTCAGAGACTTCATTTGGCTGCCACGCACGGAGGCTGTTCGGCCGGCTCCGCGTCCACAGCGGAGTAAAAACTCTCGAAATCGCTTGACAGTAATTTGCTATTTATTCATATTTGCCCTCATTAAGGACAAAATCGAATTCTGCGCGTAACGCTGTAAAGGGAATTTAAACGCAGGAGAAATCATGGCCGAAAACTCTGATGAAAAGAACAAGAGTCAAGGCGCGCATGATCCCAGCCGCCGCCGTTTTCTGAAAGGTGTCGGGATTGTAGGCGCCGGGGCCGCGTTCGCCGATAAGCTGCTGATTGAAGCAGAGGGAACGGAGGCTGCGGCAGACAACCAGGCTCTGACCGGAAACGTTCCCGTGGTCCTGCAGATAAACGGGCAAAAGCGTGAGGTCCGGATTGAACCCCGTACGACGCTCTTAAACACTCTACGCAATCACCTCGAGCCACCGCTCACCGGGCCCAAACTCGTTTGTGACATGGGCACCTGTGGCGCTTGCACAGTCTTGCTGGATGGTAAGCCTGTTTATTCCTGTCTCGTGCTTGGCGTTGATGCCGTCGGCAAGCAGATCACAACAGTCGAAGGCCTGGGCTCACCCGAAGCGATGAATCAAGTCCAGCACGCCTTCGTTGAGAACGATGCGTTGATGTGTGGCTTCTGCACGCCCGGGTTTGTCACTACGATTTCGGCTTACTTGAAGAAGAATCCAAATCCGAGTCTGGCGGAAGTGCGAGAGGCTTGCAAAGGAAACTTCTGTCGCTGCGGTACCTATCCGAGAGTTTTTGAAGCCGCGCTGGCAGCGGCGAAGGCAGGAGTTGGAGACGAATAGTTCGATTTTGTGTAACCCAAACTGTTAGTTTGCAAACGGCTCGTCGCCACTCAGTTAAGTGTTGGCCAGATCACGCAAAGTAACAGTTTGCGTTACCACAACCAAGTGCGTTACCAGAACCAAGTTGGAGAAACTCATGCAGCAGGCGCCCATAAAAAAGAAAAAGAAAGTCCGTGTTCCCAAAGTCGTTAACGGCGTCGAGACAATGGTGGAGATCGAAGTTGACGAGGACGCCGGGCCGGGCTGGGGACCAAACGACAAGCATACCCTCCTGAATCATCGCCTGACTCGCGTTGACGGGCCTCTCAAAGTTTCGGGCGTGGCTCGTTACACACATGACGTGCGCCTGCCGGGAATGCTCTATGGCCGCATCCTTCGCTGCCCACATGCGCACGCGCGCCTGACGAAATTCGATTCCGCCGCCGCTTCCAGGATTCCGGGAGTCCAGGCAATTATTCAAACGCCACTGAAGGAGTTTCTTTTCCATGGCATGCCGGTGGCGGCTGTTGCTGCCACCACTCCCGAAATCGCCGGCGATGCGCTGCACGCGATCAAAGTGGAATATGAAGTACTGCCCCACGTAGTGAAGGCCGCGGAATCAATCAAACCGGGATCGCCGAAGGCCTTGCCCGATGAAGTCAACGTCGAAGAGAAGGAAAAACGCGGGGACGCTCAAAAGACTGACGCCGCATTCGCGGAATGTGATGCGGTCGTCGAAGCCGAGTATCAGACGCCGCGCATTCATCATGCTTGCCTTGAAACACACGGCCTGACCGTTGACTACCGCGGTGGCGAGACGGCAATGGTTTACGCTTCCACGCAAGGAACCTTCACAATTCCCGGTGACGCCGCCAAAAACCTTGAACTGCCAGAGAGCGCGGTGACTTCTGTCGTTGAGCACATGGGTGGAGGCTTTGGATCGAAGTTTGGCATCGGCGTAGAAGGCATGCTCGCTTGCAAACTCTCAAAGCAGACCAAGACACCGGTCAAGTTAATGCTGACTCGTTACGACGAGTTCGTGATGGCGGGTAATCGTTCCGGCTCCTGGCAGAAATTCAAGGCGGGCGTCAAAAAAGATGGGACGCTTATTGCTTTACGCGCCACGCAGTATCGCCTTGGTGGCCTGGGTGATGGCTCGCAGGCCGGCCAACCTTACGTTTATCGCGTGCGCGATACGTACCGCGAGGTATTCGCCCTGCATACCAACGAGGATTCCTCGATCGCCATGCGCGCGCCGGGGCATCCCCAGGCTTCCTTTGCTATGGAATCGTTGATGGATGAACTGGCTTACAAGATAGGCATGGATCCAATTGCCTTTCGCAAGCTGAACCTCAAGGACGAGGTTTATCACCGGCAGCTGGATCGCGGGGCACGCGCGATCGGCTGGGAACGACGTAAACCGAATGCAGAGGGCGCTGGTCCACTGAAGCGAGGGCTGGGTTGTGCCGTGGGCACCTGGGGAGGTGGCGGCAACAATCAATGCAAGGTTGAAGTCACGGTAGCGCGCGACGGCGCCGTGGTAGTCGCAGTTGGCACGCAAGATCTGGGAACGGGCACGCGCACTTACACGCGCGCCATCGTCGCTGAAGAATTAGGACTGCAACTAAAGGACGTAGTCGAAAAGATTGGTAATTCAAAACTGGGCTCGGCGAATCCGTCGGGGGGTTCTACGACTGCCGCTTCCCTCTCGCCATCAGTCAAGGATGCCGCGATCAAAGCCCGGCTGGCAATTGCCGAAAAAATCGCACCGCTGCTGGGCGGCGTGAAACCCGAAGAAATCAAGTTTGAAAACGGCCGCGCTACTGCAGGGGAAAAATCAATGACCTGGCAGCAAGTCTCCGCCGCCCTGCCCGCTTCAGGCATCGCGGCCCATGGCGAGTGGCGTTCCGATCTTCAGTCCCGAGGCGTGCACGGTGTCTGCTTTGCCGAAGTTGAGGTAGACGTAGAAACCGGACACATCCGGCCAATCAAGATGGTTCAGGTGCAGGACGGCGGTCTCCCTCTCAACCGGCTGACGATGGAGAGTCAGATCAATGGCGGCATGATTCAGTCACTCGGCATGGCGCTCTGGGAGGGGCGAGTGATGGACGCCAAACTCGGAATACAACTTAATCCCGGATTCGGTGACTACAAATTGCCGGGTTCGCTTGAGATGCCGGAAATGGTTCCAATTATCGACGACGATGACAAGCGCGAAGCAGTAATTGGCATCGCGGAGGCTTGCATCATTCCCGCGCTGGGCGCTCTGGCAAACGCTGTATTCAATGCCTGCGGCCTGCGCGTGCGCGAACTGCCAATCACGCCGGACAAAATACTAATGGGCGTCATGAACGGGAGGAACCTCGCATGAAAGCATTTGAGTGGATCAATGCGAGCAGTGTCAGTGAGGCAGTACAGTTGTTGAAGTCCTCTCCCGCACCGAGCGACATCGACGACGCCGCGCGCCCGATTGCCGGTGGACAAGATCTCTTGACCACCATGAAAGACTACAGCTCGCGGCCTGCGCGTGTGGTCAATCTCAAGAGCATCCGAGGACTAAATCTGATTCAGGGTAATGCCAGGCAAGGACTGACAATTGGCGCGCTGGTGACTCTAAGCCAACTGGAAGAAAACCCGGTAGTACGCGCGAGTTTTCCGGGTCTTGCCGAAGCGGCCCACTCAATCGCTACTCCGCAGATTCGCAACCTCGGCACCGTTGGCGGCAATCTCTGCCAGCGTCCGCGCTGCTGGTATTTCCGCCTGGAAGATGTAGTTTGTCTGAAAAAGGGCGGCTCCGAGTGTTATGCAGCAACGGGGGAAAACAAGTACAACGCGATTCTCGGTGGTGGTCCATCCTATATTGTCCATCCATCGGATCTGGCGCCAATGCTGGTAGCGCTGGGCGCCGGTGTTTCCGTTGTCGGTGTAGAAGGCAAGCGCATGATTCCGCTGGAAAAGTTTTTCACGTTGCCATCCGAAGGCAGCATTCGCCGCGAAAATGTGCTGAAGAATGACGATATCATTACTCAAATAAACGTGCCTGCTTCACCGTTTGCAGCCCACTCAACTTATTTGAAGTTCAAGGAACGGGAGTCGATGGATTTTGCGCTTGCTTCCGTCGCGGCGGCAGTTCAGCTTGGCGCAAGCAGGAAAGTAACTCAAGCGCGGATTGTTTTAGGCGGTGTAGCTCCTATTCCCTGGCGCGCAACCGAAGCTGAGAAGTTTCTTGCTGGGAAAACCCTGAGCGGCGAGGTGCTGAAAGAAACTGCAAAACTCGCGCTCGTTGGCGCGCAGCCACTCGAAAAGAATGCTTACAAAGTTCCCTTGACGGCGACTCTTGTTCGTCGCGCGCTCGCCAAAGCGGGTGGGGTGGCAGCGTAACGTAGTCTGTGTAACGCCAACTGTTTGGTTTGCGGGTTCTGTGTAACGCAAACTGTTAGTTTGCGGGTTTGGTGTAACGCAAACCGTTAGTTTGCGGGCTCGGTTAATAGGCAGGTCGAGTGCTTGGTTCACGTCGCAAACTAACAGTTTGCTTTACATCGCAAACTAACAGTTTGCGTTACGTCGGCAAACAAACAGTTTGCGTTAGGTGAAGCGAAGGCCGAGAAAATGAGAGCCGGGAGGTAGTGAATGGCAGACAAACTATCCAATCTTGAAGAGAGCGCGCTGGAAAGCTCGCCGGCTAATCCTGCTGCAATCCAGACCACCTTCTGCGGCTCGCTCCGTTCGAAAAAGTTCTTTATGCTGGATGCAGTGGCGACCGATGCGGAACAATATCTCGACGCCAGCAATCACTGCTGGTGCCGGGAAACACAACAGGTCATCGGTCCCGATGGCGGCCGTGCCACTCCCGACCGTTGCACGCCGGGCAGGTCGTGCTACACTTCTAGCTTGGAGCGAGCGTGATCGGTGCACAAGATTTAGGAGGTACGAACATGCGAAAATTATGGTTTGTCCCAATTCTACTAGCAATTCTGGCAGTTTTTTCCAGCGCGATAACTATCACTTCAAAAGGTGAGTCGAGTGCCATTCATGGCGACTACGTTGAGGTACGCACCGCCAGCGTCTTCGCCGGAGCTTGTCATTACAATGGCGAGGTGACCACCACCGGACGGGATGCGTTGATGGCCTGGAACGTGAAATCGGGATCGTGGCGCGGAGTTGATCTGGCAGGCGTCAGCGTGGTGGCTATTGTCACCGCCGACGCGAATCTTTCTGACAGCGAAGCCGCGCGTCGTGCCGAAATCGTTATCGGCAGTAATGCATCGGATGCACAATCCCGGGCGATTCTGGAAGCCCTCAGGAGCAGATACGCGTCATCTTTCGGCAGGATCGTCTCGGTGCGTCGAGGACCGCTCAGTTTTGAGCATGAAGGCAAAAACTATTCGGTGAATGCCAACAACGTCGCTTCGATCAATGTTGAAGCGATGCCCAATGATCTCTGCTGCAAGATGCCAAACCTTGTTTGGTATTCGCCACTCGTGCCGCTGGAGAATCGCAAAGTCGGCTATACCACGAGGGCCCTGTACACGGGCGATGGTGTTGCTGATGCGTGGCAGAGGTCGGGCGAGAACAGTGCTTTCTACGGAAGCTTTTCCTTATAAGAGTATTTGCCGCGGATTTTACGCAGATAAACGCGGATCAGAATTAGAACAAGGAACTAAAAGTCTTTTGGCTATTCACTCAGTTCCTATTCCGACTTCTTATTCTGATCCGCGTTTCTCCGCGTAAATCCGCGGCTGATTATCTTCAGTACTTCCCCTGCTTAAGGCGCTCAATACGTTTGTCCGCTAAGTCGGCGCTTTGTTGGACGCTAAAGTCCTCAACCTCCCTAAACGTGAAAGTGGGAACATCCGGAGCGTGCTGAGCCCGCACCCGGAAAAAGTCGGCGTGCTTCACATCGTTCAAGACAAACGCCGGTCGCGCGTCGGCGTTTAAATAGTTCACCTCAATGTTATCCATTTGGATCCCCTCTACGTGGCGAATGAAAAAACCGTAGGCGGGCATCTCTCCAAACATTACCGGCTCCGGGTAGTCTTTTTCTTTTTCGGGTGGATCCAGTGCGGCCTGTTCCCTGGTGCCCCCACCCCGGTAGTAAATTCGGATATTGCTCAGCTTGACGTCTTCGATCGGGTGTTCCTGAAGTCCACTGATAATCGACGCATATTTCGCGTCGGCGTTGTACACCACGATATTGCTGATGAGCACACGGCGAAGTCGGCCAAACGTCGTACTTTCCTTCGGCCCTCTGGCGCGGTTCCCCAAACGCAGAAAGAACGGCGAATTCGTGATGTCGCGCATCGTGATGTTGGTGATGGTTACGTCTTCGAGAAATCCGCCGTCGACGCTCTCGAGCGCAAATCCTCGGGAGTAATCGAAGACGCAGTTGGAGATGGTTATGTTTTTGAAACCACCGTTCGACTCGGTCCCAAACTTGATTCGACCCGTCGGACTGTTATGACTGTACCGGTTGTATTCGCGCTTGTAGGTACCGTTGAGAAAGGTGCCTTCGTCGTAGCCGCTAACCTGGCAATTTGTGATCGTCACGTTTTCAGTTGCCCGGGCGTAGCCGAGCGCGAAACTACTCTTCGGACAAATGCCATCGTCGAAGGGCGAGTTGACGCTACAGTTTGAGACGCGCACGTTGCGGCAGGCGTCGATGTCGATGCCATCGCGGTTGGTGTCGATCTTGACGTTGTCGATGGTGAGATTGTCGACGCCGGTCGCGAGTATCGCGAAGTGTCCGCCGTGCAGGATGGAGATGTCACGGATCAAGACGTTGCGGCATAGTTTCAGGCTGATCGATTTGTTGCCCCAGCCGGACTCGACCGCGTCGCGCGGATTGGGATAACCAAAAGGTCGTTGCGGTTCGCTGGAACGCGCTTTTTCCAACGCATCGTTTTGTTCTTTGGTGCGCGACCGTCCACCGCTGCTTACCAGACCCTTGCCCCAGATCATTCCCGGCCCCAGGATCGAAATGTTTTCCAGGTTCTCGCCCCAGATCAGACTGTTATGCCAATGACTGTGGCCAAAGTCCTGATAAGCATCCCACTGGTTTGGCTCAGGCGGATCGTAAGCCACTCCTTTTGAAGTTTCGGCTGCCACTATTGTCGCGCCTTGATCGATGTAAAGCGCAATATTGCTTTTCAAGTGTATGGAGACTGAAAGGTATGAGCCGGCCGGGAAATATACCGTGCCGCCACCTTTTGCAGCGGCTGCAGCGATCGCTTTGTTGATTGCCGCCGTGTCGAGCGTTTTACCGTCGCCCTTCGCGCCAAAAGCGCGAACGTCATAAGCCCCGGCTCCTGTCGCCTTGTCGGCGAGCGCGAAAGCGCCGGCGGCGTGAGTCGAATACGCGGAGGTTCGAATCGCGGGCCCGGCCAGCGTAAAACAGCAAGCCAAGGCGAAAAATGCGAGTGTGGTTAGGCAAAGATGCCCTTTATTTATCATCACTTTAGCTCCATTGATTTCTGGAATCCCTCAAGCCCCGGCAAAACAATACTTGCTTATAACACGTTTTGATGTAATATGTCTCTTGTTTGGACAATTTCACTTCTTCAAGGGTCTCCCCAGCTTTTTTTTCAGGGATTAACTCCTGCGCAGGGAGCTTTAAGCGGCTTATTAGTTTGTTCTCAAAGGTCTTAGTTTGCTGCGCGAGGTGGGCCATTTCCGATGCGCAAGATCGATCCTAAACGCTTCAAGATCGCCAAACGTCATACGTCCCGCGAGATTAACCGGCAGATTGCATTAACTCTCATCCGTACACATCAGCCTGTTTCTCGCGCTGACCTCGCGCGTCTCATGGGTACACGCCGTGGCGTCGTTTCGATATTGGTGAACGAACTACTGGCAGAGGGCCTAATCTTCGAGGGCGCGACTGGAGAAGGTGGCGGCCGAGGGCGGAAGCCGACTTTTCTCTACATCGACTCACGAGAGCGCTACGTCATTGCTGTCGACATACGCGCGACGCGCACCTACCTCATGGCTACCGACCTGCTGGGGAAGCCGCTGGTAGGCATCACCAGCTTCGCTACCAATCGAACGCTGGGAGTTTTAATTTCCAATTTAAGTCAAAAGATCAGATCCATCGTTGCCGACCATGAGACCGTGGCTACTTGCCAGGGAGTCGGCGTGGTCGTACCCGGCATGACGGATCCCAAATCAGGCCGAGTGTTACATGCTCCAACGCTTGGCTGGCGAAATGTAAATCTCAAGGATCCACTGGCGGCGGCAATTGACTTGCCAGTGCATGTGGAGAACTCTGGCCGCGCTTGTGCGCTGGCCCAGGTATGGGCCACGCGCGAGCATACGCACATCGGCGATCTGGCGTTTGTCAGCGTCTCTGACGGCGTTGGTGTAGGCATCGTTGTCAATGGAGAGATTTTGCGCGGGCGACATAACATCGCCGGTGAGTTTGGTCATGTTCCGCTCAGTATCGATGGACCACGCTGTTCGTGCGGAGCGACTGGTTGCTGGGAGGCTTACGTTTCGAATCTGGCCACGCTGTCACGCTACTTTGGACGCAATCCAAATGAGCAGAAGCCAATGTCAGCGGAGATGGCAACCTTCACAATCGAGGATTTGATCTCTCGCGCCCGCGACGGCGACGGCAAAGCCCTGGCGGCTTTGCATTCCACCGGCCGCTATCTCGGCCTGGGATTGGCGTCAATCATTAATGCAGTGGATCCCGGCCGGCTTTACATCGGCGGCGAAATAACTGCTGCGTGGGATTTGATTGAGTCGTCCGTGAAAGCAGCTCTGGCGGAACGAGCGCTGACAGATCTCGCTGCGCGAACCGAGATTAGAACAGTGTCAGTCGAAGAACATCCGCGATTGCGTGGAGCTGCAGCGCTTGTGGCAGCCCCGGCATTCGCCGCGCCAATGGTGGCGTAGCTTGCAACACGTCCAAACGCCGATCGTCGCGCCCCGATCTTTTTAACGAGACCTAAATACTTACCCCCAAGGAGACAGCACCATGCTAGCAGCAAGAATCCCCTCTAAAGTTAAGACAGGGTTAAGAATTGCCGGTTTCATAACCCTAAGCCTGATGCTCGCCGGTGTCTCACTCGGACAGATCAAGTCCGGCATCATCGTTGGAACGGTGGTTGACCCTAGCGGCGCTGCCGTGCCCGGATCGACGGTGACGGTGATCAACCCGGACACCAATATCACCCTAACAGCGGTGACCGATGAGAATGGCAGTTTCACGGTTCCCTATCTCGCCGCTGGAACCTACGTTGTAGAAGTAGAAAAAGCGGGATCCGGATTTGCAAAATACCGCACGCCGGACATCACGGTTTCAACCGCTCAGACAGTGAAGATTGAAATCAAATTGCAAACTGGCATGATCAGTGAAACTGTGGTCATCACCGCCGAGGCGGCTCAACTTCAAGCTAGCAACGCGACCGTTCAGAGTCTCGTTAATGAAAGGACCGTCCAGGCGCTTCCCAACATCACGCATAATCCTTTTACCTATGCGACGTTACAGGCGGGTGTAGTTCCACGTGGACTTTTTGGTAATACGCAGACCACCACGTCCTTCGGGATCGGGATCGATGGTCGTCGACAAGCTTCGGCAATTGGGATCAATGGTGGCTCTGCCTTCTCAAACGACATCATTCTGGACGGGGTCAGCATTCAGGGATCGGCATGGAACGAAACAGCGGTGTTGCCCAACCAGGACTCGCTGCAGGAAGTACGCATCATTAGTAATAATTTCACAGCGGAGTATGGTCGCGCCCAGGGCGTAGTCGTCTTCACTACCAAGAGCGGAACAAACGACTATCACGGCACAGGTTTTTACCGGATCAGAAACGAGGCACTGAACGCCAACGGCTTTTCAAATAACGCCAACCGGATTCCGAGAGGCCCATTCAAATCAAACACCTTCGGCGGCACGGTCGGCGGAAGAATCATTCGTGACAAGGCTTTCTTCTTTGTCAGTTATGAAGGGTTGCGGTTCCATCGCTCGTACCCTTTCTTAATGACCGTCCCGACTGAGGCGGAGAGAAGAGGCGATTTCAGCAATACGTATGTCCGTGTCGGTACCGCAAACATCCCGATCAAAATCTATGATCCTTTCAGCGCCACGAGAATTGGCACCAGCAGCAATTATCAGCGCACACAGTTTCCGACGTTCATCGATGCACAGGGAGTGGAGCGAACGCTTCCGCTTCCGGCAGGTCGGCTAAATCAGTTTGGAATGGCAGTCCTCAACGCCTATCCGATGCCTAATCGCGCGCCCGATGACATTTTCAACACCAACAACTTTTTCTCTCAGGGGAGACAGGAATTCACTAAGAATAATCTCAACTCGCGAGTCGACTACAATCGCGGCAAGCATAGCTTTTACGCGACCTACGGTTTTCAGAAGGGCCTGATTCTGACGCCGCGTTCGTGGGGAGAAGACAATCAATACAGCGGCCGAAATAAGGCCGGCGAATTTGTGGGAAACAACCAGCCTGACAACAATCCATACTTTGCGTTCGGCGATACCGTTGTTTTTTCACCAACACTGATTCTTGATGCTCGCATCGGAGTAAACCGTATCAAGAGTGATAACGAATTCAGTACCTTTGATGACTACGATTACAGCGTGTTCGGCATACCAGCCGCGATTCAGGCGATCAATGTCCTTCCGGGCGTTCCACCTGCTGTCCCCGTTGGGAGCGGCGCTTTCGCCCCGGTAAGCCCCCTAAATTTTGGCACCTCACTGCATAAGCGTGAGAGACAAACAAATACCGATTTCAACGCCAGCATGACCTGGACGCGTGGTCGTTGGACGCACAAGTTCGGCGGCACTTATCGCGTGTTGCTGTCTAACTATATCGACGTTGACGACTCAATACAGATTCGCACCGGTGCAGAGTTTACACGGAAATTCATCAATTTCGACGGCGGCACTTCGAGTCTGCCGGCGACGGACGCCAGAGACAATGGTTCCGGCTTAGCCTCGATGCTGTTGGGTGCCGGAAGCACCGGCATAACTCCCGGGTTTGCTGTACGGCTGGCGCTGGCGCAGAAGTATGCTGCTCTTTACAGCCAAAATGACTGGCGCATCAACAATCGTCTGACGGTTAATCTCGGCCTCCGTTGGGATGTGCAACCCGGACCGACCGAGCGTTTCAACCACATGAGTTCCATTGATCTGAACGCAAGAGAACCGTTATTCAATACTCCCGGTGCGCTGGTCTATCCGGGCAACACCACTTCTCGACGAAACCTTTGGGAGACTGATTATAAAAACTTCGGTCCACGCTTCGGGATTGCCTGGCAGGCGACCGATGCCATGGTTTTGCGTGGCGGCTACGGTCTCACCTACGTTCCTTCCAACACCGGCTTCAATGATGGTCCAGGGTTCTACGGCGCCGGAGCCTTCACTAGTTCCGTCAGCGGCCTGCCATACGGCACCGCGCCAGCCGGCGTAGTCATTGCTCCATTCAACAGCATGACGGTTAATTCAATAATTACTCCGGTTGGTCCAAACGTTAACGACCCACGACTTTACGGTGGTGCGCGGCGTTTTCCGCAGGACTACAAAACCGGTTATGTGCAGCAGTGGAATGCCTTCGTCGAGCGGAAGTTTGGAAGTAATTATGTCGTCTCGGCCGGCTACCTTGGCTCCCACGGCAGCCGGCTTCAAATAGTGTTCGTCCCGATCAACAGCCAACAACTTGTTGACCCGGCGTTGCTCGAATCCTGGCGCAACACATATATCGCCACCAACGGGTCCAACAATCCTGCAACTCAGTTCATCTGCAATCCTTTCCAAACGTTGCAAACGTGCAATCCAGCGACTCCAAATACCGCTAGCGGACCCCTGATCCCGTACGGCAACGGCACCATCAGAAACCGCACTATCCAGCGTATAGAGTCGTTTTTCCCCTACCCACTTCAGGGTGACAACATAACTCTTTCCGCGGGCGAGTCGGATTATCACGCGCTGCAGTTGCAGGTCAACCGTCAGTTCGGGAGTGGGCTGCAGTTCAACGCGCATTACACCTTCTCGAAGCAACTGGGGACCACACGCTATAACGCCCAAACTAATCAGGGTTACTCAGACGGCGGCGACACAAACTACTTCCCGTATGTCCGGCCGGACTTGCGCCACAACAATCGCAAGATCACAACTAACGACGCACCACACCGCTTCGTAGCGTCGTGGGTCTACGATTTGCCAATCGGGCGAGGCGGGTATTTGTGGAACACCAAAAATTCAAGGCTGGATAGGATCGTGGGCAGCTGGCGACTCGGCGGATCATTCACGGCGCAGAGCGGATTTGTAGCATTGATCTCCGGCGGTACCGGCGCTCTCAATAATCTGCCGGATCGTGTGCCCGGCGTTCCGATCGAGGTGCCAAAGGAGTTGCAGCGCTGGTACGACGGAAATACCACGGTGACACTTCCCAGTGGCCGGCTGGTCAAGCCCTGTGCAGGATGCTTCCTGAAATACAACGTCGATGCATTTAGGGCTCGCACTGTGACGTTGCCAGCCGGCGGGGCGATAACCGATATTTTCTGGTACGGAAATGCGGCGGCGACGTATGGCGATATTCGCAGCAACTCAAACTGGAATCTCAATATGTCGCTGGACAAGAATATCCGGTTTGGGGAGAGGTATTCTCTCCTGCTCTCAGCGCAGGCGACCAACGCGTTGAACCATACTCAATGGAAACCGGGAGTCAATATGGCCTTCGGGGCTACCAGTGTGGCGGCAGGTTCAGTTGGTGCGCCACAAAATCCCAATTCCTTTGGAACTTACTCCAATTCGAACACCTACGACGGTCGTCAACTCGAACTTGCAGCGAAGTTCAGATTCTGAAAAACCGTCTGACAGACCGTTACTACCCGCTGCGAGCCCGGCGCGCAACATTCAGTTTGGTTTGAAAATGACTTTCTGAAAGCAGTCCGGCGCGCTAAAGTCGTCTTCAATATGAATCCATACCTCGCGAAGAACCGGACACGAAAAAGGGCCCCGTTCGTGGCGGCTTCTCTGGTTATCAGTTCGCTGAGTTGCATCATAACGGCGGGTGGCGCGCGACGGCAGTCGCCAGCTTCCGTTGACGCGCAAACAGTCCAAACAGCCGCGCTGCGCGCTGAGATTAATGATTTTCTCGGCAAAGAGCTTGCGGCCCATCTTGCTGATATCAAGACTCTCGATCCTCCGCCCGATCGCGTGGTTGGAGCGTTGACCGTCGGAGAGTTCTCATGGGGCACGTTCATGCGCGCCCTCGCCGCGTATGCCGACACTACCGGACAACGCGAGTTGGCTGGGCGGGACGTGGCGAAATGGGTTGGCAAGATTGGCCTGGTGGAAGCGAAAGGCGGGGGCAAAGCCTTTTCGCAACTCTACGCGGCCCTCGCCCTGCGACACTTTGGCCGCGATCTTAAAACCAACCCGCTCTGGCAAAGTCTCACGCCCGAGGAACAAACGGCGTGGCGCTCGCTACTCAATCCGGAGCGCTTCTACGACCCGCGCACCAACAAGGTGATCAATCTGGCGGAGAACTATCTTGGCGTTGCAGCGCGGATCGCCAGCATCGGTTATCAAGTGGGCATCTCGACGGATCGCAATTTTCTTGACCGGTTGCTCGATCGCGCGGCGGCGCCTTTCACCAGCGGCGCGATTTACGCTGATGACGCGCCCCCCACCGGCCGCTATGATCGCTATTCAAACGAGTATGCGCGCTACGTTTGGGAGGCAGCTGAAGAAGCCGGACGCAAAGACTTGCTGGAAAAGTTGCGGCCGTCGCTAACCAGACAGATGCGGCTCTGGTGGGATTTAGTATCGGAAGATGGCTACGGTTATAACTGGGGGCGCAGCCAGGGGATTGTCAGTTATCTGGATACGCCTGAGATTGCAGGCTTTCTGGCGTTGCATCCGGAATTTCGTCCGGCGCCGCTCGCTGATATCGCTGCGCATTATTTTCAAGCGTGGCGTTACCTGCGAAACGATTACCGCGATGATGCTCACCTGCTGTCTCTATTTGCCTTCGGCCGCGGCAACTACGCTTACATAACTCGCGAACGAGAGTGGCAACAAACAACTGGCTTCTTCGGCAAGCTCGCCAATTCGCATACGCGCCTGATGAACGCGCTCGAACAAGAGCGCGTTGCATCCTTCCCCGCTCTACCTACTTTGCCTCGCGTTGCGCGCTTTGAGTTCTTCCGTCAAAACAACGAACGTTCGGCCGGCGTGTGGCTCGTTCGGCAGGGAGCAATGCGTTTCGCCTTGCCGATTACTACCGGGACAAAGCCTGGTGTGACCGACTATCTGCCGATCCCACACGGCCTGCCGGGGTTCGCTGCGCCGGTAGAACAGGTCTACCCGGCTCTCGCGCCTTTCATAGAACTGGAAGATGGCCGCACAATTGTTGCCACAGACGGCGCAGACACCATTGACCCAGGCCCCGATGGACAAACACTGCGCGTGCGCTGGAGTCGTTGGGCGGTTCGCGGCAGTCAGCCGGGACAGCTGCTTGATCCGGGGCTGACAAGCGAAGTCGTCTGGCGCATCGAAAAGGACACGTTAACGCGCGAAGAAACAATTACCGCAAAACAGCCGGTGGGTATTCGTCGCTGGTGGCTCAGCGTGCCCTCTACTTACGCTAACGTGGAAACCGAATTTGATCACAACACTCGTATTGATCGCTTCACTTCTGCAAAAGGAAGTCTTGAAGTAAAAATGATCGAGACGAGTTTTCCATTCACTAACGAGATTCTGGCTACCGGTGATGGCCCGCTGGGACGTGGCGTGCGCGGCCCAATTCCGCTGCATCTCGTTTTCGCTGCCAAGGACTTGCGGGTTATTGAACCCGGTAAACCATTGCACTCCAAACTGGCCCTGACAATCGGCTCTGACTCAACTCAGTAGTCGCATATTATTAATTAAGCACCAAAGGGAGAATATTTTTATGGCCCAGGAACTAGCTCCAATCAACATCACACCTGAGACTTGCTTCGTGCCCGCTACACACAAAGGCAAAGGACGACGCACCGCGGTTGCGCCCGGCGATACTGCCGCGCGCTACCTACACTATGGACGAATAACGCTCGACGCCGGCGATGCTCAGGTCAGTTTCCAAAACAATGACCACGAAACCGGGCTCGTCTGTCTAAACGGCGCGGCCAGGGTTTCCACGGCCGGGCAAACATTTGAGCTCGGCCGCTACGACTCAGTCTACGTTCCACGCGACTCGAGTATTGAGGTCCAGGCGAACGGCAGCGAAGGCTGCGATCTGGCCGAGATATCCGCGCCGGTAGCGCAACGCTATCCGGTGCAATTTGTCGCTTTCTCCGAGATCAGACAAAACCCGAAGTTGCATCTCACCGCCGGCAAGCCGCCGGCCGAGAGGGACCTGAATATCCTGATTGGGGCGAATGTCGAAGCGGGAAGAATCATGGCCGGCGTCACCTTCTCCACGCCAGGTAACTGGACCTCATGGCCCCCGCATGAGCATGGCCGGATGCTTGAAGAGGCTTATCTCTTTATCGACATGCCGTCTCCTTCTTTCGGCGTGCAGTTTGTTTACACCAATCCGGAGAAGCCGGAACTGGTGCAAGTGGTACGCGAGGGCGACTGTGTGCTGATGCCCAGAGGCTATCATCCCAACGTGGCCGCACCAGGCGGACAGATAAACTTTTTGTGGATGATGGCGGCAATGCGTGAAGGCGAAGATCGGCAGTATGGCGTTGTCAATGTACAACCCGAATACGCCGCCGGCGGATCGGGTCTGGAAGCTGCGCGAGGAAAATAACAGCATGTCCACTATTCCCCAAAACGAAGTTCAATCAATCCCCGGCATTATCGGCCGAGCGCGACACTTAAACTGGTCGAGCATTCCGGTCGAGCAGATTGCCGAAGGTATTCAGCGGCAGATGGTGGTCGGAGAAGGTTTAATGATCTGCCGTTTCCGCTTCGCCCCTTTTCTTATTACTCCGGAGCACGAACATCCGCATGAGCAAATTTCGCTTGTGGTAAGCGGACGGGTGCGTTTCTTCATTGAAGGCAGTGAACGCATAGCGTCGCCTGGTGACGTGCTACACTTCCCGCCTCGCTGCTGGCACGGTGCAACGATGATGGACGAAGAAGTTGTGCTGATCGATATCTTCACGCCGATACGTGAAGACTTTCTTGGCTAGGTGGTGCGGCAAAGTTGGGCGGCAAACTTCAGTTTGTCGTTGGTTCTCCAGCAATAGTTTTCACCAGGACGACAAACTTCAGTTTGTCGGACATCAAGACAAGGGAGATTCGTCCGATGAGCAACGAAGTCGCCTCTGCACCAACGCCTGCAGCTCGGAGTTCCTTTGTCTCGGACGTGGCGGGCTCCCCTGCTGCCGTCGACACCCCCAATCTCCATATCGGTCGTTATCGATGGGTGATCTGTGGCCTGCTATTCTTTGCCACTACGGTTAACTATATCGACCGGCAGGTTTTGGGGATACTTTCTAAAGACCTGCAAAGAGCGTTTAGTTGGACCGAGGTTGACTACGGCAATATCGTCGCCGCCTTCAACGCGGCGTATGCACTCGGCCTACTTCTCGCCGGCCGCCTGATGGATCGATTCGGCACCAAGATAGGTTACTCGTTGGCGTTAATCTGGTGGAGCCTGGCGGCCATGGCCCACGCGCTGGCGCGTTCGGCTTTCGGTTTTGGAGTGGCCCGCGCAGGACTCGGACTGGGAGAAGCCGGAAACTTCCCCGCGGCCATCAAGACAGTAGCCGAGTGGTTCCCCAAAAAGGAACGGGCCTTTGCCACCGGCATCTTCAACGCAGGATCGAACATCGGCGCTATCGTCGCGCCTCTCACGGTCCCCTGGATCGCCCTCAATTATGGTTGGCGCTGGGCTTTCATTCTTACGGGCGCCATCGGTTTCGTGTGGTTGCTTCTCTGGATTCCAATGTATGCGCGCCCGGAAGTCCACTCGCGCGTGTCTAAAGCAGAACTTGCCTACATTCAAAGCGACCCACCTGATCCGCCCGCTACAAGGATTCCCTGGGTGCAATTGATACCGCACCGGCAAACATCTGCTTTCGCGATTGGCAAGTACATGACCGATCCCATCTGGTGGTTTTATCTTTATTGGATCCCAGGCTTCCTTAGAGATAATCACAAGTTGGATTTGACCTCGATCGGCTTGCCTCTGGTAGTGATTTATGTGGTCGCGGATGTGGGAAGCATCGGCGGCGGCTGGCTTTCTTCAAACTTCATCAAACGGGGTTGGAGCATTAACCGGGCCCGCAAAACGGCTATGCTGATCTGCGCGCTGGCTGTAACGCCGATCATCTTCGCCTCTAACGTGAAGCATCTTTGGGTGGCGGTGGGCCTGGTTGGTCTCGCCGCGGCCGCGCACCAGGGATGGTCGGCGAACCTTTTTACTACTGCCTCGGATATGTTTCCACGACGCGCCGTTGGTTCGATTGTCGGCATCGGCGGAATGGCCGGCGCTATCGGCGGCGCGACGATGGCGGTCGCTACCGGCTACATCCTGCAAACAACAGGTGGCAACTATCGTATCGTCTTCATCATCGCCGGAACCACATACCTACTCGCATTGCTGATCATTCACTTGCTCGCGCCGAGACTTCAGCCTGTTACAGAGATTGAGAGTAGAACAGTCCGTGCGATCTCCGTCGGCACAATCGTGGGTTTTGGTTTTGTCGGCCTCGTGTTTGGCTCGTTTGCCGGCTGGTTAACTGGTCTCGTTTCCAGAGTGGCTGGGACGAACCTGTTTAAGTATATGATGCTGGGGGCTCTCGCTGGCGCCATCATCGGAGTTACTGGCGGGTTAGTGATTAACAAGTTGGCGGCACGATCGAGAAGATGAGACCGCTCAGGTCGATTACCGGTGATTTCCACGCCCAAGATGATCCTTGATGCATTCAAACTACACGGCAAAACGGCATTGGTAACTGGCGCGTCCGCGGGACTGGGTGCAGCAATCGCTATCGCCCTCGCGGAAGCAGGAGCGGACGTTGTTGCGCATGGAAACTCGCGCGAACCCGACGCAACCTGCAAACTGATCAATGACGCCGGACGGCGCAGCCTAGCCGTGCGCGGTGATCTCGCCAACAAAACCGTTCCCCGGCAACTGATCGCACAGACACTCGACGAGTTTGGCCGTTTGGACATTCTCGTGAACAATGCCGGCACCATTCGACGCGCGCCGGCTGTTGACCACAGCGAAGAAGATTGGGCCATCGTGATCGAGGTCAATCTCTCGAGCGTCTTTCGTCTCTCGCAACTGGCCGGCAGGCATATGCTTGAATCGGGACGCGGCGGCAAGATCGTTAACATTGCGTCGTTGCTTTCATTTCAGGGCGGAATTGCCGTTCCTGCGTATGCCGCGTCGAAGGGCGGGGTGGCGCAGTTGACGAAAGCCCTGGCCAACGAATGGGCGAAACACAAAATCAATGTCAATGCTATCGCGCCGGGCTACATGCGAACGGATAACACTGCCGCGCTGCAGGCGGACGAGACGCGCAATCGTCAGATACTCGAGCGTATCCCGGCCGGACGCTGGGGCGAACCGGAAGACCTGGCGGGAGCCGCGGTCTTTCTGTCATCGCCGGCAAGCGATTACCTAAACGGCCATGTGCTGGTCGTTGATGGCGGTTGGCTCGGAAGATGAAAAAGGCCCGAGCGGAGCGCAACGACATTCGATAGTTTTGTCATGACAAGTGAGACTGCGGCGAAGGTCGATAGAATTGTGCAGCTGCTGGCCACCGAGAATCTGGGCGGCCTTTTACTTGGTTCGCAACACAATTTTTCCTGGCTGACAGCCGGAGCAAGAAACGGCATCGATTTAAGCCGCGAGGCGGGGGCCGGGCGTCTGCTCGTACGCAACGATGGGAAGTGTTTTGTGCTGGCCAACCGGATCGAAATGCCACGCCTCTTGTCCGAAGAGCTTTCTGAAAACGATTTCGAGCCGATAGAGTTTGCGTGGGAGGATGAACAGGATTCGCCGTCGTTTCTTGTGGATAAGGCGCTCGACTTACTTGATCGGCGCGCTCCACTTGGTTCAGACCTCGCTCTCAACGCCAACACGCGTTTGATTGAAGCAGCGATCGCGCGCTGCAGATATCAGTTGACCGAGCCTGAGTTAATAAGATTCCGGCGCCTCGGGCACGATGCGGGTGAAGCAATCAGTGCACTGGTCAGGACTCTCGAACCAGGTCAAACAGAGCGAGAAGTTGCTGCCCAGGTTGTCAGCGCTCTTGCGGCCCGGGGGGCCCACGCAGTGGTAATGTTGGTTGCGGCCGATGATCGAATCAAAAGTTTTCGTCATCCCGTTCCTACTGATCGCCGCTGGGAGAAAGTTTTGATGGTGGTGGTCTGCGCGCGGCGCGAGGGTTTGATTGCTTCGCTGACACGCATCGTCTGCCGCGGCACTATTTCAGACGAGTTGCGCCGGCGTACGATCGCTGCCGCCCGAGTGAACGCGCAATTGCTTGCGGCCACTCGGCCCGGCGCTACCGGGGCAGACTTATATAAGCTGGTAGCGCAATCCTATGCGGAAGAAGGTTTTCCTGGTGAGCAGCTGCTCCACCACCAGGGGGGCGCCTGCGGCTATCGAACCAGGGATTGGCTGGCACACCCGCAATCAACACAGCGAGTTTGCGTCAACCAGGCGTTTGCGTGGAATCCTTCAGTAACCGGAACCAAGGTTGAGGAGACTTGCATCGCACTGGCTGCCAGTGTCGAGTTGATTACTGCCACTCCCGATTGGCCGCAGATTTCGGTGGAGGTTAATGGTCGCGCATACCAATCGCCCGATCTGCTCGCTGTCTGAAACATTCTGATTATGGCAGGACCATTGAAGCCTAAAGCAAAAGACCTCTGTCGCTGGGACTGTGTGAGTCTGGGCGAAGTGATGCTGCGGCTCGATCCTGGTGACGAACGCATTCATACCACGCGCAGCTTTCGCGTTTGGGAAGGGGGCGGCGAGTATAACGTAGCGCGCGGGCTGAAACGCTGCTTCAATCTCGACACCGCCATCGTAACTGCGCTGGCTGACAATTCCGTCGGACGATTGGTGGAGGATTTGATGAACCAGGGCGGTGTGGACCAGTCGCACGTCAAATGGGTTAAGTTTGACGGCGTGGGCCGCGCGGCGCGCAACGGCTTAAACTTTACGGAGCGCGGCTTTGGTATTCGCGCGGCAGTGGGTTGTTCGGATCGGGGTCACACCGCTATCTCGCAATTGCAGCCAGGCGAAATAGATTGGCAGGCGATCTTTGCACAAGAGGGGGCGCGCTGGTTTCACACGGGCGGCATCTTCGCGGCCCTGTCTGAAACTACGCCACTGGTCGCGAAAGAGGCAATGTTAGCGGCCAGGGAAAATGGCACCATTGTTTCTTACGACTTGAACTACCGCGCTTCGCTGTGGCAATCCATCGGCGGTCGGGCGCGCGCTCGAGAGGTTAATCGCGAACTCGCGCCGCTGGTTGACGTAATGCTGGGCAATGAGGAGGACTTTACCGCGGCGCTCGGTTTCGAGGTCGAAGGACTGGATGAGCATCACGCGAAACTCGAAGTGAAGAATTTCCAGCGCATGATTGAACGCGCCGTAAACGATTTTCCTAATCTCAAGATCGTGGCCACCACCCTGCGCAACGCGAAGACGGCAACGCGCAACGACTGGGGCGCGGTCTGTTATTCGGAAGGAACACTGTATCAGGCAACTCCGCGTGAAGATCTGGAGATCTATGACCGCATCGGCGGCGGTGATTCATTCGCGTCCGGACTAATATATGGCTTTTTGGAAGATAAGGGACCACAGTGGGCGGTTGAATGTGGTGCGGCGCATGGCGCACTGGCCATGACCACTCCGGGCGATACGACCACAGCTACACGTGCAGAAGTTGAACGCGTGATGAAAGGCGGCACGGCGCGAGTAGCGCGCTAGACTGCAATGGACAAAGCTGAGGTTCTAAAACGCATTGAGGAAATTGGAGTCATTCCAGTTGTTCGCGCCGCGTCGAGCGACGAAGCAATCGCCGCTGCCGAGGCCATACGCGAGGGCGGCATTCCCCTTTTGGAAATCACGATGACCGTGCCGGGCGCCGTCGGCGTAATCCGTGAACTCATCCAACGTTACGCCCATGTGCTTTTGGTTGGGGCCGGGACGGTCCTTGATCCTGACGCGGCGCGTGCCTGCATTGACGCCGGGGCGCAATTCATCATCAGTCCTTCGCTTAACTTGCAAACCATCGAACTCTGCAGGCAACAGAACATCGCCATCTTCCCGGGCGCGTTGACGCCTACCGAGGTTGTCACCGCCTGGCAAGCCGGCGCAGATGCAGTAAAAGTTTTTCCGTGCAGTGCCGTCGGCGGAGCTAAGTATCTACGGGCTCTAAAAGCGCCGCTGCCACAGGTCAAGCTGGTTCCTACCGGCGGAGTTTCGCTCGCAACTGCGAAGGATTTTATTGCCGCGGGCGCCTGGGCCCTGGGCGTGGGTTCGGATCTCGTTGATAACAAGGCGATTCAAATGGGAGATCGCAAGAGCGTGATGGATGCCGCCCGCAATTACGTCGCGGCGGTTCGAGAAGCACGCGCCGCCCTCGGTGGCAATTAACGAAGTAGGTCAGTACCACCGTGGGTCGAGGAATTCGGAACCGGGAGCAGTAGCGACCGGGTGAGACTCGCGCTAGCGCTGTAACTGGATGAATCTCTCTCCTTGGGGCAAAAGCGAGTGTGAGCTTCATAATCAAGACTGGTGGAGTGGTTGTTTCAAGCATGTGTGCCCACGCCGCGGGACCCGGTCGCTACTGCTCCCGGTTCTGTATTTGTCTTGATTTCACACTGTAATCCGAAAGGACTCATTAATATGTGGACGAAAACCGCGATCACAATAGCCGTCAGTCTTACATTCGCGCTGGCAGCTAATGGCCGGGCGCAGTCGGGCACAAGTGCCGTACAAAGGTCGCCGGCAGTGGCGACGCGACCATTTGTTGTGCTCCCTAACCAATCGCTGGGCGAAGTCCAGCGCAAGCTACAACCAGAAAATAAAACCGAGGAGCTAATTGGGGGCGAAGGAATGGAGTTGCGTGTGGCCATTCAGCACGAAAAAAACAAGGCCGAGGCTGCAGCGGAATTGCATGATGCGTCGGATGATGTTTACTACGTTCTGGAAGGTTCGGCTATGCTGATGTTGGGCGGTAAGCTTGAGACGCCGCGCGAAGTACAGCCGGGAGAATGGCGCAGTCCCCGAATCATTGGCGGCCAGGCGTTTGAGGTCAAGAAGGGAGATCTGATTATTGTGCCGCGGGGCACGCCTCACCAACGTACTACTGGCGGCAAGGACTTCACCATGATTCTGATCAAGGTCTATGCGGATCCACTACCACCGGCGAAACAAGCGCCGAAGTAGTGCTTAATATCGCCGGCGCTCGTTCATTTAGAGCAGCAACCGCTGAACCAGGATTCTTACATCGTGGGTCGAGGAATTCGGAACCAGGAGCAGTAGCGACCGGGTGTGAGCTTCATAATCAAGGCCTGGTGGAGTGGTTGTTTCAACGATGAGTGCGCCCGGCGAGGACCCGGTCGCTACTGCTCCCGGTTCTGTATTTGTTTTGATTCTAATAAGCCAGGCAGCAACCGCTGAACCAGGATTCTTACATCGTGGGTCGAGGAATTCGGAACCGGGAGCAGTAGCGACCGGGTGTGAGCTTCATAATCAAGGCTGGTGGAGTGGTTGTTTCAACGATGAGTGCGCCCGGGTGTGAGCTTCATAATCAAGGCTGGTGGAGTGGTTGTTTCAACGATGAGTGCGCACGGGTGTGAGCTTCATAATCAAGGCTGGTGGAGTGGTTGTTTCAACGATGAGTGCGCACGGCGAGGACCCGGTCGCTACTGCTCCCGGTTCTGATAGTTGAGCTACAAACCGCACTACTTCTTTT
>DASXSC010000083.1:0-4270 GCA_036506215.1 Pyrinomonadaceae bacterium | reverse complement strand
CCATTTTTGCGTTAATTTGCTCTTTCTTGCAGGTCGCTTCGCTTGCGAATGCAGCGACGGACGAAGAACAGAATTCGGCCCAGCCCGTCAACGCCGTCATCGAGTGGAATAGAACTCTTTTGGCAATCGTTCGCACGCCCGGTGCGCAGCCAGCTACCATTCACTCAACTCGTAATTTCGCAATTTTACACGCCGCCATTTACGACGCCGTCAATAATATCGACCCAAAGTTTAGTCCGTACCTTGTGCGCCTTCCTGACGTTCCGAGGAGCGCATCGAAAATAGCTGCGGCCGATGAGGCAGCTCATGATGTCCTCGTGTTCCTATATCCTGCGTTTCAGGCGTCGTTGGATACGGAACTGCAGCAGGACTTGGCCCTGCTTCCCGATAATGAGCGAAAGGCTCAGGGAATAGCCGTGGGGCAGATAGTTGCCAGCCAGCTGCTCGCTGCGCGCAGCGCAGATGGAGCGAATGTAATTCCACCGCCTTACGTCCCGGGGACCCAGCCCGGAGACTACCAGTTGACGCCGCCTAATTTCGCGCCAGCGGATTTTACCCAGTGGCCCCAGGTCACGCCGTTTGCGTTGGAGCGGGCCGACGAGTTCCGTCCCAGTCCTCCTCCGGCACTCACAAGCGCCCTTTATACTGAGGTCTTCAATGAGGTCAAAAGTCTCGGATTCATTAACAGCACAACCCGCACTGCGGAACAAACCGAGATCGGCCAGTTCTGGAACGGTAACATCCAGGACTTCTGGAACGAGATCGCACAGACTGCCGCGCTGCAACGCCATCTCAATCTTGAGCATAGCGCGCGCCTCTTTGCGCTGCTGAATATCAGCCTTGCCGACACTACGATCGCCTTCTTCGAAGCCAAGTACACGTACAACTTTTGGCGTCCGGTAACTGCGGTTCGACTCGCAGACACTGATGGAAATCCGCAGACCGAGCCTAATCCAACGTGGCTTCCTCTATCCACGAAGACAGCTCCAGATCCTTCCTACCCCGGAGCACACAGCGCAATCAGTAAAGCGGGCGCGACCGTGTTGAGCTTTTACTTCGGCGACCGATTCACGTTCGATGTTAGCTCCGAGTCGCTGGCGGGAGTGACGCGACACTTCACCAGTTTCTCTGCCGCGGCGGAGGAAGCGGGACTGAGCCGTATTTACGCAGGGCAACACTTCCGCACTGACCACATCGCTGGTAAGGATTTGGGCGGGCAGGTGGCAGAGTCTATCGACGGTAGCATTCTGCTCCGCGAGGAATAAAACATCAGAAAGGTCGTTACTCTAGTGAGACTCGTTTCGCGGGAGGTGGATGATGCATAGGATGAGAAGAAGCATGTTAGTAAAGTCCAGGTCGAGCCTGATGGCATTTTTTACAACAGTGTTGCTGGTGTCGCTCGGCAGTGCGTCGGCCGGAGGTAAGGATCCGTTGTTTCCCGGCCCGGTAAGACCAGGGAGTTTGGATCATCGAATTGAGCTACCACAAGGCTATCTAAAGGTCTATTCGGTGAGTGATGAATTCAACGATGGCGCTTACTACGCACACAGTTCATACGCCATCTATTCTATTGACGGGAGGCTCTTCAAGAGGGTTGAAAATAACATTTCCCGCACTGATGACCTAATTCCCTGGGAGGTAGCGCTTCCCATTGGCTCCTACACGGTCGTTGCTCGGTCGCAGAGAGTTGGAGAAGTCCGCGTTCGCTTTGTCATCAAGGCTGGCCAGCGGATGATTGTCGATTTGGACCTCGCGGAACAGGAGACATACAGACGGCGGTTCCAGACCAGTGATCGCGTAGCGAGTTCAAGCTATTCGTAACTTTTCAATCTTACGAGAAACTTGCGTGAACACCGAAGCGAGGAGTGAGTTTGATGCAAGCTACAACGCTCGCGTCGGGAAAATCCGCACAGCGGCCGCCATCGCATTAAAGGAATTAGACCAATTGCGGTCAGGCGGGCACATGACCGGAGGGACACTCGACACTGAGGTCGCGCGCATTGCGCGGGAGAAGCTGCACCCTTACGGATGCGGTCTCGTTGTTCATCGGTCGGATGATGGCATCACGCGATTCTTAATCGAGGTCCAGAGCACTGGAAGACGATACGATCTCATCAAGAGTTTTTTCCATCGTGACGAGGCCGCCAAAGATTTTGGGAATAAAATCGCGCGGCATCGGTAAGGACGCGTGCAAGGCAATGCGCCAGGCACTAACTAAAACCAAACTAATATTAATCCATGCTATGAAATCTGAAATCAAACCTACAGCTACTAATGAGCGCGACAGCGCTGAATCATCGAATCCTAGCCAGGAATTCCCGCAGCCTCGACGCCTCGCCAGACGCTCCTTTCTGCGCAATCTCGGCATGGGAGCCGCTCTTCTGGCCCCGGGAGCTGCTTTACTAGGCAATGCGAACAAAGCGCTGGGAGATCTGGACGATCGAAGGCATCTCCCAGATGGTGATGTCGCGATTCTCAAGCTTCTCGCCGCGGTCGAACTGATCGAAGCCGACCTTTGGCAACAGTACAACGAACTGGGAGGAGTCGACGCGCCAGATTCAGGGTACAAGGCAGGACTCGTGATCCTGGATGGGGACCAGCCCCAGTATATTGCCGACAACACGGATGATGAGATGAGTCACGCGGCTTTCCTAAATGCTTATTTAGCATCCAAAGGCGAGCAGCAGGTTGACCTGAGGCAGTTCGCCACGTTGCAGCCCAGCCAAGTCTCGTTCGTCCCGCAAACTGGACGGCTTACGAACCTTAAGCAGCTCACGGTGGACACCAGCTGGTGGACCCGCTACCGCAGCACGACCAACCCCGATTTCGACGCAACCTTCCCGAACGCAGTCCCCAGTTTGGACACTGGGCTGCATACCGCGATTCCCAGACATAATAATGAACTGGGCGATCCGAACAATCCCAGCGACCATGTCAAAGCAATCGCCTTCACGGCCGGCTTTCACTTTGGCTTTATTGAACAAGGTGGCACGAGCCTCTATGCCACGTTGGCTCAGAAAGTAACCAGTCTGGAAGTTCTACGAATCCTCCTTAGTATCGGCGGATCCGAGATCATGCACTTTCAGACCTGGCAGGATAAGGCAGGCAATGCCACTCCGTTGACTGACTTTGACCCCATCAACAATTCAACGGTGACATTTGCCGACCTGACCACAGGACAACCGGAGACGTTGCAAGCCAACCTGATCATGCCCGAGCCGTGCGAATTCATCAGTCGAAGCCTTCCTGCTTGCTCAATTATTCGTCCCACCGGTCGAGGACAGTTAGACGCAAGGGGCGCTATCAACAGCTTCATTGCTGACGAGCTGTTCAGGGGACAATCCCCAGCGTTCTTTACATTGATTCATTCGTTGGCCCGCGCTGCGGACGCGGCCGAGAGAGAAGTCGGTGATTGACCTTACTTCACGGAATTCAAACGCCGCGCTCCAGGCCAACACCTGAGCGCGGCGTTTTTGCAAATATTGCGAGTCCCGCACCTAACCTCCAAGATTTTTTGGAATAAACGCGAACCAGATCGGTAAGGACAGATGTAAAACAAATACCAATTAGTTAACCGAAAGAAAAAGTTATGTCTGACTACATTTCTCACGACCACGAACATGACGGCATTGATCGCCGCGGCTTTCTCCATTGCATGGCATGGGCCGGTACCGGCCTGCTTTGGACGATCAGCGGCGGCGTACTCGCGTCGAAAACTTTGGCACAGATTGCGAAGGCGGGTGAGCCGCTGCCGGCGACCGACCTTAGCTTTCTCCAGATCAGCGACAGCCATATCGGCTTCAACAAAGAGGCAAACAAAGATGTCACTGCGACTTTCAAAATTGCTCTCGATCGAATCAATGCGATGCCTACCCCGCCATCTTTCCTCATTCATACGGGAGATATCACTCAACTCTCAAAGCCCGAGGAGTTCGACACCTTCGATGAGGTTCTTAAGAGCTGTCGAACCAAGGATGTTTTCTACGTTCCAGGCGAGCACGATGTTCTCAACGATGGCGGAAAGCTCTACCGTGAAAGGTATTTGAAGCGCGTCGAAGCGAAGGGCTCGGGCTGGTACAGCTTCAATAAGAACGGTGTCCATTTCATCGGCTTGGTCAACGTCCTTGATCTTCAGGCCGGCGGTCTGGGTCAACTCGGCGACGAGCAACTTGAATGGCTCGAGGCCGACGTGAAAGATCTCGGAACGAGCACACCGATTGTAGTCTTCGCGCATATCCCTCTCTGGGCGGTTTATCCCCAATGGGGCTGG
>DASXSC010000082.1:0-9459 GCA_036506215.1 Pyrinomonadaceae bacterium | reverse complement strand
CCCTTCGGTTACATCTTGATCTCGTCGATTCGTTTGAGAACGCGCTGTTGCACGCTCTCCGGCAGTGAGGCGTAGTCGAGGTCTTTGGCCATTTTTTCGCCGTCCTTCATCGCCCATTTCAAAAACTCCACCAATTTCTTTCCTTTCGTCGCATCTTTTTGCTGTTCGTAAACCAGCAGCCACGTCGCACCGGAAATTGGATACGCATCCTTTCCTGGCGCGTTCGTCATGGAGAACCGAAAATCATCCGGAATATTGGCCGTTGCGATCGCAGCGGTCACCGATTCAATCGTCGGTTTCACGAATTGCCCTGCGGAATTTTTCACCTCCGCGTACGGCATCTTGTTCTGTGTCGCATAAATCAGTTCTACATAGCCGATCGCCCCCGGCGTTTGCTTTACCTGGCCCGACACACCCTCGTTTCCCTTGCCACCGATCCCAGCCGGCCAATTGACGGAAGTATTGTTGCCGACTTTCTCCTTCCATTCGCTGCTCACTTTGCTGAGGTAATCGGTGAAAATAAACGTGGTTCCACTGCCATCTGATCGGTGTACCACTACGATCTCTTGGTCGGGCAATTTTGTCCCGGCATTTAATGCTGTCAGCTTGGGGTCATTCCATTTCTTGATTTGGCCGAGAAAAATTCCGGCAATCGTGTCTGCGTCGAGTTTCAGCGCAGGATTTCCTGGCAAATTATAGGTTAACACCACCGCGCCCGCGACCGTGGGAATGTGAAGAATCTTCCCTGGCGCTTTGGTCAAGTTGTCATCGGTCATTGGTCCATCCGACGCACCGAAATCGACTGTTTGCGCGAGGATCTGCTTTTGGCCTCCGCCCGATCCGATCGATTGATAATTAAACCGAACAGAGGGATCGACTTTCGCGTATTCATCGAACCACTTTGAATAGATCGGATACGGGAAGGTCGCGCCTGCACCGTTGATCATCATCTGCGCTGAGGCGGTCGCGGTGACTCCGGCTAGCAGCACTGTCGCGAGAATTTTGTGAGCAAATTTGGGGCATTTCATAGATGCCGTCAGCCTGCCGTAGCGCGCGCCGAAGCGTCAAAATCTTTAATGTTACTTTTGTGTGACAGGCTTCACAGTTTGAGTCCTCAAATCGTTGAACTGCGAACGCTGAATCGGGTTCAGCGCTTCAACGATTAACCAGGCGGCAACTCTGGAAGCACTATGCGAATCGTCGTCCCGCGCCCCAGCTCGCTCTCGGCTTCCACCCGACCACCGTGTAGTTGGGCGATATGTTTAACAATTGCCAATCCCAGACCCGTGCCTCCCAGCTCGCGGCTGCGCGCTCTGTCAGCGCGATAAAAGCGCTCGAAGATTCGCGGCAGATGTTCTTTGCTGATCCCGATTCCAGTATCAGCCACGCTCAGTACCGCGTTAGAACCGCTACGCGTGCCGCGCAGGCGAATCTCTCCGTTCTCGGGTGAAAATTTCACCGCGTTATCCAGCAGATTGTGGAGCACTTCCTCCAGGCGCGTTCCATCGGCGCGAAGCGTCAAGGCCTCCGAAGGCAAATCAACAATGACTTTCAAATTCTTTCCGGCGAGTTTTTCCTTCCAATCACGGATGAGATTGTTAAATAACTCATCCATCCGCACGACGCTGAGCTCCAGCTGAGCCTGAGACGACTCCACTTGTGCAAGGCTTAGCAGATCGTCAACCAGCCGTTGGAGTCGTTTGGAATGCCGTTCCATGATCGAAAGGATGCGTGTGAGTTCCTCCCGTGAGGGCTCCGGCTCATCAAACAATACCTCAATGTAGCCGCGTAAAATCGACAACGGCGTTCGGAGCTCGTGCGAAACATTTGCGACAAAGTCTCTCCGGATTTGATCCAGCTGCTTCAACTCAGAGATATCGTGGAAAAGCACGACTGCCCCGGTTGCTTCATCGCCGGCGCCCTTGATCGGGACGGCGCTGACTTCGATATGCCGCTCGCTGTGGGTTCGCGAATCGGTGAGGCTCAACTCGCCTCGCATCGCTTCGCCAGTGAGCAGCGTTTCCGCAATCAGTTGATCCAGCGTTGCGTGACGAACAGCTTCAACCAAAGGAACGTCGACTGCGGGATCGCGCAGCTCGAACAGTTTCTGAAACGTCGGATTCATAAGCGTAATGCGGTTGCGCGCGTCAACTACCAGCAGGCCATCCTCCATCGCGCTGAGAATTGTTTGCGTGCCGGATTCGCGCCCCGCGATCTGAAGTTCGAGTTCCTGCTGGCGGGCAAAAATATTCTCCAGCGCAAGACCCACGCGGTGTGGATCTTTTCCTCCGTTTATCAGAAACGTGGATGGATGTTCACCGCGGGCGATTTGCGAAACGAGTTGTTCAACCCGCGGCCAGGGAGCAGCCCATTTTTGCCAGAGAACCAGCGCTGTCACTGCGAATACGACGCAGAGCACGCCCAGAATTAGCCAATACATCTGGCCTTACTTTTCCTTCAACCGGTAGCCGAACCCGCGCACGCTCTCAATCAAATCGGCGGCTTTGCCAAGTTTCTTGCGCAGGCGGCGGACGTGCGTGTCCACGGTGCGTGTGTCAATGACGCTTTCGTAACCCCATACGTCGTTGAGCAGGCGGTCACGCGCCTGGACACGGCCGCGTCGCTGCATCAGCGTGCGCAGAAGTTTAAATTCAAGACTGGTGAGGCTGATCCGCTTGGCGTTGACAGAGACTTCATAACGCGCCGGATCAACGGTGATGGGACCGGCTGTCAAGCGGTCATCGCCCTGTTTCGCCTCGCCGCGGCGCATGATCGCTCGAATTCGTAACACCACTTCCCGGGGGCTGAACGGCTTTGTCACGTAATCGTCCGCGCCAAATTCCAAACCGACTATCCGGTCGATTTCTTCCGCCTTCGCCGTGAGCATCATAATCGGGACCTGGCGAGTTCCCGGGTCGCTTTTCAGAATTTTGCAAACTTCCAACCCGGGCATCTTCGGCAGCATGAGATCAAGAATAATCAAAGATGGCTTTTCGCTGCGCGCTTTCTCCAGTCCGGCAGCGCCATCGGGGGCAGTCGAGGTCGTGAAACCGGCCTTGCGCAAATTTAGCGCGAGAAGATCGACCACATCGCGTTCATCCTCGATGATCAGGACTGTATTCCCGGACGCGGGTTCCATGGCGTTCGCTTTTATCGCCGAAATTGTTTTAGTTCGCCAGCTAAGTTTTGTAAACGAAGTGGACTGCCTTCAAGACAGACAGCGATTGTCGTTCCTCAGATTTTCTACTGGAGAAAGGGTGTCCTTGTGCTTAAGTCCAACTCGCCGGTTTCTCCTGAGAAAATCTTGCGCAGTCTGATAAAGATCACCAATGGACTCCAGAGCAATTGCCGCGTTCTCTCGGTTTTAGAATCCTTTTGAGCGATGTCCGACGCATGCCCTAGCAAAAGAGCCGATTTCACTGTCCCAAGCGGCCTCCAACCCCTGAGCAAATCACCTTATGTTGCGACTGCGGCCGAGGCCATGAAGAACTATAAAGAAAATGAGGCTGGCATTTGGTACAAGGATGGGGCTGACCCGGCTGATCCCGCTTGCAGGTACGCGTTTCAACGACTGAGGCAGACCTGGTTTACGCCTAAAGTTAATCCCAGGTTCAAATTTGGTCGGGAGGATAAATTCTATGCTATCGGCTCATGTTTTGCGCGTGGTATCGAACAGTCCCTAATAAAACACAAGATCGCGGTTGAAAGCGCAGCGCCGGAGTTTGCCAAGCTTCAACCTGTTAGCAAAGAGGTAACTGGGCTTGGATTCACCAACAAATACAACACCTATTCGATATTAAACGAACTGCGCTGGGCATTTGATCCCGAGGCAGTATTCCCTTTGGAATCTATTGTTCAAGTGACAAGGGCAACCTGGTACGATCCGCACATAAACCCCACGCTAAGCCTTGCCGGCTTGGAAGAAACTTTGGACCGCCGAGCGCTGATGCAAGCAGTTACAAAACGAATAGCGAACTGTCGTGCCGTGATTGTCACCCTTGGACTCGCAGAGGTCTGGCGTGATGTCCAGGCCGACGTATTTCTGAATCGGACGCCACTTCCATCTCTGTTCAAGACTCAACCCGGCCGATATGAATTCCATCTTACCAGCGTCGCCGAAAACTGGATCAATCTGGAAGCCATCTATGCCTTCCTAACGCAGTACGGACACCGCGACGTTCATGTTATCGTCACAGTTTCTCCCGTTCCTTTGATGAACACCTTTTCATCCATGGATATTGTCGTAGCTAACACCTGGGCCAAGTCCCTTCTACGAGCCGTCGCCCAGGAATGGGCTCAAGCTCACAATAATGTGGATTACTTTCCAAGCTACGAGATCGTTCAAAACTCCGATCGGGCTGTTGTATGGGAGCGTGATCTGAGACATGTCAGGGGCGCCGGCGCAGAACACATCATGGAGTTGTTCGTGCGATCCTACCTTGCTTAGAGAACCTTTCCCACCGCTCGATCCGCTCAGGCTCGCACTATTTGTCTAACGTGATGTGCGCTGGGGCGTGGTGAATGAGCCAACCAACTTGAACACTGCCATTCGTCTGCTGGACAAAGAATACATGTCACCGTTTTGGCGAGAGCGATTAGAAAGAATTCGGAATTGGCCAGGCACCCGGAAACTGCTAGATGCGGTTTCCATAGTCGTTCTCATCGGCTATTTCCTCCACTTTGCCCTTCCGGCGTTACGTGGAGGGTTTCGTGAAGACGAGATGATGAATATCGCCACCTACTGGCGGGCTGGAGCGCTCAAGTCGCTTTGGGCAAACGTACTCTTCTGGACCCCATTTTATCGGCCGGGAGGCGCTCTCTACTACCTCCCGCTCTATCACTTCTTCGCGCTAGATCCCCTGCCTTATCGGATCGTCCAGATCGGTATTCTCGCTGCCTCGATTCCGATAGTCTATTACTTAAGCCGCTGTCTGGCTTCCTCGCGCTCAGTCACGTTCCTTGCTGTTCTGGCTCTTTGTTACCATCCTCACCTTGCCAACCTCGTGTACATCGGGGCGTTCATCTATGACGTGTTGTGCGGGTTCTTCTACTTCGCCGCGTTGGCCTACTACATACGTATCCGCGCAAAGGAGCTTCCCCTACGCCCCACGCAACTGCTGGGATTTCTGGCGCTATACATCTGCGCCCTGAACTCCAAGGAGATGGCGGTTACACTTCCCGTCATGGTCCTAATTTATGAGTTTCTAAAATCCCCTCGCTGGACCAGCTGGAAAGCATTCGTTTACTGGGGCTGGCATTCTGCGGCGCCGCCTTTGATTGCAGGCTTGCTTACTGCCATTTATATTTTTGGAAAGACACGCGGCAGCAGTGCTCTCATAAAACTGGAGCCTTATCGACCCAGATATTCATGGCATCAATTCACGAGTGCCAACGCAAAGTTCGTTGGGGAATTGTTGTTTGCCCCACATGCAGTCACTCCAACAATACTGCTGATCTTGTGGATCCTTGTTTTCATTTATGCCTTCCTACGCCGCGATCGGACACTTCAACTCATGGCGTTCTGGATAGTGATAGTGCCCCTGCCCATAGCATTCCTTCTCCCAGTACGCGGCGGCGGATCTCTTTACCTCCTCCTGTTCGGTTGGGTAATGATCTTCGCCAAGGTCGCATTTGATTTAGTCTCGCTAATTTCCAGGTCTTCGATATTCGTTGGCCACCTATCTCCTCGGGTTCTTCGAGTCGCCGCAACGATTCTCCTCGGATCTACTCTTGCATTCTTTACGCAGAGAGAAAACCAACGCTATGCGGTGGCTTGGCTCAAGGTCGGCGCAAAGACATCTCATGTTATCCAAGCGTTGCAGCTCCTCAACCTTCATCCCGCGGCCGGAAGCAGCGTTCTCCTCTTGCCGGAGAGAATTCCTTTCCAAAACCAGTGGAATGTCTTTTTTATCGCTTCGCTCGTCTGGAATGATCGTTCCCTGCGAATTTGGTTGAAGGGCGCTCACAAACTCACTCCACAGCAGGTTGCAAACATGCATTACATTATTTCACTGAGTGAATTCCAAGCTAGGATCGTTCGTTCACCCGAGATCCCGGAATACCATTGAAAGAGTGTTTGCCAACGTTAGAAGACCTATTGCGATGCCCAAGAGTTCCCTCGGACTCGTGTTGCGTTTCAAAATCGAAAATACCTGACTCCGTCTCAGCGTGTAGCGGACTGTTGTGCCTGAACAGGAATCACTTCAATCGAGACTGTCTTATCGTCTGCGCTGTGGACTGAGTACTGCAGACGCGCATCGTAATTGCGGATATAGCCAAGAAATGGGCTATTGATAAATCTATTCCCGAAAAAAACGGTGTTGACACACTTGTTAGTCGAAGTTGACCGAGCCACTCCGCAAATCACTCCATTGGGGTCGACGATTACGAGCGTTTGTGGCGCTTGACCTTTATGCCTACGTGCCCAGCCAACTACTCGCGCCGCTGCGTCGCCGCTATCACACCGAACCAAGGTTTGGACGCGGCAGCTACCCTTTAAACCTTCGGCCCTTTGATGACCGTTGAATAAGGCGGTATAGCGCAGTCCGATCCAGTCTTGCAGGCCGGACGCAAACATGTCTAATCGGCGTTCGCGCAATTGCGCCGCCACACGGTAAACATGATCCGGCCACCGAAAAAGGATTTTTACTTTTTCCGTATCGCACGCGCCGTTAATCAAGCTGGTAGCGGCCCTTTCGGCCGAAAATCGGATGTATCTATACCGCACGCCTTCCTGATAATGGCTGGGAAAAGCGAAAATGGCTATTGCGACCGCTGCGAGCAGGGCCGGCCAGCCCAACCACTTTCGAGATTCACAATAGTGAATTGTGAGCATCAGCAGGCCGGCCCAAAAAAGCGCGCTCCAGAAAAAATACCATGTCGCTGAGATCCTTCCCGGATCCAGACGAAAAAGCGTGGCCCGACCAATGACAACAAGGATGATAGCGAACAAGCTAAAGCTGAGTAAGGCCAGACCTATCAGTTCCAGTCTGCCTTTGCCGAGATTACGTTGGCCAATCTTAGGAAATACCACAAGCCCAGCCAACGATAATCCAGCGGCACCACACCACAGCGATAGTAGCGGGGAGGCAGCCAATTTAGAGGATCTGGTGTACCACGCGGCTGCCGCATAAGAAACCGGCGTACCAACTAGCTGGCATAGCCATTCAAGCTGCACAAGGACGCGCGATGAAATAGTTGGCTCAGAAGCAGCATGCAAAGGTGCACCACGGTATGGCATCATTACAAATAGTACAACCGCGACAAAGGCAGCGCCCACCAACAGGACAAACGTACGTCGAGGCAGGCGCAGGCACCAGGCGAGCAATAGTAACGTCGGCCAGCACGCAAAGCCTCCACTGAAACTAAAGGAAGCTATAAAGCCGCCAACAATCACGAGTGATGCAGCCAGCCAAAAACGCGGCGCCTCAGTCTGCATTGCCGGTAGCCAGATGAATGCCAGCGCCACTCCACACATCATGAGAGAATAAATGCAGTTGAACCCACCGTATGCGATAACAAAGCTCCTGCCCATCCAAAAATTGCCTACGATAAGTATCAGCGTAGCTGCGACCTTGCCGTTAAGCTCGAGCATCTTGTCCCGCCAAATTGGAATCAGCAGCAAAGCGACGCTTAAACACAGCAGAGTTATCCCAACAAAAGCCAATAACTCCTGGTTACCATGAAAGAAGTGGAAATCTGCCAGCCAGATAAAACTCGGGAAGAACAAGGAGTGACTAGTATATTTCAACAACGCACTTTTGAGCCACGACCGCGTCAAGCAGGTGTCGTAGATCAGCCAGAAATCGAGTCGCGTCACATTCACGCGATCTAAGTACAGATAGGCAAGCGCCGCGCTCATGAAAACGACGGTGGCCAGAACAGCACATAGCCGCGTCGCGCGCTCGATCTGTCCAGTAAACTTATTCATACGACTTAGCCTACAGCCAAGCCAACATAGTTTGCATAATGAATCGAACGTAGAAACCAGAAAGTGGTGCTCGTAGCAGCAGTGACGTAGACAAGTTAAAGCTACTGGACCTTTGATGACTACAATCGCTGTTTATCATCCTTCGAGCGAACATCACGCGCCTTTTCGTCGTTACCATATCTGAACTTCTCCTCTCGGCTTCTATGCTCGGAGCACACAGCCAAGCATTACAGACTTTGGTCAAAAAGGCATTTTGGTAACAGAAACGTGTTAAAGTACGTAATGTGCTCGGTAGCAAAATTGGCAGATTGCAATTTATCTCGCAGAGTACGCAAAGTGTACCGTCGGCACTGCTGGCCCGCTTCCATCTCTGTTCAAGACTCAACCCGGCCGATATGAATTCCATCTTAGCAGCTTCGCCGAAAACTGGGCCAATCTGGAAGCCATCTATGCCTTGTTGACTCAATACGGACACCCCAACGTTCATGTTATCGTCACAGTTTCTCCCGTTCCTTTGATGAACACCTTTTCATCCATGGACATTGTCGTAGCCAACACCTGGGCCAAGTCCCTTCTGCGAGCAGTCGCTCAGGAATGGGCTCAGGCTCACAATAATATAGATTACTTTCCAAGTTACGAGATCGTGAAGAACTCTGATCGCGCCGCAGTATGGGAACGCGATCTCAGACACGTGAGGGGCGCCGGTGCGCAGCACATCATGGAACTGTTTCTGCGCTCTTATCTTGCTGCGTAAGGCCCGGCCTCCGCTGAGTTACAGGCAATCCTAGGACACCTTGCAGCTTCTCCCATCCTGGCACTGCAAACACCGCTGCCAGGGTCGTCCAGCTAAGCAGGACTAGTGCGAAATACAGAGGCTGCGGGTAATAGAATTGAACGATGTTCTCTCCCGCGTGAATACGCACCGCGCGAAAAATGAAGTTTCCACCGAGCACTTCCAGCGGATCTCCATTCGCTTTGCCGCGCCAGCCCGCAGCCCATCGATCAGTTACCAGAAGCCAGCCGTCCTCAGGACAAGAAACCTTGATCTTTAAATTGTTGGGCGTGTAACTAACAACTTGTGCCGGCACTTTCTGAGCTGCTGCCAACCGGGAGATAGAAGCAAGCGCGGTTGCGTCTGAAGCTGCGGACGAACTGATACTGCTGACTTGTGCCATTTGTGAACGCGAGTGTACAACGAGCACTGGTGCTCCCAATTGTTCGCTTCGCTTTACAAGAGCGTTAAAGGCATACTGAGAAGGAGCTGTGGCTACTGCATCGCGTGCAAACCAAATTCTCTCAGCGCCCAGTCCCAAATTCAATAACACTGGATGATCTGCAAATCGCTGATGAAAACGATTCTTCATAGTGGAATCGTTGTAGAAAGTGGCCAGCCGCAGGGTGGCCGTATTATTGGAATGAATGCCACCCACCGGCAGGGGCGGCTTTAGTTCTCGCTGGAGATTGGTGAGAGTTAGTCGCGCCTTGTGGCCGGCATCAACTCGCATCAGCAACGAATGTGTTCGGCCGCT
>DASXSC010000081.1:0-6014 GCA_036506215.1 Pyrinomonadaceae bacterium | reverse complement strand
AGTCTCCCCGGATTTCTCTGTTCATAGCAAATTGTATGACACCGTCAGGGAAGCTGATCCAAAAGAAAACGGGACGCATCTCCTGCCGGCCGTCAATTACTGATCCGGGTCATTATCGCACTGGTTCCTTGCCAAAAATATGTTAAAACGGGAGGGCCATGCGGCCCTCCCATAACCATTCGCGTTCTGCAATGTCTGAGCAAGACTGAATAACTTCGGTCAGACCAGCAAATCATCAGCTCAAAAGACAAACTTCGCGCCCCAAAGTATTTGCCGCGGATTGAACGCCGAGGTAAAGCCGAGGGGGTCGCTCAGCCGGCGATCCTTGTGGCCCGTGAGCCGCGAGGTACCAGCACTGTAATCCGACGCTGCAAACGAGTTGGGGAAGGTGAGTACACCGGTTGTACTGACAGTAACCGGAACCACTTCGTTTACTGCCGCGAAGTTAGTGCGGTTAAAAAGGTTCGAACCGTCGGCGCTAAGCTCTAAACGCATCGGGCTGTCATCCTTAAAGCGAAAAGCCTTGCTGATTCGCATGTTGACGCTGCGATAGTTTGGCCCGATTCCCGTGTTGCGTCCGATGTCGAATAGTCGATCCGTGCCGCTGCGAGTATCACCATTAATATCCGTTCCGGTTCGCACCGTGAACGGAATTCCACTGCGGATGAAGATGCTCGGACTGACCGTAACATCCGCCAGAACGCGCGAAGCGAAGTTATGTCCGGCTCCAGCCTTGAACGGGCTTTGCAGGACACCGCTGAAAACGAAATTGTGACGGATGTCGAAGGTCGACAATGATCGCTCGGTGCGGAGACGCGTCGGGAACGGCGGGGCAAAGGCGGAGTTGAAATCAGTCTGATCGTCAATCGCTTTGCTCCAGGTGTAGTTAGCTTGGAAGGAGAAGTGATCGCTGAAGCGCTTCGTCAGCGAGGTGGTCATACCGTGATAGATGGAAATACCCCGTGACTGGTAATCGGTAAACTGCGTGATACCGGCGTCGTTTACCCGCCCGCAGTTAGTGTCCGCGCCGCAGACGCGATAAAGCGGGCCGAGTCGCGCATTCCGTTGCGAAAGCGAGGCGACTAAGGCGGGCGTGTTCGCTGCGCATCCGGGGGTGCCTGCCTCGCAATAGTTGACACCGACCGGCTGCTGAATGTGGAGTCCGTGATACATCTGATAGGCGACCTCAATGCTGAGATCCCTGCCGAGCTGGCGTTGAATGCCGAGGTTCGCTTGAACCGAATAGTTGTTCTTGTAATCCGGATTCAAATCGAAGAGTACGCGGCCAGGCGCCCCCGCCGCAGTTGGTGTTCCCAGACAGTTGATTTGGGCTTCCGTCAAAACACCGAAAGGATAGGTACCCGCGGCAATATTGCATGCGGCGTTTCCGTTGATGCCCGCTTGATAAAAGACGGCCACACCGTTTAAGGGACTCTTGGAAATCTGGTTGATGTAGGTACCGCTGCCGTTGAGGATGCTGGTATAGCCGGGAATCTGAACATAGATGGGCGAGTAGAAGAGCCCGCTACCGCCGCGCAGCACCGTCTTGCCATCACCCGTCATTTGCCAGGCGAACCCGAGGCGCGGCGAGAAATAGGCGTGACGTGGCACCGGCTGCGGCTCGCCGTCCCAATCGATTCGTCCGCCAAGGTCGAGCGTAAGGCGTTGATTAACTTTCCAGGTGTCCTGCGCGAAGCCTCCAACATAGTGGCCAGTCCCATTCCAGACCGGATTGTGGAATCCCTGGCGAAGCAGGAATGGCTGATTCAGATCGAGGTTTTGCAGAGAGGTGAGTATAGAGGGGGCGGTCAGCGCGCTCAGCGTCGCGGCGGCAGCAGCTGGAGTGGGCGTCGTGAGGCAGTCGGACGCCGGACGACCAGCCGCCACGCAGACAGAGCCGGCAAACGCGGGTCGATCGGCCGCAGGCACGGCCAACGCGACGGGATAGGCGGCGCTGGACTGGAATTGGTATTCTCCGGCGAACCAGAGATCATTCCGGAAATTATACTTGACCGGGCGGTACGACGCGCCAAACTTTACGGTATGGTCGCCCTTCAGCCAGGTCACATTGTCTTCGAACTGATAGCGCTGCTGGCTAACGATGTAAGGAGCTCCGAAGTAGCGCCCGAAACCCGCCATTCCAGATACGATCAATCCGGTCACCGCTGGCTCCGGCGGCGCGGTCACCGAAGAGTTCCCAGGGGAGAATTGTCCGCGCAACTGATTGGTCAGACTACCGTCAGGAGAACTGTGCGTCCAGCTGACAACTGTCGAATAGTCGCGATAGGTCAGGCTGGCACCGATAGAGGGTGACACGGTAACACCAGTACCGATGTCGTCCGTAAAATTCCGGGTCAAGGTGAAACGCGCGTTGATCAAATTCAGCTTGGTAGCCTGGTAATCCACTCGCGTGCTCCAGGTATTTAGCCGCGACAATCCATTGAACACGCCCGAGCTGTCCTGCAGGAGTTTGAAGATCTTCGGATAGTTGGTCGCAGTCGTCGTCAGAGCAGCACGAAGATTGGTTGATATTCTCCGTACGTTCGGATCGGCCGAGGCATCAAGCTGGTTCAGCAAAGTAATTTGGGCACCATTGGGTCGTGTCAGCGGGTCGCTGGTGTAGCTGCGAAAACGCGCCGCGTCCACAACGTTGCGTTCGTAGTTGGTGAAAAAGAACAACTTGTTCTTTGCGATCGGTCCACCCAAAGTAAAACCCGGGAAGTAGCTCCGATCAGACGAGGCTTTTCCGGGGTTGATGGTATCGAAGGCATTGCGAGCGGAGGTTCCGTCCGAGCGATAGAAGATATAGCCGCTGCCGTGAAAAGCGTTCGTACCACCCTTGGTAACGACATTGACCGCAGTGCCGGCCGTGAAACCAAACTCCGCTGCGAATGAGTTGCGGTTGACCTGAAACTCCTGAATCGCTTCGACGGGGACATCGAAGCGAACGTTTCCGGAGCCGTACTCATTTTCGCCACCGTCAACCGTGATGAGGTTGTTACGCCCATTGCTGCCGCCGATCGAGAAGCCGGAGTTTTGAAAGCCGGTAATGCGACCCGAAAGCTGGGCGCGCGGCGCCGTTGAGTTTCCCACGCCCGGCAATGTGTAAACGTAATTCTGGAAAGTGCGACCTGCGTTGGGCAAATTCTCGACCTGCCGGGTTGAGATCGTGTTTGCCTGTTGTGTTCGCTCAACTTCAATCAGCGGCGCGTCACCGGTGATCGCAACCTGCGCGGTCACGCCACCGGTGGTCAACTGAACGTCGTAGACCAGACTCTGGCCTACGGTCAACTGAATGTTTTCGTTGACGACCTTATTAAAGCCAGGCGCCTCAATCTCGACTCTGTAGTCTCCTGGTGGCAGCGCGGGAATTTGAAACGTTCCTTCATCGTTGGTTTTGCCCGTTCTGCTGAATCCCTTGTCGAGGCTCGTCGCGGTAACCACTGCCCCGGGGACCACTGCATCATGCTGGTCGGTAATTCTGCCCTTCAGGGTGGCACTAGCCACGTCGACCTGTGCCGACGCCGCTGTGGCGCAGAGCAACATTGTGACCAGAACCAGGAGAACTAAACCTTTGGTGTGCATTTGTGATGCCTCCTTTTCGCGCAATTCTTGAAGGATGGTTGAAGAAGCTGGGAAGATACCGAAATGAATCGAGCGAGGCGCAGCGGTACGCATGGATTAGACGACCGTTGGTTCCAGCCAAATGAGAATCCCGGGTGGCGTGACAGAATGAGCATTGCGCCCTCTGGATTAGGTGATTGTTCTGTTGCCGGTGCCGGGTAGACCCCGGTGTGCAGAGAGAGCTCGACCGACCTCGAGGTCGGACTAGTCGAGGCCCAGGCTGCTCGGTCTTTGAGTCATACTCAACAGCTCACGATGAACGCGCCGGGAGGAGATTCCTCCGCAGCTCGAATTAGCTAGATGACGACGGAGGATCTTTGTTCCCGGCCGTGGGCTCCAATGCTCCTGATACCGCGCAGCCGGTAGCCTGGGAAACGTACGGGGGTTCGAAGTCTCTCTTTCCAAAAGGACCCGGGTTGAGCGCTCAATGCAGCTCCAAAGCTGCTCCCGCCATACGGTGGCCTACCGAACGGTCGGTAAAGTACCACCGACCGTTCGGTACGTCAAGCTGTATCTCGCGGCAAATCGCGGCGTGCCGGTGGGATGCCGGCAGCAATCCCCAAGATCCTGGACCGGCCGACGCTGGTTTGCATGATTTCGGATTTGGGTCGGTCATATTTTGGCAATAGTGGGCACATTTTCGGGTACTTACCACGCGAGCAAAGCAGCTAGCTCTCGATCCGATTGAAGCGCTTGGGTACGATATCAATGTGAAGATCGCGATTATCGGTGGCGGTATCGGTGGTCTGACTACGGCCCTGGCGCTTAGACATTTCGGCTTCGAGCCAGAAGTCTTCGAGCAGTCCGCTGAACTCCTCGACGTGGGAGCAGCGATTGCGATGTGGCCCAACGCCCTCCGCGTGCTGCTTAAACTCGGAGTTGGCGAAAAAGTCATCGAACACGCCGGCGTGATCGAGCACATTCGCTGGCAGCATCGCGCCGGCAAGCCCTTCAATCAAACTCGCCTTCCTACTAAAGCCGTTCCTGCAGTCGCTCTTCACCGTGCCGATCTCCAGAGCGTTTTGTTGGATGCTCTACCTGGAAAATCAATTCATCTGGGTCACGATTTCACCGGCTGCCAACAGGAACACGGTGCGATCCGCCTTAATTTTACTTCGCAATCACCGGGTCGTTGTGATGTCCTGATCGGCGCCGACGGACTTCACTCACAGCTTCGCGACCAGATGCTCAATGGCGATGCTCCCAGTTATCGAGGATACACGGTTTGGCGCGGCATTACTGGTTGCACGCCGAAAGGGTTGAAACCAGCTACCGCAATCGAGATTCATGGACGAGGTCAGAGGTTTGGTATTGGTCCAGTAGGCAATGGCCGGATCGGGTGGTGGGCCAGCGCGAATGAAAAAGACGCCCGGGAGCGTACAGCCATAACTGAACAGCAGAGTCTGCTCAAACTGTTTGATGGATGGTGCGCACCGGTGGGCGAACTAATTTCCGCGACACCCACAGAAACGATTCTTCGCAATAAAGTATTTGATCGTGCCTCGACTCAAAGTTGGGGTCTTGGCCGTATGACTCTGTTAGGAGACTCAATCCATCCGACAACACCTAATCTCGGACAGGGAGGATGCATGGCAGTGGAAGACGCAGCCGTCCTTGCCAGGTGTCTGGCGAAAGAGAACGATCCCGCTAAGGCGCTTCGAGCGTACGAAAAATGCCGATACAGCAGAACAGCAGCCATCGCCGGCGGCTCGCGTCTTTATGGAGACATAGGACAGTGGGAAAGCCGGCTAGGAACCTGGTTCCGTGGTGTGATGCTTTCGATCGTTCCCGGAACGGTAACTCGTCGACTATTGAAATTGATTTTTGACTACGACGCCTTCACTGTCCGCATTTAGGTTAAGGGAGCCTTTTGTGTTTGGTACTCAACATGTGATTCATTCATACCTCAATGCCACCAGAGGAGGATACTTTCGTTAGTGAACAATGGTGTGAACCGTATCTAGGCATACGGCCCGCATCGAAGCATTGCAAGTTCTTAATCCAATGCCTTTGATGGATTACATTCAAAACCTCCCATAAACCCTTTGTACGAAACAGGTTTTAGTCAAAAAGCCAATAGTTGGCTTTCCAAAGCGCCGTTCTCTTGTTGGGGAATCGCTGTGTACACCAAAAGGGGGGGTACGACTCTTGCATCTCGGCAGCCTAGGATATCGGGTTCGAAAAACAAACATGGCGAAGTTGAGGAGTTTGTTCTGGCAGTCATCGAATGACCGAATCTTTAGGCGAGAATGGATAATGCCGAAGAATTTTAACTTAACGCTAGCCAGGCTCGGCCCTTGGCCAAACTCCTACAGCCGAAGTTGATGGTCGACGGAAAAATCTGGAGAACACAGGCTACATCCACCGAAGGTACTAATTACCATTCTATG
>DASXSC010000080.1:0-27124 GCA_036506215.1 Pyrinomonadaceae bacterium | reverse complement strand
GCGCGGTAGCGCCGGATGCTAAAGTCAACTTCAACGCACGCTATGCAGAACCGAGCGCGGTAGCGCCGGATGCTAAAGTCAACTTTGGCGTAGTAATGCAGAACCGAGCGCGGTAGCGCCGGATGCTAGAGTCAACTTTGGTAGTGATGCAGAACCGAGCGCGGTAGCGCCGGATGCTAGAGTCAACTTTGGCGTAGTGATTATACGAGGATTGGCGGAAGAGACTTGTTACAGGCAGCACCTATTAATTTCCAGCCTTCGCTTGTGCGGATGCTGCCACTGGGCAAATGTTTGAAGTTGACTCTAGCATCGGGCGCTACCGCGCTCGGTTCTGCGTGGCGTGTGGCTCTTATTTATCAAACTCACCCACTACCAAAGAGCGGTACTGATGCAGTTTCAAGCCAGAAGTTTAGAGTTCAGCGTTTAGGCTGCGGCTTCGACACGCAAGCTAAAGCTTGAACTCTAAAACTGCATGAGTGCCGGGCAGGACGCGTCATTGACGTTAACCCTTCACAGCGCCCGGCAGGAACTCAGTCAAGTGCCTCGGCATTTACGTTTGCGCAGCTGCCGGCCGTTCTGCGCCGCTTTGCATAAAAAGTAGCGGAACCTCGTCCGCGAAGCCACTGACTAGCGCCTGCGGCTTTGCCGCCGCACAGTGCGGAAAGGCTTTGCCTTTCCGGCGGGCGATATTTTTTCTTCACGAGGCTGTGCCTCATGAATCGGAGGCGCAGCCTCCCTGATTATTAGAAGCTGTCTGCGGTAAGGCGGAGCCTTACCGCACTGTGCGGCGGCGTAGCCGCGAAAATTGTTTATGCGTGGCAAACATTGGTTGTATGACTTTTTGTGCAACACCGTTCTGCGCGATCTGTTTCACCGGTCGCTTCAAGGTTGGCGAGGCGCGAAGAAATTCGGGCCGGGATTAGTGTGCGTTTAGCATGCGGGTAATCGGCGTTTAGCTTGACACGTCCACCTTTATTTTGGCTGAATGCTCGCGTTCTTCCAGTTTCCCTACGTTGAGATTCTCCGAAAGTAAGCTCTTCCCTGATAGCGTGGCTGGCGCGGGTCGGTTGTCTCGGATTGCGCACGCCTAAAAATTCCGAATAAGGACAGACGACATGAGCACACCAGTTGATGCCACCGGAGCAAGTTCCACGTCAGCTATGGACCGAGGATTCTTTGGACATCCACGTGGGCTGTCTACCCTGTTCTTCACGGAGATGTGGGAGCGGTTCAGCTATTATGGGATGCGGGCCATCCTCACGCTCTACATGACTAAGACTCTGGCTGAGGGTGGACTTGGCTTCGATGAAAAATACGCGAGCGTGATTTACGCAACGTATGTTTCGTCCGTCTGGTACTTGCCGTTGGTGGGTGGTTGGTTGGCTGACCGGATACTCGGAGCTCGTCGGGCTGTGTTGATAGGCGGAATCATCATAGCTTGCGGACACTATTCGATGGCGGTCAGCAGCTTGCCAACCTTTTATGCCGGGTTGATTCTGATTGCCCTAGGTACCGGCCTGTTGAAGCCGAATATCAGTGCGATGGTGGGCCAGTTGTACAGCGACAAGGACGCTCGCCGCGACGCAGGTTTTTCAATCTTCTACATGGGCATCAATCTCGGCGCTTTCTTTTCTCCAATTGTCGTCGGGTTTCTCGCGCAACACATATGGTTCAGAAATTTCATCGCGTCGATGGGCTTCGATCCAAAGAGCAGTTGGCACTTCGGCTTTGCCGCGGCGGGAGTGGGAATGACGCTTGGGCTTATTCAATATGTGATTGGGCGAAACCGGCTTAGAAATGTTGGCGCAAGACCCGAAAAAAAGGCCGCAACCACGAGCTCAGGGAGTTTTGACTTTGTTACCGGAGCCCTTGCCGTTGTCGGGGGAATTATTGGAGCCGCGCTTGGACTTTACTTTGGCGATGCCGGAATTGTCTCAGCACTGTTCCCTGCCGTCGTTTTCTTTTTTGCTGGTTATTTATTAGGAACGGTTCGGTTGCTTGCGGGCAACGAACTGAAGAATGTGCTTGTCATCTTCATTCTCTTTGTGTTTTCAATTGTGTTTTGGATGACATTCGAGCAGGCAGGTTCGAGCTTGACGCTGTTCGCAGATCGGCTGACGCGGACAACGATCTTTGGCTGGGAGTATCCGTCGAGTTGGTTTCAATCAGTGCAACCCATCTTCGTTATTTTGCTGGCCCCAGTATTCGCAGGAATCTGGCAAAAGCTGGGTGAGCGTCAGCCATCAAGCCCCGGTAAATTCTTTTTTGGCTTGCTTTTTGCCGGTTTCGCTTTTGTCGTGGTCACCATCGCCTCAATGCTTACCGGAGGCGGACGTGTAAGTCCGCTGTGGTTAATTCTCGTTTATTTCCTGCAGAGCATTGGCGAGCTCTGCTTGAGTCCAGTCGGTTTGAGCACGGTGACGAAGTTGGCTCCCGCTCGGATGGTTGGTTTGATGATGGGTGTTTGGTTCCTGTCGATCTCGATAGGCAGCTACATCGCCGGCCTGACGACACGCTTCTTCGCAGGCAATGACCCGGCGGTGTTGACGCGAGCTTTTGGGACCTTTGCCGCGATCACGATGATCGCCGCATTGCTCTTGGCGCTGTTAACACCATCAATCAAAAAGATGACACCACGCGCAGCGTAAGAATAAGCGATAGTTCGTTCGAGGCGCCGGCAGAAAAGGCGTCGCAAATCAGAATAAATAAAGCGGAGACACTCTATTGAAGAATCGGCCACAACTTCCCTTCACAATTCTCATTGTATTCCTTGTTTCGCTTCCGCTTGCTGCTCAGCAGAAGCTGCTCACCATCGACGACATCTTTGATCCGGCGAAAAAAGTCAATTTCAGCGGCACTGTTCCAAACATCCGCTGGCTCAAAGATGGCAAACACTATCTGCTGGCGAACGATCCTGCAAAGCGGGATGTGCCGCGACTGCAAAAGGTGGATGCCCTGACCGGCGAAGCCGTTCCGTTCTTTGACGCCGCAAAGATGCAGGCGGCACTGAAAACGCTCGGCGGTGTTACTGAACAGGACGCCAAACAGCTCGCCAATCGCGGCTCCTACCAGCTTAACAATGATGAGACCGCCGTGCTGCTCAACTGGAATAACGACCTCTTCTATTACCGACTAGGCAGCGATAAGGCTGTTCGCGTGACCAACAATCCGGAGGAAGAGGTAGGTGAAACATTTAGTCCGGACGACCGCATGGTGAGCTTTGTACGAAACAACAATATCTATGTTTACGACCTTGGCGCGCAACGCGAACGCCGCCTGACAACCGACGGCAGCCCGAAGATTCTCAACGGCCGTCTCGACTGGGTGTATCAGGAAGAACTGTACGGACGCGGAAACTTCGAGGCGTACTGGTGGAGTCCTGATTCCACCAAGCTCGCCTATCTCAGGCTGGATGAGAATCCCGTTCCGGAGTTTACAGTCGTCGATCACATTCCTTATCACCAGACACTCGAAGTTACACCTTATCCAAAAGCCGGCGATCCGAATCCGATAGTTCAACTGGGAGTCGTGAACGCAGCGGGCGGCGCCACGCGATGGGTAGACACTTACAAATACCAGCCGAGCGACTTTTTGATCGTGCGCGTGTCGTGGACGCCCGACAGTCGGAAGGTGGTCTATCAGGCACAGAATCGCGAGCAAACCTTTCTGGATTTGAATTTGGCGGACAGTCAGGATGGAAAGTCGAATGCTGTGTTGCGCGAAAGTTCCCGGCCGTGGGTGGATGTGCTCGACAATCCCACCTGGCTGAAAGACGGCTCATTTTTGTGGCTGAGCGAGCGCAGCGGTTGGCAGCACCTTTATCACTACGCGCCTGATGGAAAGCTGATCGCGCAGGTTACTGACGGAAAATGGGAAACCGACTCTATCCATGGTGTTGATGAGGACAAGGGCCTCGTTTACTTCAGTGGATCCGAACACAGTCACATAGCGCCAAATGGATATCGAGTAAAGCTGGATGGAACCGGTTTGACGCGATTAACTTCCAGCGAAGGTTCTCATAGGATAATCGTCAGTCCTGCCATGAATCTCTTCATTGACAACTGGAGTGACGTTAACACGCCCACACAGACGCGTCTCTACGATGCGGACGGCAAACTGGTGCGGGTCATTGGGGAAAATAAAGTAGACGCACTGAAGCAGTATAAGCTAGGCGCGACTGAGCTGCTTCAGGTGAAAACCCGCGATGGCTTCTCGATGGAAGCGTTGATGATCAAGCCGCCCGACTTTGACCCGCAGAAGAAATACCCCGTGCTGGAGTTTACTTACAGCGGGCCACATGCACCTCAGGTAAAGAATGCCTGGGCCGGTCCCACCTACATGTGGCATCAGTTGCTGGCGCAGAAGGGTTACATCATTTGGATCCTGGATAACCGTACAGCGAGCGGCAAGGGCGCGGAATCCGTGTGGCCTGTTTACAAAAACTTTGGCGAGCTGGAGCTGCGCGACCTGGAAGATGGGATCGCATGGTTGAAGAGTCAGTCTTACGTCGACGGCGATCGCATTGGCATCTGGGGTTGGAGTTATGGCGGGTTTATGACGAGCTACGCGTTAACTCACAGTCAGAGTTTCAAGATGGGAATTGCCGGCGGCACGGTTTCCGACTGGCGCAACTACGATTCGATCTACACCGAGCGCTACATGCAGACGCCGCAGAACAATCCCGAGGGTTACAAGAAGAGTTCGCCTGTCAACTTTGCCAAAGATCTCCATGGGAAGTTGCTGCTGATTCATGGCGCGATTGACGACAACGTTCACGTGCAGAACACAGTGCAGTTTGTTTATGAACTGCAGAAGGCAGGGAAGCAGATTCAGTTGATGCTTTATCCCAAGTCGCGCCATGGCATCATTGATCCGCTCTTAGTGAAACACATGCGCCAGATGATGACCGATTACATCGTCGCGAATCTGTAGAATCTGTAGGACAGACATTCTTGTCGGTCCTTTTGGGCGAGCGATTCTTGTGAGAAGGAAGAGATTTTCCATTTTCCATTTGACATTTTTCATTTGTCATCGGTGGATTCAAGTTTGAAGGGCAGCTCAGCTATCAGGCCCGAAGCGGTAGCGACGGCGCGTGTAACATTCCTAATCAGAACCGGAAGCGGTAGCGACCGGCCAGGGACTCAACCGTGGTTGTCAATACTTGAGTGACCGCGATCAGAGATTGAAATTCTCGACTGGTAAAGTTGACTCCTTGGCCGGTCGCTACCGCTTCCGGTTCTGATGCGGGGAGTTTCACGCGCCGTCGCTGTCACTTCGGGTCTGATAGCTGAGTTGCACTTGAAACTTGAATCCACCAATGAGAAATGGAAAATTATGTCAAATGGAAAATGGAAAATTCCTTCCTTCTGATAAGAACAGTGATCGAGTGGGAAGGTCTCTCAGGTCGGGAAGGGCGGCTTGTCCCCCGCTCTTCGGTGAAGTTAATTCCAGATGTCCTACCTCCGTTGACACCTCGGACAATAGTAAGTTGATCTGCCGCCCTGCACTACGCGGCGTATGCGCGTTCCGCAGTTGACGCACGGCTCACCCGCACGTTCATAAACTCTCCAGAAGCGCTCCGTCGTTCCGAAATAACTTCCGTTGGCATCCGTCATATCAATCCTCAACGTCGAGCCGGCCTCGATTGCTTCCTGAAGGATGTCGCGGATGGCCTGATGTAATCGCGATGCGCGCTGCTTCGACAGGGTTTGCGCCGATTTCAGCGGACTGATGCGCGCCAGGAAGAGAGCCTCGCTGGCGTAGATATTTCCCAGCCCGAGAATTCGGGTCTGATCCAGAAGCAGTTGCTTCAAACTGCGGCGTGACTTGGAAAGCGTCTTGACGAAATAGCCCATACTAAAAGCTTCGGAGAGAGGCTCGGGCGCCAGTGCCTCGATTTGGGGCAGCGTCGACAAGTCTTTTGCCGGCAGCAAACGCATCCGGCCAAACTGCCGCATATCGCAAAAGACCAGGCGGCGATCGTCGTCCAAATAAAACACCACGTGAGTGTAAGCAGGCAGTGGCGTGTCGTTGGCGATGCAGAGAAACTTGCCAGTCATGCGCAGGTGGACCAGCAACACCCGTTGATTGTCAAACTCGACCGCAATGTACTTGCCGCGCCGACCAACAGCCTCGATGCGCGCGCCGCGTAGTTTGCGTTTTAAAGAGGTCGTCGAGGAGCCTGCGAGGAGCCGGGGAAGCTTAATTTCGGCGGCAAGGATGCGTCGCCCAACGACAGCGCGGCGCAACGCACGCACGACATGTTCAACCTCAGGTAGTTCGGGCATTCACGCGCCTGCGTGTCGTTGCTCTTTCAGCTTTCCGGCGAAAGGTTGATTGAGTTTCCGTAACGCAAACTGTTAGGTTTGCGGGTTCGGCCACCCGGCTGATTCGAAAGTGGACGCAGAGACGCAAACTAACAGTCTACTTTACAGCCGTCTAGATGACCTTGAGCAATAACAGGATCAAGACGATTACCAAAAGAAGACCTATGCCGCCACTTGGTCCGTAGCCCCAGTTTCTACTGTACGGCCAGCTCGGAATCGCGCCAAGAAGCAGAAGAATCAAAATAATCAACAGTATCAAACCCATCGTAACCACCTCCGTCAGGGATGTTTTCGGAGCGGGGGCCTACTTGCCATTGATTGTAAGGGGACGGCAAAAGGTAACTGCTTCCGGGCCAACAGTCAATAACTTCTTCATTACAAATTCCTAACCAGGACTTGCCGGCGCACCGAGTCGTCATTCCCCACGCGCAAGCTCTTCGCCCGCCGCCAACAGCGCCTCGGCTTTTGCGGTCGACGTTGCTTCGGCGTAGATCCGCAGCATTGGTTCGGTTCCAGATTGGCGAAAAAGCACCCACGACTCGTCGTCGAAGAGCAGCTTTGTGCCATCGGTGGTCTCGGCGCCTGCGACCGCATAACCCGCGAACTCCCGCGGTGTTGCCTTCGTCAACCGTTCGCTGAGTTGACGGCCGGCCGATGTCTCAACACGCAAGTCTTTTCTGCCGAAGTGAAATTCACCAAACTCATGATGAAGCTCATGCAGCATTTCCGATGGTGGCTTGCCTGAGGTCACGATCGCTTCGAGAAAGAGAAGAGAATTGAGTATGCCATCGCGTTCGGGAATGTGACCCTTGACGCCTATTCCGCCCGACTCTTCAGCGCCAATGAGAATGTCATCTTTAAGCATCAGTTCGGCAATGTGCTTGAAGCCAATTGGTGTCTCGTAAAGTTTGAGATTGTGAGCGGCGGCGATCCGCTTCAACAGCACGGATTGCGAAAACGTTCGCACCACAGCTCCACTCATTCTTCGCTGGCGAACAAGGTGCAGCAGGATAAGCGGCACAACGTCGTGCATCGTCATCGTAGCGCCCAGTTCGTTCACGGCTCCCACCCGATCGGCATCACCGTCTGTGGCCAGGCCCACCAACGCTCTGCTTTCAAGCACGCGCTTTTTCAGGGCGCTGAGGTTGCTGTCAATTGGTTCCGGATTCACGCCGCCAAAAAGCGGATCGCGATTGGCGCGGATAGTTTCGACCTTCAGATCCGCGCCTGACAGAAAACTCTCAACCCAACGGTCACCCGCTCCATGCATTGGATCCACAACTACGGTCGAGGGCGACTTACGCAGTCGATCGAGATCGATATACGAAGCAATTTGCGCTTTGTAAGTTTCGATTGCCGGTTCAAGTAGCCGATATGTGTCCGCGGCGACATCGCCGCGTTTTGGTGGATTAGCGTCGACCAATTCCTCAACCGTCGCAGTTGCTTCCGGCGTGGCGCTGCCGCCCCACGGGGCCTTGATCTTGAAGCCGTTGAAATCAGCCGGATTATGGGAGGCTGTGATCACAACCCCGCCCGCGGCCTGCAGCTCTTTCACGGCCCAGGAAATGAGTGGTGTAGGAGCCTCTTCACTGAAGAGCGACACATTGAGGTTATTGCCAACAAGCACTTCCGCGGCGCGTTTGGCAAACAACTCAGAAAGAAAACGCCTGTCGTACCCGACAATCACCAAGAGCTGCGCGGAAGCGGCGGCCTTCCCGATGACATTGGTAAATAAGCTGTTGTCTTTTTCCCGTTGGCTGATCTGTCCAACGCCGGCAAGTTGGTTGACCAATAACTGTTTCTGATTAGCAATTAGATAATCAGCGTAGGCCTGGGCCACTCGTTCGAGATTAGCGAACGTATATTCGCGCGCGATCACTGCCCGCCAACCATCAGTACCAAACTTGATCGTTGCCGGAGGCGAACTCACTTGTTTTCTCCTCCAGTAAATGTGTAATCGGTCAGTGATGTTTTGTCACCCAGAACAGCGCCTGGTCCAACGATGGCCGAGCGTCCGATGTGACAACCACGCCCCGCGATCGCGCCTGAGACTTCCGCCGCAGTGCCGATGCGCGTATGTGGCCAAATCACTGAGTTCTCAACGCGCGCCCGCTCCTCAACGAAACATCCCTGTCCTAGTACCGAATTAATTATCTGCGCGCCCGGCTTGATCTGGCAGTCGTCACCGATTATGGACAGCTCATCCACTTCCGCCGCAGTTGCTGAATCAAACTCACCGCGTCGCTCCTTGATGTGGATGCGCCCGACACGATTTCCCAGCAAGTCCTGATGTACGCGCAGGTATCGCTCGGGAGTGCCGATGTCAATCCAGTAGGTACGGGCAGGAACGTGGGCAAAGAAAGTCTCCTCGCGTTTCAAGAGCTCGGGAAATAATCCATATTCGAACGAGTGGTTTTCACCGGCTGGAATGAGGTCAAGCACTTTGGGCTCCAGGATGTAGGTGCCGGCGTTAATCGTGTTGCAAGTGATCTCATCTTCCTTCGGTTTTTCCATAAAGCGCCGGATGCGGCCATCGCTTTCTGTTTCCACCAGGCCATAGGCTGATGGGTTGTCGACCGGTGTTAACACAATCGTGGCGGTTGCCTCGTGCTCGATGTGTTCGCGGATAACGGCTTTGAGATCGAGATCGGTAAGGATATCGCCGTTGAACACCACGGTGGGTTCGCGAATCAAATCCTCAGCGAATTTATAGGCACCCGCGGTTCCCATCGGTTGCGGCTCCACGGTGTATTTCAACTTCACTCCATAATCGGAGCCGTCACCCAGAAGTTGCTCGATCTTGTTTGGTTGATACGACAGCGAGAGCGTAATGTCGGTAATGCCGGCGCGGCGTAAGGTGTCGATCTGATAAAGCAGGAAAGGACGATTGCAAATCGGCACAATCGGCTTAGGTGTGTAGACAGTGAGCGGACGGAGGCGCGTGCCTTTACCGCCAGCAAGAATTAGAGCTTGCATGTTTGATTATCGGGAAAGTTATCTTGAAGTTTAATAGCAACGGCGAGTCTAACATCCGGTCGTGAAGCTTTTCAATTGAGGGTTTTGGAATGGTTGCCGGCCGTTCAGAGTTCAACTTTTAGGTTGCGCTTTCGCTAATCCGCAAGCTAAAGCTTGAACTCTTAAACTGCGGGCGCGCTACCTACGCGATTTGGTACTGATGACCTCATTCGCCTTCCTTGACACGCTTACAGGTAAATAGTAATCGTAAACAGCAAAGTTTCTCGTTGTAAACGGAGTATTAATGAGTGAAATTCGTGAGGCAGTGATTGTAAGCGCGGTTAGAACACCAGTCGGTAAGTTTTTGGGTTCCTTGAAAACGTTCGCGGCCACGGACCTTGGCGCGATCGTCGTGCGCGAAAGCGTTAAGCGAGCCGGCGTGGCGCCCGACGACGTAGACGAAGTGATTATGGGCTGCGTTATTCAAGCGGGCCTGGGCCAAAACCCGGCGCGGCAAGCGGCTTTGCGTGGCGGCTTGCTGCCGGCTGTCTCTGCTGTAACGGTGAACAAGGTCTGCGGCTCTGGTCTAAAGGCGGTGATGCTGGCGGCTCAGGGCATTCAGCTCGGGGACACGGATATAGTGGTAGCAGGTGGCATAGAGTCGATGTCCAACGCGCCATATCTTATTCCCAAAGCGCGCGAAGGTTATCGTTTGGGAAACGGCGTTTTGGTTGACGCCATGATTGAGGACGGTCTTTGGGATGCTTTCAACGATTACCATATGGGTTGCACCGGTGAGGTGGTCTCGGAAAAGTTTAGCGTGACCCGAGCAGAACAAGACGAGTATGCATTCAACTCTCATCGTAAAGCGGCGGCAGCAATCAAAGCCGGAAAATTCAAAGAAGAAATTGTTCCGGTGGAGATTCCGCAAAGGAAGGGACCGCCTGTGATCTTCGATACGGATGAAACCGTTCGCGAAGACACTTCGCTCGAGGCGCTTGCCAAACTGAAGCCGGCGTTCAAAAAGGACGGTGGGACCGTGACCGCGGGAAACGCGCCTGGAGTTAATGACGGAGCTTCTGCCGTAGTGGTCACGTCGATGGATAGAGCGAAGTCACTGGGAGTTGAGCCGATGGCGCGCATTGTTGCCCAGGCGAGTTCAGGTGTTGAGCCGGCGCTGGTCATGATGGCCCCGCTGGAAGCAATCAGGAAGGTATTAAAAAAGGCCGGCTGGTCGCTTGGGGACGTTGATTTGATCGAGTTGAACGAAGCGTTTTCCGTGCAGCTCGTCGCCATAACAAGAGAATTGGGACTTGATCCGGCGCGCCTTAACGTTAATGGCGGCGCGGTTGCACTTGGTCATGCTATCGGTCAATCGGGTTCGCGACTCTTGACCACGATGCTCTATGAGTTGAAACGTCGGGATGCGCATCGAGGACTTATCTCGCTTTGTCTCGGCGGCGGCAACGCAGTAGCGATGGCGGTCGAGCGATAAGAGCGCTGGTGGGCTTAGAACAGAAACGATTTTCCATCATCATTGGTGGATTCAAGTTGGAACTGCAACAGCTGGCGGACTCGTCACCATGATTGAGACGCGAGACAGTAACAGTCGACCAACGTTGAGGTTTCTGCTAGCCACCGGCCAGGGACTCAGCAATAGAAAATGAGAAATCAAAAATGACACTTGGCAAATATTTCCATGAGTGAAACCATTGGAGTAGTTGGATCGGGAACGATGGGGAATGGCATTGCGCAAGTGGCGGCGCGAGCAGGCTATGACGTTATTATGTGCGACGTGAAGGAAGAATTTTTGCAACGAGGCCTGAGCGCGATCGACAAGAGCCTGCAGCGTGACGTAGACAAAGAAAGGTTAGCCGTTGAAGAGAAGACCGCAACTGTCGGACGAATTAAAACCACCACTGCGGTCGAGTCATTGAGTGGCGCTGCTTTCGTGATCGAGGCGGTCACTGAAGACCTGGACGTGAAGACTAATCTCTTCAAAGAACTTGATCGAATAGCTCCGCCGGCGGCGGTCTTAGCCTCAAACACGTCTTCAATCTCAATCACCAGGCTCGGGCAGACGACAAGCCGGCCCGACAAAGTCATTGGCATGCACTTCATGAATCCCGTGCCGGTGATGAAACTGGTCGAGGTCATCCGTGGCCTCGCCACTTCGAACGAGACTTACGAGCGGGTTCGTGGTCTCACCGAAAAACTGGGGAAGACAGCCCTTGACTGCAACGATTCACCGGGCTTTGTTTCAAACCGGGTATTGCTGCCGATGATTAACGAGGCAATTTTCGCTTTGCATGAAGGTGTCGCAACACGCGAGAGTATCGACGGAATAATGAAATTGGGTATGAACCATCCCATGGGACCATTGCAGCTCGCAGACTTCATTGGTCTCGACGTCTGTCTGGCAATACTTAATGTGTTGTACGATGGCTTCGGCGATCCGAAGTATCGCGCCTGTCCTTTGCTCAAACGATATGTCGATGCCGGTTGGCTGGGGAGAAAAACAGGACGCGGCTTTTATGAGTATTGAGCTGCAACTCTCCGTAACGCAAACTGTTAGTTTGCGGTCCGACGCCAGCAGTCCGCGCAAAATGCGTTACAAGCCGATTGTTACGTAACGAACCAGGTCTGGAAGAAACCACGCGAACTAACAGTTTGCGTTACTCAAACGGGCAAATCTAGATGTCGCAGGTGGTTCATTATTGCCAAAAGTGTTTGGCGGCAAATCCGCTGGGTCAGGAGTTTTGTGCTCGCTGCGGGACGAGGCTGATGATCGTCGTTGAGCCCGCAGCAGCGCGTTACGAATCGGCGGAATCGGCGCCCTCGAATGAAGACCACTTGCTCGAGAGAATCTCAGCACTTGAAAACCGGCTGGGTCGATTGACAGCCAAGCTGGAGCGCGGGCTCGATCTGCTCCTGCGTCAGGCACAAAACGCGCATTTCGATCGCGCGCTGGTCAAAGCACTCGTTGGTCTGCTGAGTGACGACGGTCTGATACAGGGCGAAAGACTTGAGCAACTCTGGCTCGACAGGTGCCAGAAAGATGCCGAGGAACAGTTGGAGAGCGAGCGCCGTGAGGAGTTGCGCTTAAAGATTCTGGCAAATTATCACGGCCACGAGAGCATCGCTTTTGAGCAGTCGGTTAATGAAGGGTTTCTTTTTATTGACGATGATCAGCTTGGTCGTGGCATTCGTTCACTTCAGCGTGCTGCCGAGATGGCGCAGAACAATACCCCCTTGCTCTATTTTGTCGGCGAACATTTCTTTAAGACCGGGAAGATGCATCGTGCTAAGAGCTATCTTGCCAGAGCTTACGAGTTATCGCCGCAGGATCGGCGCGTTTCTTTGTTGCTCGGCCTGACTTGTGCCGACGAAGGCGACTCCGAGCGGGCCAAGAAATTGTTGCATAGCGCCACGCGGCTTGGCGGCTCCTCGTTCGCCGCTCACTATGGCTTGGGCCGGCTCTTTGTGGCGGAAGAAAAGTGGCGCAAGGCGCTTCAGGAGTTTAAGTTGGCGCTCGCCAGCAAGGCTTCGCCGGAGGCCCATTACGCGCTTGGTTGTCTTTATTATCAGCTTTGTCGCGATGCGCTCGCTACTCGTCATCTGCGAAAAGCGTTGGAGATGGACGAAGACTACGGTGAAGCGTTTTACGTGCTCGGTCTGATTTCAGAACGTGCCGGAGAAAAGGAGCTTGCCGATAAGTATTTCGAGAAGGCCGGTCCCAGGACAGTTCTGCGCAAGCCAAATGCGGCCAGAAGTGGGCGACACAATTCCGGGACCAAATTGGCTGCGCCTCTTTTTCGTCCCTCGCCGGCAAACTCCCGCAGACTTATTACTGGAGGCGATCGGCGGCTGGCAGAAGCGCTTCGACAAGACGCGTTGAGTGCCTGTAATGCGGCGGATGTCGCGAGCCGGTAAGAAAATGAAGTTTAGAGTTCAAGCTTTATTAGCTTGCTGAACTGCGAATCGGCAACCTAAGGGCTACCATCCCACGCGGGCTGCCAGTGTGGGAACCCGGAGTTGAACTCTGAAACTTCCGCCTTCTAACTTATGACCACAGAATTACTCCGCTATCGTTAAGCTGGTCGGTCAGTTTAGGGTGGGGAGGTCGGATTTTTTGGAGAACCGTGCGCGGTAGCGCCGGATGTTAAAGTCAACTTCAGCGCACGCCATGCAGAACCGTGCGCGGTAGCGCCGGATGCTAGAGTCAACTTCAGCGTAGTGGTTATACGAAGATTGGCGGAAGAGACTTGTTACAGGCAGCACCTATTAATTTCCAGCCTTCGCTTGTGCGGATGCTGCCACTGGGCAAAAGTTTGAAGTTGACTTTAGCATCCGGCGCTACCTCGCACGGTTCTGCATCAATACGCCAAAGTTGACTCTAGCATCCGGCGCTATCGCGCACGGTTCTGCATGGCGTGCGTTGAAGTTGACTTAAGCATCCGGCGCTACCGCGCACGGTTCTCCAAACCAATCCTAGCTCCCAAACGCCAAACCGAACCACTACTCAATGGACGCCGTTAATTGAACCTCCGGGCGAAACCGGATATAAAGGACGGCATTCAGGAGGATATGAAGGAGACACCGACACTTGCCTCAGAGTAGACACCGAAAGACCAACAAGGCCAAGAAACGACCCAAGGGACTTTATCCGGCTGCAAAAGCAACGCCGCCCGCGGGACGGAATCGTCAGGCGAGGATCATTGCCATCATCGTTGTACTGGCGCTTGCCGCAACTGCCATCGGTTACTTGATCAAGCAACGGGCGGGAAATGGCGGCACTGAAATCACTACAAACTCAGGGCTGAAATATACTGACCTGGTGGTGGGCACCGGCGATACGCCGCAACGAGGTCAGACAGTGACTGTTCATTACACGGGCACGTTGGCCAACGGCAAAAAGTTTGACAGTTCCCTGGATCGCGGCACGCCTGCCGACTTCCGTATCGGCGTTGGCAGCGTTATCAAAGGTTGGGACGAAGGATTGATGACGATGAAAGTCGGTGGCAAACGAAGATTGGTTATTCCTTCAAATCTTGGCTATGGTCCCACCGGCAGACCACCCGACATTCCCGGGAACTCGACGCTGATCTTCGAGGTTGAGCTGCTTGGCGTGAAATAGCACAGCTTGGTAATTCTCGGGTTAACTGGCAATTTCCCTAAAAAGTGGTAGTGAATTGACCGCCTTGTCCATCCTTCATTTCGCCCTTGTATTGCATTATCATTGCATTGTCTTCACCGCCACTCCACCTTCATCGAGGATGGCGTAAGATAGAGTTACTCTCCTGCCCCCAGCTTACTCGGTTATCCTAAATTCAGTACAAGCAAGATGGAGGATCTGATAATGAAGAATAGAAGCTTTGGAAGGATTTTTTTCGCGACGACCTTATGTGTCGTTGTCCTTAGTCTGACGACATCGGTGTTTGGTCAGGGCAAAGGCCGGGGCGGCGGCGGAGGTGGCGGACGTGGCTCAAGCGCTGGCGCCGGAAATGCCGGCGGCCCACCTCCAGGAGTTGGCGTCGATCGGGGACTGGGCAATGCCTCAGATAGATCGAACGGACGATCTGATACAGGCATGGGAACAGCTTCCGACCGTTCGAATGGACGCTCCGATGCTGGTTTGGAAAGAGCTCGCCTGGCAGGCGAGAACCGCCGGCAAGCCAATAAAGAATTGCAGGAGCATCCCGGCATCGCAAACACGCTTCATGTCAACGCAAACGATTTGAGAAGTGGGTATCAGGCGGCACTGCTTGCCAATCCCAACCTGAAATTTGGCCAATATGTTTCGGCTACTCGAGTCGCACAAAATCTCCATGGGCGATTTCCGAATATTACGCGAGATGCCATTCTCACCGGTTTGGCAAGCGGCGATAGCCTTGGTCGTACGCTGCAAAATCTTGGCTTGAGTTCGCATGATGCGGACGCCGCGAAGAAACAGGCTGAACGAGAGATTAAGCAAGCCAAGAAGTAATCAGCGAGGGCCTGGAGTCCGTCGTCGCTTCTAACACTAGAAAAGCCAGTGGCCGTCGAATAGACGTGCCACTGGCTTCTTATTTCCGATGGTTTGTAATTTTGCTTCGAAAGTGGAACCTGCGCGACGCGGCGCGCATTGTATCTGCTCGTTTGCCGTTAGTGAACACAAATTCAATGGTGAGGCTGCTAGTTTGATTAGTCACTCGCCCCGGAGTTAATCTGCTTTTGCAATCCGAAACACCAGCCTGTCGAAAGGCCCACCAGGAGAAAACCGCATGAGTGCGAACACCTTAACAATCAGCGACAATCGCACGGGAAAGCAGTATGACGTCGCGATCGATAACGGCACCATCAAAGCGATGGACCTGCGGCAAATCAAGGTATCTGAAGACGACTTCGGATTGATGACTTACGATCCGGCGTTCATGAATACGGCGTCATGCAAGAGCCGGATCACGTTCATTGACGGCGACAAAGGAATCCTCGAATATCGGGGCTATCCGATAGATCAGCTTGCTGAGAAGAGCACCTATCTGGAAGTTGCATATCTCCTTCTCAACGGTGAACTGCCGACCGAAGCGGAGTTGAAATCCTGGACGCATAACATCACCTATCACACCTTTATCAATGAAAGTATCAAGAAGGTGATCGACGGGTTCCATTACGACGCGCATCCGATGGGGATGTTTGAAGCCACCCTCGGCGCGCTGTCGACCTTTTATCCCGATGCTAAAAGTATCTTTGACGTCGAGTGTAGGCGGAAACAGATCTATCGACTGATCGCGAAAGTTCCGACCATCGCCGCCTTCGCTTACCGACACCGGATTGGAATGCGTTATGCCTATCCCGATAACGATCTCGGTTATGAAGGAAACTTTCTCAACATGATGTTCAAGACCACGGAGGTGAAATACCAGCCGAATCCCGTGCTTGAGCGAGCCTTGAGCGTGCTTTTTATACTTCATGCCGATCACGAACAGAATTGCAGCACCAATGCCATGCGCAGCATCGGCAGTGCGCAGACGGATCCCTTTTCATCTTTAGCCGGTGCGGCTGCCGCCCTTTATGGGCCACTCCACGGAGGCGCCAACGAGATGGTCTTGCGGATGCTGAATGAGATTGGTTCTATCAAGAAGGTTCCGGAATATATTGAGCGCGTGAAGGCCGGCAAGTTTCGGTTGATGGGCTTCGGTCATCGCGTCTACAAGAACTACGATCCGCGCGCCCGCATAATAAAACGGGTTGCCGATGAAGTGTTTGAAGTTACCGGCAAAGATCCTATGCTGGATGTGGCGTTGGAACTGGAACGCATCGCCCTTCAAGACGAATACTTCGTGAAGCGCCGGCTATATCCCAACGTCGATTTCTACTCCGGGATTATTTACAAGGCGATGGGCCTGCCGGTAGACATGTTTCCCGTGCTCTTCGCGATCCCGCGAACCTCAGGCTGGCTGGCCCAGTGGGTCGAGATGCTTGAAGATCCGGATCAGAAAATCGCACGCCCGCGACAGATTTATCTGGGATACCGCACACGTGATTACATTTCCATTGAACAGCGTCAGGCGAAGGCGAGCGAAGCAGTGAGGGCATAACTTCAGCGCTATTTTTTGGTAGTGGGCCAGTTTACCGTTGGGAGGTCGGATTCTTTGGAGAACCGTGCGCGGTAGCGCCGGATGCTAAAGTCAACTTCAACCCACGCTATGCAAAACCGAGTGCGGTAGCGCCGGATGCTAGAGTCAACTTTGGCGTAGTGATGCAGAACCGAGCGCGGTTAGCGCCGGATGCTAAAGTCAACTTTGGCGTAATGATGCAGAACCGAGCGCGGTTAGCGCCGGGTGCGAAACTCAACTTCAACGCACGCCATGCAGAACCGTGCGCGATAGCGCCGGATGCTAGAGTCAACTTTGGCGTATTGATGCAGAACCGTGCGCGGTAGCGCCGGATGCTAAAGTCAACTTCAAACATTTGCCCAGTGGCAGCATCCGCCAAGCGAAGGCTGGAAATTAATAGGTGCCGCCTGTAACAAGTCTCTTGCGCCAATCCCCGTACAATCACTACGCCAAAGTTGACTCTAGCATCCGGCGCTACCTCGCACGGTTCTGCATCAATACGCCAAAGTTACTTTCGCATCCGGCGCTACCGCGCACGGTTCTGCATGGCGTGCGTTGAAGTTGACGCTAGCATCCGGCGCTACCGCGCACGGTTCTGCATCACTACGCCAAAGTTACTTTCGCATCCGGCGCTACCGCGCACGGTTCTGCATGGCGTGCGTTGAAGTTGACTCTAGCATCCGGCGCTACCGCGCTCGGTTCTGCATCATTACGCCAAAGTTGACTTTCGCATCCGGCGCTACCGCGCTCCCTTCTGCATGGCCTGCGCCTCTTATTTGTCAAACTGAACCACTGCCCGTCATTGAGCGGTGGCTTAATTTCGCTTACCAGCTATTGGCTTGCGGTGCCTTTCTTTCTCGCTTGCTATTGAGGCAGTTTCATTTCCGGGCTTCGATGATAGACTTTCCGCCCTGTTAGTAGTTCTAAATTATGTCCGACAAACTGAAGGAAGCTCTGATTAAGTGCTCAACTCCTTGGAGTGCGGCGGCCTGGCGCCGCTTTGGTCCGAGAGGCTTGAGGCCGCATTCTTCAAGATGACGCAGTTAAGACTTAGTCGCGACAGGTCGCGACCGACCAAAGCGGCGCCAGGACGCCGCACTCCAAGGAGTTGACGCTTCCACTTAATCAGAGCTTCCTGAAATTTGTCGTCCGTCTTGTCAGTACCAAACTCCGGCAGCGGGTGGGTCATGAGTTTAATTCACGACCATCACCCGCCCGCTACCGCAGGCGGTACTGATCTTGAGTCAAACTAGAAGTTTCTCGGACAGTCATATTCCAGACTTCAGGAGAAAGAGAATGTTTCTTTGCAAACGCATTGCCGGCGTCAGTCTGTTCGTCCTCCTTATAGCGCAGGCCGCGGTACTTAGTTTCGCGCAAGAGCCTTCGGCAACGCCGTCGCCAAGCCCCCAAGAAACTCCGCCACCAAAGGAGATGAGTTCAAAGTCGCCTTTTGAAGCCGCGTTCAGCGGACTCGAATGGCGCAGCATCGGACCTGCCAACATGGGTGGCCGCACAGCCGACGTTGAAGGAGTTTCGGGAAACCCAAACATAGTTTATGTTGCCACTGGTTCAGGCGGATTATGGAAAACAGTGAATGGTGGAGTGACGTGGAAGCCAGTCTTCGAGCGACAGGGAACTTTTTCGATCGGAGACATTGCGCTTGCACCCGGCAATCCGGATGTGGTTTGGGTAGGTACAGGCGAGTCAAACGTGCGAAACAGTGTTTCGTTTGGAGATGGTGTTTACAAGTCGACCGACGGAGGCAAGAACTGGCAGCACATGGGGCTGAGAGAGACTGAGCACATCTCTGCCATTGTTATCCATCCGCAAAATCCTGACATCGTTTACGTTGGCGCGCTCGGCCACGCCTTTGCGCCTAACGATGAGCGCGGCGTGTTTATGACAACCGATGGCGGCAAGACCTGGAACAAGACGCTCTACATCGACAGGGAACACGGGGTTTCAGACCTGGAAATAGATCCTACCAATCCAAACATTCTTTACGCGGGCATGTGGAGCTTTGAACGCAAGCCCTGGACACATCGTAGTGGCAGTGAAAAAGGTGGCGTGTTCAAATCGATCGACGGTGGGCGAAGCTGGAACAAGCTTACCAACGGCTTGCCGAAGTTGCTGGGCCGGATTGGCATACGTGTGGCGCCGAGCAATCCAAATGTAGTTTACGCGATTGTCGAGTCGAAGGAAGGCACCCTTTATCGTTCGGACGATCGTGGTGAAACGTTCAAACAGGTTTCGAAACAGAGCAATATTGTATCTCGCGGATTCTATTACACGCGTGTCCGAATAGATCCCAACAATGAGAACCATGTCTACGCAGTAGCCTCCAGCTTGTTTGAATCGATCGATGGCGGCAAGACCTTTCGTTCCATAACCGGGAAGACCCATATCGACTTTCATGCTTTCTGGCAGGACGCAAAAAATCCCAAGCGGATCTGGGTGGGACAAGACGGCGGCATTGCCGTTACTCACGATGGCGCCGAGACCTGGGAGCCTGTCTACAATATCCCGTTGGGCCAGTTCTACCAGATTCACGCGGACAATCGGCAGCCGTTTTATTACGTCATGGGCGGGTTGCAGGACAATGGGGCGTGGACTGGACCAAGCCGCACGCGCGAACCGGCCGGAATCATGAACGATGATTGGCGCATGATTAGTTTCGGAGATGGTTTCTACATTATTAACAATCCGGACGACCCGGAGCTTTACATCTCAGAATCGCAGGGTGGAAATATTCTGCGCACCGACTTTAGGACGCGTGAACAACAAGAGATAAATCCCTGGGGACGTGGAAGCGGCGATGGACCAGCGCTCGGGGAGAAGTTTCGCTTCAACTGGAACGCGCCCTTGCTCCTGTCACCTCATGACAAGAACACAATCTATTTTGGTGGAAACGTTGTTTTCAAATCCGCGGACTTCGGAAAAACCTGGGAGCAAATTAGTCCTGACCTCACCACGAACGATCCGGGAAAGCAGAAAGATGCGGGCGGGCCGATTGCCTTTGAAAACTCGACAGCCGAATATCACACTACCATCATAATCCTCGCCGAATCCCCGGTGCAGAAGGGGCAGATATGGGCCGGCACCGACGACGGCAATCTCCAGGTAACTCAGGATGGTGGGAAGAATTGGAGCAACCTTAGTCGAAATGTTGCGGGCTTACCGGCTAATTCGCCCGTCTCGCACGTCGAGCCTTCGCGCACCAGCGCGCAGGTTGCCTACGCCACGTTCGAACGGCACATGTTCGACGATTTCCGGCCCTATGTTTTCAAGACCAGCGACGGCGGAAAGAGCTGGCGAAGTATTGCCGCCAATTTGCCGCCAAAGGCTTATGTGCAAGTTCTTCGCGAGGATCCAAAGAATTCAAATTTACTCTACGCAGGCACAGAGCTTGGTTTGTTCGCCTCCTACAACGGCGGCCGCGAATGGATCGCGCTTAATCTGAAGAACCTGCCAAATGTTTCCGTGCACGACATTCTCGTTCATCCGACGGAGAACGATCTTATTTTGGCAACGCACGGCCGCAGCATTTGGATCTTTGACGATGCTTCACCAATTCAACAGATGAATGCTGCGATATTGAATAGCAATGCGCACTTGTTTCCTGTTCGACGTGGATTGCGATTTGCTTCGCGATTTACGCGTTACGGAATCGGAGACAAGGCATTTGCCGGTCCAAACCCACCGTATGGTGCATTGATTACTTACTATCTGAAGACCAAACCCGACGATAAGACAACTTTCAAAGTCCAGATTCTCGACGAAAGCGGCAAGCTCGTGCAGGAACTCGACAAGCCTGCGAAAGAGAAGGGTCTTAACCGCGTGAGTTGGAATCTTCGTTATGGTGGTGCTGAAGTGCGACGTCCGCCCACGGAAGAGGAGACGGCCTTCGGCGGACCGCCGCGTGGGCCACATGTTTTGCCGGGGAGTTATACGGTTAAGCTCATTCTTGGCGATAAGACGTTCGAGCAGCCGGTCGAGGTGCGTCTCGATCCGACCATCAGTGTGCCGCTTGCGGACTTGCAGGCACAACTGGATTTACAGATGAAGCTTCGCGACATGCAGTCTAGTGCGAATAACGCGCTGCGTTTTCTCGACAGCATCGAGGAGCAACTGAAGCACACGCAGACGACGGCCAGGAATCTCAACAAAGAGCCGGACAAAGAGATGATGAAAGCGCTGGAAGATTACGTAAAACAGATCAACTCGTTGCAGGACCGTTTGGCGCGACGCTCGGAAGGCCTCGGGCTTGCCGGCAAGTCGCAGGTAGTGAATAGGATTGGGGACATCTTCTTCGGGTTGGATGGCACGAATTCGGCGCCTACTCCCGCTCAACGGCAATATTTTCAGGAGATCCAACCCGAGTTTCGTGAGCGGATGACGGAAGTAAATCGGTTCATCAATGAGACGGTGCCGCAATGGAACGAGAAACTGCGCGCCTGGAATTTGCCGACTTTGACGACCAGGAAGCCGGTGGATTTTTGATTCCTGCGAGAGACAAGAGCGGGAGCAAGCCCGCCTTCCGGATCTGTCGCCCCTCTGAGGGCTTGATTGGTTTATATTGAATGCCTTTCAACACGAATCTCGGCTCAAGTCCAAGGCTCGTGGTCCGGAAGGTGGGCTTATCCCCGCTATCTCTGGAAAACCTTCAAAGAGGTGAACAATGACTTCACGGTGGTTAAAAGCATCGCTGCTTCTTTCCCTGGTTCTGGTAATTGCTTTCGCACAGGGACCACCGGCTGAGACGGGCCCTTTTCGGCAACCTGACTTAGTCGAGCTGGTCAAACTTGATCCAACCATCAAGCTCGATATCCGTTACGCCACCAAAAACAACTTCCTTGGCAAAGCTGTTTACAAACAACCGCGCGCCTTTCTGCAACGACCTGCCGCCGAGGCACTCGTGCGAATTAATCAGAGGTTGAGGAAGCAGGGTTACGGCCTGGTTGTTTTCGACGGTTATCGTCCCTGGACAGTGACGAAAGTCTTCTGGGATGTTACGCCCGCGGATAAGAAAATCTTTGTGGCCGATCCCAGCAAGGGTTCGCGCCACAATCGCGGCTGCGCCGTCGATCTGTCGCTGTTTGATTTGAGGACTGGCGTTGAAGTGAAGATGCCCAGCGAGTATGACGAGATGACTGAACGTGCGCACATCAACTACGAATGTGCTACACCCGAGGCGAAGCAGTTACGCGAACTCTTGCGATCAGCAATGGCCGCGGAGGGGTTTGCTGTATATGAACCTGAGTGGTGGCACTACGACTACAAGGATTGGAAAGAATATCCAATCATGAACCTAAAGTTTTCGGAGATAAAGTAGCTTTGTAAGCCAAACCTAAGCGGGGGCAAGCCCAGCTTCATGACCACGAGCTGACTACAATAGACTCAACAACTCCTGGTGGCAGGCTTTCAAGAGTCGATCAATCGAGTGACCAATAATCTCAGGCTCAGGAAGGCGGGCTTGCCCCCGCTGATTCTGTTAACTTTTGCCACCTTCGCAATCAGCTCCCGCTTTTCGATTCAACCGTCTCCGAGGAAGCCGTCAGCATTTGAGTCAAACGAATGTTGCCGTTTATGCCATTGGCGGAGATTGAGTTTCCGCCTTTGCCAATCTGCGCGCTGTAGCTTCCATGGTGGGTTTTGTCCACCACAACGTTCGGCAAATCAGAGGTCACATTGCCATTCATTCCATGGGCCTCGAGATCCGCATTCACACTCTCGCTGAGTCGCAGTTCAATATTTCCGTTGATTCCACTGATATCGACCCCGTCCTTCCCGATTACAGCCAAACCGACGGACACGTTTCCGTTGATGCCATTAATTTCAGCGGAGCCGGAGGCTTGTGCAATATCTACCTTTCCGTTCACTCCGTTAACCTCAACCGATCCCTCGATCTCGCCCGAGGTAACGGAACCATTCACTCCATTAGTCACCAGGGAGATTTGTTTTGGAAGTTGTAACGTTACGTGTTCTGTCGGCTTTGAACCGAACATGCGCGAGAAAAAGCTGCCATCTCCCTTTTCGCCACGGATTGTCAGCCCGGCCGGCGTGCTGTCGATGGTAATCTTGCGGCGATTCAAAACTTCCTGGCTCGCGCCCGTGCGTTCAATGAGAACATTGGCCGTGTTGCTATCGGAAGTTTGAATTTTTACCCAACCGTTGATGCCCGACACCTCCACCCGCGCGCCAGGTGCAAGCCCGTAGTTTTTGCGCATTTCTTCACGCACGTTATCCGCAGATTGCTTATCGCCATTGATAACGAGTGGCCACCCACTGCCATTTCCCCTTGAATGCGAACGCACGACGCCCGCAATACCGGCAATCGCTACCAAAAAGACGACCAGGATTATTCTCTTCATCTTTGTTTTCCGGCCTTTCAAGAAGTTCGAGTTCCTATGCTTTAACGATCCTACGCAGCTTTTGGTTCACATCAATTCGATTTCTGCCGGCCTTTGTAACGCGAACTGTTAGTTTGCGCGCCGCTGCTTCACCGGAATTATTCATCGTTGCGCCGCAAACTAATCAGTTTGCGGCGCAAAAACCTGCCTTCACAGGGCGATTTTGAATTTCTTGACATAAGTTTACTGGCGACATACAGTCACGATTAATCAAGTACTTTCAGAGAATCTCAGAAGCACGAGCAAATTCGCACGATTTCCGTGGAAATCAAGCGACCGGGTGAGGTCAATCAGTGGAAAAGGACTCCAGGGACCGGACCGTATTAATAGTCGAGGACTCCGATGATGCCCGGTATTTCATGCGGCTCTCGCTGGAGCAATTGGGTTACCTGGTAATTGAAGCAGAAAACGGAGCCAGGGCTGTAGAAATCGCTCAGCTCGAGCGTCCGGACATCATCCTCATGGACTTGAGTCTGCCCATACTTGATGGCCTGGCGGCGACGGAAAAAATCCGCGCCACTGACGGACTGGGAGCCGTCCCCGTCATCGCCGTAACCGCGCATCAGGAGATAGACTTTCGCGCTGGAGCAAAGGCTGCTGGCTTTGATGCATATGTGACTAAACCCATCGATATGGATTTTCTCAGCGATATGATCAAGGGTCTGCTCACCTGATAACTGCATGAATGACGAAGAACGAAACGCCGATCGCGCGAATCTAGCAAACCTACTCGATTTTCTTCACGAAACCCCCAATACATTGGCCAGGCTCACCGACGGACTGTTAGCCGCGGAACTTTGTTCCAGGAATTCGGACGAGGAGTTCTCCGCGCTTGAAAATCTCTGCCACCTCAGAGACCTCGAACTGCATGGCTACACGCCTAGAATCAACCGGTTGCTGGATGAAACTGAACCGGCTTTGGCTGATTTCGATGGCGCGCGTGCAGCGACTGAGGGCAACTACCACAATCAGCAGCCCGACCTCGCGCTGCAGGCGTTTCAAACTGCGCGAAGAGACAACGTGCAGAAGTTAAGAAGCTTGACCGAAGACCAACTTCAACGCGAAGGCACGCTCGAAGGAGTCGGCAAAATCACGTTGAGGCGATTGGCTGAAATGATGCGCGAACATGATGAGGGACACCTTGAAGACTTGCGGATCGTAAGGCAACGCATGAGAGGCAGCGTCATTATCAAGAACCGGGAGCCGTAGCGACGAGGTGATAAATCTCGGTGCGTGTCATGAGGTCAGTATCACCTTGCTCGCGGTAGCGGGTGGGTCTCCCTCGGGATTTTCAATCTGCAGGTAAGGTCTTTGACCTCCGATGCGCGGCAAGTCTCCGACTTGCCGGCGACCTTTCTAAAATTCTTTAAGGTCTCCGACCTTTGAGACTCCGGTCAAAGACCGGAAAACCGGGGTACGGTCTTCGCTAAGTCGGAGACTTACCGCGCATCGGAGGTCAAAGACTTCTCGCCGCTTTCACCCAACCTTTCTGAGCAAGTTCGGTGCGCGGACCGATCTATCTGGGGAGCCCACCCGCTACGCGCGAGGTGGTACTGATGACCTCATGACACGGCAACGCGGAGTTTATTACACAGTCTCGGTGGCGACCGGCCTCACGACTTCAGTTCGAGTCTCACAATCGTCGCGCCCAAACCGCCCGCTTCCGGCGGCGCGTCGGTCCAATCGAGGATGAATGTGGTCCTTCCCAATATCGCCCTGACCACTTCACGCTGAATGCCCACGCCTTTACCGTGAATGATTCTTACACTGCGAAAGCCGGCAGCGCGCGCTTCTAACAAATATTCCTCAACAACGCGTTTCACATCCCGGGGCTGAATTGTGTGAAGATCGAAAACATCTGTAATGGGAATCGTTACCGGCTCCGGAAACGGGTTGAAGGGATCGAACGGTTCTCCGGACTCTGACAAATCATGATCGTTAGCCATGCTCTTCTCCTACTTATTGTTTCGGAGCGAGATAACTTCTTCTTGCTTTCACGACCAGCTTTCCCTGGGCCATCTGGACCGCCGGCGTGAGATCGATCTTCAGTTTTCGCAAAGCGCCGTCACGCTTTCGATTGGAAGAAACAAAGGCGAGACTGTAACGCGTGCGCAAGTGATCGATAAGGTTGACAAAGGCCGTATCAAGCTGCTCAGGTTTGTCTTCCAACACTTCACCACCAGTCTCCTCGGCAAGGGTTTTGATGTCCAATGTCGGGGCGCCAAAAGTACCGGCCATGCGCGTCCCCCAAACCATTAGCCCATTCTCCATGCGCTGTCCCTTTGTCTTGGGAACCAGTCCGCAAACGACACTACCAGATTCAAGAAGCGAGATCTTTGCTGCCTTGCCTGACGGTCCATGACCGCAATCAAAGTTGCGCGTGATAGCGGTGATGGCAATTATGACGCGGCGGCCCACCGGATTGCCGGAGGTAACCATATAATCCGCGGCCCTGGCGAAGGCTTTGTTCAGGCAGTGATCCGCCCACTTGTGTTGCTTCGGAATTCGCCCCAACGCGGTTTCGATGAGTGACCGATCGCGCGTAAATCCCTGCAGTAGTTCTACGTCGTCATGATAGGTCATGACGGCCACCTCATCGGTTTCCTTCAAACGGGCCAACGCCTCGCCCGCTGCCCGCTGTACTTCAGTGCCGAAAGGATCGAGGCATCCGCCTCGATCGATCAGCAACAACACAGACAGCGGCAGGCTGTCCTGACTAAAATGGGTGACCTCCTGTTTCGTTCCATCTTCCAGAATTACAAAGTCGGTTTGCTTCAGGTGTCCGACAGCGCGGGCCGTCTTTTTTTGCAGCACCAGCGCGTCAACCGTCACCAGATCGACATCGACCTTCACTATTTCCGCTGGTTGGGGGGCCGTCCTTGCAGCGGGGTTAATGATCCTGTCGCGGGTTTGTGATGGAATCCGCGTCGAGACGTAGGGCAACAGGACGAGGAATAAAAGTGGTGCGAGATATTTGTATTTTGTTATGGCGGGGCCCAGGCGTTTCATAAGCACTCCAATCCTCAGATTCGCGAGCCGAACTCACTTGGGGAGAGTGCTGTCTGAGAGTCGAATGATACCTCGTATGTGCTCCGGCAGAAAAGCCATTTTGCTGAGGTTTGGCGTTGGAAGGTTGGACTTTAGAGAACCGTGCGCGGTAGCGCCGGATGCTAAGGTCAACTTCACACATTTTCTTGGTTGCAGCATCCGCACACGCGGAGGCTGGAATTAGTTAGCGAATGCTGTCAGTTTCTCTGCCAATCCTAGGATTATTATTCGCTGAAGTTGACTCTAGCATCGCTAGCGAGAGTACCCCTCGCGGTAGCGGGTGGGGTCTCTCCAGATAGATCGGTCCGCGCACTGACTTGCTCAGGAAGGGTTGGGTGAAGCGGCGACAAGTCTTTGACCGCCGATGCGCGGTAAGTCTCCGACTTACCGAAGACCATACCCCCAGTTTTCCGGTCTTTGACCGGAGTCTCAAAGGTCGGAGACCTTAAAGAATTTTAGAAAGGTCGCCGGCAAGTCGGAGACTTGCCGCGCATCGGAGGTCAAAGACCTTACCTGCCAATTGAAAATCCCGAGGAGACCCCACCCGGTACCCCTCGCGGTAGCGGGTGGGGTCTCTCCAGATAGATCGGCCCGCGCACTGAACTTGCTCAGGAAGGGTTGGGTGAAGCGGCGACAAGTCTTTGACGTCCGATGCGCGGTAAGTCTCCGACTTACCGAAGACCATACCCCAGTTTTCCGGTCTTTGACCGGAGTCTCAAAGGTCGGAGACCTTAAAGAATTTTAGAAAGGTCGCCGGCAAGTCGGAGACTTGCCGCGCATCGGAGGT
>DASXSC010000079.1:0-15758 GCA_036506215.1 Pyrinomonadaceae bacterium | reverse complement strand
GCGCGGTAGCGCCGGATGCTAAAGTCAACTTTGGCGTAGTGATACAGAACCCGAGCGCGGTGGCGCCGGATGCTAAAGTCAACTTCAAATATTTGCCCAGTGGCAACATCCGCACAAGCGAAGGCTGGAAATTAATAGGTGCTGCCTGTAACAAGTCTCTTCCGCCAATCCGCGTATAATCACTACGCCAAAGTTGACTTTAGCATCCGGCGCTACCGCGCACGGTTCTGCATCATTACGCTGAATTTGGCTCTAGCATCCGGCGCTACCGCGCACGGTTCTGCATGGCGTGCGTTGAAGTTGACCTTAGCATCCGGCGCTACCGCGCACGGTTCTGCATGGCGTGCGTTGAAGTTGACTTTAGCGTCCGGCGCTACCGCGCACGGTTCTCCAAACCAATCCTAGCTCCCAAACGCCAAACCGACCCACTACTCGGTCTTGCCACCGCTCTTTGGTCCGTTCTCCTTGTGATAGTATTTAGAAAAACTTTTATTGGAGACAGTATGGCAACCGAGTTTCGTAACGAACCGCTTACCGATTTCAGTAAGGACGAAAATGCGCGGGCAATGCGCGCAGCGCTTGAGAAGGTGAAAAGCGAGTTGGGGCGAGAATATCCCCTGGTGATCGGAGGCGAACGCATCAACACCGACGCCAAACTCGACAGCATTAATCCCGCTAATCGCACCCAAGTGGTTGGTCGCTTTCAGAAAGCAACAAGAGAACTTGCTAACCGCGCCGTGGAATCGGCCTACGATGCCTTTCAAACTTGGAAGAACACGAATCCAGGAGAGCGCGCGGAGTTGTTATTTCGCGTGGCCGCGATATTGAGGGAGCGGAAACATGAGTTGTCGGCCTGGATGATTCACGAAGTTGCGAAGACCTGGCCCGAAGCTGATGGCGACACCGCCGAAGCAATTGACTTCCTCGAGTTTTACGGACGCGAGATGCTGCGCTACGCGGGTGATCAGCCACTGGTGAATATCCCGGGTGAGGAAAGCCACCTGGATTACATTCCCCTTGGCGTGGTGGCGGTGATTCCACCGTGGAATTTTCCACTCGCGATCATGGCGGGAATGACGAGTGCCGCTGTTGTTACCGGCAACACGGTGGTCCTGAAACCATCCTCGGACGCGCCTACAATTGCCTATAAGTTTTTTGAAATCCTTGAAGAGGCCGGATTGCCTGCCGGCGTTGTTAACTTCATGACCGGATCAGGGGCAGAAGTTGGCGATGTTGTAGTTGACCATCCCAAGACACGTTTTATCGCGTTTACTGGTTCAAAAGAAATCGGCTTGCGAATCAATGAGCGCGCTGCAAAGGTCCACAATGGCCAAATCTGGATCAAGCGCGTGGTTGCTGAGATGGGCGGCAAGGACGCGATCATTGTTGCGGACGACGCTAACCTGGATGATGCAGCGACTGGCGTAGTGCAGTCGGCTTTTGGCTTCCAGGGACAGAAATGTTCGGCTTGTTCGCGCGCGATTATTGATGCAAGCGTTTACGATCCGATGCTGGAGAAGATTGCGGAACGAACAGAGAGAATCAAGGTTGGCGACCCCAATGATGCCGCAACCAACATGAGTGCGGTGATAAATGAGAAAGCCTTCAGAACGATTAATGAGTATATCGAGAAGGGAAAGAGCGAAGGCGGCAGGGTTTTAAGCGGCGGAGGCTCAGATGGGGAACAGGGCTTCTTCATCGAGCCGACGATCATTGCTGACGTGAAGCCGGGTGCAACTATTGAACAGGAAGAAATATTTGGACCAGTGTTGGCAGTGATCAAGGCCCAGGACTACGACGACGCGTTGAAGATTGCCAACGATACGCAATACGGATTGACCGGCGCCGTTTATAGTGCCGATCAGGAAAAACTCAAGAGAGCGCAGCGTGAATTCCATGTTGGTAATCTTTACCTCAATCGCAAATGCACCGGTGCACTCGTAGGTGTTCATCCCTTTGGCGGCTTCAATATGTCAGGTACCGATTCGAAAGCGGGCGGCCGCGATTATCTTTTGCTGTTTATGCAAGCGAAAGTCTCTGCGGAGAAGGTAGGAGCAACTACCAGCGCCCAGGCTGAAAAGAGAGCGGCGATCTGAAACGCAAAGAGCGGGGGCAAGCCCACCTTCCTGACCCTGAGCTACTCAACATTGTCGATTGCTTTCTTGATGAAGCCCTTCAAGGTCGAGAAAACGAGCAAACAGGAGAATCTCTAAGGTTAGGAAGGTGGGCTTGCCCCCGCTCTTCTCAGGTAAACCATCAACATGCGCATCGTTTTCATGGGGACGCCTGAGTCTGCAGTGCCGTCGTTACAGCGCTTGCTGGAAGATGGCCACGAGGTTGTCTCCGTGTGGACGCAGCCGGATAAGCCGGCCGGACGCCACGAGAAGATGCACTCCTCGCCGGTAAAAGACTTTGCGATCCTCCACGGCCTAAAGGTCGAACAACCTCAGAAGATTAAGACTGACCAGGCGAAGGATTTGTTTGCCTCATATAACGCCGAGATCGCCGTCGTTGTGGCATACGGCCGTCTTCTGCCACCCGCGTTTCTTCGCGCTCCTCGCAGAGGCTGCATCAATGTGCATTTTTCCCTGTTGCCAAACTATCGCGGCGCAGCCCCTGCCAACTGGGCCATTGTGAACGGTGAAAAGAAGACTGGCGTGACCACGATGTTCATCGAAGAGCAGCTTGATTCAGGACCAATTCTGCTGCAGCGGCAAACGTTCATTGGTGAAACAGAAACCACGCCCGTATTGATGCAGCGCCTGGCGAGTATTGGCGCTGAACTCCTGAGCGAAACGCTTGCGCAACTCGACGTCATCACGCCGCGTCCGCAACACGATCGAGATGCTACCTTCGCTCCGCTACTAAAGAAAACAGACGGTGCTGTTAATTGGTCGAACCCGGCGGCGACCATTGAACGCTGCGTCAGGGGTTTTCAACCGTGGCCGAACGCATACACCCACCTCAGTTCGCACCGGCTAATCATATGGCGAGCCGCAGTCGTTGAGGCCGCACAGTCCGACGCTTGCGAAGGTGAAGTGATTGCTGCGCACGGCGACGAACTCGTAGTGAAGTGCGGTGAAGAAACAGCGCTTCGGATAATTGAAGTCCAGCCGGAAGCTCGACGCCGCATGAGCGTAAGAGATTTCCTCAACGGAGCACATTTGAAGATTGGCGATCGCCTTGGTGAAGTCTAATTCCGTTTCGCCGGCCCGGCTGGCGGCATTTGAAATTCTGCTGCGCGTAGAAGAGGGCGCTTACGCTTCGGTTCTGTTGGCCTCGAAACAAAAGGAATTGAAAACCGTCGATCGAGCGCTCTGCCATGAGTTGGTAATGGGCGTCTTGCGTCAGCAGTTATGGCTGGACCGGCTCGCCGAGCACTATGCAAATCGCAAGGTTGCGGAACTCGACGTGGCGGTGCGTGTCGTCCTTAGACTGGGCCTCTATCAGTTACGGTTCCTCACGCGTGTGCCTGCTTCAGCTGCTGTTAATGAATCAGTAAACCTGGTTTTTTTCGCGCGGCTGCGCTCGGCCGGCGCTCTGGTTAACGCAGTTCTTCGTCGGGCGGCGCGCGAGCCGGAAGTAGATCCCAGCAGCAGCATAATCGATCCGCTTGAGCGAGTTGCTGTCGCCACTTCACATCCTCTCTGGCTGATTGAGCGGTGGACCAGGGCGCTCGGCGCCGATGAAGCGCAAGCGTTTGCCGCCGCTAATAACGAAGCGGCGCCACTCGCATTTCGTGTGGTGAATAGCCGCGCGCGAGCGGCAGAAGTGTGCGAGCGTTTGCGACAATCGGGAGCGGAGCTGGTTCCCTCAAAAGTAGTTAAGGACGCGTGGCGAATAAGCGGGGCGGGAAGTCTGTTGGCGGAGCTAGCGGCGCAGGGGATGGTTTATCAGCAGGACGAAGCCTCGCAGCTAGTTGCCGAAGCGCTTGGTGTACAAGCCGGGCAACGCGTGCTGGATCTTTGTGCGGCGCCTGGAAGTAAGACTACTCATATTGCCGACCAATCGCTAAATTCCGGGCCGATCTCCCCAATGGTAGTCGCTTCAGATCTCTACGAGCATCGGCTGAGGACCGTAGTTTCATTAGCAAAATTGCACCAATTGACAAATATTCACTGTCTTGCGCTCGATGGTCTACAGCCCCTCCCGGTCGCGGAAAACGCTTTTGATCGCGTACTAGTTGATGCTCCATGTTCCGGAACAGGCACTCTCAGGCGCAACCCCGAAATACGATGGCGCATCTCACCCGCTGACATACTGGATTTGTCGCAGCGCCAGAAGCAACTTCTTTTCAATGCCGCACGAGTAGTCAAACCCGGAGGGCGGCTGATCTATTCGACTTGCTCAGTCGAACCCGACGAAAATGAAGGCGTAGTACAAACGTTCCTTGAAAACAACGAGACTTTCAGGCTAGGCCAGTTGCCGCTGCACCGGTCACTGATAACTGGGTCGGGTGCGGCACGAACGTGGCCACAGCGAGATGATACGGACGGTTTTTTCATCTGTGCTCTTGAACGTAAAAGCGAGTGACTACGGCATCAGCGCGAGAATTCGTTGCCTTGCGAGCCTGTGTACCGGATGTTAGACTTCGCCGCTTGGTAGGCCACTGAGTCGTTCAAGGCTGGAGTTTGAGGTTAGCTAAGTGAATATAGCCACCGGGATACTCTCAACACTTCGAAGAATCGGCATTGTGATCGCAATAGCGATCGTTTTTGTGTTTGGCCTGGCAACGACAGTGTATCTGTCACTACGCAGCCCCGAAGTGAAAGTTCCCGATGTTGTGGGCAAGGATCGCTTCGAGGCGGAGCAGGTGTTAGGCGACGCAGGGTTAAACTTTCGCGTTCGCGCTACCAGAGCGAGCAGTGAAATGAAGGCCGACACGGTTTTGTTTCAGTTGCCGCGAGGCGGCGAGATCGTTAAGGCCGGCCAGACGGTTGCCATGGACATTAGCCGGACCGTAAAAGAGGGAGAGACCTCGGAAGTTGCTGCTCCGGAAAAGACACCTGAGGAGAAACGCTCCAACCAAAACGCAAACGAAACTGCCTCGGCGAACGAAAACAAACCCAAGCGCAACAAAAACACCAATAAGAACACTAACGGTAACCTGAACGTTAATGCCGGAAACAACAACGCGAATGCCAGTCGCCCGACAACACCGGTGATTAACAAAAATGCCAATACGGGAAATATGAATAGGGGCACAAACCTGAATTCCAATGGCCGGCCAGTGAATGGAAATACCAACACGAATCGAAGCATCAACCAGAATGCGAACGTGCATCCAGCCACGGTGAAGCCTTCGCCGACTGTGAAACCCAACCGGGAGAATCGCTGACGTTTGCCGGTTTGATTTAAGATTGCCCAGCAATTGGCAATACGGTCACTTGATGATGAATGGCAGGACAATTGATATCGCCCCGTCGATCTTGTCGGCCGACTTTTCACGTCTCAGCGAGGAGATAGAGGCAGTAACGCGCGGTGGGGCGACGATCCTTCATGTGGATGTAATGGATGGGCATTTCGTTCCCAACCTGACGGTCGGTTTGCCGGTCGTTAAGTCAATCGCCCAGGCTACCAAGCTGCCGATAGACGCCCACTTGATGATCTCCGAACCTGGCCGGTATGCACAGCAGTTTGTCGAGGCGGGGGCCATGATGGTTTCAGTGCATGTGGAAGCGGATGCACATCTGCACCGAACACTGGCCTCGATCAAGGCAGCAGGAGCGCAGGCGGGCGTCGTACTCAACCCGGCGACGCCCATCGAGAGTTTGAGGGAAGCATTGCAGTTCGCGGATTATGTGCTGGTGATGTCAGTCAACCCGGGTTTTGGCGGACAGAAGTTCATACAAACGTCGGTCGACAAAGTGAGACGCCTAAGGCGCATGGTTCAGGAGCGGCAACTCGAGACGCGAATTGAAATAGACGGTGGCATCGATCTGGAAAATATCGCGTCCGTTGTAGCTGCGGGCGCGGAGATTATCGTAGCTGGTTCTGCTATTTTTGGTGCGGCCGATCCGGAAGCCGCAGTACGTGGACTGCGCGAAGCAACCGTGCAATGGGTTTAGAAAGTTTTCCGGAGGCTACAGTCTTAAGTTAGAGGGTTTTGGAGGTTTAGTTATGCATTCTCGCTTAAGAGGTCATTTAGTAGTTTGCGTCGCGCTTATTTTGGCTTTGGCCTTTACTGCGCTGGCACAGGGTGGCGCGCAGAGCGAGCTTTCAGCGCTTCAACGTCTTGACGTGATGCGATCAAAGCTCGACTTGATGCGGCGCTCTCTCAATAGTGCTATCTCTTCAATGGAGCCAAAGAGCGTCCCAAGCGAGAAGGAGAAGAAGAATCCTGACGATCCACGCGAACGGCTTCGCGGTCTTGACAAAGAAGCAGCGTCGATACTTTCAGAAGTTAATGATGTACGCGGTAAACAGGAACGCTCAGAGCGTTACGATCCGACGATTCTTGACCGGCTGGAGACTTCGGTAGCTGAGATTAATACTCGGGTGCAAGCTGGGCTACAGGCAACCGCGAGCGCCAGAGGCGGGGGAGTGGCCGGAAATACCGCGCCTGCTAAAAAGAAAAAGAAGGGCCGTCTCTTCGGTCTTCTGGGTGGAGGCGGCGACGACAAGTATGAGGATTTGACCGGCGCACCAGCCCCTGGACGTGATCGCGTACTCTTCGAGGAAGCTACCAAAGAAGTACGAAAAGGAAACCATGAAACCGGCCGGCTCCTCTTTTCCACAATCATTAACACGTATCCTGATTCAGCATTCCTGCCGCTGGCAAAACTTGCGATAGCTGACTCCTTCTATTTGGAGGGAACCACTGCCGCATTGGTTCAAGCGGCACAGGGCTACTTAGACTGGCTTACCTTTTTCCCCACCGATCCTCTCGCTGATGATGCCATGCTGAAAGTGGCGGAATCCGAGATGAGACAGATGGGGCTTTCGGATCGCGATATAACTCACGCCCGCAAAGCCGAACAACGTTTGAAGGCGCTCTTGCAGCAGTATCCGCAGAGCAATCTTCGCCCGATTGTCGAAGATCGCCTGCGTGAAGCGCAGGAAAGCCTGGCAATGCATAGTTATCAAATCGGGAATTTTTATTTGGATGCTCGCTATAAGGGCCATAAAGGCGGCCTTAAAGGAGCACAGTCTCGCTTCAAAGAAGTGAACGAGAAGTATCCAAACTTCTCTCTCAGGGACGGCGTGCTATTTAAGTTGGCCTACACCTACCAGCAGGAAGAAGAGCCGGATGAAGCTGCTAAGTACTATCAGGAATTGCTGCGTTACTTTCCCAACAGCGATTACGCCGAAAAAGCGACAGAGCAGCTGGGCATCATCGGCGCGCCCGTTCCTGACCCTGATCCCTCCCGAAAGAATCTGGCTCCTCCGGAGCGCCCGGGGCTTGTGGGAAACTTGATGAAGGAAGTTTTGGGAAGAGCCGACGTTACGGTCAATACTGATGGCATACTAATAAGCAAAGACAAGAAAAAGGGCAACAGTGATTTGATTGACGAAGCCCTGAAATACAACGGGCAATTGCCTTCCAACCTAACGCCCATAGCGCCTGTCCAGCGCGGAACAACTCGGCCGGCTTCTACTAATCCCGGCACCCCGCCGGCAACTCAGAATGCGGCTCAGCCCCCGCAGATTGCGCCCGCAACTTCAGCCCCGAGGCAGATAAAGCCATAGGGCAATAGTATCAACTTAAGAGTTCCTTTAACTGGCCCGTTGTGATTTCATAACGGGCCTGTTTTTGTTGCCGAAGACTTGAAACTTTTACCTTGCCCCCTTGCTCCTGGCCATCAAATTGACGGATGATTAAGCGGGCAACTGAGAATGGAAACTTCTACCGCCGTAAACGGCAATGTTCAATCTGAATTGGAGCGTCGTCATAAAACGACAGCGACAACGGTCTTGTCGCTTCTGATCGCAGTAATCCTTTTATCCGTTCTCGCTTTTGTTAGTCAGAAGTTCCTGACGCCTCAAACTAACCCATCACTTGATATCGCCGTTCGTATCAGTATTCTAATTTTCGGCCTGGGCGCCATCGCGCTTCGACGCACGCAATTTGCGAAGATGCGGTTGCAGGACATTGCCGCCCTCCAGGGCGCCTCCGGGCTATTAATCACTTTGCAGAGAACGACCCTGCGGGTCGCGATGATCGGAATTGTAGTCGCGGTCCTGGGCTTTATTGCCACACTCTTTACGGGGTTTCCTTTGTACACCTACCAGGCTGGAATTGTTGCGGTAGCTGTCCTGCTGTATAGCTATCCGGTCCGTACCTCATGGCAACAGGCCGTGCGGCGATTCTTACCGGAGAGCGGCCCGAATCCCGCAGAAAGCCCCAGTTAATCTGACCAAACTTACGAAGCGAATAGTGTTGATCTAGCCGCCCCAAAGTGAATCAGTCCTCTTTCAGTCGTCCTTCATTTGCCAAGATCAATTGGAGTCTGGAAATTCTTGGTAAACGCCCAGATGGGTATCACGAAGTAAGAACCGTGCTGCAAACAATTTCACTTCACGACGACATTCACTTTGAGCTAAGTGATGACGACGCAGTTTCGCTCTCCTGCGATGAGCCTGAGATTCCAACAGACCACGAGAACCTTATCGTCCGTGCCGCCTATGCATTGAAAGAGCGCTGCAAACTAGAACAAGGCGCGCGCATCAGACTCGAGAAGAGAATTCCTACCAAAGCCGGACTGGGCGGAGCTTCATCAAACGCGGCCGTTTCCCTGGTGGCGTTGGCGCATCTTTGGCAGGTCGAACCAACTGCTTTTGAATTGCTGGAGATTGCCGAGACTCTGGGAGCAGACGTGCCGTTTTTCCTAATCGGCGGCTGCGCCCGCGCGACCGGAACAGGCACGACATTTTCAACGTTGCCTGATGAAACAGAACCTGTTCAACAGCACCTTATTGTGATCACTCCAAACGTCGGCGTTTCAACCGCTGCGGCTTACGCCGCCGTTAATTCCCGTGCCTTGACAACAAGGAATGCGGACTCTATTCTTTCTGTTTCGCGAAGCGAGGTAAATTCACGACATTCACAACCGTGGCCTCTGCATGAGAATCTTAAGAACGATTTTGAGTCTGTGATCTTTGATATTGAGCCTGAGATTAGACGAACTAAAGAAATCCTACTTCAGGCTGGTGCTCTTGGCGCTTTATTAGCTGGAAGTGGTTCGAGCGTATTTGGTATCTTTGCCGACCAGAAAGATCAGCAGCGCGCCGTTAACGAAATAAAACTGGAACCGGGTTGGCGCCTCTTTCCTTGTGTTACAGTTTCGCGGAATGAATTCCTCCGCGCCCTTGGTTCGCGGGATGTTTTATTTTTACGCTCTTTCAACTTTGGATCCGATATTGGGGCGTAGCCAAGTGGTAAGGCACCGGTCTTTGGAACCGGCATTCGTAGGTTCGAATCCTCCCGCCCCAGCCATCTTTGGAAAAACTACCGATGATCGATGACCGACGACCGACGACCGATGTCAGAAGTTAACCACCGTCTGCGGTCCGGCGTCCTCCGTCGGTTTTAATTATGGGCACAACTGGCGGCATTAAGGTCTTTTCGGGAAACGCGAATCCGAAACTGGCGGAAGAGATTGCCCGTCACCTGGGTTGCGACATGGGGCGCGCCTTCGCGGAACGATTCTCCGACGGGGAATTCAATTTCCAGATCGACGAGAACGTGCGCGGCGGCGATGTATTTATCGTGCAGCCCACTTGTCCGCCGACTGACGAGCATTTGATGGAGCTGCTGATAATGCTCGATGCCTTTCGTCGATCTTCGGCTGAGCGTATTACGGCAGTTATTCCCTACTACGGTTACGGGCGCTCGGATAAGAAAGATCGGCCGCGCGTGCCAATCTCAGCAAAGCTGGTGGCGAACTTAATCACAGTGGCCGGTGCTGATCGCCTGTTGACGATTGACCTGCACGCTGCGCAGATTCAGGGGTTCTTTGATATCCCGGTTGACCACCTTTACTCGGCTCCGGTAATGATCGGTTACTACCAGGAGAATCCGCTGCCGAATCTGACAGTAGTTGCTCCTGACACCGGCGGCGCCGAACGGGCCCGTGCATATGCCAAGCGACTGGACGCAGAACTTGCGCTGTGCGATAAGCGGCGCGAAAAAGCCAACGTGGCGGAAGTGATGAACGTTGTCGGGGATGTGCGCGGCCGCAGTTGTTTGATTGCCGATGATATGTGCGACACCGGTGGCTCGTTGACGAAAGTGGCCAAAGCATTGAAGAATGCTGGAGCTGAAAGAATTCATGCCTGCTTCACGCATGCGGTTTTATCGGGGCAGGCAGTAAAGCAGCTCGATGAATCTGAAATCGAGCAGATAATGATCACGAATACAATTCCGCTACGCGATCACGCGTGCGAGTTGAAAAAGATAAAAGTACTTAGTATCGCGCCGCTTCTGGCGAAAGCGATCAAGTCGATCCACGAGGAAACCAGCGTTTCCTCGCTCTTCGTATAGCGAAGGGCAAACACTGATGGCTTAAATAGAAGTCCATCAGCGATCCACTCAAGGAGTTTAGAGTTCAAGCTTCAGCTTGTTATCGAGCAGGAAGCAACCTAAAGGTTGAACTCTAAACTTCTTGAGTGGATCGCTGAACGTCTGTAAAGAGGAGTAGTCATGGCAGAACAGAAAGACATTACGGTTCGCGCAGAAACGCGAGCAGGGCGCGGCAAGAATGATGCACGACGGGCGAGACGCAAGGGAATGGTTCCAATTTCCGTTTACGGCGGCGAGGGCGAGAGCGTGGCAGCGCTCGCTCCGTTAAGAGAACTGGCCGCGATTCTCCGCTCAGAATCTGGCCGTAACACGATCTTCACGATCGACATTGAAGGCGTTGGCGCCAGTGAAGTGATGTTTCATGAACGCCAGATTGATCCTGTACGCGGCCGGCTCCTCCATGCGGATCTCACCCGCCTGGTGAAAGGTCAGAAAATTGAAGTCACCGTGCCGCTGCACCTCGTGGGCGAGCCGGTGGGCGTTCGCGAAGAACAGGGTGTGCTCGAGCAGATCATTCGAGAGATTGAAATTCGCTGCGAGCCTCGTGAGATTCCCGACGTCATAAACGTCGATGTTTCGAATCTCGGCGTGCACGATGTCCTGCACATTTCCGACATTCAGGTTGACGAGCGGATTCAGATTCTCAACCCGCCTGAGACAGTGATTGCGACGGTAGGCATAGTTAAGGAAGAGCCTGTTGCGGTGCCTGTTGTTGAGGAGGAAGTTCCTGCTGAGCCGGAAGTAATCGGCAAGGGTAAGAAAGAAGAAGAGGAAGGCGAAGAGCCGGAAAAGGGCAAGAAGGAATAGAACATTGCCGATTTGCAATTGCCGGTTGCCGATTGCAAAAACGCCGAGTTTTTTCACTGACCTGAATTGGCAATCGGAAATTGGCAATTGGCAATGGTTTTGATCGTTGGCTTGGGGAATCCCGGCAAAGAGTATGAAAGCTCACGCCACAATCTCGGATTCATGTTGATTGACAAACTCTCAAGGGACGAGGGTATTGAAATAAAGCGGCGCGAATGCCAATCCCTCGTGGGTCGCGGCGAGCTTGAAGGGTGCGCTGTAAAACTCGTAAAGCCGCAGACCTATATGAACCTGAGCGGGGCAGCGGTTGCCTGTCTGCTTGCGAAACACAAGCAGCCGGACCCGGGCGAGAACCTGGTGGTGATATCCGATGATTTGGCATTACCTTTTGGGAAGATTCGCATTCGAGCAAGGGGTTCGGCAGGCGGTCACAACGGCCTGAAGTCGATTATTGCGGCGGTTGGAACGAATGAGTTCACACGGTTGCGGATCGGCATTCAGCCGGAGCATCCGGTATCTGATGCTAAACGGTTTGTGCTCGATTCATTTTCCGGCGCGGTACGGTCGGAAGTTGAAAAGATTTTAGAAAGAGGCGCTGAGGCGCTCCGTGCCATCCTGAGGGATGGTGTTTTGAAAGCTATGACGGAATACAACCAGTAAATCGTAGGTAGTAAATCGTAAATGGTCGCACCATTTGCTATTTACCATTTTCCATTTACCGGTAAGGAGATTGATTTTGGAAACGCAAAGACAATACGAAGTGGTATTCATCGTTGACCCGACAGCGGACGATGATGAAGTGACGCGGCTTACCGAGAGTCTGAAGCAAATCGCGACGGACCAGGGCGGCACTGTGACTAAAACCGAAAGCATGGGCAGGCGCCAACTGGCCTACGAGATTCTTCATAAGACCGAAGGCAGCTTTGTGCTGCTCGAAATCGAAGGATCGGGTAAAGAGATTGGCGAACTGGAGCGACGCATGCGGGTTAACGATCGCATCATTCGCTATATCACCGTACGGGTCGATGAGGATCGTCGCCGTGCTGAAAAGTTTAAAACAAAGCGCGCTCGCAAAGCTGCGAAGAAGCCAAGTGGTCAGGATAATCAGAGGCGAAGTCCTGCGGCTGAGTTTTCTGGCCCGGACGTCGAGGCTGAGGAAGATGCCGCGTAACCGACAGCTGAGATTCAGGGTCCGGTGAGCTTGGGTCAATCGCGGTCATGGCTCGCTTGTTTTCCCGTTTACTGTTCACGATTCACTGTTTAAGAGGTAATTATGTCAACAAATTATGAAGACCGAGGGCGCCGCTACAACGGCGACGATGATTTCGACCGGGGTCGTCCTACCCAGGGCCGCGGTGGTCGGCGCATTCGCCGGCGTCGAATTTGCCGTTTCTGTATTGAAAAGGTGGACATCATTGATTTCAAAGACGCCAGGTTTCTGGGAAATTTTATTCCTGAACGCGGCAAGATTCTGCCCCGGCGAATTTCGGGAAACTGCGCGATTCATCAGCGCATGCTTGCCGAGGCAATCAAACGCGCGCGCAATATCGCGTTGCTGCCGTATACGACTGACTAAAGTCGAAACAGGGAACGGACTAAGGAAGGAGCTGCCACATGGCGCACACTAAAATACTTTTACGTCAAGACGTTGATGACCTCGGCGCTCGCGGTGAGATAGTTCGAGTCAGGGCCGGTTACGCGCGCAACTACCTTCTGCCTCGCAAGCTGGCCGTAGAAGCCACTGCGAACAACGTTAAGCAGATTGAGCAGGAGCGCGCCGCGCTACTCAAGAAAGAAGCGAACGAACGCTCGACCGCTGAGGGTCAGGCAGAGCAGATTAGTAAGCTGGTCCTGGAGTTTAAGCGCAAAGCCGGCGAACAAGGCGCTCTGTATGGTTCGGTGACCTCGATGGATATCGCCGAGGCGCTGAAGGAGCGTGGCTATGAGATCGATCGGCATCGTCTGCACCTGCGTGAACCACTGAAGCGCCTGGGCGAGTTTACAGTGCCGCTGCGACTCCATCGCGAAGTCTCAATTGATCTACAGGTTAAGGTCCTCCCGGAAGGCGAAGTTATCGTCGGCCACCTCACTCCCGCGCAGGAGGCAGAGCTGGCGAAACAGGTTGAAAAGTCAGAAGGTACCCAGGAATCCTCTAGCGGGGAGTGAACAAAACAGAACCGAACTTAGATTCCGGTTGCAGAGCCGCTAACGATATACGTTGGCGGCTCTTGTCTTATTAGCAGATAGAAGCGCACGCATAAACAATTGCTCCGCGGCTATGCCGCCGCACATTGCGGTAAGGCTCCGCCTTACCGGAAACGGCTCTTAATAATTAGGGAGGCTACGCCTCCGATTCATTACAGATTCATGAGGCATAGCCTGATAAAAGAAATTCTTGGATAAGCCTCAAAACCGCCAGCCCTGCTAAGAAATTGTGTTCGAATTTTGGTTCCAATGTGGTGCTTGTTGTATAGTGCCGAGGCTCTAACTCTTGACTGTCATAGTCGCTACTTTCATAGGTTTTTAGAAATCCCATGGCCACTCCTGATCCCATACGCGAGCAATCGCTTGAGCGTTCACTGCCAAACAGCGCCGAAGCTGAGCGCGCGATTCTCGGCGGCATCATTCTTGACAACGGTCTTATCAGCCAGGCAATCGAGTTGCTGCGACCGGAGGATTTTTATGTACCTTCGCACCGGCGAATCTTCGTCGCGATGACGGCACTGTTTGAGCGTGGCGCGGAAATCAATCCCATCCTCATTGGCGAAGAGCTCAAAAAAGAGAACGCACTCGAATCGGTCGGTGGCATTAGTTTCATCACCAACCTTACCTACGGTCTCCCGCATTCCACCAACATCGCGCATTACGCGAAGATAGTTCGCGGAAAGTCAATGCTGCGCCAGCTCATCAGGGCAGCGAATAAAATTACGCAGGAAGCTTTGGAACAGGAAGACGAACCGGAGATCATTCTGGATCATGCCGAACACGCCATCTTCGAGCTGGCTGATGAACGCATCCGTCAGGGATTCGTTCACGTTAAGCCGGTCGCAGAGCAACTGTTGGAAAAGATTCAGGAGATGGAAGGCCGTGCGGCGGTCTTGACCGGGCTGACCACAGGTTTTGCGGATCTCGACAAGCTGACTTCAGGTCTTCAACGCCAGGATTTGATCATCCTTGCCGCTCGACCTTCAATGGGGAAGACAAGCTTTGCGTTGATGCTGGCAGAAAATGCAGCCATTCATGTTCCGGGTGCGGTCGTGGGCATCTTTTCGCTGGAGATGTCGAAAGAAGCACTGGTCATGCGCATGCTGTGTTCGCAGGGCAATATCGACGCCCAACGCTTTCGCAATGGATTCCTTTCACGGCCCGAGTGGGCGCAGATTGCAAAGTCGCTGGGCACTCTAGCCGACGCGAGAATATTCCTTGACGATACGGCCGGCATCACAGTTCTCGAGATGCGTGCGAAGGCGCGCCGGCTGGCAGCGGAGCAAAAGCGTCTCGACCTGATTGTCGTTGACTATCTTCAGTTAATGAGTGGCTCGGCGAAACGTTTCGAATCGCGACAGCAGGAGGTGTCGCAAATTTCCCGCGAACTCAAGGGGCTGGCCAAGGAGTTGAATGTTCCGCTGGTGGCGCTGTCGCAACTTTCGCGCGCGCCGGAGTCGCGTTCAGATCACCGCCCGCAGCTTGCAGACTTACGCGAGTCAGGCGCGCTCGAGCAGGACGCCGACGTTGTCGCTTTCATCTACCGGCCCGAGCAATATAAAACTCCAGAGGAACGAGAAAGTTTGCCTGACGATCAGAAAAACGTTGCTGAACTGATTGTGGCCAAGCAGCGCAACGGTCCCACCGATACCATCCAGCTTCGCTTTACTCCTTCAAGCATGCGGTTCGATAATCTCTACCGCGAATAGACCCGGTCCCATGAGTTCAGTACCACCTCGCGGTAGCGGGTGGGTCTCCCTCGTGATTTTGAATTTGCAGGTAAGGTCTTTGACCTCCGATGCGCGGCAAGTCTCCGACTTGCCGGCGACCTTTCTAAAATTCTTTAAGGTCTCCGACCTTTGAGACTGCGGTCAAAGACCAGAAAACTGGGGTACGGTCTTCGGTAAGTCGGAGACTTGCCGCGCATCGGAGGTCAAAGACTTACCTGCAAATAGTGGGTGAGTTTGATAAATAAGAGACGCACGCCATGCAGAACCGAGTGCGGTAGCGCCGGATGCTAGAGTCAATTTCAGCGTAATGATTTATACAAGGATTGGCGGAAGAGACGTGTTACAGGCAACAGCCTATTAATTTCCAGCGTTCGCTTGCGCGGATGCTGCCACCCGGCAAGTATTTGAAGTTGACTTTAGCATCCGGCGCTACCGCGCACGGTTCTCCAAAGAATCCGACCTTCCTACGCTAAACTGACCCACTACAGTGCCTG
>DASXSC010000078.1:0-4306 GCA_036506215.1 Pyrinomonadaceae bacterium | reverse complement strand
ATTGCGGAAGCGCAGCAACGGTTGTTAGTTCCTCGCAATAGCATTGAGAGCATTGCTTCTTCACTCGGATTCCGAAGCGCAGATGTTTTCAGTCTGGCTTTCGAGCGGTACACAGGCATTCGACCACGGATTTACCGCGCCCTGAGGCGAGCTCCTAAAAGCAATGGTTCGGCAAGCGTGGAGCCTCACAAACCTGGTGCGCGCGCAAGATCGACTGTATTGCGCGCTGCATAAACCAAATGACTTTCAGTATCTGGCGCCGCGCTCCGAGCCCGTTTTAGGAAGTCGCCCCGACTTAAAAGCGATGCGAAGACGCATCGCCCTTCGAAGGCGCTCTGTGCAAGAAATCAAAAGAGGCAGCCCCCTTTGGGCTGCCTCTTTTGTAACCTAACTAACGGAGAAAGCTTAGAATCTCTTCTTCAACCCGACGTACCAGAACCGTCCTTGATCGTGGTCAGTGACTCGTCGTAGCCGTTCTCGAAATTACCGGCCACAAACGGCGGATCTTCGTCAGTCACATTCTGCATGCCAAGGGTAACGGTTGTGTTATTGAGCCACCATTTCCAGTTGCCACAGCCGTACTCAGCCGTAGACACCGGGACGACGTTCTTTTCCTTTCCATCTTTCATCTTCACGTTTTTGCCGCCGTCCTTGGCAAAGCCAGGCACATCGGCTGGCGCGCGCGCCGGGAAATTGAAGGTGTCGTTTAAAAGCAGGTCGAGCGTCACCCAGGTTTCCACTTTTCGCGCGTGTGCGCCGTCCTCGCCGGTCACAGGGTCGGTTCTCGGCGTTTGCGGCTTGGGTGTTCCGCCATCGTAAGTTCCGACTAGATCGAAAATCAGCCACGGGCGGCGTGCACTGGCGTTGCTGCGACGAGAAGTCCCCAGCGCGAATGTCCTACCATGTCCTTATGTCTGTTAGTCGGAATCCACTCAGCTGACTTCGCCATGGACCCTAGGCGAACCTAGGACAAATCGGATGTTGATTTGGTAAGCTCTACCAGCTCGACCGCTGAACCATTGGGAAACTTCTCCTTCACCAGGAACCGTGGAGCTTGTTTTGTTACGAATACCTCATACGTCTCGGAGCGCCCACGTTTATCAATTCGGTAGGAGACACGCACGGTCTCAAATGAGCCCGCCGGAACCGCGGTCGTTTCACTTTTGCCGATGCGCCCGCTGACAACCGAGTTTCCGGTTCCGGGATCATAGACATGAAATTGGAATTCCTTCCCTTCGACATATTCCTTGAGCGCCATGACAGCGGCCCAGTCAATGCGTTGATCTACGGTGTCATCGCTTGCGTTCTCATCAATTTCACGTCTCTTGGATGGTTCTTTCCGAGAAGCCATGAACCCGGTCACTCGATTGCCCTGATAGGAGAGCTCGAACGCGGTGCGCGCCCCGCTGCCCTGGCCGAAACTAAGCTTCGCCGAGACCGGAGCAAACCTGGGTGTAGCGACGGCCTCCCAGGATTGGCTAAAACTCCCGGTAACAAGGTTTGAGAACACATAGTTTCCGGAGTCGGCAGCCCTGTGAATCTGAATCCGGCTCCGGCCAACCTCCTTCCCTTCCACTAACGTTCGGAAGGAAAAGGACCCGGTTTGAAGCCTTGTGGCATCAAGGTCAAGTCGTGCAACCTGTTCACCGGTTATGGCCAGGGCGAGACTTATGATCCCAAAGAAGCTCATTAGGTTTAATCATGCTGAGCAGAGAACCACCGGCAAGTAAGCAACCCGTTTATTGTGAGAGCTTGCTTTTGCGTCGCTGTTATAGTCTGAAATAATGCTTCCAAAGCCCGCCGTGAACCGCTGAACTCAGATAGCGATGGAACCAAGCGAGGCTCTCAGCACGGCTGCGCAGATCGCGGTTGCGCTTGCTGGTTTTGCAGGCGTTGTCGTGGTTTTCCGGCGCGAATCCATTCACGATTGGACGCCGATTGATAAGTTTCGCCTTCGGCTACTTCTAATGAATTCAATTCTGCCACTTGCATTTTGCATGATTGGGCTGCTGTTGCTGACGATTAAGCCGGCACCGGCAGGAATCTGGCGCTGGTGCAGTGGTTCCGCTTTCGTGATTTTCTTGCCGTTCGCCATCACGGCGGCGAAGAACTTTCGCCGCTTTGATTCGCAGCAGTTACAAGATGCGCGTGCTAACTTGTTCGTCTTTTATCTATTCGGTATCTTGGGAACCGGCTCGACCCTGCTCCAGCTCTACAACATCGCAATACTTAATGCGTTCTGGCCGTTCTTCACCGGGATCGTGGTGCATCTGTTAGCGGACATGTCCCAGTTTGCACGGATCATTCTGTCGCCGCCGGAATCTTAACAGCGGTCCAGACTAAAGCACGGTCAATGATCGAAGCTACTAGCTGCTGACGGATCGGCAGTGGCTGCGCGCAACGTTTTATGCTTGCGCGGACTGATCGCCGCCAGGTTTCCCACCGAGGCTTTGCAAGAGTGACGGTAGCAGAGCGGTCAACCCTTGCTGATGGTCCGCGGTAGGATCTACCTTTCCCTTTGGTGTTAGCTTGTCGACGATCTTTGGCAGGTATTCAGCTAGGAATTGCGAGGCAAGGGCCGGATCCACCCCCATCCTTGCCGCGAGCGCACCGATTTGGTCAGAACCAAGCGCTTTTTGAATTTGATCGCTGGAAACCGGCTGGTTTTCACCCATGCCAACCCATGATGAGAATGCGTTACCCTGACCGCTCTGTGAAAATTTGTTGGCGAGGCCTTGCAAGCCTCCGCTCTGTGCGAGCAGACCGCTGAGAATCCCTATGAGTGGGGCCGCTTCGCCAGAAGCGTCACTTTTTCCACTGACTGCACTGAGTATTGAATCAAGTAATCCCATAATTTTAATGCTCCTTTAGTTTGCGTTTATTTTCGAATAAAAATTGAAGACGCGCCAGTCTCCCAGGGGAAAGTATCAGAGCGGAGTAAACATAAACAAGCCAAATTCAGGAGCCAGCGCCCACTCATTTCACTTGTCACTGGAAGACTCGTCATATCCGTTACCGTGAACTGCAAACTCCACTTGCTCAGTATCGTGAAGGCGGCCGTAATCCACGGTCAGCCGGCCGCCACCGTGCTCGGTATACATCTCGACGAAACGTTCACCGAAACGGACGTCGCGCCAGCTGTAATCCTTTTGCGTTTGAACTGCGGCCGCAATGACCGGATCGATTCCAACCACTGAGACAATCAAGAGGACCCGGCTGGATTCGAGCGACTCGGGAGTTGCGCCAAAGAGAGGACTCGTTTCATCGATGGTGTGTCGTAAAGTTAAGGCGGCCGGGAAAACCGTGAGCCGGTCGAAATGTAGTTTCAAAACGTAGAAGTACCTGAAATCGCCGCCCTCGAGCAACGGTTCATCGCGCGAAAACATGATCCGAAACTCCGCTTCGACCATGCTGTGTTGATTTTCATTTCCTATGCGCACCATCAACGTGGGCTTTCCATTTAATGGTGCGATCACGATTGAGTTACTGAAAACAACTCGCGCACTCGGTCGCGAGAACCGGACAAAGATCAGCCCAGTCATCACCGCGAGCAAAAAGATGCCGCTCATGATTTCAATGGTAGTGACGACGTGGCCATAGAACGTTTGCGGATACATATGCCCGTAGCCCACGGTGGCCAGCGTTTGCACACTGAAAAAGAAACAATCAAAAAACCAATGCCCAGCGGTGCTGCCAGCGATACTGTCTTGCTGGAGACTATAAAGCGCGGCGAAAAGAAGATTGAGCGCGATATAAAGCGTCCCGACGAACACGGCAAACTGTGGCCACCGTAAGCCAAGCAGCCAGCGATAAACGTCGCGCCATCTCCATGCGTCGGTATTGACTTTCACGAACTCAATCTGGCCGGCGCGGACGGAATGAAACGTGCGCGATTTTATGCTTCGTCTGCGGACTTCCGCCAAAGAAACGGGAGTAGGCTTCATCTTCACCTAATCTGCAGCAATCCACAGTTGGTCAACAAATCCAGTTATGGCCTTGAGGACCTGTCGATCGATGTCTTCCTGAGTTCTACTCGTCGTTTGTAGCTGGCGTTTCGGCACGCGCAAGGAATGGTCGCCGCCTTCAACGACATGTAGAACGTTTTGCGTTTTCATTTCGGTACGCACGCGCTCGAGGAGATCCAAAGGGCAAAGCGGATCTCGCGTGCCTTGCACAAAGAGAATTGGTGTATTCAGAGCCCGCAAAACTTCATCGCGCAATTTCGTGCGATCTCCCATCGCGCACAGCGGGTATCCGAGGCAAATGAGGCCGTCCACTTTTTCTTCGAGCGAAAGGTGACATCCAA
>DASXSC010000077.1:0-2580 GCA_036506215.1 Pyrinomonadaceae bacterium | reverse complement strand
GAAGCTGATCCCATAGAGATGCTTGCCATCTGTGTAGCGCTCAGTGATTCTCCCCTCGTCATCAAGGCCCCAAAAGAATCCGCCATATTGCTTGTCCCACATGACATTGGTGAGGTAGTCAAGGCCGTGTGAAATGACCGGCAGAAACTGGTCCTTCAAGTCAGGCCGCTTCATCACGATTTGGGCCGCCAACCAGGTCATGCGCCCCTGAAAAACCGAGAACTTGCCATCGCTTTTCGTGCGTTGCCACTGGCGCGTGAAGTTGGAATAGAAACCACCGTTGTCGTTATCGATTGCTCGCGGAAACCAAACACCAAGAACGTCGCGCCGTAATGTTGTTTCCATCTCGCCGGCGAGCTCCAGGTAGTTCTCTTTGCTCGGCGCCAAGTAAATACTCGGTTTGGCTTCGAATACCGGCTGTGGCCCAGTTTGTCCGGCGGATTGCATATAGATCGCGCATTCGACTATCACGATCATCCATATCCGCAACGATGATTGTCTGATTCGCATCCAGTTTCTGGCATCTACTCATGGTTGAGCACTTGATCGGCCGCCAGCACCAGGAACATGTAATGGGAGGAGCCGCCACCCAGCACATATTCACCCTGTTGCCAAAGGTAGGGAAAGTCTTTGAGCTCAGGGAAATCAGGCCGGATTAATGCAGTTCCCGAAGCAACTCCTCCAGGTATGTAGGACCAGTCGGCCCGATTAATTCCGTAGGCAATAGTCATCGATCGCGATCCTATGCCCGAAGCAAAGGACGCCGTGTTGTCACCCGGATGCACACCCAGCACAAAATTTAAAGCGCTTAGCATGTATTGCGGACTGACGATGTCCGCAAAAGCCCGATGCAGGAAAAACTGTTCAAAGCCGAAACGTTGAATGTCCCAACCCGCACCCCAGATAACCGGCCGATAAGGCACGCCAAAAGGAGTTGTTTTCTGCCGCTCGACCATGGCGGAGTAGTTCCGCGACACAGCGCTGCGAATCTCGCTTACAAAGGTACGATCCTTAATGAGGCCCAGCACTTTTCCTATGGACCATCCCACGGAATCGATGTGCTGGGCTATCTGTTGGCGATTGTCGAGCAGCAGTTGTCCGTACTCAGGCTTCCCCGTCGTTAGCCACATCTCCACCACCGCGACCATTCGTTCGTTGAAGGCGCTGTCGGGATTACGGTCTTGCTTCCACAACGCTTCAGCGGCAACAACGCACTCTTTTGCCAATGCGGGATCAAATTTTTTGAGCACTCGACCAGCGATTGCCAGAGCCGCGATTCCCTTGTATTCGTGTGCGGGGTTGTGTTCGGTGAACACCAAACGGTCATCAGTTCTGCCTGATCGCGTCGCCGATCGCTCATTTGCTTTAAGAGCCGGGTCGTAAAACAAATTGTCGGTAGAGTTGGTCTCTTCGCCGAGCAGCACGTATTGCTGAAGCGTAGGCACGATGATTCCCCGGTACAGTCGCCCCATCCCGCGATAACTTCCGAGAATGCTCAGCACGCCGTGCTCGACTTGTTGCAGCACATCAGGCTTGCCATCGGGTTGGTGAATCTTAACCAGCCGTTTTTCTTCATCGATAGTTGTGTCGTCGTAGTTCACACCGAAAGCTTCGTAAGCGTTTGCCAGAATCGAGACTTCATCAGCCTGCGATTCAATACGCAGATCATCGTCGCCAGCGTCATGCCAGCCGCCTACGTTAAGCTCTGGCACCGTCTCACCTGACTTCCACTGATTTAAGGTGGAAGGTCCCTGAAAATAACCGTCGAAATGGGTGTAGTTGAGAGGTGCCATCCGGGCATCGTCCAAGTGACAGGCGCCATGCCACACGCGGTACTGCTCCTCGACTCTCATGTGGCACATTTGAACCGGAAGAAAATATTCGATGACCGGTTGCCAAATGCCTCGTTTGTAAACGTCCGCCGAGATTTGAAAGGGCTGAGTGCGGACGTCGCGATACTCAGCGACATACATGCCCGGCTTAACGACCTTGCTAAAATCGAATTGTAGATAGCGATAACGGAGGAATTTTCCCCAAGGGGTTGGCTTACCGGAAAGCAGTTCCTCAAAGCCGCCATCTTCCGAGATGCGCTTCACGCGAACCACATCTTGCGCAACGTCGGAACTATCCACTTCAATGATAGCTAGCTTTTCTTGTTGCGGGTGGTAACCGACTTGAGAAACATGGACCACCGGTTGATACTTCCAATCAGCAATAGCATGCGGTGTCACAACCCATTCGATAGCCGACTTGGTTGCCCCTGCCGCCACCACTGAACGAACGACAAACCAACCATTGTTGTGTTTGTTCCGGCCATCCAGGAGTTGCAGATCACCTCTGCGGCTCTCGATGATCAGTCGTTGCGCGTCTGCTTCGGGCGCGACGGACAGCCGCGGGCCAGTAGCCATTGGGACAGGTTGGATCTCGCCGAATTGATCATGTCTGTCGGGACCGTTCGGTTGGCGTGGGAAGATGCCGGACTGGTTCCCCAGGTACCAGCTCTTGCCAAACAACGCCGCCGGGTAAAGTTCGAAGTTAAAACCAACCTTGCCGACAAACGCAACGGGTAAAGGACGATCG
>DASXSC010000076.1:0-4940 GCA_036506215.1 Pyrinomonadaceae bacterium | reverse complement strand
TTTTTAAAGACATCTTAACGAGAACGTATGAAAACCCAGCATTTGCGTGTGCGTTATGCTTACATTCCTCGCCCCGCATCCAGCTAAGCCTAGGTGAAAGCGAACGACTATGATCGAGCAAGGGGTCATTGGATAACGGTTATCGGCTGGGCGATCAGTCAAGCAGCGATTCACAAGACTTGTCCGCAATGCTCCGAGTCGATGAAGTTGAAGGTGCTAAAATGCAAGCACTCCGCCATGAGTTCGGCTTGCCGGCGCAATCTTCTTTGTCCGAGCCATTTTACAAATAAAAAAAGGGGCCACGCTCCGCTATGCATGGCCCCCTTTTGAAGATGCAGCTTAACAGATGTTAAGCCCTTGACCGGAAGACTCTAACACGTCCGATAGCAGATGGCAAAAACAAAGGGGCTGAGCCTTTCGGCCCAGCCCCAACGCCAAGCTCTCCGAGAGAGAGCATCCCCTCGCGTGGTTCGAACCAGCTCACCACACGGAGGGATAAAGATTTGTATAACATGGCGGTTAGCGCTGATAAAGCACGCCGTCCATTGTCACTTTTCGACGCTATTTTTACATTGACAGCTGAGTGCGATTCCTATCTAGTCGAATCCATGAGACTTCGCGATCATCCCATGATGAAATAAGAGTGAATCAGTCGGCGCCGGGAATAGTTTTTTCTTGATTTTGTCGGAAAAGCGCTTGTAAGCAGTGAGTGATCGGAATAGGCCATAGTTATGTCACCGACTTATGGCCAACGCGATGTGACAAAGAGCGGCTCGTCGAGAATATGATTATCGAAATCCCACTCGATCCCTACGACCGCCTCTTGGCGCAGTGTGATCCAGCATCTCGTGAGTACGAGATTCTTAAAAACGGTCTCATCGTCCGGCATTCGAAGGACGGCCACTATGAACGCGTAGTAGAAATTCTTTCTGAAATGCAAGATGCGAAATTGCTTCTCGCTCTTGCCCAAAAGATCTGTCCCGACGCCGTCCCGGCTATCGCAAAAGCTATCTCTAAAGCGCGCGATATATAGGTTCCATTTTATCACGCGTTCCGCGCTCGACATTTGAACCATAGACGGCCGCTGTTGCGGAGCTGCCCTTTTTACCTGCCATCGCCAGCAGCGCTTCAAACTAAGCTGAATACTTTTTTACTCGTCATGTCCGCAGGCGCTAAGAACACGTCATCGAGATTGGACTGAATAAGTTATTTCCGTTTTTAAGCAAAGGACGTTGTGCCCGAAAGGCGTGACCTAGAAACGTCGTCCCGCCTCATTACCGCTAGTGGACGAACTCACCCACATTTTGATAGAAGCGGGCAACAACAAGCTGACTAAGTGGGGTGAATTTTAGGACGAGAAATTCACTTCCATTCGGACTCGAATACCCTTTTCGCGGGCGTAATCGCGCGATAAGACTTCTTTATCCCGCCTCGGATGAGACTAACATGACTGTTGGTGCACTTGTACGCCAATGAGAACGCTTTAGTTTACTATTCCGGCCGGCACTCCATTTGCGCTACCGCAGGAATAAGTTGGCGTGCCATGGCAAAGAATATTCTCGTAGTCGAAGACAATGACCACTTGCGACAGATTTTGGCGTCGTTCATACGGTTTTCTGGCTACGATGTATTAGAAGCGGAGAGCGGCAGTGAAGCGATCGAAAAAGCGGCTTTGGCTAAACCTGATCTTATCCTCTTGGACCTAACTCTTCCCGACCTGAATGGTATCGATGTGGCCCGTGCGATCAAAGAAAACGTGGTTACAGCTGATATCCCCATCATTGCTTGCAGCGCGTATGCTAGCGGGGAAGAGAGGGAAGAAGCACTCCGCGCAGGCATTGTCGATTACTTGGAAAAGCCGATTGCCGCCGCCCTCATCAAAGCAAAGATAGAAGAATTTATTCTGCCCTAGACACGACAACCAGGAGCAAAATCGAGCGCGATTTAGGACTCACGATGGCAAAGATCTGTTTCATGAAAGAGGGATTGACCGGCCGAGCAGATCCAGTAGCCGAAAAGCCTCTCGTTTGGTGTATCGAAAAGCTGGGTCTCCAAAGGGCGGATTGGTGGGCCGATCTGGAGACGAAGTTCAGGATTGACAAATGGCTTGAGCTTTCACCGTACTCCAGTCTGCGCTGGGTGATTATTCAGCTAGATGAGACCGAAGCAAGCGGTAACTGGAAAGCAGGCTATTATTTCTCCCCGCTCATTAAGGTATCGGATGTTAAAAACCTGCTCTCATTAGACCATGTGGGTCCTTGTGCCGTCGCAACCGAAGGATAGCGTCGGCCGGCCGAAAAATCGTTCCGCAATGATTACGTCTTTTAGACGCCTGCAGTTTCTCGACACGGCGAAGCACCAGGAACTGCCACACCTCTGATTGGGATCGTCATCTTTAAATCGGCCATCATTTTTGGTTGCGACGCTTGCGCTCCACATCGGGTCTGCGAAAATTTTTGCGTTCAGCCTTTTATTATCCAGCAAATGCCGTTGACTAGAATCACAGAGATGAGTGCAACGAAAGTATAGAGGAAAAGAAAGTCAGCCCATTTACCTTCGGAGGCGCTAAATAAGTAACGAAGGTACCGATTAGCCAGACTGCTGAAACGACAAGTACGAGGCGTTGGATTCTTACCACTTCGTTTGAAACACCGGCAGAATTTGTCCGGGTGCTAGATTCGATAAATTTCCGTCGATTTCGATTTAAAGTTCAATATGAGTTGAAGGAGAAATCGCAAAGACAGGTTATAGTGTTAAAGTGGTGCGAGCGTTGGCGGCGACTGACGAAGGGAATGGTTCTTCATTCGTAAATCCGACTTGTCAACACATGCACATACCAAATTTGCTTTTCGGCTGTAGCAAAAACATTGATCTCGTAAATGTCCGGTAGATCTCGCCATCTGGTTACAGTCTGATTGGAGAGGTCAGCTGTAATAGTTCGATCTAGGCCGAGGTCTCCAAGGAGTGTCCCTGTATCTTTCGGGTAGGAATAATCCTGATATTTTCCGCCCAATTTTTGGATCCATATTTTGAAATACCTCGCTCCTCCTTCCAGATAGGTCACTTCAATGGCGCCGTTCATATATGTCGCCTTTACCGCTGGGTATGTATAGCCGCGGGTACTTCTAAAAACATCATCTATCAATTTTGACGGTACCCCCAGGAATTTTTCAATCTCCGGACGAGGCTTGTCGGCGACCCGTTTCAAATCCAAGAGAACTTTTTCTTGTGCTGCGGAACAGTCAATGGCGAAAAATACAGAGAGCAGTCCTATACAGATGATTTTCTTTAAACCGGTAGAATGCATGTTCGCCACCTCCCATCAGGTGAGCGAGTAATCCGTGCCCAGCAGGTAGGTGTCGGTTCGCCTGAACTGACCGACGATCACGGCTGCTCGCGACGACAGACTCTGAGGATTTCACTACTATATTTGACGTATGGGAGGTTGCGAAAGTTGATAGAGACCAGACCCAGCAGCACAAACCAATCACGACGACACGAGGGATGACGATTCTCGTAACATCGCTAACTGCGAGACATCACAGCATAATTTTTTAGCTTTGCCACTACTTTGCCGGAACAAAAACCGGTACAAATTCGAATCCATCCACGACTGCGAAAACGAATAGCGCCAATCCAGAGGCAGAATCCCGGCCCATTCGCTATCCTAACGGGCCACAACAAAGAGAACGTTGCGCCTGGAGTCCATTCAGCAAAGGGCGGTGTGAATCCGACCGTGGCGCTCCAGCCCAGTACCGGATTAAATTGATGGAGAATTCAATTCAATCCTAGCATCGCTGCTTCGTTTTTCTTCGATTACTTGATCACCTTATCCGCTCGCACCAGCACCTTCTGCGGAATCGTCAGGCCGATCTGCTTTGCCGTCTTCAGATTGATTATCAACTCAAACTTCGCCGGCTGCTGCACCGGCAGATCCGCAGGCTTGGAACCCTTGAGGATTTTGTCGACGTATACTGCGACGAGCCGGTCGCGCTCTGTGAGGTCCGCCCCGTAGGATACGAGTCCGCCGGCATCTACGGCTGTTCTGTTGCCATACACTGACGGTAACCGGCTCTTTAACGCAAAGTCTGCGATCCGTTTTCTGTTAGCACCCATTAGCGGGCTCCCCGTTACGACGAGTCCATCCGGGCGCTGCTTATTCAGCGCGGAGAATACCCGATCGAAATCGTCCGCAGCTCGTACCTCCCAAGGCTGAATAGTCAACGCCAGCTCGCGCGCCGCGACCGGGAGAAGCTCTTTCACCTCAACCATATCGTTCGAATTGGCCGGATCGTAGAGAACCGCGACACGGGCAACTTTGGTAACCGCTTCTTTGAGCAGCTCCAGCCGCTTCCCGACTAGTTCTCTGGCAAGGGTTGTAATGCCGGTGGCGTTGCCGCCGGGACGGGCAAGGCTTTCAATCAGGCCTGCCTCGACAGGATCGGACCCACCGCCCGTCATAACGATGGGAATTGTCTTGGTCGCATTCTTGGCCGCCTGGATTATCCCGGTCCCTCCTGCTGCCACGATGATATCAACCTTGAGACGCACGAGCTCGGCTGCGAGTTCAGCAGCCCGATCGCGTTTCCCCTCGGCATATCGGTACTCGGTGGCGATGTTCTGTCCTTCTATGTAGCCAAGCGCGCGCAGAGCCAGCCGAATTCCCTCGGCACGGGTGGACTCACTAGCTGGCTCGAACGACGATAGATACCCTATCCGCGGAACTTTATTCGGCTGCTGCGCCTCGGCTATGAGCGTGACCGCAAGCAGCGTCACTGCAATCAGGATTGATAACGCCGCTGCTTTCTTCATTGTGCGTCTCATTGCGCGTTATCTATCACGGATGCGGAAGCTGAGAAAAGTGTTATTTACCGCAGAAGGAGAACCAGATTCATCGAGGGAAAAAATGCTAATTTCAACGTAGGATTGAACTGAACGAC
>DASXSC010000075.1:0-35267 GCA_036506215.1 Pyrinomonadaceae bacterium | reverse complement strand
ACGGCGTCATCGGTCCATAATTCCGCCAGGGCAACCTGATCTAGCGACAACGTAGCGGCGATGTCCTGCAGGCGGAGCTTCTGGATGGCGGCGCGGTCCGCAGCGCTGCCCCCCGTAACGCTTTCAGCCGACGCGGCCGGTGCCTGAAGCACTTGCCCTGGCAACGGCGCGGTGAACGTCGGACCTCCCATCCCGCGAAAGCATTTCCAGCTGCCGTCCCGCATCTTCTTCAGAACCATCAGCCTCGTGCCACGAATCTGCTTCACCTCACCACCGGGCGAGTCAACATATGAACCAGTGATGTAGCCCCACTCGATTGCCCAGCCGTTGAGTATCGTCAAGTCTTTGGTTTCTGGAACGTAACTCAGTACCTTGACACCTGGGAGAGCGGACCAGCGTTGGTTGCTCTCTCGGATAGCTTTTTTGCCAACCTCCGCCGGCCGGCCCGGGCCGAGGCGCACAGCGTCATCGGTCCACAAATTCGTCAGGGCAACAGGATCTCGCGACAGAGTGGCGGCGATATCCTGCTGGTGCAGCTTCTCGATGCCGGCCAAGTCGGCCTGACGCCTGGCGTTGCTTCCAGCCGACGCACCAGATCCTTGGCCCACATGACTCGCCAAGACAGTCAACAGGCAGAACACGACGAGAGCTAAACGCAGTCTCATACTCCCTCCAAATCTTCGCTCAACCGACGAACGACATAGCAAGCGCACGATAACACCGCTTATAACGTAAGGTTGAACAATTGACCTTACTGAGCCAGCTATAAACGCTAACGCAGACCTAAGCAGGGTTGATGAACTCTAAACTTCTTATCGCTTTAAGTCCGCCGTCCAATTCACAACGACATTGATTGGAGTGCCACTTGTTTCTTCAAGCGTTGAGTTAATGAGAAAGCGTTGGCCGTCGGAAGTCGGAACGTAGTGATTTCTGAATTCTGTCGAGCTAATGACGCGCGTGCCGAAGAGCGGTTTGGGAACACTCGCCTCAAACGTGGCTCCCAGCTTGACATCCACCGCCATGAGTGTCCTGTCGGCGGCAATGTAGAAGAGCTCACGGCCGTCGCGCCTCCACCGGGGCTGGCCTCCGCCTCCCGTCGAGACCCGCCACTTGCCCTTAGAGGCCGGGAATGTCTGGACGTAGACCTCCGGCGCTCCCGACTCGTCCGACGTGTAGATTATCCATTTACCATCTGGAGAGAATTGCGCCTGCTGTTCGTTGAACTCCGTTTGCAGAAACGGAAATGGCTGCCTGTTTCCGGACATCGGTAACACCCACAAATCCCATTTTGTTTTCGGATTGGAGGTTTGATAGACAATGAACTGTCCGTCCGAAGACCAATCGTTTGCTATTTTGTCCTCACTTGACTTGAAAAGCACTTCCTCATCCGCGCCGCCGCCCGCACTCTTTTGATAAAGATTCCTTACGCCTTCGCGGCTTGAGCTCCAGACGATGCGGCTTCCATCGGGCGACCAAAGCGGATTCGTGTCACCCGACGGATTGGTCGTGAATCGCGAAGGGACGCCGCGCGACAAGTCGAAGAGCCAGATGTCCATTGTCCCCGTCTGGGGATCTGAACGGTCTACCGCAGCTTGCCTTTCATCAGGTGACAGCCACAGAGTTTGGTAAAGGCCGGCCACGCCGAGCGACCCAATCTGTTTGCCTCCGCGATCAAACCAAAGGGGTTGGTTGATCTGGCCGCCGCCGCTGCGAAAGGCGAGCACGCCGTTTTCCGACACGGAAAAGGCCCCGCGACCAAGCCCTGGGTTATATGCCACGCGTTCGGCAACGGGAACTGGCTCGCCGGTGAGTTCGAGCTTATCGGCGTCGAACCGCTGGGCCATCAGCGTCTCATTCCGCAAGAAGAGCAGAAAGCCCGGCGGCGCGTATGCCGCGTCTAAAGCTGTAGGAAGCAACCGCTTCGTTTCTTTCGCATCAAGAGAGCCGACGTATATCCCTTCGCTTCCAGCTCGGCGGCTGCGCACGAAATAGAGGAAGTGGCGACCGTCGGGTAAGAAGTATGGCCAGCGATGAGAAGTTTCTAAATTTGATTGATCGAGCGCCGTCACCGGTGTCGGCTCGCCGCCCGCCGCCGAGACCCGATAAAGCGGACCGTAAGGAACCGGTGCAAAGATTATCACTCCGTCGCGATTCCACGTCCCGCCGCGAGGGCCGCCGATATCACACAAGGTTTGAGGAGGCCCGCCGGACGCATCAATCTTTTTGAGCTTACCCCCTGCGAAGAATCCGATGAAGCGACTATCTGGGGACCAGAAAGGATGAGATTGTATTAAAGCGCCCTCGGTACCGGGGAGCGCTTGTGCTGAAAGCGAATCGAGTGAGCGCACCCAGAGAACATCCCGGCCTTCGAAAGAGGCGACAAAGGCCAGGCGACGACCGTCGGGTGAAACGGCGAGGGGTGATACTCCTGAGGTCATCGTCGTCTTCTCGGGTAGCAACACGGACACCTTGAGTACGCGCTCATCTTTTGGAGCACGGCGCAAGTAGGCAATAACGAAAGGGAGCGCCGCGAGCAAGCAGACGCTCGCGACTATCCACCCCAGCCACTCACGCGTTTTAGGCCGCCCCGATCTCAGAGGCAAAGTGTCTGTCATCGTGCGGCTTGACGACACACCGTTCAAACTTTCCAAAGCGAAGACCACATCTTGCGCCGATTGAAATCTCTGCTCCGGATTTTTCTCCAGACAGTGCATCACGACGCGCTCGAGCGCGGAATTGATCTGGCTGTTCGATTGAGACAGCTCCGACGGGTCCTCCTTCAGAATCGCATTTAGCGTCTCAATCGCAGAATCGCCGCGAAAGGCTCGCTTACCCGAAAGCATCTCGTAAAGAACCGCGCCCAACGAGAAGATGTCCGAACGATGGTCCACTCGCTGCCCTCTGAGCTGTTCCGGCGACATGTACCCGACCGTGCCCACTACCGTGCCCGGATCTGTATTCTGCTTGCGCGTCGGCAGGTCAGTGCGAACTTCGCTGCCGTCTCTCGGCTCGATCAGCTTAGCAAGACCGAAGTCTAAAATTTTCACCCGCCCGTCTTTCGTGACGAACAAGTTCTCCGGCTTCAGGTCGCGATGCACGATCCCCTTCGTGTGCGCTGCTGCCAGCCCCGAAGCGATCTGGAGGGCGTAGTCAATCGCCTTGCGGACAGGGAGCGCGGTACCGTTCAACTGCTCGCGCAGCGTCTCGCCTTCGAGCAGTTCGGCGACTACATACGGCGAGCCGTCGTGTGTGTCCACATCATAGATTGAAAGGATGTTCGGGTGGTTGAGCGCGCCTGCCGCCTGCGCTTCCTGCTCGAAGCGTCGCAGTCTCTCTGAGTCTGAAGAGAAATCAGCGGGCAGGACTTTAATGGCTACGTCACGGTTGATCTTCGGGTCGCGCGCGAGGTAAACCTCTCCCATTCCGCCCGCGCCAAGCTGCGAGCGGATTTCATAGCGTCCAAGGCGGGTATCGCGGGAAATTGCCATCTACATAGTCAGCAGAGCTGCCCAAAAACTTAAACTCTACGGGCGAAGTTCGACTTACTTCGGGCACGCGTCAAAAACTCAAAGACCTCCGCCAGAGGTTTGAGCCTTAGTTTTAGCGTCAGGCTCGACGCTAAGCATCCTTGATCAGGCTGGCCACCTCAACACCTGTGGGCCCAACGTCGGCTGACAGAAGTCGCGCGAGTTGTTCAGAAAGTGCGGAGCCACACGGAAGACCGGACGAGCTGCCTGATGACGAAAACTGCGAGACTCCGGAACCGACGAGCAGGGTGAGCGGCCCTGACGCGAGATCCGCGATCAACTTGCTGAATTCCGTCGAAGGGCCAATCTTAATTTCCATGGCCGTGATCATGTCTGGTTCGTCAGAAGCAGTACTGCGGGCATCCGAACTTACACTTCAGCAGCAGGGGACCGTAAATCCTGCGGCGCTGAGTGTGGATTATATAGGTACCGTCACGCCACAAATACACTAAAGTTGGCCAAAGGGTCAAAGCGATGGCTATGTTGGACCTTTCAATCCAAACATGAACTCCGGAGGGCCCAGCTCCTTTCCCAGGAACGATGGAGATTCCTGAGCCAGCGAATCCGCAGGACTAATGTAAGAGAACTACCGAAGAAGAATGCTTTGGGAAAGGTTCAAATCCGCGCTGAACGAGTTGATCTACCTAAGGCGCAGATTTCCAAAGGCGAATTTACCTTACAGTGTGTTGGCAGGCTATCGCCAACCGCCGAAGTCGCCTGCCGACTGCATCTGCGCCAGGACGACCGTGAACTTCACCGCGGATCTTACAAACAAGATCAGTCCCTGCCAGTTCGGTGGTGAACGCTTAACGAGATCATCACAGCACTGGAAACTGACGAGCAGGTTAAGGTCGTCGTCTTGGACAGTGCTGTGTGAACATCACTCGCACCTTGATGCCTCCGATACGCAGGTTACCGCCGCAGGACTGCGGTAACATGCCGCCTCTCTAACCAGGAAACGCAGGATTCTACGAGGGATAGATTCGCACTGTGGCCGCAACCATTTACAGAAAGGTCCATTAAGAAACGTTTCATTTGCTTGATGTCAGTTGAGATCGCGAAAATACTGAGGAAATTGGCGTCCCGTACGGGAGTCGAACCCGTATCGCCGCCGTGAAAGGGAAGCGACCTATTGTAATTCAATCGAACTTAGCGGCATGGATAGCACTCTACCGCACGTAAAAGACTCACGGGAACGCTTATTGGACTCTTAATGGACGCGCGATTACGCGTGTCACGTAGATATGTAGGTGAGCCAAGCGAACCTCAATCATGATTCAATTTCAGCAGTCGGTTGGTTCCGAACTTCATGATGAGCTCATCAGTTTCCGCAACTGTAATCTATTGCCTTGGCCTGGGAATTGCGCTTGGGAATGCGCACGTGCAATATTTAGACCCTTAGCGAGCCACGGAATGCCCTGGCACCATAGTAAGATTCTGCGCCGTTGTGATACACGAAGACATGGCCGTAGCGGAAATCACAAAAGAGGGCGCCACCGAGTTTTCTAATATCAGAAGGTGTTACTATCCAGCTCGATGTTTTCGTATCGAAATCTCCAAGTTGCTGCAGCTCCCGATATTGTTCTTCCGATAAAAGTTCAATGCCCATGGCAGCGGCCATATCAATAGCGCTATTTTTTGGTTTATGTTCTTTCCTTGACTCCAGTGCTTCACGGTCGTAACAAACGCTTCTGCGACCTTTAGGACTTTCCGCTGCACAATCATAAAAAATGAATTCGCCGGTCTTTTTATCGTAACCAACAACATCGGGTTCTCCGCCGGTTATTTCCATTTCATTGAGAGACCAGAGTTTTCCAGGATTGCCTTCCAGCTTTGCCTGCACTCTAGCCCATTCAAGACCTTGATGCCGTTTCGCGTGTTTCTCAAAACGGGCCTTCAATGCGCTGAGCAGTGCTTCACGTTGTTCAGGCGGCAACTTCTCTCTCTTGCTCTTCACGTTGCTCATATCCTTCCTTTCTTAATTCGCTGAAAATGACCTTCCGATCCGGAGGTCTGAAATACCACGATACTCCGGTGAGGATTAGTAATAACGCTGGGCCTAAGTACTCTGTGGCAGCATCACCCTTGGCAAAATGTGAAAAGACAGCACCTGTCATGAGAAAGAAAAAACCTGCATAAGCCCATTCTTTCAATAAAGGAAATCTAGGCATAAGCACTGTTACAACTCCCAACATCTTCCAAACACCAAGGATTGTCAGAATGTAAACCGGATAGCCCAGATGTGTGACGCTATCTGTTCCTCCGGCTCCTGCTTTCATTTTGATCAACTGTCCGACGCCGGTTACGGTCATTCCTAATGCCAGCCAAATGGTGGCAGCCCAATAGATGATTTTGTTTCTCTTTGTCATAGATCCTCCTCAATTCACGAACTTTTTGAGCCGCTTTAGGCTCCAATCAGGTGTTTCCACAATGAACTGGTTCGCGTGCTCGGCGCTCGCCTTTGCCAACCACTGAAACCTAATCGCTTCGGGGCCGAGCTGAACGCCTTTTAACTGCGGATCAGCTGTGTGACCTGAATGAGATTGCCGCAGGTGTCGTTCAGCATGGCGATCTTCGAGGCCGTCACGTCAGTTGGTGGCATGGTGAACTCGGCACCGCGCGCTTTAATTCGCTCGTAATCGGCCTGCACGTCGTCGGTGAAAAACATGGCCGCGGGCTGGTCCAGTTCAAACATCGCCTGCTGATACGCTTTGGCTGCCGGCTTGTCGTTCAGCGCCAGTTGCAACTCCGTGCCGTCCGGTTCCTCGGGCGACGCCACTGTCAGCCAGCGGAACGGCCCCTGGCTGAAGTCTGCTTTCTTCACAAAACCCAGCACTTCGGTATAGAAGTGCAAGGCCTTCTCCTGGTCATCGACATACACGTTGGTCAGCTTGATCTTCATGATTTCCTCCTGTTGACTTATTCGCGGGTATTTGCCGCTTCACCGATATGACGAAACGCAGCGGGCGAATGTGACAGACAGTCCGAGACCAGCCGAAAATCGTCTTATGGCAGATCCTCGATCATGAGCTCGGCGAGCGCCTCGGGCTCCGTGACTATCTCGGCATCGCGGATCGTTGCGCCGGCGAACTCGAATATCAGCACGCGATTGATCTTGCCGCCGGGCGCGAACGCGAGGCCGACGCGACCATCGATCAGAACCGGCCGCATATGCTCGGCCGCGGTCCGGAATGCAACCGCGCCACTGGCCCACTCGCGGTTGCCGCCGAGTACGGTGACCAGCGCTTCCACGTCACCGGCGCGCAGCGCTGCGATGAACGTATCGACCACGCGGCGCTGAGTCGAGAGATGGATCTCGGGCGCGGAGGCACCCTGGACGCGCCGGCGCGCGCGGCTCGCCAGTTGACGCGCGGCCGCGGTCGAGCGGCCAACGATCGGCGCGATTTCGTCGAACTGCATCGCGCACACATCGTGTAGCACAAACGCGATTCGCTCCGCCGGGTCGAGCTTGTCGAGCACGACGAGGAGCGCGAGGCCGACTGAGTCTGCGAGCTCGCGATCCGCCGTCGCGCGCGAGAAGACGGTCGGCTCCGGCGTGGCCCCGAGCGGATCCTCGCGTCGCGACGTACGCACTCGCAGCATATCGAGGCACACGCGGGCAATGACGGTCGTCAGCCAGCCTCGCAAATTCTTGATGTCGCTGACGTCGATCCGGCTCAGCCGAATCCAGGTTTCCTGGACGGCATCCTCCGCTTCGCTCGCCGACCCGAGCATGCGATAGGCCACCATGCGCAAGTGCGCCCGGTGTTCTTCGAATTGATCAGCCAGCCACTCACCTGTATCCATAGTCACCGCATCCTTTCAACCGGTCTCCACAGAATATATGCCGGTCAAGGAATATAAAAAGGGCTGAAGACTTATGAATGACAAACCGAACAGACCGCTGCCGTGTGCGCGCGGAGGTTTTGAAGATTTTTCCGTATTACCTCGCTCGAGAGCCCAAAGCGACTCGCTACCGAAGACAAAATACGCAGTTATGAACGAAGGTAGTCTGGAACAAGAACTAACAATTGAACTAACTTCGCCCTATGGCTCCTTTGCTAACGCATCGGCCGCTGACAAAATTTCGACAATCTCTTATACGGCGGCGTTTCGGCGCAAAGCTTCGTCCGCAGCATGTTTCAGAGTTAGCAACTCAGGAGAGTACCAACGTTGATACTCTTCAACGTGATCGCGCAATATCGGACTCGTTGAAAGGTAATCAGTGATGTAGCCAAGCCATGATTCGACGGGATATATCTGCTGGAATTTGTCTTTCTGCAACAAGAAAGTGTTATAAAAATTTGCGAGCAGCAACGCGATGGCCAACGCTGCTTCATAATCCTGGTCGGTTGGAGAGATGTTAACGTTATTTAAAAAGTACTTAAGAAGATGCGGATTCTCAACCAAGAGTTTATCGACTTCCAATTGGCGTTGCCCAACGGAAGAATTGGAACCGACGTCCAGCGACCTCCGTAAGAGAACAGTCTGATAGATAAGCACGCTCACCGATACGATGACCATGAGAAAACCACTTGCAGAAATAATGAGGTACAACATTTCGTAGGTGGTCATAAGTGGAATTCAGTAGCCGTCCAACCTCAGAGTTCTCCGGGCGAGAAGCAACCGCGTTATCGACCTCCTGTCGATGACAAGCAACTGATTCCGCTCCGGCGCAACGAGTTAGCCCGCAGAGAGCGCACTGATCATGACGTAGTACCCGTCCGGATCTTGGAGTGCGAACTCCATAGTTCCAGTGTTCGGGTTCACCTGAGGCTCCTCCTCGAGCCGAGCGACGAGATCGCGTGCCCTTGTCAGCGCCATGTCGAAATCATAGACACGGAAAAACAAGAGGAGGCCGTTGCCCGGCTGTGCGTGATCGGGGCTCGCCAAGGTGGGATGGTCATGGGCGCCCCACTCGTGAAGGCAGAGCAAGACCGTTCCATCCGAGTCGAGGATTTGACCGAAGTAGTCATGGGCAGGAGCCGTTTCCGGCAGGCCAAATAGCGACTGGTACCACTTGACACTGCCGGCCACATCGCCAACGCCGATGATCGTCCACGTGCGTCTCATGAGGTCCCTCCTGAGCCTAACTCACCGTTAGATTATGTTCATTTCACACAGAAAGATAGTGGCGACTATAAGGCCTTTGCCATTGGCTTTGGTGCCAACTTGATCACATGCCCATCAGTTGGTTGGAAGGTACTTGATTGATCGATTAAGTGCTTCTCGAAAATTGCGAAACACCCAAATGTAAGAGCTCATGTGCGACTGACCGAGTTTATGGGCGCACGAGATTCTTTGCCTTCGTCCATTGTTCTGATCGGGCTAATGCCTCCTGGCGTCATGAAGATCTTGTTGTCCAGGGAACTCTTCGAGCACACCGAATAGTTAGACATCATGCGGATGTCGTAAATGCTGTTCGACGTGTCGTTTTTAACTTGTGAAGGAATTAGTCCGCACGAACAATTCCTGCGCCAACTCACCGACCATCTCATGGCTCTCATGAAATGCCTTCCACACAGCGGCACACCATTCGTGAATCGCTTTGTCGCGCTTAGCTCCTGCAGCGACAGCCATAACGTGCGCAACTGTCATTGAGCCTCGATCATGTGGCAAAGGAAAGGAGGGCCAGATTCTTTTTCGCCGCGCGAGAAACATGTGAGCACGCTGGATCTGTTTCCCCGAGAACTCTCTTTCAACGTGCAGGTAAAGGCCGATGAGCGCAAACGCCAACTTGATCGGTTTGGTGTCGTCATCCGCCGTCTGCGCTGAGAAGGCATCAACCACATGCTGGTGAATAAACGAGGGATCACCATGCGCAAGGGTATAACAACACAGTTCGTTGTATGCCTCCTCATTTGAATTCATGGCAATTCATCGCGCCCAGATCATCCGTTCTGGAATATCGGCGTGCGCATCAGGATCTGCTGCGCAAGCGTTACCTTCGAATCGAGTTCCTCAAACTTAGGCATGTCAAATTTTCCTTTGGTTGTTGCTTGTCTTTGTGTCGATGGCGGCATCTGCTTTCCAGACTCGCAGACGCACATCACGAACCTACTCGAATTGTGTATCAGATCCGATCTTGTTGTCGCATAACACCAAGTTCACCCGCGTCGTCGAAGCGACGCCGGGTGCAACGCTCAACGCCGGATCGTTACCCTCGGCGTCTGTTTCGCGATTTTGCGTCGATACTTGGCAAAACGAATTTCCGAACTGGTCTTTGATAGATGCAAGATGATCACGAAGCATAGAAAACCAATACTGCCACGTTTGCCATGCTGTACTTCCTTTCTTTATGCCGGTCATCCTTTCTCTCGATTGTAGAAGTAGCCTTCCCGAGTCCGTACGACTAGGTTCGGTCGTTTAACGCGAACCCTGGTGCGACGAAATCCGTTTCCCCTGTTGCGCAGCGGTGTGTAGGCGAGGCCGTACTGGCTACGCAGATCCGCTAGCGCATTTTTGACTGCCGCGATCAAATCGAGCCTGGTAGTCCATTCTAAGACGCCGCCACCGGTAGTAGCGGCAATCTGTTCAAAAAGTTTGCGACCGGGATCGGCGGGCGGTGACCCGATGCGAATGGCGGCGGGGAAGGGTCGCCGAGCCGGCGAGGGCAGTTCGCCGATGGCTTGCTCTGTCTTGTAGCGGATAGGGTACACAAGTGCCCAACTTTCTTGCGCCTGCCGCCGCACCTCTTTTCCGACTTCATCCACGCGCCTATTGATATTCGGCATGGCACGACCGGCAGCCGTGTCAACACCATCACTGAACATGACAATTGCGATTCTGTCGTCATCAATCCGGAAGTTATCGAAAAGGTACCGGAAGGCTTCGTACAGATACGTGTTTGTATCGCCGATGCGGTAGCCCGGGCGACCTATTGATGCCGACACGGGCCGGGCGTGCGGTTCGGGCGTCACCCTTCTGATGACATCCTCTGCTTGTTCTCTATTCAGCCAACCGGAGAGTTGGCAGACTTCGCTAGCGAACGAGACAACTCTCAACTCATCATTCGCGCCTAAGCTGCCGAGCAACGCAATGGCCTCCTGTTTAACGGTTGGCAAGACAGACTCCATACTGACGCTCACATCAAAAACCAGAACGAGCCGCAGCGGTCGTTCATCTGCCGTAAAATGGGTGATCTCCTGCCGCACGCCATCTTCAAACACGTCGAAATCTTCTCTCGCTAGCCCGCTGACGCGCCGCCCTTGACGATCCGTGACGACAACGTTGAGGTTAACAAGTGAGGTTTCTACTCTGATGACCTCTTCTTGAGCAGCAACGGGAGACGGTGCCGCAATGATAGAGAAGGCAGTAAAGGCTAATAGCACTTGGCTTGGCTTAAACAAGATATTCATTTTCGGCACCTTTCTCTCAATTTCTTTAAATGTGTTGAATGGTCCTCCAATATTTAGTCGTTCGGGACTCTGAAAATCGACACCGGACGATGCAAAATGTTCAGAGCACCAGAACGCTCAAATTGCTGCAAAATGTCGTCGCCATCGGAGCTAAGACGCACGAATCTGAAGATCAAACTGGACGCTTTCGGACTCGAATACGACTTCTACCCATCTTCCCTTCAAAAACGGGACTCGCTGCTACTTCTTACTGATGTCATGAAGCATGTCCGAATGGATCTTTAGACTGGTATGGATACCGTCAATCCTTGCCGTTCGCGATCAGAATAACTGGCAGGATCAGAACTCCAATACCAATGATCAAACCAATCAAGCGTTTTTTGGGCGGTATTCTCTTACCGTTCCAAGCTCGGGTACTACCATAACCTTTAGAAACCTTTTTTATCTCTTCGAAATAGATTTCGATCTTCGCCTTTAGGTCAACCTCGTAGATGGAAACGCGATCATCTTCTAGGCTTTCGATCCGACCATAGAACTCCCGTCCGTCGCGTCGAACGATCGTGACATCATTCCCCCGGCTGATCTTTAAGATCCGCTCCTTAACCTTTTTGGTTTCTTCAGCCAGCTTGCTCGCGGCATCACTCTTTGGAGGAGTCTGAGCCTGCAGCAGAGGAACTACGTTGCACATTGCCAAAGCGAAAGAGACCAGCAACGTAACGGTGAGCCGACGGCGCGTCGGCCTGGTAGACATGAGTGGCTGCAACATCTGTTTGTTCCTCGAAGATAAAAGCCCGTCAGTTGGATAATTTCTTCAACACGTGTCTCCGGATGCCCCATCGACGAGCGCGTCCCGATCACAGTCACGGGTCAAGTCGCACATGATGCTCGCGTGCATTCCTCTCGTAGTTTTTGTGGTTCTTCGGTCATTGCATTGAATTGCTCTACGAACAATCTTGCGGGGATGCAAATTGGACGCCAAGTCATAGCAAATTGAGTTCATCTCAACTCTTAAGTTGCCGAATTTCGTCGCTATCGAAAGCCCTTACTAGGATGCGCGAATCTCGGGAGCGAACTGGACGTTTTCGGACTTCAAACGATGTCATTCGCCACCGGTCAGTCGGCTTCGCTCTGACAGGTAGTTCGAGGTGTGAGCAATTAAGCGGAAAAGTTGCGTCGCATTTTCTTTTGCGAAAACTGCTGACGCGATGCCCAGGCATCAGCGGTAGTCTGAACCGGGTAGCATTTCCATCACTGGACCGGTGAAGGGCGCTTCCACCTGCTGCCCTTCCTTCAGATTGTCGAATGCCACCGGCTTGCGCTCTCTGTTCTGCTCTATAAACAACTTGGTCTGAGTCGTCACTTTGACATTTGCTCTGCCAACTTTTGTGTCTTTCTCTTTAGCCCCCTCGATCAGGATGTGCCCCAGGAAGGAAGCCTTCGAGGCTCGCGCCAAAGTATCGGGAATGACCTGGGAACAGTTCCAGGAGGTTCTCGCAAGCAAGACCCACACGCGGCGGCTGATGACGCTCGCGGAGATGGCAAACATGGCTGTCTTTATGGCTTCCGATAAGGCAAGCGGGATGACAGGAACGACCGTCAACCTAACCATGGGCAGCCTGGATGACTAGGGTTAATGACAATGAAGTAGTTGTCGCATTTTTCAAACATTCGAGAAGGAAGTATGGAACTATACGGAAAGAAACAACTGATTGAAGGTATGCGCACGGTGCGTTGATGGCAACGACGGCGTGACTGACTCGTTCCACGGCCTTTGCCAAACTCTGAGAAAGCGCGCGCAAAGAATCTGACACTTTTGCTTCTGTCATGAATCCCTTCTTGAATTAACCTATTCTTGTCGGGTTTTTCTCTCAGGAAGACTGCCATGACGTTCGTGCCGACGCATCAGCCGATTGGGTAGGGCGGAGGTCAGAATATTGACTAGGCAAAAAACAGCAGCCCACTTGAAGGGAATTCCGATCGGCGATGAATCTCTGCTTTTTAACCGTCGCTGGTTCAGGTAAATTGGCGAAGGCAGGACGTTGAGACCATTTGGTCAAACTCCTCAACATCCAATTGTTCAATCACATTAAGTTGATCTGGATTTCTCTCTATATTCCCGAGGTGACATTGCAAACTGGCGCTTAAAGGCATTGGTGAAAGACGCTTGTGATTCATAACCCACGCGTTCGGCGATTTCACTAATTCTCAGGTGATCGCTTCTCAAATAATCTGCGGCCAGGTTCATGCGCAAACGCGTCAAGTACGACAGCGGCGGCTCACCTACGAAGGTGGTGAATTTTGTAGCAAACGGTGAGCGGGACATGCCGACTTCGGCGGCAAGTTTAGCGATGGTCCAGACACGACCCGGATGCTGGTGCATCAAATTCAAGGCCGAGCTAATCTGCGTATCGCGCAAGGCGCCAAGCCACCCACCCTCACCTCGAGGCTGGCTTTGAATCCAGGCCCGCACGGCCTGAACAAACATTACTCCGGTCAGATGGTTGATCAGTGAACCCGACCCCGCGGTAGGATTTTGCACCTCATGGGCCAAACCGTTGAGGATCGGTTCAAGCCAAAGACACGTTTGAGTGTCGCTATGTGGAACGTGGATCAACTTCGGCAGCAATGAAATGATCGGATTGCCTACTTCATTTTCAAATTTGAACGAGCCGCAAATGCCGATCGTTTCAGTTCCGCCGCCACCATGACGCACGAGATTGGTGCCCGGAGATCGCCGCTTCAACAGTTGATTCAAAGCTATGGGTTTCGATTTTGGATCGTCTCGGAGAACGTGGGCATTGCCATGAGGCAGAATAACTAAGTCGCCAGCCGCCATCAGTACGGGCCGCTCAACTCCTTCCACTTCAATCCAAGCTTGCCCACGTTCGCACACATGAAAGTGTGCAAAGTCGCTCTCCGGAAGTTTCAAGGCCCACGGCGCAGTGAATTCGCTGTAGCAGAAGCAGCGTCCTTTGAATTGCAGCGCGTTCAGGACCGTAGTCAAAAGGTCTGCGTCCCCATCTATCTCGGCCAACTTCATCTCTTTTGACTCCAATGTGTAATTGCCCAGCGGTCCCGAGCCAATCTCCCTCAAGACATGCCCCATATTATCGGCCGTCATCCACGCATCGAGCACGTTTTCTCAATGACTGCTTTCATCACCAGCCCGGATCAGCACGGTTGGATAAAAGGAAAAAGTTTTTCAAGCATCACAACGCGTCAGCGACTACGAATTATGGGACGATAATCATGGCATGAGTTCATCTGGACGCAGAGAATCTCTCATGACGCATCCGTCAGAAGTTCAAGCGCTCCAAGTGACTTCTCCCCCAGAGGCGAATGTCCTCGACCAGAGGCATTAATGACCGCCCATAGTCGGTTAGCGAATACTCGACGGGAGCCGGAATCGCGCCCTTGGGTTGTCGCTGCGCGATCCCGTCATTGACTAGCTCGCGGAGTTGCTGAGTGAGGACCTTCTGCGAGATGCCGGGCATGACCCGCCGGATAGCCGCAAAGTGTTTCGGCGATTCCGCCAACCAGTACACAATAATCAGTTTCCATTTACCCCCAATTGCGGTGAGCGCAGCCGTTAGCGGACAGCCGCTGACCGGATTGGGCCGTCTAGGGTGAGTATGGTTACCTGAAGGTGCCTTCTTGATGGCGCTCATAGCTCAGAATATATTCCTTCTCTACAAAGTTAGAAGTCCAGATTACTCCACTATGGTGTCAGGAGATAACTGTGATCGTCGAAGTCTGCCGTTATCTTATCAAGTTGCGCCGCCGGTCAGAGCTCGTCCGGTTGCGAACCTTTCTCCTGTTCTGCAGCCTAGTTGTCGTCTTGGAGCCCCTGCATGAATTCGCGCAGCAGAAGTCAGCCACATCCGAAACAAGTCTTCAGAAGACTCCGACGCAACGTGACGAGCAACACGATTTCGATTTTAATTTTGGCAGGTGGAACACCCACGTTTCGCGGCTCGTGCATCCATTAACCGGCTCGAAGCAGTGGGTCGAATACGACGGCACCTCAGTCGTCGGCAAGGTTTGGAATGGCAGGGCAAGTCTCTTTGAGTTGGATGTCAGAGGGCCTGCCGGCCACATCGAGGGCTTAGGCCTGCGCTTATACAATCCCGAAACTCACCAATGGAGTCTGAATTGGGCGAACAGCAGCGACGGCGTAATCAACAAACCGATGATTGGTGACTTCAGGGATGGCGATGGCGAATTCTTCGACCAGGAGGAATTCAATGGCCGAATGATCCTTGCGCGAAACGGTTTTTCCAACATCACTCAAAACTCGAGTCGTTTTGAACAAGCATTCTCAGATGATGGAGGGAAAACTTGGGTAACCAATTGGGTGATGACTTTCACGCGTCACGAACCTTCAGAAGAAAAAATTGCCGCGTCAAAAACAGAACCTCAACCGGCGTCTTCTGAAGGGAACCATGCCCAACACGATTTCGATTTCCATATCGGTACTTGGAAAACTCATCTCAAGCGCCGCCTCCATCCGTTAACTGGCTCAAACACCTGGGTCGAATATGAAGGCACGACTGTTGTCAGAAAGGTTTGGAATGGCCGCGCCAATCTGGTGGAACTCGTGGCCGATGGTCCGGCGGGTCACTTCGAAGGCTTGAACCTCCGCCTCTATAACCCTAAGTCTCATCAATGGAGCCTCAATTTCGCTAACGCCAACGACGGCACCTTAACTCAGCCGACCTTCGGCGAATTCAAAAATGGCCGTGGCGAGTTCTTTGACCAAGAGACACTGAATGGCCGGGCCATCTTTGTTCGTTTCGTCATCTCGGACATCACGCCGATTTCTTGCCACTTTGAACAAGCATTCTCGGATGATGGAGGCAAGACTTGGGAAGTAAACTGGATTGCGACAGACACACGAGTTAAAGATGGCGCTAACAAAACCAACTGAAGCTCAATTGCATGCTTGCCGATAACCACGGAGCACAGAATCACATGGACGTTACCAAGGAAAAAGATGATCACTTGTACGTCTTCGCGCGCTTTCACGCGAAAGGCGGATTGGAGGGTCGTGTCGAGCAGGCGATTGTGAAAGTGCTTGGGCCAACGCGCAACGAGCCCGAATGCCTGGGAGTTAACATGTTCCGCTCCGTGCGGGACGGTGGATTGTTCTACATCCACTCCAGGTGGCAGAACGAGGCCGCCTTTGATTGGCACGGCGACCAGCCGTACACGAAGGGTTTTGTTGACGAAGTTCTGCCGCTGATCGACCACCCTTTGGACGTCGTGCGGACGCACTTACTGGATTGAACTCCCCTCCCGTGCAGCAAATCGGTGTGGTTTCTTAAAGACGATTGGACAAAAGAAAAGGACTTTGAAGCATCGTCACGCTCCAACGACTCGCTATTATGGAGCGACTAATCGTAATGACTCAGACACGAATGCTATGAATCTCAATCATAGAGCTGCGCGTTTGCGCGTGCCCGTCGTTCTGTCCGCATAGCTCTTGATGTTTAGCGCTGGTCTCTTTTGGACATCCACTTCAACTCCGAATCAAATCCAGCAAGGAGCCAACGTGAAAGCATCGTTTGTTTTCATATTTCGTAAGGGCAACAGGACGCTTTCTGAAGAAGAGCAGAAGCGACGTACCGAGGAAGTAAGGGCTTGGGCACTGCAAGAAGGAAAGGCCCACGACCTCGAGCCGCGCGTCCTGGGCGATGAGAGTTACTACCTTGGAGAGAGCGACAAAGGCTCGACCGGCGATGGGACTGTGATTGCGCTGAATTTCATCAAGGCAAAAATTTCGACGAAGCAGTGGAGGTTGCGAAAAGCCATCCCGGCCTTCGTTACGGCGTCAGCATCGAGGTGCGGCCCTGGACTGACCCTCGCACTGGGCCGCCGCCCAGTTAGAGAAATGAAATTCCAAAGCTTCGAAGTCTTTGTATCGTGGAATTTGTGTCCTTTACATACGCGTAACGTTTAAGAAGCGACATCAAGGGTAAAAGCAGGTTCCTATCACTTAAAAACCGAAAAGGAGAAAACATCATGCCAGTTGTGATTATCGACATTCCATCGGGCCTCAAGACCAGCGCCAAGGCGCAGCTCCATAAGGACGCCTTCGAGAGCATGCACCACGCCTACCAGATGCCAGACTGTCGCGTGTTCCTGCGCGAGTGGGCCGCGGAACACACGTGCTTCGACGACGGGATCGGCGGGGCCTTTCGCCCGATATGCCACTACATCGTCCCACCCACCCTCACCGCCGAAAGCAGGCAGACGCTCGTATCGCGTATGAGCTCGGCCGTCAATCGAGCCTGCGATCTGCGCACCGAAGTAGTGAAGCTCCCAGGCGGCGAAGAAGTCAGCACGCAGTGGGTGCTGCAATTCTTTTTTGAGGTTCCGCTCGATCTAGCCGCACTCGACGGCCTCATGGCGTCCGAGAACCCGATGGTGCCCAAGGACAAGCACTGACTCACGCACGCAGCGTTAAAAGCAATTTCCTATCAGTTTTTCTTGCTGCATGAAGGAGTTTTTCAATACGGCACCAATCGTCTGCTCGGCGAAGGTCATTCCGAACCCGGAGGTGAGTTATGCGGAAAATCATTGAATCCACGCTTATATCATTGGACGGAGTGTTCGGCGATCCACATGTCTGGGCCACGGAGTACTTCGACCACGAGGCCGAAAAGCACGCGTTAGACCTGCTCTCAGCCAGCGACGCCATGCTCATGGGCAGGCGAACGTACGAGTTCTTCGCCGCGGCCTTTCCTCATCAAACGGGCGAATACGGCGACCGAATCAACAAGATCCGGAAATACGTCTTCTCGAACACCCTGAAGACAGCCGATTGGAGCAACTCGCTCGTCATCAGCGGCGACGTCGTGGCGCAGGCGGCCAAACTAAAGGCGCAGGGCGGCGGCGACCTGGTCATTTACGGACATGGCATGCTTGGGCGCACCCTGCTGGAAAATGACTTGCTCGATGAGCTCAAGGTCTGGGTCCATCCGCTCTTCCTGGGCCAAGGTCTGTCGCTGTTCCAAGGGGCCTCGAAGAAAAAGTTGAGGCTCGTGGCTACAAAGACCCTCGGAACAGGTGTCGTCGTCCTCAGCTATCAGCCGGTAAAGCGATCATAGATCAGCATGAAGCGATTGAATTCAGTTGAAACGCGGCATCCTTTGGTGATTGGATCTACTGGTCGCACGGGAAGCCTTGCGGTGAAAAGACTCTTGGTCGAGGGGCGTCTTCGGGAAGAAGCTGTGATGACCATCCGAGGCTGACTGTCCGATGACTCGAATCCAACAACCTGCATTGACACTGTTTGCTGTCGGGATGATTGGCCTCGGCACCCTCGCTTTAGTCTACGGCGATTTCGCGTTGGTTTGGCAGCCCGTTCCCTCATGGATTCCGGGCCGGAAAGTTCTCGCATATGGTTCGGGGCTCATCATGCTATTAAGCGGTTTCGGACTGCTTCTAAGAGCCACGACGGCATGGTCGGCTCGTGTGTTGTTCCCATATCTCATCGTATGGTTGCTGCTGAAGCTGCCTGCCCTAGTTGCCGCACCGCAGATGGAAGCTGTTTGGCTCGGATTCGGCGAGATAGCTGTGCTTTTGACTGGAGGATGGCTTTTGTTTACGAAGCTCGCTGGGCTGGAACAGGGATGGCCACTCAGGTTTCTGTCGGGCGAGAACGGAGTTCGTCTTGCAACGAAGCTCTTTGCGATCTCGCTGATACCCATCGGACTCTCACATCTCGTGTATGTGAAAGAGACTGCAGAGCTGGTGCCAGCGTGGCTTCCTTATCGTGTTGGCTGGGCCTATCTAACTGGCGTCGGACAGATCGCCTGTGGTCTCGGGGTGCTGTTCTCGATCTTTCCGCGTCTGGCCTCGAGTGTGGAAGCGGCCATGATAAGTCTGTTTACGCTACTCGTTTGGGGTCCTGCGGTTCTGAAAGCCCCGGCGACACGACTGCCTTGGACGGCCTTTCTCATCTCATGGGCGATCGCCTCTGCCGCATGGGTGGTAGCTCAAAATATTTCGCCGATGCGGCCTTCCACGTCAGACGCGTCGGTACGTCCGAAAGTACAAGCGGAGCACACATGATTAAATTCTTGTACAAATGGTTGATCGCCACGGTGGCGGGCGCCGTCACTTTTTTCGTTTGGGGAGCATTCTCCCACTTGATGCTGCTCAAAGGCGTTGGCTTTAATCGAGTTTCCGACGAGGCGCGAATCGTTTCTGCGCTCCGCACCTCTTTGCCTGGCGATGGTTTATACTTCGTGCCAAGCATCGACCTCAGGGGAAGCCCATCCAAAGAAGAAACGGCCGCCTGGGAAGCAAGGTTTCGCGCCGGCCCCACCGGAATGATTGTCTACCATGCCGCAGGTGACGCGCCCGTATCGCCCAGAAAACTCTCGGTGCAGTTTCTAAGTGATCTCCTGGCTGCGGGAGTCCTCAGCTACGTGCTGTCCCTCACCATCGCGGCGTACTGGAGGCGCGTCGCGTTAGCCGGGCTTTTGGGAGCCTTCGGATTATTCGCCATCAGCACCATCTATTGGAACTGGTACGGATTTCCGAACGCTTTCTTTCTTGCCCAAGGAGTTGACATGGTCGTCGGTTGGTCACTGGCTGGTGCTGTCATCGCGAAGCTGATTCCTTCGGCACGCAGCTGATTGAGGTGCATAGATGAGCGATCTGAGCGGCAAATGGGCATTAGTAACTGGAGCGTCGAGCGGATTCGGGGTGGAGTTTGCGACCCTGTTGGCCGAGCAGAAGGCGAACCTGGTCTTAGCTGCACGTCGAACAGAACCCATGGAGAAATTGGCAGAGATGCTTCGGCAAAAGTTTCATGTCGAAGTCGCGGTTGAGGGAGTCGATTTCTCACTCCCCGGCGCGGTTGCCGAATTGAAGGCTCGCCTTGATGCGCACAACATCCCTGTAGCCGTCTTGGTGAACAATGCTGGGTACGGCCTTTACGGAACCTTTGTCGATCAACCGGTCGAAAAGACTCTCGAGATGCTGCAGGTCAATATGCTCGCTCTTACCGAGCTCACGTACGTTTTCGCAGCCGAGATGATAAAGCGTCGATCGGGCCACATTCTGCTAGTCGCCAGTCTCCTTGGATATCAGGCAGTGCCTGGTTACGCAGCCTACGCCGCGAGCAAGGGTTATGTCTTGTTATTTGGCGAAGCTTTGCATGCCGAACTCAAGCCACACGGCGTTAGCGTCACGGTCTTGTCCCCAGGTGCGACATCGACTTCTTTCGGCGAGGTTGCTGGCCAACGAAACACAATCGCGTTGCGCATGTTGATGATGCGTCCACGACCAGTGGCGAGCGCCGGGATCCAGGCAATGCTCGGCGAGAAGTCCAGCGTGGTTGCCGGACTGCGGAACAAGCTGGTAGTGCTTGCCGATCGGTTCATGCCTCGGACTATGCAACGAACGATCATGCGGAAAGTTATGTCGGGCTAGATGAATCGCATGGTGAAATGAAACGAACACGATTGAGCCTGTTTTATCTGGCGGGCTACCTGATTGCAGGAGGCGTCGCTCTGATAGTCGCGCCACAATTCGCGTTAAGGCTCTTGTTTGCGAATCATGACTATGGCGACGTGATGCCAAGGTTCGCCGGCGTTCTTTTAACGGTGGTCGGAATGATTGTCGTTCAGATTATTCGACACCGTCTCGAAATGCTTTATCTAACCACTCTTTTTGTGCGTGCTTTTATCGTGCTGAGCTTGACCGGTCTCTACGTTTATTCAAGTGACCCGCTGTTTTTAGTTTTGATTGCGCTCGTGGGACTCGGGATGATTCTCACAGGAACCAGTTATCTGTTCGAGCGCGGAGGACGTTGAGATGCGCGCGGGAATAAGTAGAAAGGATAACTGAATGACCAAGCTTCGCGTTCACGACTTCTCAGTCTCGCTGGACGGATACGGTGCTGGCCCCAAGCAAGACGTCAACAATCCGCTCGGGGTCGGAGGCCCGGCTCTGCACGAGTGGATGATTCCCACTCGCACTTTTCAGCAGCTGGAAGGGAATGGCGTTGGCGAAAGCGGTGTTGATGACGACTTTGTGGCGCGCGGTTTCGCCGACATTGGAGCATGGATCATGGGCCGCAACATGTTCGGACCTGTTCGCGGATCGTGGCCGGACGACACTTGGAAGGGCTGGTGGGGCGATAATCCGCCTTACCACACGCCTGTCTTCGTGCTCACGAATCACCTGCGGCCATCAATCGCGATGGAGGGCGGCACGACTTTTCATTTCGTCAAGGGAATCACTGCTGCGCTGGAATGGGCGAAAGAGGCAGCTAACGGTCTGGATGTTCGGCTCGGTGGTGGCGTTGGAACGATCCGCCAGTACCTCCAAGCCGGACTGATCGACGAGATGCACATCGCTATCAGTCCGGTCCTTCTCGGCTCAGGGGAACACCTCTTCAACGGCATTAATGCGCTGGCGCTGCGTTATCAATGTACCGAGCACGTAGCCACGGCGAATGCCATGCACTTTGTCCTCAGAAAGCAGGATGCGTGAATTGCGAACAACTCGCTGCGTCGCTCCCGCCGAGCGTGACGCGTGTGAACGGAGTGACCTTTATGTCGCAGAAAGATGGATCAATGACGAACACATCAACTAACACTTTATCGGTTTGGCTTGTGGTCGCTGCATGGGCCGCGCTTTCACTGATTCTTAATGTTCTTGGGGTCTTCGATAATCCACCAGACAAACCACCGCTTGCCTTGCTGATATCGGTAATCCTTCCACCAACCTTATTTGTCATTGCGTTCGTTTTGTCCGCGGGCGTTCGCACTCTTTCACTCAGCCTTGATCTTCGGTTATTGACCGCGATGCAGGCATGGCGAATTATCGGCGCGATGTTTCTGGTTCTGATGACGGCCCACTTACTGCCCGGTACATTTGCGTGGCCCGCAGGGGTCGGGGACATCATCGTGGGTGCGTACGCGCCGTTTGTGGTTCTGGCGATATCGCGCCGAACACCCAATTGGCGCAGACATGTTATTTTGCTGAATATTCTTGGTCTGCTCGACTTCGTCGGCGCCATCGGCGGTGGCGTGCTTGCCGGTAATTCCCCAATTGGGATCCTGCGCGGCGACGTTGCAACGGACATGATGCAGCGATTGCCGCTTAGCTTGATCCCGACATTCGCAGTGCCATTTTGGATCGTTCTTCACGTCATATCACTCATTAAACTACCAAAGATGGAGGCCGCTGAAGTGTCCCTCAATAATAAGACCCGCAACACGAACAGCAGCGCGCCACGATCACCATAAGCAACCAGACATTGACAATAACAGATGAGCACGTCGGAAAAGCTGATCTCCAAGTCACAGCCGACAGCGATACATGGCTCGGCTTCATAGCAAAGGAACGCAATCTGGTTTGGGCTTTATTGCGCAGAAAGATTCGCCTCAAGGGTCCGCCGCGATTGCTGCTGGCTTTCGGCAAGTGTTTTCCGTCTTAGATTGCTCACGACTAGAGCAGGATATTTCGGGCCGCTCGTCAGGACGATTGAATAAAAGATCAGGACTCTTGCACGCCATCTCCAAACCCAAGACTACGTATTATCGAGTTAATAGAACTCAACTCATGAAGATGCTAACGGCATTTTTAGCGGTTTGCCTCTTCGCCCTGAGCGTATCGAGGGCAGTCGAGAGTTTGCCGTAACGTTCCGGATAGATTCGTGCATTTGAAAGAATTAACGTGAATTAACTGGAAACGAATCGGATTAATCAGGAGTTAATGAAATGAGTAGTTTTGTGATGTATCCATTGTCAAGCAAGGTTTCAGATGAGCTGAAACAAACCATGCGTGATCAGTTCGGCAATCCACCAAAATTGGAAGTGGCACAGTCAAGGCGCAGTATTTGTCGGCGCTGTTTGCGGCGTTTCAATCCCGGTGAACGGAGGCTCCTGTTCAAATACCGACCCTTTCAAAGCGAAGGCGTGTTTGCCGAAGCTGGTCCTATATATATTCATGAGAATGATTGCAAGCCAGACGCAGAAGTGCTTATTAGTTACCCGGATGATTTCCGCGAGCTGCCGCTATTGCTTCGGGCTTACACTCAAAACGACGAGCAAGTGGATTCCAAACTGATCCAAAACGGCGACGCTGAGACAGTCATCAACCAATTCTTTGACGACTCTGGCGTGGCGTATCTTCATTTGCGCGACGGTGAGTCTGGCTGCTACTACGGCAGAATTGAGAGATCCACCTGAGAGCTTTGTCGAAAAGGACGTTTCGTTCGCCATCGAAGATCTGAAAACAGATCGAAGCTTGACCTTCAAAGTCTTGACGGAGGAAATCATGTCACGTGAATCGCGGATGCTCGCTGGAGTTCTGCTCGTGGTTATCCCAACCGTAATGTACGGCGGCTTAACTCTTCTATTCTTTCTAACCCGGGGCTCGGCAGGGTATGTCGATAATCCATTGCGTCACGATCTATTCCGAGCGGGACACGCCCATGCCGGCGTTTACCTCGTTCTTTCGCTCGTCATGCTTCGCTATGTTGATGAGGCAATGCTTTCGGCTTTTTGGAAGTGGATTGCCCGAATCGGCGCGCCGCTAGCCGCCATACTGATTCCGGCGGCGTTCTTTTTCTCCGTTGTTTCGCCGACTGCGAAAGAGCCGAACGCCTTAATCAATCTCGCCTATGTGGGCGCAGCGTTTCTGGCGGTCGCCGTGCTGACTCTCGGCGTGGGATTGATTCGCGCTGCACGGGCACGGCATTGAGGCAAGTAAGAACGAAAATAACAGATGATAAGGAGTGACAAGTAAAAACATAGCATGACGAATTTCTTTCATAGACAGAGATCTTGGCGGTTGTCGGCGGCAGCATGGGTTGTCCTTTTGGTCGCAGGTATGGCAGCAATCTTCGCGGCAACGACCTCTCGGCCGAGTCCAACACAACAAGGAGTCAACATGAAAGCAGGATTTGTTTTCATTTTTCGCCAGGGCCGCAAACCTCTCTCTGAAGACGAACAAAAGCGTCGGACTGAAGAGGTAAGAGCCTGGGCGTTACAACAAATAAAGGACGGTCGCGGGCTCGAACCTCGCGTTCTGGGCGACCAAAGTATTCGCTTGGGGGATTCTGCCGGAGCGACGAGTGATGGGGCCGTAATAGCGCTCAACTTCATCCAGGCAACGGATTTTGACGAAGCTGTAAACATAGCCAAGACCCATCCTGGCCTGCGCTACGGCGTCAGCATTGAAGTGCGAACCTGGACCGATCCCCGCGCTGTGTCGGGGCCAAGACAGTAAACAATGTGGCAGTCATGTCCTTGAGGAATTCTTCAAGGTCGAGGAGGAAGATGAAGAGGCTGCGGTCTCAAAGTAAATCGAAGTGGAGGAACAATGGCAATAATTGATGGAATGTTGCAGGAACTTGATCAGGAAGCACGGACGACTCGCCGCGTACTTGAGCGCATCCCTGATGATCAGCTCGGGTGGAGGCCTCACGCCAAAGCGAGGACGCTGGGTGAGCTCGCGATGCACGTGGCGATCATTCCCGGTGCTTTGGCGCAACTGATTGCCTCACCTTCTCCAGCACAAATTGGTAATTTTACTGACCCCGTTCCGAAAGCTACCTCGGAACTAATCTCGGCGCTCGACGAAAGCATCGCGAAAGCAATGAGGGCGCTTGGCGAGATGGACGACGATGCGGTTATGGCTACCTGGCGACTGAAGCGAGGCGAACGCGAGCTGCTCGCAGTTCCGCGCATCGCAATGCTCCGGTCGGTCATGCTGAATCACTGGTACCACCACCGCGGACAATTGACCGTTTATCTCAAAGAACTCGATGTACCCATCCCATCGATTTATGGTCCGAGCGCGGACGAGAATCCATTCGCCTGAGCCCCCGGAACGACCATATGTCCGTCGAGATTGGAGAGCTATGGATTTCATAGTCGCAGCAGTGGAAAAATTCGCGCACGATCACACCAAGCCGGGTTCCGATCTGTATCGGCGTTTGCGCGATGAGACTTATGAAACGATGCGAGCGCCGCAGATGCAAGTGGGGAGAATTGAAGGGAAATTCCTCAAGCTGTTGGTGCAACTGGCTGGGGCGCGAAACGTGCTCGAGATAGGGATGTTTACCGGATACAGCGCCCTGATGATGGCTGAAGGCCTGCCCGACAATGGCCGGCTTGTCACCTGCGACATTGATCCGCAGGCTGAAGCAATCGCCCGGCGTTATTTCGCCGAGAGTCCGCATGGACATAAAATCGAGGTACTCATGGGACCAGCTCTGGAGTCGATTTCTACGCTCAGCGGGCCGTTCGACCTGATCTTCATAGATGCAGACAAACCCAATTACGTTAATTACTACGAAGCAACAATGCTGCTGCTGCGGCCCGGCGGGCTGATCGTCGCCGATAACGTCCTTTGGAGTGGGCGAGTACTCGATCCTCAGGACGAAGACACTCGCGGAATTGTGAGTTTCGACCAGCACGTCCAGGCTGACGATCGGGTGGAGAACGTTTGCCTGACAGTTCGTGACGGTATGATGCTTGCGCGAAAATTATAAACCAAATTGGAACTAAGCACGGCTAATTCAGCGCCGACCTGCAGGTTGGCCATCGCAATCATACGTCGATAAAGAGTCGACGCGAATGAACGTTTTACCTCGATCGCATTAATTATCACGGTCCAATGTGAGGAGGAGGTAGTGGTGCCTCTCGAACGATCATCAACTTTCACGCTTATTACGGGAGCCAACAGCGGCATAGGTCTGGAACTGGCTCGCCAAGCCGCGGCTGATGGGCGCGATCTGATTCTTGTCGCGCGCAATGCGTCCACACTCGAGACGGCTAAGAACGAGTTTGGACAAAAAGTGACCGTGCATACTATTGTCGCGGATCTCAGCGAGCCGGGAGCTGCTGAGAAGGTGTACGATCGAGTTCAAGCTCTGGGCTCGGAAGTGGATTGCCTGATCAACGATGCCGGCTTCGGCGATCACGGGCCCTTCGCTACCGTGGATCTGGTCAAGCAAGAGCGCATCATCGGCGTCAACATTACCGCACTGACGGCGCTTACTCGGCTGTTCCTGCCGGCGATGCTTGAACGTGGACGCGGACAGATTCTCAATGTTGCTTCAGTGACCGGTTTCCTCCCCGGCCCGCTGATGAGCGTCTACTTTGCAACCAAACATTATGTGCTCGCTTTCTCGGAAGGATTGGCCGAAGAGCTACGTGGTAGCGGAGTAACAGTGACGGCGCTGTGTCCACCGCCGGTTAACACCTCGTTTGCGTCCGGCGCGCAGGTTGCGCCCAGCAGTTACATGGCGACGACCAAAACTACGCCCGCCGAAGTCGCCCGCTATGGCTACGTGATGATGAAGCGAGGCAAGCCCGTGGCCGTGTACAGTCCTTTATATAAGTTCCTGACGGGCTTTCTGGTGAGGATCACCCCGCGCTTCGCGCTGCGGAGACTGATGCACTACAAGAACGCCAAATGAAAATAAGGCCACGATAGTTTCGAGACAAGGCATCAAAAATGAAAAAATCTGACATCAACCCAATGCCACCAAATTTTGCGAAGTACATTGACCTTGTCGCGGATGTCGAGTTGGAGCAAGCTTTTCATGACAGCGACCGGCAGCTAAACGAATTAGACAAAGAACTGTTGAAGAACGTGGGTGACCGCACGTACGAGCCGGGGAAATGGACTGTAAAGGACATTCTTCAACACCTTGCTGACTCGGACAGAATCATGTCCTATCAAGCTCTAATGCTGGCTCGCAAGGACGAAAGTGTGCTGTCAGGTTTTGATCAAGAGCTGCACGTTAAGAATGCGAATGCGGTTCGCCGAGCTGTCGATGAGATGATCGAGGAGATAGGAATTGCGCGCGCGTCGACGGTTTCCTTATTTAATAGTTTCGATGACGAAATACTTCTGCGCAAAGCGATAAACTGGAAGTATGAAATCTCCGTGTTGGCTATGGGCTTTACCATTATTGGCCATCAAACTCATCACTTAAGAATCATCGAAGAACGGTATCTTCCCTTACTTGGCTAACGCTCGATGAATTTCGCTATGGCCATACCTTTCGGCGATGCCTCGAATTGCGATTGATCAGGAGAGTTGTTATGGATGTCCAGGCGTTATTTGGCATTAGTATTCTGATGAGCTTTGTGGCTTTCGGCTTAACCACAAAGCTTTTCATCTGGCCGTATCTTCAAACGAAGGAGCGAGATCGCGCTCTTCTCTCGCTAATGGCGCCCCACGCATTTCGATTTGTTGGACTGAGCTTTCTCGTTCCAGGAGTCGTGTCTCCTTCGCTGCCATCAGCGTTCGCAGCTCCCGCTGCATACGGCGACCTGGCCGCGGCGATGCTGGCAATCGCCGCTTCGATCGCACTCTTCAAACGCTGGTCATTAGCCTTCGGACTTGTCTGGCTGTTTAATATTTGGGGCACCGTTGATCTGCTCTATGCTTTTTATAATGCATTGTTTGTGGTCCATCTCGATGCCCGCACACTGGGCGCGGCGTTCTACATTCCAACGGCAGTCGTGCCGCCGCTTCTGATTACACACGGGTTGATATTTTGGTTGCTGGTTCGAGGTCGCCACACGTGATGACGATGCTCTCGCCGCCCCGTAGCCATCCGCAGATGGAACACAACGCCCGCGCCCGGCGTTGGCTGGCCGTGGGGCTGTCGCATTCATGTCTTTGGTTACTCCTACTTGATTGGGACGGATTTGATTTGGCGGCTAGGAACGGTTGCGGTGATTAAAAGACCGAAGGAGCGTAATCTCGCCAGGAAATGAGAGCAGGAGAAATCCAGCAAAGACTAAGGGGTCTCGCCAACTCTCGCTCAGCCGCCTTTCTTCAGAGTTTCTTCAAAACCGGCCCCGGAGAACGGCGGATGGCGATCATTGCGACTTTTCATTTTATCAAGCGCGGTGATTTCCCGGACACTTTGAGAATTGCGGTGATGTTATTGCCGGACCGGGAAGATTTAATTCACAAGGCCGTGGGATGGATGCTGCGCGAAGTCGGAAAACGAGACCGCCAGGCGGAAGAACGCTTTCTGAATAAACACTGCCGCCGCATGCCGCGAGTGATGTTGAGGTATGCAATTGAGAAATTCCCTAAGGCAAAGAGACGTAGATATCTGAAAGGCGAGGGTTCAGTGCGATGAGCTTGTAGGTAGTCAAGGCGATCTGGTTTGACACTCATGTTATTCGGTTGTTCGCTCGAACTGGAAACAGACATCATCCACTTCGACGCGCGTAGCGACTTCGTCAAAGTAGCCTGATAGCAAGATGGTGCGCGCCAAGGATTTTTCACATCGATGAGAAAATTCGAACTGTTGACCCGCATCTGGCGTGGCCCATAGAATTGGCTTATCGAAAAAAATACGAATACAAAACCGACGAGGAAACTTCTGGGAAGATTCCGATCAAGGAAGGTAGACCTTAGAACGCAAATGCGCACCAAGTTCTTTTTAACGATTTCGCTGCACCGATTTTTTCCACAGACTCGGATGGGTGAGGAAGGAGCATCCTGTGATCGGTAAGGTCCTCGGTCGTTATCGTGTCGTGGCGAAGATTGGGGAAGGAGGAATGGGAGTCGTCTATCGGGGTCGCGATGATCTCTTGGACCGCGACGTGGCCTTGAAAGTCGTTAAGAAAGACATTGGTCTCGACCAATCCGCTAGCCAAAGTCTGCTCCATGAAGCCCGCGCTTCTTCCTCTCTCTCTCATCCTAACATCTGCACTATTCACGAAGTCGGTGAGACCGAAGGCGAACTCTACATTGTGATGGAGTTGGTCCAGGGAAAGACTCTGCGCGAGCTGACCGGCGATGCGGGACTGCCACCGGAGTCAGTCCTGCGATATGGCGTCCAGATAGCCAGCGCATTAGTCCGTGCTCACGATCGGGGTATCGTTCATCGAGATCTAAAGAGCGCAAATGTTGTGGTCACTCCTGAAGGCTTGGTCAAAGTTCTCGACTTCGGCATCGCCAAGCGCATCGCAGGAGGAACATCGGAAGGCACTACCCGAATCTTTGAATCAAGTCAGCAGGCATCCACGCTGAGCGGTACCTTGTCGTATATGGCGCCCGAGGTATTGCGGGGGGAGGCAGCCGACTATCGCAGTGATTTATGGGCTCTTGGGGTTGTGCTCTATGAAGCGGCTTCCGGGCGGCTGCCATTTGCAGGACGTAGCGCTTTTGAGGTCAGCTCCTCCATTATGCGCGAAATGCCTGAACCGCTAGGCCCTCCTGTGCCACCGGGTCTCTGGGCCATCATCCAACGCTGCCTCACTAAAGAGCCAATGCAGCGATATCAACGCGCTGGTGAGGTTCAGGCCGCTCTCGAAGCCATTCAGTCCGCAGCGATCATTTCCGCCGATCTAGTTGTCGATCGAAGCGGGCCCACAACCACCGCTTTTCACGGTGTAGAGCACATTCAGGTCAGGAAGGGAGACTCTCTGTTGTTGGTGGGAACAACAAAGGGAGCATTCCTGCTTCAGTCAAACACCCAGCGCAAGCGTTGGAAAGTTGGCGGTCCCTATTTTCATGGACAAGCCGTTTACGCGATGGCCTATGACGGCCGCGGTGGTCAACACCGCATCTGGGCCTCAACGCAGAGTATTTGGGGAACGCAATTGCGTTTCAGCGACGATTTTGGAAAGAGTTGGACCAATCCTCAGGAAGCGGCGATTCGATTTCCGAGTGACAGTGGCGTCTCGCTGAAGAACATCTGGCAGATAACGCTCGGTCGACCTGACGAACCTGACGTGCTGTATTGCGGTGTAGAACCGGCGGCACTTTTCGAGACTCGCGACGCAGGAGAGACGTGGTCCTTGGTGCGTGGTCTATTTGATCATCCACACCGACACCGCTGGGTGCCGGGGAACGGCGGCCTGGCCTTGCACACAATTGTGCTTGACCCGACCAACAAACAGCGCATGTACGTGGCAATCTCGGCTGGTGGGGTTTACCGCACCGATGACGGCGGCCATTCGTGGTCCCCGCAAAATCGAGGCATCCGCGTGACGTTCATGCCCAACAAGTACCCGGAGTTCGGGCAATGTGTACACAAGATTGTGATGCACCCTGCTCGTCCTGAACGTCTCTTCCTGCAAAATCATTGGGGCTTGTATCGCTCAGACGACCATGCCGAAAACTGGACGGATATTGCCAATGGAGTACCTTCGGACTTTGGTTTTGCCATGGTCACGCACCCTAAGAACCCAGACTGGGTCTATGTCGTTCCAGTTGAATCCGATGAGTTTCGCTGCACGTGCGACGGCCGTTTGCGGATTTATCGAACGCGTAACGCGGGCGCTTCATGGGAGCCGCTTATCCGCGGCTTGCCACAAAAGAGCGCTCACGAGACTGTCTTGCGAGATGCGATGACAGTGGATTCATTCAATCCAGTCGGAATTTACTTCGGCACGCGGAGCGGGAAGCTATTTGCCTCAATCGATGAAGGAAGGAACTGGGAGAAGATACTCGAAGGTCTACCGCCTGTAGCCTGCACAAGGAGCGCAGTTGAGGAGGCCTCTCTCAGTTCAGCCCCAACTTTAACCAAGGCCGTGTCATCAACGGTTCCGTCTCGATCGAAGTCACCTGTGACAGGCAAGTCGCGTCGAACAAAAAAGTGATCGTGCCAGTTACTTTTCATATTCCGGGGCCGTTGCGCGAATTTGCTCAGGGACACAGCAAAGTCGAGATCGCACAGTCGCCCGCTACCTTGGCAGATGCGTTGACGGCCCTATGGATACTCTACCCAGGTCTTCGAGATCGCGTGGCGACGGAGCAGGGAGATATCCGAGAACACATCAATATTTTCATCGGAGACGAGGATGTTCGGTTCACGGGCGGACTTGCGAGTTCGCTTTCGACAGGATCTGAGATTTCGATTGTTCCGGCGATCAGTGGCGGCTGATTTCCTCGGTACGAGACCAGCTTCCGCCAAAAACCTGCATAACGAAATCATGTGAAGTGTTGGGCGACGTCCAATCGCCGTGAGGACCAAACCGGATGGCTGGTATCAGACTCGCAACCGCAGATGACACGGAGGACATTCTCGCGATCTATGCCCCGATTGTCCGGGACACGGCGATCTCGTTCGAGCTCAAACCGCCGACACCAGCGCAGATGCAGGAACGTATCGAACGCACGCTGGCTGTGCTCCCGTGGCTCGTCGCCGATGCTTCGAGGGCATCACCGGGTATGCGTACGCAAGCCGCCATCGCGAGCGACCTGCCGATCAATGGGCAGTCGACGTCTCGGTGTACGTGCGCGCTGATGCGAGAGGGCGCGGCGTCGCACGCGCGCTGTACTCGACCTTGTTCAGCATCCTTGAGGATCATACCCATTGCGCGCCTATGCACAATCCTGCTGTCGCGCATAAAAGCGTCGGGCCTTTGAACGATTGCCACACACGCGCATGTCGCACCAAAGCCGTGAGTGGTTCTTGCTCCGATCCAGGAATAGCCAGCGGCACGTGCCCTCGCTGCATTCGCGAATGTGTCGACGGCCCGGTGACGTAAGCAGGTCGACTGCAGCAACGATGATTGGCCACAGCGGTCCATCGGGCCGCTCCGTGAGATCACGACGCCCACCCACAAAGACGGCGTTCCGCCATTCGACTGTATTAGCTATCCGACCGTGTTCGAGAAAACGATTTAATGTTCTTAAGGCGGATCGGTTAGGCTGACTGCCGGTTGCCACTGAGCTAAAGAGGAGATATAGCGCTTCACGAAGCTCAATGGCTTTACAGAGAGCTTGCCGCGCTTCACGTTCTTTGGTTCCCTCAAGAAGTGTTCGTTGCTGTCCTCGTGTGATGATCCCTGCCTGCTGGGTGAAAGCCAGGAATCTCTCGTACGTGGGCAGGAGGTCCTCAAGGCGCTCACGATCATAACGATTGTCCAGAGTGTTCGCGAAATCAAGCGCTAGGTGGCCAGCAACAAGTTGAAGTCGCTGCGTCGTCTGTGTCATTGCCGTGGATCTTGCCGTTGCCAATTTTAGACGCCTGGCGGAACTCCCCTTCACCATGGATTTCAATATAACCGCCTAGGTAAGATTTTGACAGACCCGTCCTGGCAATGCTAGCGTTATAACCTCTTAAATGCAATATTGACGGTTATAGCGAAAGAACTATTTTTCGGTGAATGCAAAACTAAACCGTTCCCTAAATATGGATATTGAATCAGATCCTTTCCAGGAAATCCTCGGTGAAGCAGCTACGCGCGCGCACCGCTATCTGCAAGCCATTGGACGGCGACGCGTAGGGGTGACGCCGTCTGCCCTGGAGGGCTTGGGTGCGCTCGGCGGTCCCATGCCGACGAAAGGAGAGGATCCACGATCGGTCTTGCGGCTCCTTGACGAATTTGGCTCTCCCGCAACGGTTGCGTCTTCCGGAGGTCGGTTGTTTGGTGGCGTGGTGGGAGGCGCACTGCCAGTAACCGTTGCGGCTAACTGGCTGGCTGGCGCCTGGGATCAAAATGCATGTTTGTTCGATTTCTCGCCCGTGGGGGCGTACCTCGAGGATGTCGTCCTCCGCTGGTTGTTGGATCTATTCGGGCTCCCTTCAAACTGCGGCAGTGCTTTTGTGACCGGGACACAGATGGCAGATTTCACTGCACTCGCAGCTGCCCGTACGTCAGTCTTGGCTAGGGAAGGCTGGGATGTGGAGAACAACGGCTTGTTTGGCGCACCACCAATAACCGTGATTGTGGGTGAAGAAGTTCACGCGACAATGCTGAAAGCTTTGGCGCTGCTTGGATTCGGACGAGGTCCTGTTCACTTCGTTCCCGCAGATTCGCAAGGCCGTATGAAAGCGTCCGAGATTCCGCGGCTCGACGGCCCCATCATTATCTGTACCCAGGTCGGCAATGTGAACACTGGTTCCTGTGACCCGGTCGGAGAGATCTGTGAGATTGCAGCCGACCGGGCATGGGTGCATGTTGATGGGGCCTTTGGCCTTTGGGCGGCGGCGAGTCCCAAATACGAGCATCTAGTGAAAGGGATCGAGCTGGCGGATTCTTGGGCCACTGATGCTCACAAGTGGCTCAACGTGCCGTATGACAGTGGTATTGCGATGGTGCGCGACTCTGATGCTCTCCGGCGCGCAATGTCAATCAGTGCTTCTTACTATCCGGAACCGAGTCCTTTGCGAGAGCCGATGCAATGGGGGCCTGAGTCTTCCCGTCGCGCACGCGCGATCGAGATTTGGGCGGCGCTCCGCTCGCTCGGAACATCGGGAGTGGCGGATCTGATTGACCGGACCTGCCGGCATGCGCAGGCATTCGCGGAAGGGTTTCGAGAGGCCGGATACCATGTGCTGAACGACGTTGTCTTGAATCAAGTGCTCGTCTCTTTTGGAGATGATGAAGCGACGAGGCGCGTCATCGATGCTATCCAGTCAGAAGGAACGTGTTGGTGCAGCGGCACCATCTGGAAAGGACGGAGAGCAATGCGAGTCAGCGTCTCCTCGTGGGCAACAACGGAGTCAGATGTGGAACAGAGTTTGGAGGCCATGCTACGCGTTGCCGCTGCCGATACCGGCCATTCCGCGCCGTGCGCCTAACCCTGCGAGCCGTCGTTCTTTATTTCAAAGATTGGCAGATGGCGCCGAAGGTGCATTGCGTCCTCGGAGTCAGCCTTCCGGAACCTGATCGAAGGAGCAAGGATGACCAAAACTTGGCAGACAAGACTCGTCCATCCTGAGGTGAAGGTCCCTCAGGATTACCACTCGCTCGCAACTCCTGTCTATCGTGGTGCGACGACAGTGTTTCCTAGTGCAGCGGCTGTCCACGACGACTGGGATCAGCTCCAGTTTGGCTACACCTACGGCCTCTATGGCACACCGACGAGCCTCGAACTCGCGGCGCGAATCTGCGAACTCGAATCAGGCTCCCATACCATTCTGACTCCAGGGGGCCAGGCTGCGATTTCGCTCATCAATTTCGCGCTGCTCCAAACTGGCGATCACGTTCTCATCCCGGACAACGTCTACGAGCCGAACCGCAAGCTCGTCACTCAGCTCATGTCACGGTTCGGCGTGAGCGCGACCTTATACCAGCCTGATATCGGTTCGGGAATCTCAGCGCTGATTCGGGAAAACACCAAGTTGCTTTGGGCTGAGAGTCCCGGCTCCATAACCATGGAAGTAGCAGACGTTCCAGCCATAGTCGCAGTGGCCCACCAATATAACGTCAAGGTGATCCTCGACAACACTTGGTCCTGCGGCATCTTGTTTGATGCATTTGCGCACAACGTCGACATCACGATGCAAGCGATTACCAAGTACATCGGCGGTCACAGCGATCTGCTGATGGGCTCGATTACTGTAAGGGACGAGGCGCTCTACCAGTGTCTCGGCGCTGCGCAGCAGACCATTGGATGTATGGTGTCGCCGGACGATTGTAGCTTGGCTCTTCGTGGACTCCAGACGCTCGCAGTCCGTCTCGCTTCAATTGAAGTCTCCGCGCTAGTGGTAGCGAGATGGCTTGCGCAGCGGCCCGAGATAGAGCGTGTGTTGCACCCTGCTCTGCCGTCTTGTCCGGGACACGAAATTTGGAAGCGCTACTTTCGCGGGTCATCGGGTGTGTTTTCGATCGCTTTTCAACCCGGATATACGCAAGAAAAGATTTTCGCGTTTGTGGATGCACTTAAACTCTTCAAGATAGGCTGGAGCTGGGGCGGCGTTACGAGCCTTGCGCTCCCGTGTAATCTGGCGGAGAGGGTGACTCCACCCCTTTTTGAGCGTCGCATCGTGCGCCTAAGCATCGGTCTTGAGTCCACTAGCGATCTCATCGCTGACCTAGATCAGGCCTTCGCGTCTCTCGGCGATTCTGAGAAAGGTCGACGACAAACGCTCGGCTGATTGCAGGATGACGTGCCGAGATCATCCGGCGGAGTTGTTAAGGGTCGCACATTGGAGAGTTCATTTCGAACGGAAGAGAGCGCTGGCGAAGGCGCAACCTAAGCCTGCAAGCGAAGCAAAGGTGCGCAACGAATGATAAAACTCCCAGCGATCTCTGATCGCCTGCCAGTCGGAGGGAAGGGTTGTCACTGTCCACTGCTTTATCTGGTTGTCGATGGGGACATTGACTATTAGCGTTACCAGCAGCGCGACGACAAACAGCAGGAAACCAGCCGACGCAAGGAACAGGATGGTCCGAGGCCTGAATAAAAAGACGATTGAATAAGCAATAAGGCTTTTTGCGCATCATCGATGTTATCGAGCCTACAGTATTATGAAATGTTCCAGGAGAAATATGCGATTAGATTGAGGCTTTTGGCAGGAGTCTGTCTGTTCGTCGCGTTCGGTTACTAACATCATGGATTACTTAACTCCGGAATTTTTAGAAAGTGATCGCCTCCTGTTGAGGCCATTTCAGGAGAACGATTGGAAGGATTTGCACAA
>DASXSC010000074.1:0-6523 GCA_036506215.1 Pyrinomonadaceae bacterium | reverse complement strand
AGTAAAGATCCGGTCTTTCTGGTAGCGCTTGATTAATAATTTGATTTGCGTCTCCCGTTGCGTGCCAGCAAAGCTGAAGGGCAAGGTCTACTGATTCGGGGTCGTTTGCGAGAACTACGCGAAAATGGCGGAGTGCCCTTTCCTGATCACCTTGAACCAAGAAAAAGTTCGCAGCCTCCCAAGCCACATGAGGTGTCGTCGGGTCCGCTTCCACGGCACGTTCGAGACTCTCCTGCTGTTCGCCGGTTCGGCCAGCTACCTGGTAGGCTCCAGCTAGGTCCAACCAATACCGAGCCACGTATGGATTCAGACCCACCGCTGTCTGATAGTTTGCAATAGCGCCGTCTAAATTGTGACCGGAGAATGCCAAGTAACGGCCTAGCAGTTCGCGATATTCGGCGTTGGATGGTGCCAGCTTGATTGCTTGTTGAAGATTTCCCGGGTCGGGGATCGTTGCCAGACGAGATGCCAAGTATGGGCGTAAAGCCAAATGTAGGTACAACGCAACCGAGACGAGGCAAGCCGCCGCAAAGGAAAACTGTCGGGACCGCGATTCAATCCGCATGTGGTCTATACACAGGATCGAAGTGGGGTGTTTGTGCTAGGCCGGCGACTCGGCTACATCCAACATACTGTTAACCATCTCAGGAAACTTTGCTATCGACTGAATTTTCGGCATGGTCGGAATTTCCGTTGTGTGACGAGCCCTCGTCATAGTAGTGCCCGGCATAGCGGCCGCCATAGGAGTAGTAATAACTGTCAGCAGAACGGAGATCAAACGCATTCAGGACAATACCCATAACTCGTGCGTTGACCTGCAACAGCAGGTCGCAAGCTCGCCGAAGGGCAAGTTTTGTAGTCTGCCCAGAGCGCGCGACCAGGAGAACTCGGTCTACCTCACGAGACAAAACCACTGCGTCAGTCACCGATAGGCAGGGTGGCGTGTCGATAATCACGTGATCGAATTCGTCACGCCAGCGTGCGATGTGATCCTTCATGATGCTTGAGCCGAGCAACTCCGCGGGCTGTGGCGGAAGTGGGCCTGCTGGCAAAACCCACAAGTTTGGAACTTTTGTAAGCGGAATTACGACGTCTTGGACCTTGTCGACTCCGCTTATGAGCGTGCTCAGGCCTCCCTTAGGTTCTATGCCCAACAACTTCTCCAGGCCCGGCCGCCGAAGGTCAGCGTCGATCAGCAGAACACGACTCCCGCGCTGCGCCAATACCAGCGCTGAATTCGCGCTGATCGTAGTTTTTCCTTCTTGCGGTAGGGGACTGGTGACGAGAATCACTTTCGGTGGAGCTCCAAACGCGGAAAGGAGAATTGAAGTCCGCAGAGCTCGGTACGCCTCGGCTGCTTCTGATTTTGGACGGGCGTATGTAACCAAGGCGGGTGATTCGTTTTCTGCGCCGGCTGAAACCGCTTTCAACCGCTTTCGCAAATCGCCGCCGTTAGTTGAAAGCTGCAGCGGGATCATTCCGAGGGCTGGTAGTGTCGATATCGCGGTAACTTGCTCCACATTCCTGACGCTACGGTCGAGACTCTCAAGCATGAACGCGAGGCCAATACCACCGCCAAGACCGAGCAGAAAACCGAGCATGAGGTTCCGGGGGACATCAGGTTTGATGGGATAGGTCGGAACGCGTGCGATGTCTACCACTCGGACATTGCTCGATCTTAAACCAGCAGTGACGCCCGCCTCCTTGAGTCGCTGCAGAAGGCCCTGGTAAAGCTGCCGGTTTGAGTCCGCATCGCGCTTCAGCACCGAATACTCAATGGCGCTCTCGTTCAGTTGGTTCGCCTGCTTCTTCTGCTCGTCGAATGCCGACGTCAGCAACTTCTCCCGTTCAGCGGCGGCCAAGTACTCATCCCGGAGCCTGCTTTGCATTCTCGTTTTTTCTGTCCCTATTTCGGTGCGCACTTGTTTCAGCTGATTGCTCAGTTCCACAACCTTGGGATATCCCGAACCGAATTGGGTTGTGGCCTGTGCGTATTGGGTATTGAGGTCAGCCTCTTTTTCACGCAACTTGTCCAGCAGGCTGCTCGTTCCTTCGGTCGGCGGTTTCCCAAATGCAGTGGGATCACCAGCCATCGCCATCCTGTAATTGGACTCCTTCTGAATGCGATCGGTCTGCGCCATGGTGAGCTCTCTATTCAGCTCGTCCAGTTTGGCCGTTACAATGTTCTGCTTCTCATCGATCCCCAGAATGCTGTGATCTTTCTGGTAGCGGACAAGTTTTTCTTCGGAAGTTTGGACTCTCAACTGGAGGTCCGCTAGTTCCTTCGAAAGCCAATCTGAGGTCTGCGTCACGGATTCGTATTTTGTCTTAAAATTCTCCTCGATGAAGGTCCTTACCAAGGTATTCACGATTTCGGCTGATAACCGAGGATCTGGATGCGTATAGCTAACTTGTATGAGCCGGGAACTTCGGACTAGCTGAACACTTAGTCCGCTGCGTAACGTGCCTAGCAACCCAGCTGCTTTAGCCGGATCGGGTTCCATATCGGCAGTGCGAATCGCGTTGTCAGATACTGAAGAAGAGCGCTTGAAACCCGTAAACCTGGGATCTTGGTCAAGGTGCATGGCTTCGATTACTTTTATAGCCAACGCGTCACTGCGTAGAATCGCAGCCTGGGTTTCAAGAGCTATGTCGTAGTCATTGTCAGGCGAACTTTCCTGGAAGTCCTTGAATCCCAAAACATTCGGATTTTCTGGGAAGATTGCCACCCTAGATGTGGCCTGGTAGAGGGGTGTCGTCTTCAACGTTGCAATTACCGAAAGGGAAAGAACGATGGCCAAAGTAGCCAGGACCCACCATCCACGCTTTCGCAAAACTCGCAAGTAGTGCAGTATCGGGCTCTGATTTTCCACATCATAATAATAAGGACGTAGGGATTGATAACCCTTGTCTGGCTGTATTTCGATCGGCTCTAATGCTTCGGGATCACCGAGATTGTTACGCCTCGACTGCAATTGCATCAATTTAACCCCAGAAAAGTGGCACGTTCTTGGTTTTCCGCGAACTTGATTGAAGGATCAACGAATTCTAACACTTCCCCTAAATTTTCCTCCTACAAGTTTTGACCCATTTGGCGAAGGTAGTTGTATTCTTTGCCAAAATTCCCGAATCCGCGTCCCGCTGTACTCCCGCGATTTCCTGATCTCTTCCGCACTCTTTGGGGCGCAGCAAAGAGAACACTTTGCTCGAGAGACGCTACTCTCACCCAGTGGGCAAGAGCAACGGTGTGTGACCCGATCACCGTCATCTTGATTGCAATCGAATCTGCCAAGGTATCTGATCCGCTGAGGCGTGTCAGTTACTTCGATGTTGAGAACAGACTCGGCGTGACGCTCGCCTAAAACAACGGGGTAACAGCGTCTCTTTCGATGACAACCGAGACGGCGCGCTGAAGCAAAGTAATGGAAACAACCAGATGGTACTCATTCTTGACACGCAAGAAAATCCCCTCCGCGCCCATGAGTGGACCAGCATGCAGCCGGATCCGTTGCCCCGATCTTAAAAAAGGCCACGGCTGAACCGGACGTCCAGACAGCGCAATGGTTCGGATGGAATCGATTTCATGGTCTTCCACTGGCTCCGGTCTATTCCCCGGCCCTACAACTCCTACGATGCCTGGCGTCGTTAGAATCGGCAGCCGCTTGTTCGCCTCAAAGTGGCAAAAGACATATCCCGGAAACAAAGGCACATCGACCTCAGCGATCCGGTCGACTCTCTTGCGCTTCGTCCGGTAAAACGGAGAAAAAGCAGGGTATCCCTTGCCTCTCAGTCCGCTTTCGACAACCTTTTCGTGCCGCGATCGGACGTATAAAGCGTACCAGCGGCCGGTACGGACCTGGGAATCGCATCCCAGATGAAGACCCGCTCCTGCCAGCCCAACATTGTCGACAAGATAAACTTCTTCCCAGCCTTCCACACAAACCTCCGGTACAATACCTGCTAGCCCAACCGCCAGACCGCACCAAGTCTCGTCCATTTTAAGCCGGCCCGGTGAGCTATTCTACCTCAGTTGATTCAGTACGACCGAGTTGGAAAAACGAAGAGAAGGCGGAGGCCGCAACTGTTGCCATACGAACACACTCGCTCCAGCTCAGTCAGGCAGTTCTGTGTGTCAAGTCGTTGACATGCGTCGTTGTTGAGGGATAACCTTGGTCTTCCCAAAAACTGGGGATTGTATGCGAGAGGGCGGTAGCTTGTCCGGCGCGCTACGCGGATCTGTGCAAAAGGTTTGATGGTCTCAACGCCGTTCCGGTAAGCGTCTCGCCCTCTTGTTCCTAGCCAGCAAGGTAAGTATTTAGCAGCCCAACGAGGATTTCTTCGCACTTCTGAATATGTCCTGTCCGGCCTAATTTCAGCAAGGAACGGTCCATGTGCGGCGTAAACGGCATTTTTGCATATCACTTGGCGTCGAGTGCGCCAAGGGAAGCCGAGCTTCTAGCTACACGAGAGGCGATGCGTTCGCGCGGCCCAGATGGGTCAGGCGTCTGGTGGAGCGTGGACCGGCGTTGCGGTCTCGGGCATCGACGACTTTCGATCATCGATCTTTCCGACCGTGCTTCCCAACCGATGACAAGTGAAGACGGCCGCTCCGTCGTTGTGTTCAACGGCGAGATCTACAACTGTCCTCAGCTGCGTGGGGAGCTCGAGGCCGAGGGCGCGCGCTTCCGCACGACCTCCGACACGGAGGCGCTCTTGCACCTCTACGCGCGCTACGGCGCCGAGATGGTGAATCGGCTCCGTGGCATGTTCGCATTCGCAATCTGGGACGAGGCGCGGCGCGGCGTCTTCCTTGCACGCGACCCCTACGGCATCAAACCGCTCTACACAGCAAGCGACGGCTGGACGTTCCGCTTCGCTTCGCAGGTCAAGGCGCTGCTCGCGGGCGGGCATGTTTCGCGCGACCCTGAACCCGCCGGCATTGTTGGCTTCCATCTGTTCGGCAGCGTGCCCGAGCCGTTTACGCTCTATCGCGACATCCGCGCTTTGCCCGCCGGTCATACACAATGGGTCGACGCCGCGGGCCCGCGCGAGCCAAGGCCCTTCGCGAATCTCGCTGAAGTCCTCGCCAAGGGCGCCGCGAGCCCAACTCCCGCGGCTGAGCTGCCCGAACGGGTGCGCGCCGGCGTGCTCGACAGCGTGCATGCGCATTTGTTGGCTGACGTTGAGGTGGGAGTCTTTCTCTCTGGGGGCGTCGACTCCGGCGTGCTGCTCGGCCTCATGCGAGACGCAGGGCAACGCGAGATCCGCGCAATTACGCTCGCCTTCGAAGAGTTCCGCGGCACACCGGAGGATGAGGCGCCGGAGGCTGCGCGTGTGTGCGAGAACTACGGGGCACACCACATCGTGCGGCGCGTCAGGGAACAGGAGTTCGTCGAAGATCTCCCCGCGATCCTTGAGGCCATGGACCAGCCCTCGATCGACGGCGTGAATGCTTGGTTCGTCTCTAAGGCCGCCAAGGAGGCGGGCCTCAAGGTTGCCCTCTCGGGTCTTGGTGGTGATGAGCTTCTTGGGGGTTATCCAAGCTTGCTGGACTTACCCCATTGGCGGCGTTGGTTCGGCCCGTTCGCTGCCGTGCCGGGGCTCGGGCTTCTTGCTCGCACGCTCATCGGCACCCTTGCCCCTGGTTTTTCGCGCGCACGGCCTAAGGCGCTCGGACTTCTCGAACATTCGGGCTCCTGGGCTGGCACCTATCTTCTGCGCCGTGGCTTGTTCCTGCCGCACGAGCTGCCTGAGATTATGGATCCCGAGATCGCACGCGAGGGCCTGCGTCGGTTGAAGCCACTGCGACGTCTCGCCGCGAGCCTCACGCCAGATCCCAGCTCCGACAGTGCTCGGGTTTGCGTGCTTGAGTCAGCGCACTACATGCGCAATCAGCTTTTGCGCGATTCCGACTGGGCGGGAATGGCGCACAGCATTGAGATCCGGGTGCCGCTGGTCGACTTCACGCTGCTCGCCGCGCTGGCACCCGCGATCGCTGCGCTCACGCCGGGCGCGGGCAAAGCCGCGCTCGCCAAAGCGCCGATTTCACCGCTGCCGAATAAGACCGTTATCCGCGCGAAGACCGGCTTCGGCGTGCCCACTGGTGCTTGGATGAATGCGGCTGCCGGTACAGCCTTGGGGCCGCGGGACTACTTGCCAGCGACCAAGGGCCTCATTTCCCGCCGCTGGTCGAGCAAGGTGTTAAACGGCGCGGCGCCGGAGGTGCGCGCCTCATGAAGCCACCGCCCACGATGCTTGCTCTTGTGGGGGACGCCTTCGGCGGGCGCGGCGGCATCGCGCAATACAACCGCGATTTCCTCGGCGCACTGGCCGAAGCAGGAACTGTGTCATCGATTACCGTCCTTCCGCGGCGAGCGCCCGATCTCCCCGCGCCGCCTGAAAATATCGAACAAATACGGGCGCGGCCGGGACGGATTGCCTATACGGTCGCAGCCCTGCGAGCTGCGCTCTTCCGGCCGATCGATCTGGTGTTTTGTGGACACCTCTTTATGGCACCGTTAGC
>DASXSC010000073.1:0-8634 GCA_036506215.1 Pyrinomonadaceae bacterium | reverse complement strand
CCCCCCCCCCCCCCCCCCCCCCCCCCCCCCCCCCCCCACTCCAAGGAGTTGACTTCCACTTAATCAGAGCTCCCTAAAGTTTATCGGACACTTTCGCCGAAAATGACCCACTATGCGGCTAAGGTTTGACGTGCGGGAGCGAGTCTTAGCATGTAGAATGAAGGAAATCTGGGGTGGATGGGAACTTAGTTGATGAGACGTCTCGAGCCGGTAAAAGGACAGTCGCCGCTGGTAACAGCCGAGGCCGTAGAAAAGATCGAGCGTCTTCAACAGGCAATCGAGACTGTGATCAAGGGGAAGCAGGAAGCTGTCCGGCTTGGCATAGTCGCGCTGATTGCGGGTGGACATCTGCTCGTTGAGGATGTTCCCGGGGTTGGCAAAACGACGCTGGCGCACGCCCTGGCCCGCGCACTCCATTGCACTTTTCAACGCATCCAGTTTACGTCTGATCTCCTGCCGTCGGATGTGATTGGATTGTCTATCTACAACCAGCATTCGGGCGTGTTTGAATGGAAACCCGGGCCCATTTTCGCGAATGTTGTGCTGGCTGATGAGATTAACCGCACTACGCCAAAAACACAGTCCGCCCTGTTGGAAGCTATGGCAGAACGGCATGTAACTGCCGAGGGCGTCACACACCCCCTACCGGCGCCGTTTATTGTGGTGGCAACTCAAAACCCAATTGAGCACCACGGCACCTACCCGCTTCCTGAATCGCAACTCGATCGCTTCATGCTGCGACTGCGCATAGGCTATCCGGAGGTGGACGACGAAAAACAAATTCTACGCGACCGGGAGTACAGCGATCCGCTCAACGATCTGCGTCCCGTAATGTCGGCCGGCGAAATTGTCGAGCTACAACAGAGCGTCGCCGACGTCTCCGTGGATGATGCGCTGGTTGAATACCTGATGCGCATCGTGGCAGCTACACGCGATTCGGAAATGCTGGATTTGGGCGTCAGCCCGCGGGGCACGTTGTCACTCTTCCGCGCCGCGCAGGCGCTCGCGCTCACCGAGGAACGTTCTTACTGTATTCCTGATGATATTAAGCGCCTCGTACTTCCAGTGTTTGCCCACCGAATACTCGTCAGCACCCGCTTCGCCTCCTCGATGCGCCGCAGCGAAGAGGCTGAAGCAGTTTTGACAGAAATAATGAAAACTGTAAGCGTGCCGCTGTAGGAAGGATGAAGGCGGAAGGATGAAGGATGAAAAAGGAAAGAACAAACGCTATCCAACTTCATCCCTCATCCTTCATCCCTAGCAAAGTGAGGAAGGAAGGATGAAGGCGGGAGGATGAACGATGAAAAAGGAAAGAACAAACGCTCCTTAACTTCATCCTTCATCCCTCATCCTTCATCCTTAGCAAAGTGGCGCAATCCAATCCTGGGAACGCTGCTGGTACTCGCCGGTCTTGCCGCAGCTATCATCACTATTCTGGCCCGCCAGACGAACAATTATGCGCTGGCAGCCGTGGCTGCAGTCCTGTCGCTGGTGAGCGCGGCTCTAATGCTGATCTTCATCGTGCCGCCACTGGCGCGGTCCGCGCGTCTTGAAGTGAAGCGCTTCGATTTTCCGATCGAGGTTACCAGTGGCGGCGGCATCTTCCTGATTATTCTGGTGGTGGTTGGTTTCGCCGCCTGGAATACCGGAAACAATCTTCTCTTCATGATCTTCTCGCTGCTTTGTTCCACACTTTTTGTGGGCGGTGTTGCGGCGCGCGCATCATTGCGCGATTTGATCGTGTCGGCGCGTTTCCCTGATCACATCTTTGCGGGTGAAGCGGCGCCGGTTATCGTCACGCTGCGAAACGCTAAACGCCTTTTGCCGTCATTCTCGATTTTTGTGGAAGCGCGTGGACCCGGGGATGCGTCGAATGAATCGAAAAGGAAACGTCGCTGGCAGCGTTACATCAAAAGGCCGCTCGCTTACTTCACCTATGTTCCGCATCGCGCCGCCGCGGAACAGCGGGTCGAGCAATTGTTTACCAGCCGCGGTCATGTGCTCATCACTGGATTCGAGTTATCCACGCGCTTCCCATTCGGATTCTTCCGTTTTCGCCGGCGGTTGCGGGCACGCAATGTGGACATCGTCGTCTACCCGAAACCCGAACCCATTGGCGATGAGCTCCACTTGCTTCCCACGTATGCAGGGCGCATGGCCTCCGTCAGGCGCGGGATGGGCCAGGACCTCTTTTCTCTGCGCGATTATCAACCGCAGGATGACTTGCGTCACATCGACTGGAAAGCAACCGCGCGCTCACGAAACCTGACCGTACGTGAGTTCACAGCCGAAGACGAGCGCCGCATCACGATCGTGCTTGACACACGGGACCTGTCTGAGTCGGGTGAAGAGAACTTCTTACCAAGGTTTGAAGCGGGCATTGTGCAAGCTGCCTCGCTCTTGAAACACTTTGTCGATGAACGCGCGGAAGTGCGATTGATGCTGGGAAATGACCTGGGACGTTACGGTGGCGAATTAAAACATCTCTACGGATGTCTGCGCAGGCTTGCACTCGTAACCCCGCAAAAGGAAAACGGGGAGATGGAACTTTCGACATCCGTTAGCGATCCGGGAGGTGTGAAAGACGACAATGCGTTTGACGAGGACTACGCGATTGTCCTGACGACCGCGCCGCCCGGGTCGATTCCAGCCCGGATCTGGCGCGCGTCTCACGTGATCCACGTCTGAAGAGATTAAGAGGGCTCTCGGATTGGGAAACTCCGGGTCTTTGACCTCCGATGCGCGGTAAGAACTTACTGGCTCCGGTCTTTGACCTCCGATGCGCGGTAAGTCTCGGACTACCGACTACAGATTCCACTCGCTTTCCGGTCTACGACCGGAATCTCAAGGTCGAAGACCCTAAAGAATTCGAGTTGCTTGCCGGTAAGTCCGAGACTTACCGCGCATCGGAAGTCTACCAATTTTCTTGTCGGGAGAAACATTTGATGGCCACGCTCGCCCTAAACAAATCAATTTCTCATAACTATCCGCCAAAGATTCTCCGGCTCGTGGCTGCTTGCTTCTTTCTGTCCGGCGCTACGGGCTTAATTTACGAAGTGCTCTGGGCACGTATGCTGGGCCTGGTTTTCGGAGCAACCACGCTGGCTGTAAGTACAGTTTTGGCCGCCTTCATGGGGGGACTGGCACTGGGCAGCGCGCTGGCCGGACGCACGGGCGCGAGAGTTAAGCGGCCAGTGCGCGCCTATGGGTTGCTCGAAATCGGCATTGCCCTTTATGCGCTCGCCGTCCCTTTCTTGTTCAGCGTGGTCGACAATCTCTACGCCATCATCTGGCAGCACTTTCATCCGCGATTTTTTGTTTTTAGTTTGTGGCGCTTCCTGCTTTCCTGCGGGATGCTGCTCGTGCCGACGACGCTGATGGGCGCTACTTTGCCTTTGCTGTCAGCGGCGCTGCTTAGATCTGCCGGCAAGACATCGACCTCGGTGACAAAGCTCTACACGCGCAATCTTGCGGGAGCAATCTGCGGTAGCCTCATCGCCGGGTTCTTGCTGTTACCAATCTTCGGTGTGCGCACCACGATCTATGTTGCCGCTGTAATCAACATCATTATCGGCATCGTGACGATCCTCGCTGACCGCAGGATTGAAACTGCTTCAAGTCTGGAGATCGATAGCTCGCCCACCACGTTCTCCGAAGAGTCGCTATTGGCGGTAGAAGCGCCAACGATGTCAGACGATAGTGGACACGCTAAGTTCTGGTTGTTCTGCGCCTTTATATCCGGATTCGTAACCATTAGCACTCAGGTCGCCTGGACGCGCATGCTGACAATGATTGTCGGCTCGAGTACTTATGCCTTCAGCATCGTCGTCGCCCTTTTCCTGCTGGGCTTGTCGGGCGGAGCTTACGTGATTGCGCGCAGGGAGCTTTCGGGGAAACTGCGAGACGCCGTGCTCAAGGTCGAGCTGGCTACGGCCATCAGTCTTCTGCTCAGCCTGAAGATAGTGAACCTGATTCCCGGTTTGCTGATCGCCACCGGACTTCGTTTGCACATTAGCAGTTGGGGCGGACTGCTTACGCTCCAAATAATTTCCGTCGCTCTACTGATTCTCCTGCCGGCATTTCTCATGGGAGCAGTCATGCCGCTGGTGCTTGTTTGGGCGGGCGCTAATTCCAGGGACGAATCAGTCCGGCTAGTTGGTCGCAGTTATGCAGTGAACACGATTGGTGCGATCGTGGGTGCGTTTGGCGCCGGCTTCGTGTTAATCCCCAGGTTCGGCACACGATTCACAATTCTGTTTGCGGCCACACTGTGTGTGATCGTTGGCGGGTTGGCCTATCAACCTAAAGCTGAAGCTCCAGATCGCGATCTTCGTCGGGCTGTCAGCGCCGGCCTGACTTTGGCTTTAATATTTTTGCTATTCATTGCTGCTCCGAGAATGAATTTGGCTTACCTCTCCATCGGAGCCTACGACAGTCTGGTGCGTGTGCTGGCAAAGTCACGCGGAGGTGTCGACGATGGATCGGTCCAACAACGTGGGCCGGAAACACACGAACTGCTGATGTACGAAGAAGGTCCGACCTCAACAGTCTCAGTGCGTAAAGACTGGGACATAATGTCGATGTCTATCAACGGTCGTACCAATGCATCAGATCGCGAAGATATGCCCACTCAGGTAATGTTGGGCCAGCTGCCGCTACTTTTGGCGCCGCGCCTGAATAACGCGCTGGTAGTAGGGTTCGCGACGGGGGTTACGGCAGGCGCCATATTGCAGTCACCCCTCCAAACGCTCGAGTGTGTCGAGCTTGAACCGGCAACCGTAAACGCCTCGCGTTTCTTTGCGCATGTAAATAACCACCCCCTGGACGATGTGCGTCTGCATTTAATAATTGACGACGCCCGCACCTACTTGCGCGTAACACCCGCGCGCTACGACATTATCGTCAGTGAACCCAGCCATCCCTGGGTGCCTGGCGTCGCCAATCTTTTTACGCGCGAGTTTTTTCAACTGGGCCGCGACCGGCTGAATGACGACGGAATATTCGTTCAGTGGTTACAGATATACCAGCTTTCCACCGACAGTTTGCGTTCTGTGCTGGCAACTTTTTATGAGACGTTTCCCCATGTCCTGGTCTTTCGAGTTGAGGGGGCATGGAAAGGAAAGGACCTGCTTCTCGTTGGCAGCAAGGCTCCGATGACGCTGGACAGGATAAAGGAACGGGTTAGCGACCCGCGAATCGCCGCCGAGCTCGCTCGTGTGAACATCAAGAGCGAGGCGGACGTGACAGGGTGGTATGTTTGCGATGAAACCAAATTGGCTCCGGCGGTAGCAGGAGCCGTAATCAACACCGACGATAACATGCACATCGAAACGACGGTGCCCCGCGAAGCTTTTCGTCCTTTGCTCGAGACCAACGCGAGGTGGTTGGAAAGTTTGGCGAAAAAATGAATCCAGGTTATTCGCAGAAACGTTGACGGTAGTACCGAGTGAGCCGCCGCGGGAAATAATGAGCTGGTCAAGCGAGCGACAGAAAAAGAGCAAGCCGCCTCACTGAAGACTTTCACTCGTCCGCGCCGCGGCCTGCCATCGGACAGACCTGGATGGCAACCAATTGCCAGCGACTATCGCGCTCGGCATAGACGTGAATGACTTTGTATTGGCCTTCCAGCTCCCGGCCTTTGTAGAACCATTTCGCTGAGTCACGGGCTGTCAGTACAGCAGTGCTGCCAAAAACCCGCACGTTACGTTGGTGGCGAGTGATGTGCTCAACGATGAGGTCGCCGGAAGTGACGTCAGAAATGAACTGGGCTCGGTCGTCACCCTCCAGCGGGTAAGCGAAGAAGAAATCCTCCGCCATGATGCGCTCAAGAGTCTCAGCGTCACGGCGCACAAGTGCCCTCGCCCACTCGTCATTGATTTGTCTCACTAGTTGTTCTGTTTCAGCCTTCGAAGGGTGCAAGGCGGGTTGCTCGTCCGACATGACGACGACTCCTTTGCTGTGAACTCTGGCGAGGCAGTAAGGTTCTATTCCAAAGAGAACAGCGAGTCAATGGTGGTCCTGGTTGACTGGTTCACAACGCGTCAATGAGCTCAGCGGCAGCCTCACCACTTTTAATGCAATCAGGGATGCCGAGTCCTAAATAAGCATTTCCTGCAAGAAAAAGGCCGGGCAGGGAAGCAAGCCGCCCGTTAATTCGCTTGACCCTTTCGAGGTGGCCCACGTGATACTGTGGCATCGAACGCTCCCACTTTGAGACTTCGGCAAATAGCGGCGGTCGTTCAATTCCCAACAGGTCGTGAAGATCGGCGCACGCCCGCGAAATCAACTCTTCAAGGCTTAGGTCAAACGTCTCTGGCTGCAGCGCGCCGCCCATGAATCCGCGTAGCAGGGCATGACCCTGGGGCGCTCGGCCCGCAAACTTCACGCTGCTAAATGTGCAGGCTATCAGTGATCGCTTTTCTATAAAGGGCACGACGAAGCCGAAACCATCAAGCGGATGAGGAATGTCATCACGCTTGTATGCGAGGTTGACGGTGGCGCTTGACGCATAAGAAATTCCCGCCAACTCGGAGGCTAGTTGAGCATCGACACCGGTCAGTAAACGCGAACTGATATAGGCGGGCAGCGCCAGACAAACAGCATCGGCAAGAAGAATCTCGTTTGTAGTCGTTGTCAGTTTCCATGGTGAGTGATTGCCGCCAGGCGCGTCGCGCTCCAGCATGACAGACTCGACGGTCGTGTCTGGTCGAATTGAGGGTCGAGCTGAAACGCCCTCTTCTAAGATTTTAGATTTGAAATTTGAGATTCTTTCCGTGAGTTTGTCAGTCAGCACCTGCATGCCGCGATCGAACGAAAGGAAGAGGCTGTAACGCGCGCCGCTGGTATCCTGATTGATCTCCGAGCCCGTTCTGACGCCCGGTTTGTTGGCCTGTTTGCGTAACGCGCGAATTATGCTGCTGTGCTTACGCTCCATTTCCAGAAAGCGAGGCATCGTCGCGCGCAGGCTCAGTTGCTCCGGATCTGCTGTATAAATTCCCCCAATCATCGGCTGCGCCATGCGTTCCAGGGCTTCGCTTCCCAATCGGCGTCGCACAAATTGAGCCAGACTTTCATCGGCAAGGGCATCCCCAGCCTGATCCGTAGCGCCGTTTACATCTCGTCGCGGCAGCACGAGGTCGAGGGCCATTCTGGCCTTCCCCGGCCAACTGAAAATGTCACTTCTAACAAAAGGCCAAAACCTGGAGGGAGCGAGCAGATGAAATCCTTCAGGCACAGGCAGTAGTCGCCTCTGCCTCACGATAAAACTACGTCGGTGGTTCGCGTTGGTTTCTATCAGGTGAGATTCGAGGCCCAGGCGCTTGATCAGTTCGAGCGCGGCCGGCTTTTCTGAAATGAAAGAATCAGGTCCGCTTTCGAGAAGGAAACCGTCGCGCTCGCGAGTTTGAACAATCCCGCCAATCCGATCGCCGGCTTCAAGCAGAGTTAGATCAACTTGCTTTCCCGACTCACGACTGCGCTCGAGTATTCTGTGTGCTGCCGCCAGGCCGGTGATGCCGCCGCCAATGATTACTACGCGTTTCATTTCGATTTCAATCTAACGAGCAACAACCCGGCGAGCACACATCACCTCGCGGTCCGTTAGTGCCGAGAGATCTTCGAGGCGTCTGCGGATCGATGCGTTCCATAATCAATTCCCGAATCATTCCAATAAACGCCGGGTGAGTGCCGGCCGTAGCGGCACGAATCATATTTAAGCCAAGCTCCTGACAGAGCGCCCTCGCTTCAGTGTCCAGATCGTAGATGATCTCCATATGTTTGGAAACAAATCCAACCGGAGCGACAACCACATCCTTGGCGCCCCCGGCCTTTAACTTCCGCAGATGGCCGCAAACGTCCGGACCGAGCCAGGGCTGGATTGGCGACCCGCTGCGACTTTGAAACACCAGCCGCCAATCCTTAATAGCCAATCTGTCCGAAATTAGCCGGCTTGTCTCATGCAGCTGGGCTTCGTAATCACAGTTCTGGGCCATTGATTTAGGAATACTATGCGCGGTGAAGACAATCTGTGTTTCCGTCCGTCTCCCCTCGGGAATTTGTTCAAGCGCGGCCCAAACGTTCGCGACGTTTGCCTCGATGAAACCGGGATGATTGTAGAAAGCGCGTAACTTCTCCACGCGCGGCGCGTCTGGCCCAACCGAGGCGCGCGCTCTCTCGATGTCTTCGAGATATTGGCGACAACTCGAATAAGAGCTGTAGGCTGAGGTCACGAAAGCCAGGGCATTTTTGACCTCATCATCACGCATTTTACGCAAGGTGTCCGCAAGCAGCGGATGCCAGTTTCGATTGCCGAAATAGATGGGAAGATTTGGGCCGTTCGCTTTCAGTTCCTGGTCCAACGCTGCAATCAGCTTTCGGTTCTCGGCATTGATCGGGCTGACACCGCCAAAAAGTTCGTAGTGCTTTGCCACTCCAAGCATTCTCTCTCGCGGCACATTCCGCCCGCGCAAGACATTTTCGAGGAATGGAATGACGTCGTCCATTCCTTCGGGCCCGCCGAAAGACACGACCAGCAGCGCATCGTAGGGCGGGTTTGCAGTTGAGGGGCTGGAATTAGACGTAGGTGCTGACTTCATGATTGTTTGAACGTGTGGTTATGAATAGTTCGCTTCTTGC
>DASXSC010000072.1:0-20084 GCA_036506215.1 Pyrinomonadaceae bacterium | reverse complement strand
GGCGTCAATGATGCTCAATCCGATATGAACACGTTTTCCAATGCGATAGCCGAAAAACAAGCGGTACAACGGGCGCTTCAAAAATGACGGCAGCACGGCTACGCAAGCGAGCACAGCGAGTCGAGATTTACTCGTACGGCGCATTAGTTAGTCTCCACGCGCTGTTGCCGCCTCTCGTAACACCTCAGCTAACTTCTTCGTCTGCTCGGAAAGAGAATAATTTTCAACACAATGATGGCGCCCTGCGGTGCCCATTTCTTCGCGCAGCCCGGAATCAGAAAGCAAACGGTGCAGCGCTTCACGCCACTCTTCCTTCGTAGTGGCATTGAGATGTGTGATGCCTTCCTCGCCAATATCTTTAATCGCCCCTACGGGAGAGGCTACATAGGGAATGCCCAGCGCCATGTATTGAATTGCTTTGAATCCCGACTTACCCGAAGCCCAATTCTCGGCATACATCGCCGAGTCAATGGGATACAAGCCAATATCGATGGACTGAAAATCTTCCAGTTCTCTTTCGAGTCTCCATTCCAGGCTCTCGACTTCAACGCCTGGAATCTTCACTTCCTTCACACCTGCACCAACGATCTTCACCTTGAAGCGAAGTGTTCGGGCCAAATCCTGCAATACCGGAAAGATTGTTTCCAGGTATGGGAAGGTTGAGTGAGTTCCAATCCATCCTAATACCGGCACGCTCTGCCGAATTCGGGAAGTAGGCCGAAACAGCTCGGTGTCAACCACCGTCGGTATTATCCGGGAGATTGCGCCTTTGCTCTCTACGTAATCGGCGATGGCTCGATTTCCGCAAGTAACTAGGGTGGCCCAGTTGATCAAGTCGTCAGTCTTACCGGCCCATTTCAGCACCCTTCCCACCTTCCCGTAGGTGGGGCTAGTATATGAAACGTAAGTGGCATCGTCCAAATCAAGCACCATCGGCCGTTTGAGGACCCTCGCAGCCAGCCATTCAATCACGGGTGGACCAAATATCATGGCTTCACGCTGGACAAACAATACATCCGCTTGGTGTGCACCCCCGATTTCTCCAACTCGCCGCATAGCCGCGCGCATCAGTCCGAATGCGGTTTGAGGCCATGCCGCACGATTGTAGAGCGATGCCTGCAGCTCTGAATCCAGAAACGGACGCACGGTCAAGCTGATGCCTCGTTCCCTGAGCGGCTTGATGAATTGCGTAACGCGATAGCGCGTAGAGGCAGCTTCGACTGGATATGAACAGAGCGCGAGAACTTTCATAGACGATTGCCGAGGAACACCGACGTTTTCACCAGCATACCTTTTAACGAAAAAACGAAGCTGTGTACTGCCAGTGTCTTTTTATTTCTCGGCCCAGTCTTCAGCGAGTCGCCGAAACGACCCAAATTGAACAGTACGTTGGGCGCAGGTAGGCGGCAAACTACCAGAGATTGTGACTCCCATAACGTTCGATTCAGCGACGGACCGATCGGATCTAAAGATGCCTTAGAATTCTTTTTCAGCGCCAACTATCGCTCCGCAAGGCGGCGATATACATTGAGGTATCTCTGGCCGCCAACAGTCTGCAAATCAAAACTCAAGCGCGCAACGCGGCGACAACGTTCACGGATTTTTGGGTCTTGCGCAATTACAAGTGCCTCGTCTGCCGCTCTTTGACAAGCATCCTCATCGAACTGGCGGAGAACGACACCGACCTGTTCGCGTTCCACCAGCTCATCCAGGTCTCCGATCCCGGCACTGCAAACAATCGGCAACCCGGCGGCAAGATATTCAGGAATTTTCGTTGGCGATGCCGCAATCTGGGCAAAAGCAGGTTTGCGAAACGAGACGCCCAACCGCGCCCGGCGCAAATGCATGGGTACGTCTGATGGGATAACTGCGCGGATATTGAAATCACTCTCCTTAAGGCCAGCACGCTTGAGCGCGGCCACGCCCTGCTCCCGCGGAGAGACCGAAAGGATTCGCAGGTATGCCTCCGGGCGTTTCCTCTTGATAGCCTGGAAGAACCGACCCATTTCTTCAACCAGGTAAAGCCCGACCAGCGAACCGGCATAGACCACGTCGAAGCGATCCGACGGTGAAGTCTCACCCAGGTTCGCTGATTGGTCCTCTTCGAACCGCCCAATATCAACACAGCACGGAATGACCTCAATCTCTTCTGCGCTCTTTAACCGACGGCCTACCAACCAATCACGCAAACGCGCGGTCAACACGACGATTTGATCTGCACGACGAATGCCCGCGCGCTCAAGTCTTTTTACCATACGAAAGGGCAGCGAACCCTCGGTCCAGAGAGCAGCATCCGCATACTCTTCAGCCATCAAACCACGAATATCAAAAATCAATTTGAAGCGCATAAACCGGTCTGCCAACAGAGCCATCGCCATGGGCACATGCGAACGCGCATGCAGAACACGAATTCCTTCGCGGCGCGCCATGCGCAGGGCGAAGCGAGCGCCGGCGACTATGTCATACAGAGTTGCCGGGAGCGAAGGGCTTTTATGATACGCCAGACAAAACCAACTGATGCCATCGGCCGCGAGTGACTCACGTGTGCTCCTCACTTCCGCAGCACTCCATGTCTTGCGCAGGCCCGGCTCAAAGGTAAGCAGATTTACCCTGACACCAGCTGCGGAAAGTTGACGAAGGTAAGGCAACACTTGGGTATGCACCAGCGGCTCGTTGATTCCAAAATAGCAGATGTAAAGTGTGGCGATATCCATTGTGCCAAGCATCGCGGCGCCCTACTGCAGTGTGAATGCACGTTTCAGTTGGTCAGCAAATCCGACAATGCGAGAATCGGTATGCGGTTTCGGCACTCGCCGCTTACTCGACTAACATTCTCATGCTAACCGCAATCGGCGTTCGATTCACGGAGCGAGCGGAGTCCGCCCGTTTGTATTTCCCTTGTATTGATTGTTTCGCGAAGTGCCGGTCTGAGATATCACGCTTGTGCCCATGGGCGAGTTAGGATCGACCGCTACGACGTTATCGAAGATTTTGGAGTCAGTGGTATTTATGATCTCAAAAGAAAGTATGCCGCCGGTCCCCGTTGAAATCAGTTTGTTGTTCGCGACGTAAATGCGCGTTGAGTTTTCCAGTCGAATTCCGGAATGCGCAACCCGGCGAACCATATTATTTGCTACTGTGACATCCTGCGCGTTGATCAGGTAGATGCCCGTTGCGACGTTGCCGGCGGAGTTGGGAACCAGATCGCCGCCCACCACAGTGTTGCCTTTGACTAACACAGGGCCAAAGTCGCGCGTGCGCGCACCGTTCTGGACGAGGATGCCATTCCCGTGCAAGAAGGTGGAACCACGCGAGTCGATCTGGTTGTTAGTGATTTCAATATTGCGGATGATATCGCGAGGATCGTTTGGCTCCAGATCGATGGGCGTCATACCTTCCGCGCAGCAACGTCCGGAATCTTTAAAGGTGTTGGCGTCGATGACTACATTGCTGCCGTTAACAACGGCAGCGGCCTGGCTGGCAACGCGAGTGAACTGGTTCTTACGAATCTTCACATCATTAGCGTGGTTTCCTGCTAGCGAGTTTCCGCCTGCCTGAACACCGATTACTCCGGTACCGTTGAACCACACGTTCTCAACGACGCAGCGATGACAGTTGCCAAGAGAGATAGTTTGACGGACACCACCTTCCACGGCAGGGTTCGCGCCTTTAATCTGCAAATTTGTAACGCTGATATCCGAATCGGTTCCACTATGGGCCGGCTGCGTGCGAATGTCATCAAATGATTGGAAGACAGTCCATCCGGTACGCGAGGGCTCGATGATTATCGTGTCCCATCCCGAACCTAAAACCGCGGTTCGCGACTTCAAAAGGACGGCCCCTTCCCACAACAACTCTGTCGCTAATCGATAGGTGCCTGGCCCAAAGCGTAGCGTATGTCCGGGACTGATCGTTACCTGAGTAGAAATAGTTCCACCATTTTGCACCAGGATTTCTCCCACAGTGGCACCCAGATCTTTATCGGCAGCGTTAACTTTCGCTCCGAGGTCGGCTCCGGGAAAATTATTCGCCAGGCGCGTAACTCTTCGAGAGGTAATCTGCCTCTGCAAGGTAAACGATCCAGCGTTACCACGTGCCGGAACGACGTGGAGGTTTCCACCAGGTGCGGAATAAATAATCAAAGTGAGTAATAGTAACAACATAATGCTTGCTGTCCGTCCCTATTCTATCTCTCTCGAACCTTCTTTTTCACCCACGATGTTGACGCCTGAATTATCAAGCCTCCTGAGATCTTTAATGCCTGCGCTCGTCAGGGCACTTTCAATCTCCTGCTGCGTCCGCGGTTGGTCATATTGAGGAGAAAGCATGTCAAACGTATCAAGGATTGCCCATTCATATCGTTGCTGCGCGGTCAGCCTCTGCTCGTGAACGTAATTTGCGACCGGGATGGCAAACATGAAAAGTCGTCCGGCCAATGGCAGACGAAACAACACATTCGTCAAAGGGAAAAGGACCGGCATCACACCTTTGATTCCCGAAAGCAACTTCTGTTTGTCCAGACGCTTCGTAAGCGGCCGCACAAGGTACTTGCCATACAAGAGAGTCCAGGGCTTGCGTTCGTAGGCAGTAATCGCTATGCGTCCTCCCGGCCGCAGAAAGCGCGGCAATGTTCGCATGGCAAGTTGCGGGTCAGGGGTGTGCTGCACGACGCCGATACAATAGCAGCCATCAAAAACCCCGGGACGAAACGGAGGGTCATAAATACTGGCCTGCACGAAATGAACGTTTTCGCGTTCGCCGAGGTTGGCTCGAGCAGCATCGATAGCGCCACTAATGTCCATGCCTACAACTTGGGCTTCGCTATCCGCAGCGACATCGAGAAAACGCCCTGCGCCGCAACCCGCGTCGACCACCCACTTGTCCTTAAGCCATTGCGTGGTCCATCCGGTTTCGGAATACCACCGGTCAGCGGAAATTCTTGTTCCGTTTGCTGAATCGAGCTGTTCAAGCTTGAATCTGTTCCACTGATAGCCAAAGGACGCAGCATAATTATCCCGTACTACGAAACGTGGGATAGCATCCTCAATGGGAAACTGATGCTCACCGTTGGCGCACTCGAGACGACCCGACAGAATTTCGCCGTCCTTGTCCTTCTCAGTGACTGCGCAGCTTAGCGCGCTGCGACATTGCGGGCACGCCAGCACCTCGAGCAGTTTTGTTTGCATTCTTATCTCTCAACCCAGCCGCAGCTCACTGCGGCTGTAGTTTGAACAAAGCGCGTCGAGCCACCCGCCACAGGCGCGCGTTGGCGAGCAAAGAGAAGTCGCTCTTCACTGCCAGCTTCAGAAATTCACACGCTTCGGCGAACCGCCCACCGGTGTTTGCCAAAATGGCGAGATACAGCAGCGAGTTCGCGCGAATCCGCTTCATATACGGCCGATAAACCTCTGCCAAATGCGGTTCGGTTTCCAGCTTCACGCAGAGATGTTCCAGGCCGCGTTTCATGCTGTCGAGGCTTTGATTATTAACGCTACGGCCTTCATGTTGCAAAATGCCGCTGTTGATCTTTTCTATTCGCCCAACTTTGTAATCCGCCAGCACACGCAACCAGAACTCCCAATCTTCGCCGCCGGTCAAATCCGGAGTTACGTCAAATTTATATTGCTCGTAAATTTCTCGATGAATGAAGTCGCCAATGCAGGTCATAAAATTTCCGCCGGCGATGGCTCTAAGCTGGTTGTTTAGCGGAGGTAGTGTCTGGCGCCGCAGAACATTGCGCTCGGAATCTACAAACTCGTAACGGTTATGAAAACATTTAATGTCGGGATTCGCGCGCGCATATTTCGCGGCGTCAGCCAGATTGGTGGGATACATGAAATCATCGGAATCCAGCAGAGTTACAAAATCGCCGCGCGCAGCGCTCATTCCAGTGTTGCGAGAGCGAGCCCGCTCGAAATTCTGCTCGTGTTTTATGAACTGTATATGGCCCGCGTGGATGTACGGTTGTAACAACTCCTCCGTGTTGTCAGTCGAACAATTGTCAACGACGATAATCTCGTAGTGGGGGTACGTTTGGCTGAGGACGCTCTTCAGTGTAGCTTCAATAAATGCAGCCCGATTATAGGTGGGGATTACGACGGAGAAGAAAGGATACTCACTCATCAGATGCAGAACAAAGCACGATTACATTCAGAAGGCTGCCATATTGTCTGCTCGCGCCCGACTACAAGCTGCAAGCTCGGCCCGCGTTAGAAAGGCGATTTGTTCAAGGTTGTCAGTTGTTCGATAGTATCGACCGCAAACCACTTCTTCGGGTAGACAGAGGAGACAAACAACTGTTGCTGATCGATCAGTTGCTGCCACACGTCGTAGAAGCTGTCGCCTTCATGCGTAATATGGTTGAGGCGATGCGGGTTAAGGACCTGAATGCCCGAACAATAGATTTCCGTCTGTTTCAAACGGCTTATTTCCCTGACCACGTGGTTCTCGTGAAAGACATAATCACCGTCGAGGCCTGGCACTGGACTGACCGGTACCAGCATGCAGGCCGGAGAATTCAGGGTTAAATAGTTCTCTTCCAACAACTCGAAATCGAGTTCAACTACGTTATCACACGTCAGAACCACTATCGGTTCGTCAAGGCGGCTGAGCAACGTGTTGTAAAGCCACCAGCAATTGCTCTTGCCTTCGGTATTCAGGACCGAGCTGGCGCCATGCTCGATCACATGCTGCGCCAGCATCGCCTTTTTGTAGCCCACGGTCACATGAATATGTTCTACACGGGCGGCCAGCCGCGAGATGCCTCGGGCGATCAGCGTCGTGCCATCGTAAGGGACCATTGGTTTGGGAATGGCGTCCGTCAACGGAGCCATCCGCGTCCCGCGCCCGGCAGCCATGATGATTGCGTGACGAATCACTCGATCTTAAAGCTCCTCAATCGGCGGATCGTTGATGATTGCAAGCATCTCGTCTTCGGTCAAACGAGGCGCGTTGGCTGAACAAAAGGGAGCCGGCAACGGATGCTCGACCGGATGATTAAACTTGATAACGAAATGCGGAATGCCGTCGTATTCGACTTCCCGCGTATAGAGCAACTCCGGCTCGCCAATCAAATATTCGTGTGGGCGCTCGCCCGGTCGTCCTTCGATTTGTTCCCACCTGCCACCCTTGTGCTTAATCCAAACTTCAAGAAAATCTTTAATCACTGCTGCCTTCATTTTGCGCGAGAGCACGGCGCCCTGCACCTGCTCGACGTCTTCTATGGCCGTGATGACAAGTGCGACAGCTTCGTCCACCTTGGAAAAATAGCGGGTCATATTGGGACCCGTGCTCCCGATCACGCCGGTGGAATCGTGCATCTTCTTCCAGATTGGGAAGACAGAGCCGGTTGACCAGGCAATATTGCCATGACGGACGCAGGCAAAACGCGTCGTCTCCGTCTTTGCATTCATGGCGCAGAAGAGGCGCTCCATCAAAGCTTTCGTCAAACCGTAAGTGTTGGCAACCGGAGGCGCGGTCTTATCGGTGGACATGCCAATAACTGTGGCAACGCGCTTTTCAACGCAGACGCGCGCGACATTCTGTGAACCCAAAACATTAACGTCAAGACACTCCATCGGCTGCAACTCCGAGAGGTCGACATACTTGGTAGCGGCCGCATGAACCACGACATCGGGTCGCACTTCACTGAAGACGTCGCGAATAGACTCGATGTTCGTGACATCCATCGGCAATGTCGAGCAGCCGGTAATTTGCTGCGCCTCCATGTTGAGTTTGTTATTGCGACCAGTGAGCACCACGCGGTAGCGGTCCTTCAGCGCCAGTCCCAGACGTTTACCTAAAAACCCGGTGCCGCCTGTAATCAATGCGGTTTGCTTCATCAATCCAATTCTCATCCCATTCTTTTCTTAAGAGCGGCACAGCAGCAGTTAATCAAGTTTGAAGCGCGTGCGCCAGTCGTCATGCTCGTCGAAAGCGGGCTGCTCTCTTTTATCAACAATGCAGGTCTCCAAGACTAAATAGTCGATTTCAGTTCTCATGAAACAACGGTAACTGTCCTCGGGAGTACAAACAATCGGCTCGCCGCGCACGTTGAAACTAGTATTAACTATGACCGGGCAACCAGTCTTCTGACGAAACGCTTCAATGATCTCCCAGTAAAGAGGATTAGTCTCACGTCTTACCGTTTGTATTCGAGCCGAATAATCGACATGGGTAACTGCCGGAATCGCCGAACGCTTAACATTCAGCCTATCAATTCCCCAAAGTGATTCTTCCTCAGCCGTCATTGCTCTACGACGAGACTTTGCGACGTCGGCAACAAGTAACATATACGGACTGTCGGCGTTCAACTCAAACCAGTCGGCAACTTGTTCCCTGAGCACGCTCGGCGCAAAAGGACGAAAGCTTTCGCGATACTTGATCTTCAAGTTCATGGACGACTGCATCTCCGGCGAGCGCGGATCTGCAATGATGCTGCGAGCGCCGAGGGCGCGTGGTCCAAATTCCATTCGCCCCTGGTGTAGTCCGATAATCTTGCCGGCCTCGAGCAGGCCAGCAATTACTCCTGGCAATTCCACTCGCGAATACTTCCTGAATGGCAATTGCTTCCCCTGCAAAAACTCTTCAATCTCTTCCTCTGTGTGTGCCGGACCAAGACACGAACCTTTCATGGCGTCTGAATACGCAGGAAGGAAATTGCTATGACCGTCGTTTTGAGTCGCGCGTGTCGATTGCCAGGTCCCTGCTTTCTCTGCGCTCGCGCGAGGCTTTGAAAGATACCGGTACCAGATAGCGAGCGCGATTCCCAGCGCGCCTCCCGCATCGCCCGCGGCCGGTTGAATCCAAATATCTTCAAAAGGCACCTCGCGCAGAATTCGACCATTGGCGACGCAGTTCAGGGCAACTCCGCCGGCGAGACAGAGTCTCTTCATGCCCGTTTCCCGATGGGCATATTTGGTCATCTTCAGCATCACTTCTTCCGTGATCACTTGAATACTTCGAGCCAGATCCATTTCCCGCTGCGTGATTCGAGACTCCGGTTTTCTCGGTGGGCCATCAAACACCTTATCAAAAGCGCGACTTGTCATACGCAGGCCGTGCGAGTAGCTAAAGTAGTCATGATTCATTTTCAAACTGCCGTCGTCGCGGACCTCAAGCAGCTTATCTTTTATCACTGATACATATTTTGGTTTTCCATAAGGAGCCAGTCCCATCACTTTGTATTCGCCACTGTTAACTCTGAATCCGGTGTAGTAAGTGAATGCGCTATAGAGCAGTCCCAGGCTATCGGGAAAACGCAGCTCCTTTAGCAGAGTGAGCTCATTTCCTTTTCCGATGCCGATCGAACTTGTGGCCCATTCGCCAACACCATCGATAGTCAAGATCGCCGCCTCTTCGAAGGGCGAAGGATAGAAAGCACTGGAAGCGTGGCTTTCGTGATGATCGCCGAAGAGCAACTTCCAACCAAACTTTTTCCCCAGCTTCTTCGCAGCACGTTCATCTTCTTCACCGCCTGACTTCGCCAACTCCGTACGGATCAAGTCAGGCATCCAAAGCTTCTCCTTCATCCAGGGTGGGAGGGCCTTAAGAAACGAACTGAATCCGGCGGGAGCATAGTAGAGATAGGTTTCGAGCAGGCGGTCAAACTTCAGCAGGGGCTTGTCATAGAAGCCAACGTAGTCGAGGTTTTCTGCCTTGAGTTTTGCTTCGCTCAGACAGTAGCGAGCCGCGTTGAGAGGGAAATTATGATCATGCTTTACGCGCGTGAATCGCTCTTCCTGCGCTGCGGCCACGATCTCACCATCAACGACCAGACAAGCGGCGGAGTCGTGATAGAAAGCCGAGATGCCAAGAATGCTGACCACCCGAGCGCCTCCCGTTTAGAACAGGGTGTAGATAAATGGCGCGATGGCTGAACTCTTTGCGAGCACGAGCAAAGCGCCGACCAGCACCAGCGTGATCACAATTGGCGCCAGCCAATACTTCTTGTTCTCTCTCATGAACTGCCAGAGCTCGCTAACAACCTGTACTTTCGACATTCGTAGCTCCTTCAAAACATCTTTTCGTAGTGGCGCGGATCGCGCTGGCGCTCGGAATAGGGTTTCCAGTAAGAAGCGCTGCGCGCACCGCGACGACTAAGCGGGTCCCAGCCCGACAGTCTCTTCACCACGCCGATGGGCGTGATTACCAGAAAAAAAACGAAACCCAGAATTATGCGCGTGGTTACAAACGACAGCCCTTCGGCTAACAGCATCCAGGCTCTGTTTGGTAATACCAACGCTCGCGGCCAGAGCAAGCCGAGAAGAATCAACAGCGTGCCAAGCGGCAGTGTGACATAGGCGGCGGTAATGAACTTCCCACGATAAAGCCACCAGCCGCCGAGCAATACAAAAACGCCGCCAACAATCAGCCCAAATTCTTCCTCAGCGCGAAAAGAACTTCTCTTCATAGAATCCGAAGGTTTTAGGTTTTACCCCAGAGCAGCAAAGCCCGCGGCAGCCTAAAATCTCTGCGAGCAGGCTTTGGTAGTTAACCTTTGTCAGCGATTGGGACTGAACCTATCGGACAATACCAGCCACGGCAGCGGGGACACTCCAGCGGCAATAAAAGCTCACTTAACTCCGGGAGTTTCTCTGGCTACGCCTTCCGCGGTTTCCCCCTCGACGTAATCACTCGACGAGTAGTAGCCCGAATAGTAATAATCCTGCGTTTCGACTTTGACGTTGTTCAGAACCACCCCAAAGATGTGCGCGCCCACGTCAAGCAACTGCTGCTTCGCCCGGCGAACCACGGCGCGAGAACTTCTGCCGCCATGAACCACCAGCACCACGCCATCAACCATCGTGGACAGAATAGACGCGTCGGTAAACGAAATTGCTGGTGGTGAGTCAATGACGACATGGGCAAATCGTTCAGTCAATATGGCCAAAAGCTTGCGCATCTCATCTGAGCCCAAAAGCTCCGCTGGATTAGGAGGCACTGGACCTGAAGTCAGGAACTTAAGATTGCCTTGCGGTGTGTAGGTATGCATCAGGCTGTCAATGTCGGTTTCGCCGGAAAGCCAGTTAGTCAGACCTCTTGTATTTGGCGCACCGAAATGAGAGTGCAGCCTGGGCCGTCTCAGATCGCAATCGATAAGCAAAACTTCGGCGCCGGTTTGCGCCAGCATGAAAGCCGTATTGATTGCTGTCGTGGTCTTACCTTCTGACGGCTGACTCGAGGTTACCAGTATGGTCTTTGGGGGCTGGCCCGCGGATGATAACAGCAGCGACGTTCGTAAGTGCCGGTATGATTCAGCAATCGGCGAACGCGCATCGCTGACCATTGCGAGCGCTGTTGTTTCCGGCGTGGGTCCTGACGGCGCTCCGGCAACTGCAATCAAGCGCCCGCGATCCCGGCTCGAAGGAATCAGGGCCAGGGCGGGCAGGTGTAGATATCGATCCACATCGTCTACCGACTTCACGGTGTCATCAAGGAAATCGAGTAGAAATGCAAGCCCAATGCCCGCAACCAATGACAGGAGAAAGGCAACAAAAATATTCCGAAAACGCTGAGGACCAATCGGAACTCTTGGCAAGCGGCTATAGGTGGCGACGCTAACCGCATTTGATCTATCACCGTTTGTCACCTGAAATTCCCGCTGCCGTTGCAGTAGCGTGTTTAGAATTTGCCTGTTCGTTTCCAGCTCCTGGCTCATAGCCAACAAATCAATCTGGTCGCGAGTTTGCTGAGTTGTGGTTCCTTTCTGCTGGTCATAGGCCCGGCGCAGGAGGTTTTCTCGCGAAACAGCCGCCTCATATTTCCTCTGTATTGAGGTCACAATTTCCGAAGGGGCCTTGTCGAGTTCCGCTTCAAGACCCTTCATCTGCGCATCAATTTTTTTAACTTCAGGCCATTCCGGTGTGTAAACGATGAGCAGCGCATCGCGCCTTTCCTTCAGCGCCGAAATACGATCTCTCAATTTTTCCACTCGGCCCGAAGCATTTACATCGGGAATCGAAAATGGATCTCGCTCTCTTTTGGCAGCGTCGAGCTGAGCCTGAAGATACTTCCGCTCATTTTCGGCTGTTAACAGTTGGCTGCTGAGTGTGGCGAGGCGAGTGGCCTCGAGGTTTCCCGCAGTATCATTGACCAAAGGCAGATTGTGGCTTTTGGCGTAATTGAACTGCGCTTCCTGATCGTGCTTGATTTTGGTCTGCAAGTTTGCGATTTCTCTTGCGAGCAGATCTTCCGCTTTGTTAGAGCCCACCGTCGAGCGTTCCAGATTGTTGTTAACAAATACTTCGGCAAGCGTGTTCGAAACCTTCTGGGCCAACTCAGGATCAGAATGGACGAAGCTGATTCTGACGAGATTGGTTTTGGGAACCGCCTCGACCAGCTCGCCCGCTATGATGGCGTCTTCGTAAGGCTCCAGCTCGGCCAATTGTTCCGCAGTCAACGATCCGCTGGTTACTTCACTTTCGCCTACTACGGTAAGCCCGGAGGACGCGGCTGGAGACTCATTTACTTTCTTTGGTTTCGAAAAGATTCGCCGGAGAGACGAAAAGACGCCGCCTTGCGTTTGTCCTCCGAAGAACGCCGAATTGTGTTGGAGGTCGAGCGTAAGTACGACCTGACGGGCGAGTGCGGGGTTCTCCAAAAGTTTAAGCTGGGTACCCCAGAAATTGGGATCGCCCTGACCGGTTATGACGATATCCTTTGTTTGCAGAACATTTGGCGGCTTTTCTTCAATGCGGATGGTCGTTTCCCCTGCATAAATCGAAGGCGAGCGAAAAGACTGAATGGTCACCAACGAGGTAACTACCAGCACCAGACTAAGAATCAACCACTTTCGTTTCAGGACGACGAACAAATAGTCGCGGAAAGTGGTTGGTTCGGCGCCGGAAACACCGTAAGGCTTCGCTTGAGTGAAATCTGCCAGTGGACGATCGATACTGCGGTCCAACGCGCTTACTGGCAGGAGACGATTATCTTGCGACATCTTGATTTCTAGACCTCAAATTCAGGACCAATCACGGGAGAGTAGAATAATAACAGAGACTTCGCTTCTGGCAAGCCGTAGAACGGGGGATTTTAGTTTTTCGCTACTGCTTCAGTCAGCGAATCCAAGGCTACAAAACTACATAACGAGTCTTTCCAAAAGGGCAATGGAGCTAGTCCAACAGCCTCAGAAAGCAGGCACTTGAGGCGAGAATTTCTGGGGCGCGGGGCCGCTCTGTTAAGGCTGTCCATTTCGACGCTTTCAACTTTTGTGGAAGTATAACCACCAAGATCAAGGGCCGCGCGAGTGAATTCTTCGTAACTCACACCCTCGCCCGCATTCACCACGTGGTAGGTACTGGGAAGGTCCAGTTGGGCTAGTTCTCTCAACCGCCGCACCAAATCCGGCGCGTAAGTTGGCGTTCCCCAGGCATCAGCTATTGCTTTGAGTTGCTCACCTCGCCTTGCCCGTTCAATGATCGTACTCAAGAAATTCTTCCCGCCAAGGCCAAAGACAAATCCGGTGCGGACCACCACCGTGCGTGCATACGCCACCTGAGTGCGGCGCTCGCCTTCAAGTTTTGAAGCTCCATAAATGCTTTGTGGATTTGGTTGGTCTCTTTGAGTATAAAAACCCTGCTTTGCTCCGTCGAATACATAATCCGTCGAAATGGTTACGAAGGCCGCGTTTACCTTGCGACTCGCAGAAGCAAGATTTTCCGGTCCGCGGGCATTCGCCGCAAAAGCTCGCTCCTGGTCCAGCTCACAACCGTCAACATCGGTCCAGGCAGCGCAATTAATTACAGCATCAGGCTTGTTGTTCCTAATTGTTTGCATCACACGATCGGGATCGGCAATATCGAGGGCATGGTGATCGTAGGAAAGAACGAGGTCGCCACTGGAGCTGCAATATTGGCATACTGCGCGTCCCACCATTCCACCGGCGCCTGTTACAAGTACTTTCAACTCGCCCCTACCTCCGCGCCATATTGCTTACGGTAATAGTCCTGGTAGGCGCCACTTCGCGCTCGCTCTAGCCAATCAGCATTTTGCCGATACCACTGGATTGTTTTTTGCAGTCCGGTTTCCCAGGTCTCGCGAGGACTCCAGCCCAACTCCGATTCGATCAACGATGGATCTAAGGCATAACGACGATCGTGTCCCGGACGATCCATGACGAAGCGGATGAGCGAATGAGGCTTGCCAACCATGTCCAACAGAGACTTAACCACCTCGATATTGTGCCGTTCATTACGGGCGCCAACGTTGTAAACCGCTCCTGGTTTCCCTTTCTCCAAAGCCAGGAGTATTGCGCGGCAGTGGTCCTCCACGTAGATCCAATCTCGCACATTGCGGCCGTCGCCATAGACCGGGATCGGTTTGTCATTGAGCGCATTGGAAAGCACTAGCGGCAGAAATTTTTCAGGAAACTGCCTTGGGCCGTAATTGTTGCCGCAACGTGTTATGACCGTATCCAGGCCAAAAGTGTGGTGCGCCGCACGGACCAGATGTTCTGCGGCTGCTTTCGAAGCAGCGTAGGGACTATTCGGCGCGAAAGGAGACTCTTCGGTAAAAAACGCGTCTTGATTCTCCGGCAAGCTACCCATCACTTCGTCAGTGGATATCTGAAGAAAACGTTTTACGCGGCGTTCACGCGCAGCGTCGAGCAGGATCTGCGTGCCTAGAATATTGGTACGCAGAAATTCAGCGGCGTTTGCTATGCTGCGGTCTACATGAGATTCGGCGGCAAAGTTAATGATTGCATCGCAGTCTTCGGTCAAGGCATCCAGGACGGTCTCCGGATCTGCGATGTCTCCACGTCTAAAATGGTGGCGGCCCTCATCCAGGCCTACAAGATTGTCCAGGTTTCCGGCGTAGGTTAAGGCGTCAAAATCAATAACCTCGCAAGTAGAAAACTCGTCCAGCAGCAGGCGAACGAACGCCGACCCGATGAAACCCGCCCCGCCTGTTATGAAGAATCTTGGCATCTGTTTGTGGTTCCCTGCAGTAGAGGACAGTTTCTTCCAAGAACCCGCCTTCGTCGAAGTTACGCTCAAAGCGTCATAGTAATGAGAAAAGCCCAATTTTCAAAGAGATCTATCGGAAATTGGGCCCGCGCCCAGGGCCTTTGATAGCATCTTAAATCAATTCTTCATGCAAGGTGCTCGTTATCCTCCTGCAAGATTTTCGCAATTTTGTGTTGACTTACGTTCGGAAATGGATTATTAACTCCCCCTCGTTTTTACCCGGACCACGTCGTTTGCCATCGCATTTAGCGCGATTCGCACTGAACCAACTCCTCGCGTTGAACCTTAGATGAGCACAGCCCGGAGCGCCGTTAGATACCCATTTGAAACCTTCAAAGTTTTTACAAGTAAAAAGTTTTGGTACTCACCCAACAGGAAATAGCAGTTTACCGTCTCTTTAGTTTCTGCACGCGTTTGACGGTCACACGTCGTGATCCTATCGACCTAGCCGACGTACAAACTCGCGAGCGAACCAGTCTTAGAGGAGAATTTCCAATGAAAACCCAGCTTAGCTCCGGACTTCATGGTACAAACTTTAACTTCTTGGTCCCCGTTGCGGTGGTTGTCGCCCTCGTCGCGCTGATCGTTATTCCGTTGTTCTCATCATCTTCAGCGTCATCTTCAAAGCAAGCCTCGCGGACAAGTCAATCTCCAGCCGCTAACGAGGTGCGGGGTACTGCCGTGGGCTCAAATCAACGGAACCAAACAGCAGGCCTGTTCGGCTTATTGGCAGCCTCGGATCGCGCAACACTGGCTCGGGGGTCGGTCGCGACATTCGGCAGGTTTTTGCCGGTAGCAATTCCGCAATCTTCGGCGGAAACCATCAACACCTTTGCGGCGGATTGCACGACCCCCAGGACGACTTTCTATGTGGGTGAAACCGTTTGCGCGCAGACCGACAACGTTACTGAGTCTGATCGTTTTGTGAACTGGTGCGTGTCCTGTCCGACCATCGATTATGGAGGCGCAGGAGTTACCGATATCGACCCCAACAACCAACCACAAAATTTTCTTTACGCGCCCACCGTTACCGGCACTTGGAAAGCCACCATTGCTGACCCCAGCGACAGTTCGATAATTCCAACGGTCTTTACTGTTGTCGACCCTCCATTGATGGCGACCTATAACAGCAATTGCACGATGGCGAAAACGACGTTCGTTTTAGGGGAAACCGTTTGTGCTAAGGCAACCGGATTAATTGGATATCGCTTCGCCTGGGTAGATTCAGCAGGTTTTATTTTACAACGTACTGACATCACAACGGATCCGCAGACCGACACGTTCACGCTGCCATCGACGCAGACGTCGGTTGTCAACGACACGACAGTGGACAACCGCGGAGAATGGCGGGTAAACGCGATTACATCAAGGGGCTCGCTGAAAACGTCGGCCTTCTTTACGGTGAAAGACCCGGACAATGCAGTGGTCGATCTTTCCATCACCAAAAGTCTAATTGGTGACAGTCCGGTGGCGGGCGGCCAGGCTCAATTCGCAATAACAATCAAAAACAATGGACCGGACGACGCGGCTGACGTTCATTTCCTCGATGATACGTTTACGGGAGCGACATTGAGTTCCGTTACGCAAACCGACGGGCCATCTTTTGTATGCACTCCTGGCAGCATTGCGGACTGCACGCTAGCTCTCTTCACCAAAGGCTCCGAGGCCAAGTTCGTTCTTAGCTTCACTGCGGGAACGGCAGGCAGTAATCTGGTAAACACGGCGACCGTGTCCAGTACCACAGCCGAACAGAATCCATTTGACAACTCATTCACAACGGCAGCGCTTACTGTGGGAAGCGGTACGCCTCCCCCGTCGTGCACGCTGGATTGTCCCGAAAACATTAATGCTCTCGCTGATACCGAGGAGAACGGACAGCGCGGCACTCATGTAACCTACGCTGCGCCCACGACGTCCGGCACGTGTGGAACGGTGACGACTTCGCCCGCTTCAGGCTCGTTCTTCCCGGTTGGAACAACGACAGTCGTCGCAACTTCCGATCAGGGAAATGGCAGCTGCAGTTTCACAATAAACGTTACGGATACTGGTACGAACCCGCCGACAATTTCGTGTCCCGCAAATCAAACCGGCACCGCCGATAGTAGCTGTACGGCCGCGATCAATGTCGGAACGGCAACGGCAACTGGTACTAACGTGACGGTGATCGGTTCTCGCAGCGACGGCAAGGCCATGTACACGTGCGATGCGAATGGGACGAACTGTACTCGAAACAGCTCGGACTTCCCGTTCCCGGCGGGCGTAACGACAATTACCTGGATTGCATACGCGCACGACACTCCGGGCCCATACGCGAGCGCGGATGACGAAGAAGCACACCGGACCGGCGCTGCGTCGTGCACGCAAACCATAACGGTTGACGATGTCACGCCACCCACAATCAATGCTCCGCCACAAACTGTGGCGGCGGATGGGAGCTGTCAGGCTGCGGTACCCGATTACAGCGATACCGCTTCAGACAATTGCGCTTGTTCGAGTTCTGACACGTCAGAGGCCTGTGAGGGCCGAGAACGCATCGTCGTCACTCAGAGCATCGCGGCAGGTACTCTGGTAGGACCAGGAACCTACACGATTACTTTGACGGCGAATGACGGCTCAAGTAACAACAACGGCGCGGGCAACACGACAACTACGACAACAACCTTCACGGTCGAAGATCAAACGGCCCCGACGATTGATTGTCCGGCGAACATAAACACGAGCACCGCTCCAGGATCGTGCTCGGCAACCGTCGATCCCGGGACAGCGACGGCCTCGGATAACTGCGACAGCAGCCCAACGATTGTTGGGACACGCAGTGACAGCCAGCCGCTGAATGCGCCGTATCCGAAAGGAACGACAACCATTCACTGGACGGCAACAGACGACGCAAATAACAGCTCGTCCTGCGACCAAACTGTAACGGTCAATGACACCGAGTATCCGACAATCAGTTGTCCGGCGAATATCACCAAGGACAATGATCCGGGTGTCTGCGGCGCCGTCGTCACATATACGACGCCCGTCGGTTCAGATAATTGTCCGGGCGCCACAACGGCACAGACGGCAGGCCTTCCGAGCGGCTCAACCTTCCCGGTCGGAACCACCACGAATACTTTCGAGGTGACTGACTCGAGCGGAAACAAGACCTCGTGCTCGTTCACCGTCACGGTGAACGACGTGGAGAACCCGGTCATCAGTTGTCCGTCGAGCCAAACGCTGGAGCCAACCTGTCCGTCCGGCGCGATAGCAAACTGGACGCCTCCGGTAGGCACCGACAATTGTCCGGGAGCCGTTACCACTCGAACCGCCGGTCCTGCCCCAGGTTCAGTCTTTCCGATTGGTAGTACGACGGTCACCTACACTGTGAATGATGCCCATGGCCACTCGGCGTCATGCAGCTTCACGGTTACGGTCAAGACGGTGATGCAAACGATCGAAGACCTGAAGACCAGCGTTAATAATTCTTCGCTGACTGGCACACAGAAGCAGGGCCTGATCTCTAAGTTGAATGCCGCTGAAGACGCTCTTAATCAAGGGCACGCGAGCACCGCATGTCAAAAGCTGGCCGACTTTATTAATTCCGTTCAGAACTATATCGACCACGGAAATATTACGGCGGCGGTGGGCGGCGCGTGGATCAGTACGGCCACGCATCTTCGGAATACGATTGGCTGTACGAACAATCCTTGCACGTGAGGAAACAATTGTTATTCGCAAAACTGGCAGGAGCATCCTCAGCTTATTCAGAATGCTCCCTAAGCCAGTCCTGGTTCTAAGGTTCTTTGCCTAAGATTTATCACGTGTTCTGATGACAAACTATTTTTGTTAACTATGGGAAGACTCGGCGCAACAGTGGCCGGAACGGATCCGTGTTCTACTGGTGGCCATCCCAACTTTCAACTGGAAAAAGGAGACTCCAAATGAACAAGTTTCGGTTCACTATCAACATACTGGCAATCGCGATCTTCACGCTCGCGTTAGCATCCATTGCCCAGGCGCAGGCAACTCGCACCTGGGTGTCGGGCGTCGGGGATGACGCTAACCCATGCAGCCGCACCGCGCCCTGCAAAACCTTTGCGGGCGCTATTTCAAAAACGGCTGCCCAAGGCGAAATTAATGCGCTGGATTCGGGCGGATTCGGCGGCGTCACGATAACCAAGTCGATCACGATAGACGGCGACTCGAACATCGCCGGGGTGCTCGTCTCTGGAACCAACGCCATCAACGTCAACACCGCAAGCACTGATGATGTGGTTGTACTCAGAAACCTGGACATCAATGGACTCGGCACCGGCTTAGTCGGAATCAAGATTTTTCAGGCCAAAGCAGTGATGGTTGAGAATTGTTCCATTTATGGATTCCGGGGCACTGGTGGAACCAACGGCCGCGGGATTAGCGACGAGCGTACGCAGGGGACGAATATACCAATGCTGTACATCACCAACTGCGATATCAGAAACAACGTAACCGGGGTTGCCGCCTCAGGTGCGTCGCCGTTGCTGGACAGAGTGATCATAGAGTTTAGCCGTATCCATAGGAATAACTCCTTTGGTGTATTTGGCAGTGCCAGCTCAGTGATCAGTGTGAGTCGCTCAAACGTTTCCGGAAATTTGAGTGACGGCGTCCACGTTGAGGGAAGTGCGCAAGCGGTGATCGTCAGTTCGGTTCTGACTAATAATCAGGGCGTCGCCGCGAACAACGTTAGCGGAACCCTCTCGCTTGCGGACACGACGATCATGAACAACATCAGCGGTGTCGGCGGGACCATCACATCATTCGGCAACAACAACGTCCGCAGCAACGCCGGTGGCAATGCACTGCCGGCACCGGTGGGCCAGCAATAGCCGGATGCATACTGTGTGATCTACTCACCGCTGCTTCCGGAGTCGAGCAGCGGTGAGTGGATACATTTTGTTTCCTCCGAGATGTTAGACAGAGTTAATCAGGGTAACTCCGCAATCAAAAGGAGATAGATAGATATGTACACGACCCGATTTACTCTCAAAATTCTCAGCCTGGTAACCTTCACGCTAGCTTTTACTGTGGCAGCACAGGCGCAGGCGACGCGCACTTGGGTTTCGGGCGTTGGCAATGATGCCAACCCCTGCAGCCGCA
>DASXSC010000071.1:0-14433 GCA_036506215.1 Pyrinomonadaceae bacterium | reverse complement strand
CACCTATTAATTTCCAGCCTTCGCTTGTGCGGATGTTGCCACTGGGCAAATATTTGAAGTTGACTTTAGCATCCGGCGCCACCGCGCTCGGGTTCTGTATCACTACGCCAAAGTTGACTTTAGCATCCGGCGCTACCGCGCTCGGTTCTGCATCACTACGCCAAAGTTGACTTTAGCATCCGGCGCTACCGCGCTCGGTTCTGCATGGCGTGCGTTGAAGTTGACTCTAGCATCCGGCGCTACCGCGCTCGGTTCTGCATGGCCTGTGCCTCTTATTTATCAAACTGAACCACTACCCAAGCCCGCCTTCCTGACCCAGAGCCGAAACGACTTGAAAAATGGATTGCGAGTTGACAGGCTTTCGACGCACTCCAAAACTATTCGCGCCAGGCAGTCTCGAGGTTGGGAAGGGCGGCTTGCCCCCGCTTCGCCAATGCAAAAACGCGGCGACGTCGAAACGTTCAACCGCGCTTACCTTGCTTTCTCTTCTGCTACCGCTTTCTGGTTAGTGCGACCTGCTTTCTGCCTATTCGCTTCAGCTCCATTTGCCCGCCTTTTGCAGTTTCCTGATTTTGCGTTTCACCAGCTCGCGCTTGAGTGGGCTCATCTTGTCGAGAAAAACGATGCCGTCGCAATGATCAGTTTCGTGCAGCATGCAGCGCGCGGTGAGTTCGGTGTCATCAAGTTCAAACTCATTTCCATTAACGTCCTGCGCGCGCACGATCGCCCGCAGGCTTCGCTCAACGGGCGTAAAAACTCCAGGGAACGAGAGACAACCTTCTTCGCCGTTTTGTTCGCCTTCAACGTGAATGATTTCCGGATTGATCATTACGACGCGCTGGTCCGGGTCCTTGCCGCCGGAGCAGTCCATCACAAAAAGCCGTTTTGCCACACCAACCTGCACGGCAGCCAAGCCAACGCCTGGCGCCGAATACATCGTCTCAAACATATCGCTGACAAGCTTTCTTATTCCGTCGCCAAAATCCGTTACCGGATCACCTGGTGAATCGAGTATCGGATTCGGCCATTTCACGATTTCCATTAACGCCATTTTCTGATTTTCCGCTTCAATGTAACGCAAACTGTTAGTTTGCGGTGTGCGTCTACCGCTCCCAAATCGTCCGCCAACTAACAGTTTGCGATGATTGCTGTCAGCCGGACCCTTCAATGCCGTTTTAAGAACATTAATATCCGCGCAACTGTTCACGATAGCCTTCGAAGTTGCGCTTCATCTCGCCCAAACTGTCGCCGCCGAATTTCTCGCGCATTGCCGCGGCTAACACGAGCGCCATCATCGCTTCGCCAATAACTCCGGCTGCCGGAACCGCGGTAATGTCGGAACGTTCAAACGCTGCCAACTGTTCCTGTTTCGTATCGATGTCCACGGAACGCAAAGGGCGACGCAGCGTCGAAAGCGGTTTGAGGTGGCCGCGAATCCGGATCTCTTCGCCGTTGGTCACACCACCCTCCAGACCTCCCGCCCGATTTGTTTCGCGTATGAACTCCTTCGTCTCGTTGTTGTAAGCAATCTCATCGTGAACTTCTGAACCCGGCAACGCGCTCGCTTCGCTTCCCGCGCCAATCGAAACTGCCTTCACGGCCGGGATCGACATGATGGCCTGCGCCAGCCGCCCGTCAAGTTTCAAATCCCACGACGTGTGGGAACCCAGTCCGGGAAGAGATCCACGCGCAACCACTTCGAAAACGCCGCCCAGCGTGTCACCTGCTTCTCGCTTCGCATCAATCAACTCGATCATCTGCTGTTGTAGGGTGACATCGGCGCAACGCAAAGGCGCGTCTTCAGGAATAGCCGCGATTCCATCCCAGGATAGTTCCAACGGTTTGTCGGGAATACCGCCGAGCTGAATAACGTGACTGCGAATCTCGACACCGAACGAAGTCAACAACTGCTTTGCCAATGCGCCACACGCAACCCGGGCGGCAGTTTCGCGTGCCGATGCTCGCTCAAGAATGTTTCGCAGATCGCGAGCGTCATACTTTTGTCCCCCCGCCAGGTCTGCATGGCCGGGGCGGGGTCTTTTTAGTCGCCGCGACTTTTCCGGTGCAATATCGCGCGGGTCCGAAGCCATCACCTCGGTCCAGTTTGACCAGTCTTTGTTTTCAATCATCAGAGCGATGGGCGATCCGAGCGTTAGCCCGTGACGCACGCCGCTCAGAATCTCCACGTGGTCCTGCTCGATCTTCATCCGGCCGCCGCGACCGTAGCCCCACTGCCGCCGTACCAATTCTCGGTCAATCCCGACAGGGTCGATCGGCAAACCTGCGGGCAGGCCTTCAACAATCGCGACCAGCGCGCGACCGTGCGATTCTCCTGCTGTCGTGAATCTGAACATGCCAGTTATCAGTTTTCAGCTTTCAGGCTTGAAGTTGAACTCAGTAGATGAACCGTACTACGGACCACGGACCAATGACAACTGACTCTCACAAATAGTCTTCAGAAAAAATGTTTCCCCGACCAAGTATTCCCGCCGGATCGAAAGCGCGCTTGAGTGCCGCCATCTCGCGCAGGTGGTCTTCGTTGTAAAGCAAGCGCAGATAGTCACGCTTCAGTTTACCAATGCCGTGTTCGGCCGATATCGTCCCACCGACTTCCACCGCTCGCTTCACGAAGCGCAGATAGATCTCTCTCGCTTTAGCCGCCTCTTCGTCATTGCGTGGCAGGATGTTGACGTGAACGTGGTTATCGCCTATGTGGCCAAAAACCGTGTAGCGCAGGTCGCTGGCTCGCAGCGTGTCCTGGTAAAAGCCCAACATTCCGGGAAACGCCTCATCGGGCACAGACATGTCAGTCGAGACCTTCCGTTGATTATGACGCGCAAACCATTCATTCATCAGCACCGGCAAGGCGTGGCGAAACTCGCGCAGTTTCGCCTGATCCTGTTCATTCGTCGCGAACCACGAGTTATCAACCAGTGCGTGGTGGCGCTCAAGCAACGAAAGCCAGTCAGTCATCAAGGAATCTTCGGTCGCCGGCGTTGTCTCCTGCTCAAAGAAGATCGCTCCCACAGCATCGGCTGGAATCGTTTCGTATTTCTGACGCAAAAACTTCAAGGATTCGATGTCGAAATACTCCAGGGCGCGCGCGTCGATCGCGCGCCTGGTTGGCTCATTGCCTCCAGCCGGTTGACTAGTTTGCCGGTCGCCTACTTGCAGCGCCTTTTCAATGAACGGTCCGAAGCGGCTCGCTCGTCCGTCGCGTGGTTGCCGGTTTGCGAGCGACAGTGCTCGCGCCTCATTAACGAACGACAAAACGTTCTCGTTCACTGTAAAGAACACGATCCCACTTAACAAACCCTTACGTTTTGGCAGCAACCCCACTTCGACTTCAGTGATAACACCTAACGTACCTTCGCTGCCAATGAAGAGATCGAGCACATCCATCTCCGGCGCCACGTAATACCCGGACGCGTGCTTGCGCGTTTGCGGCATCTGGTAAGTCGGCAACTGCGCCTCGAGCAAATGTCCCGATGGCAACGGAATTTTAATTCGTCCACCAACATTTGCATGCAACTGGCCGCGACGAAGATCGATCACTTCGCCAGTCGCCAATACGATCTTCAACCGCTGCACATACTCTCTGGTTGGCCCATACTTGAAAGTGCGCGCGCCCGAAGCGTTTGTCGCCACCGTGCCGCCAAGAAAACAACTACGCTCGGTGGGATCGGGCGGATAAAAGAGGTTCTCTGATTCCACGAAACGCTGAAAGTCGGAAAGCCTGACACCGGCCCCGGCCACGGCGCTGCCAGCAGATTCTTCATGAACAATGCTTTTGATCTGGTTCAATTTGTCGGTGGCAAGGACGATCCCGGCGAATGGTATACGCCCACCGACGGTTCCTGTTCCTGCTCCGGAGACTGTTACCGGAGTTTTGTCATGCGTGGCCACACGCAGAACGTCCGCGACTTCTTCCGTGTTCTCGGGAAGGACGACCCGTTCTGCATGACCGTCCCGCATGTGACTCGCGTCAGACAGAAAGGACTGGATCTCGTCGGCGTTGGTTTTGATAAGCATCGGTTTCACACGGCTACGAGCATCTTTCTGCCCGGAGCGCGTCTCGCCCGCAAACGCGCCGGAGGCGCGCGGTTTTTCGGAAGGTGCTTTCTCCATTTTATTGTCGCGTTTCGCGCTCTTTGCAGGCGAAACACCCGCGGTTACGGCAATTCACTTGACGCATCTATCTGATCACGCCAGCTGCAACTCACGTTCGCGCAAAACCTTGATCCGGTCGCGCAACTCAGCCGCGCGCTCAAACTCAAACCGCTTTGCCGCTCCACGCATTTCCGCTTCAAGTCTGGTTATCGTGGCTTCAATATTCGCCGGTGAATAGTCTTCGATGTCATCCAGCTCAGTCGGAACTTTGAAATAGTCGGCTTCGGAAGCGGTAATCAAGGTTGACTCGATGGGCTTCACGATCGTCATTGGCGTAATTCCCTGCTCTCTATTGAAGACTTCCTGGATAGAACGCCGGCGCCGCGTCTCGTCCATGGCGCGCTTCATCGAGTCGGTGATGCGATCGGCATACAGAATTGCTTTGCCTTTCGAGTTGCGCGCGGTGCGTCCGACCGTTTGGATGAGCGACTGTTCCGAACGCAGAAACCCCTCCTTGTCGGCGTCCAGAATAGCTACCAGCGAAACTTCAGGCAGATCCAGGCCTTCGCGCAAAAGATTGATGCCAACCAGTACATCAAATTCACCGCGCCTTAGATCGCGCAAAATCTTGATGCGCTCGAGCGTTTCGATATCCGAGTGCAGATAACGCACACGCACGCCGACCTCGGTAAAGTATTCAGTCAGATCTTCCGCCATTCTCTTGGTCAGGGTGGTTACCAGCACGCGCTCATGCTGTTCCGCGCGCTGACGACACTCTTCGAGCAAATGATCTATCTGGCCTTTTACCGGATGCACTTCTACCTCGGGATCCAGCAACCCAGTCGGCCTGATGATCTGCTCGATAACTTCCCCGCCTGACTTCGTCAACTCATAAGGTCCGGGCGTGGCCGACACATAGATCGTTTGTCCGATGCGCTCTTCAAATTCCTTGAAGTTCAGAGGGCGATTGTCCAGCGCTGAAGGTAGACGGAATCCGTATTCAACCAGCGTACGCTTACGCGATTGGTCGCCCTCAAACATACCGCGAATCTGCGGAACGCTTTGATGCGATTCGTCAATCACCATCATCGTGTCACGCGGCAGATAGTCGAGCAGCGTTGGCGGTGGCTCGCCTTGTTTCTTGCCCGTTAGGTGGCGCGAATAGTTTTCAATGCCACGACAAAAGCCCATCTCTTTGATCAGTTCCAGATCAAACATGGTGCGCTGATGCAAGCGCTGGGCTTCGAGAAGTTTGCCTTCCGCGATGAGCCTGGGTTCCCACCATTCCAGTTCTTCCTTAATGGATTTCAGCGCTCGCCTGATGGTGGGTTTCGACATCACGTAATGGCTCTTGGGATAAATTGGGACCCGCGTCGAGTGTTTCGTAATTACCTCGCCGAGTAGCGGATCGATCGTGGAAATCGAATCGACCTCTTCTCCCCAAAGCTCGACACGAAAAGCCTGATCCTGGTAACTCGGGTAAATCTCCACTACGTCACCGCGTACGCGAAAAGTGCCGCGTTGGAAATTCACGTCAGACCGTTCATACTGCAATTCCACGAGTCTCTGCAGTAGCGTTTCACGTTTGATGCGCGTGCCCGGTTCGAGGAAAAGCAGCATTCCATAGTAGGCATCAGGATCACCAAGCCCATAAATACAAGAGACGCTGGCCACTACGATCACATCGCGGCGCTCAAACAGAGCGCGCGTCGCCGACATACGCAGGCGATCGATCTCCTCGTTGATAATGGCTTCCTTCTCAATGTACACATCAGCAGCCGGGACATAAGCCTCAGGCTGATAGTAGTCGTAGTAAGAAACAAAATACTCGACCGCATTTTCCGGAAAAAGCGACTTGAATTCCTGGTAAAGCTGCGCGGCGAGCGTCTTGTTGTGGGCGAGAACCAGGGTAGGACGCTGGGTTTTCTGAATGACACTGGCAATCGTGAAAGTCTTTCCACTACCGGTTATGCCAAGCAGGACCTGGTCTTTGAAGCCATCGCTTAGTCCGCGGACAAGCGTCTCGATAGCCTGTGGCTGATCGCCTTTGGGCTGGTACGTTGAATGAAGTTTGAAAGACATGTGATTGGTAAATAGTAAATGGTAAATCGTAAATAGTGAAAAGCAGGCTTTTAGTGCGAGCTGCGGCAGCGTGAGTAGGATCGGAAAACTGAAGGCCGCGCGCGAACCTATCGTTCACTCACGGCCCTCAAATTAAAAAACCTACCCGCTACCGGCAGGTGGTACCTGACAGTCCTACGCCGCTGACGGCGCGGTCTCGCGAGTCTGAGCATTAAGCTGGTCAATCGCTTCCACAATCATTGAACGCAATTCGGGAGGCAGCGACTTACTCACAGCCAACCTTCGAAATGCCTCGAGGCTCTCTCGTTCACCACTCGATACCAGCAGCCCAATCAATTTCAGCCGCAGCTCCACACTCGCGTGAGTTTCGATCACCTGCACAAGCGGCTCAATCTGGCCTGCCTTGGCAGCCAGAAAGAGCAACGAGAACGCGCGGTAAGTGTCCTTCTTCTTTTTACTGGTTAAGTTATTGATCGCGTCGCTCACCAGCCCGGAGCTTACCAGTGCAACGCCGATCCTGGAGCGTTGTCCAGGAGAACTTTCGCGCAAGGCAACATTAAGCAAGGAAGCGGCTTGATCTGGATTGTGCTCATAAAAACTACGCACAATCGCGTTTTGTTCTTCTGCTGATGAATACTCCAGAGGATCGGCAAAAGGAGGGAGCGAACCATCGGTGGCTACCCATGGGAAAGGTACCTTTGCAGCCATTCGCCTCTGCATGCGATCTGCTGCGGCCCGGCGCAAGATCACCATGTCCTGAAGCCATTGTTCGTCTTCGCGCGCCGCGGCATTTTCAACATAACCGGTGCTTCCTGTTGTAGAAGCGGACCCTTCGCGGCCTTGCTTATGCCCCCGAGCCGAAGGGGTTCGAGCGATCTTTTCCCCGGCCATGTTTTGGTTCCTCTGGGCTTGTCCTCTTTTGGACGGCGACGTCGCGGCCTTCAACATCCCATCAGAACCGGGAACGGTTGTGACCGGCTCACACTCAACTCAGTGCCAGAACATTCCTCGCTGGCAATCGAGCCGGTGGCTACCACTTCCGGTTCTGTTGATGACGGCCTGCAAGATGATACGGATAAACGGTGGCGGCAAGTCCCGATCCGTACCTGAGAGTCCCCTCCAAACCAGCTTACGATTGTAATTCATTCCCACGATGCGCCCGCATCCGAGATCATCTCGCTCTGAATGTCTTTGGCTGAGGCGGCATCAGCAGCAGTTGGCAAATCGTCGGATACAAACTCGACGTCGATAGTTTCATCGACACCGGCTGCGGCGCCAGCTGCCAGGGCTAAAGGTCTTGGTATGGAATGAGAAGAGTGCGGCGCAGGACTTTCGTGAGAGAGATGTTTTGCTTCAACATTGTCCTGAGATCGAAGGAAATCAAATTTTGCCATTATCAGACTGGTAACGTTTAAACCGACGGTAGCATCAAGGTCACATAAGGACTCAGCAATAACGCGGCGCGATACTCTAGCGAACGCGCTTTGCAGTTCCCGACCCGCGGCAGCCGGCCCATCGGCCAGAAGCAACTCAAAATCTCGCCCAGCCACGATACGGCGGCGCGAATGATTTTGTAGCAGGAGTCGCGCCTGGTTATGGACCGTTCCGGTAGCAACGACAACCAAATGCGAAGCCTCGGTTTCTATTTCCAAATCGATGGCCCAGCGGGCAAATGCCGGGGTAAGATCTCCGTCGCGCGCCACCAAAAGGAATGGTTCACCGCAAATATTGGCCATCATCTGCCCGTGTCCTTCGCCCTCGGACGGACCAACGGCAATCTCGCTTTCAGGCACTCCCATTTCGCGCAAAAGAAAGTGAAGACGGTTAACCAACCAGGCACCGTCTTCCAGGAGCGCTGAAGCTAACCGGGTAGGAGCGATGACTTCCTCGACCTTCTCATCAGCCACGGCGGCGCCACATTCACTACACGTTGCGTCGCTGACAGTTACCACAACCAGCGCATGGGCGTTAGGCAATCGTAATAGAGCATGTCCCGTCTTTCGGCAACTTACCTGGACCTCGCGCTCTACCAGTCCCGCATCCTCCAGTCTTTCGATCGAGAACTCGCAAGATCCAGCAGTGTCTCCAGTTAGAAGCTTTGCGGCATAGCCCTCAATGTGAGCTTCTCTGGTGCTGCGCAAAAACGCTCGTGCCCTCTCATCTTCCAGCCTGGACGCCGCCAGAATGCGCTTCGCCATAGTGTCCTTGCGCAGGCTCGTATACATTGAGTCGACATCCTGCTTCGCGACAAACCGCTTAAAGCCTTCCGGCATGAGTGGTTTTCCCTGCTCCCAATCTGGAACGCTTTTTTCGGTTTCGCCGTCCTTTCCCTGACGGACTAACTCACGTATTTCCCGACAGAAAACGTCCATCTTTCTGAGCGGCTCACTCGTCCGAGAGTCATAAACGATTCCGGACCGTATGCGGGATAATTCCTCTTCTTGCTCTTCAAAGACAATAAACAAGACATGATCGTTGAGGCAGAACAGATCGCCTCGAATGTAAGGCTCACCACTCTCAGATTCGGCGCTGGTGGCCACTGCGGACTCCAACTCCCTGACTCGTTCTGGACCTAACAAGACGTGATCGAAACAGTTGAGACGGGTGGCACGAATAATTGGAGTGTGACCCTTCTCCTTCAGCTTTTCCAGGAACTGAATACGTTCCAGTCCGCTTAAGGGATAATTCAGAGTTTTACTCTCGACGAATAGCATAGGCACCTCTTAACCTGGGTGTTGGTCTCAGGCTAACTTATTCTGGCCGAGTGACTCGAATTCTGACGGTTTCCTGGCCGGTGGCGTTCGCGGGGTAGCGCCTTTGTCGTGCAATTCGCAGAGCCAGGGCCTCGTAACCGTCCACGCCCGATTTGTGATTGGCAATCGCAGCCTGCAATACGCGGCCGTTTTCAACGTGCATAACTACATCAACCCACTGCACACTTGAAGCGCTGTCCCGCGGTGCATTCCTGGTTTCCGCGGGAGCCTCTTTCGCAGGTTCGCTCAGGACAGTCGATTCTCTAACGCTCGCCGCGTTTTCGCTGTTCGCAGCAATCTTGCTATCTCGACGACGATCCTGCGGATTTACCGATGCCGACTCTTTCAATTTCTGCGAGTCGTTATGGGAAGTTACAACCTTTCCAGTTTCGGAGGCAGCAGAGCTTGATTCAGTAGAATTTTCGGACACCCGTCCACTCTGGTTTTCGGTTGTCGAAGCGGCCGGCCCAACAGACTTTTCCTTCCTCTGAAATCCACCGGTAACGGCAATGACACTCGAAAGACCCAGCATCATCAGACCGGCAGCGGCCATGGCCAGGATTGTTCGGTTCTGCTTATTGGGCGGAACGAACGCCGGGAGGGCTAAAACCTCTCCTCCACTTTGAATTGCGGGCGCGGCTGGAACTTCTGGAGTGACCGCGCGCTCTATTGGCGGTAACGCTTGTGCAGTCGATACGGTATCTATCTGCAGGGGGCTTTCATCCCAGCAACCGAATAGCTCCGAAACAACTCGTTGCAGTGAGTTATCGATTGATCTCTGCGAGGGCCGAATGAGCGGGTTGAAATTAAAAGGAGAAGCGGGTTGCGCCATAGCCACGCAGACAGCTTGTAGACCGACCAGACTATCGAGCTGCACATCAACGAGTTCGCCTTCTTCAAAATAGAACGACGCCGGGGTCGTAGGGCATTCAATCAAAAGCCGGCCCGTCTTTCGCTGGTGTCGGAGAATGCCAATCAGGTCGGATAGGGGGTAGTCATTAAGGTGCCCCGTCAATACCACGAAGCGGCTATTCTGCATCTTACAACTCCTTAACTTCTTGTATCAGTAAAGATAATTCCGGTAAGCGCCATTCGGATTTCACTTACAATAAGCGCCGCCGCGACATGGAAGATCGAAGGCCGGGAAAGCACGCGCAAGTTGCCTAGCCAGTTCCCGGTCAAGTGTTTGTAAAATCCTGTACTCGTCAATCACACCTTTTGCATCTTGAAGTTCCTGGTATGCCAGCGCCAGGCCATAATGTGCTTTCGCCAGGTCGGGACTAATCTGAATCGCCCGCTTGAATGCATCCGCAGCTTCTTTGTGACGACCCATGCGGAAAGCGGCGAGTCCTAACCCGTACTGTGCCTCTGCCAAATTAGGGTTGACTCGTAACGATTCTTTGAAGGCTTTAGAGGCCTCCTTGTCCTTTTTCAATTTGAGATATGCCTGGCCCAGACCCAACTGGACATCCGCAGATTTTGGTGCCAGCGCGATCGATTGCAGGTAGGCACCGACTGCTCCCTTTGCATCACCCGAGTCGAACAGGTCTCGTGCGGTTTTGTATAACTCAAAGGCCTGTTTGTTATCGGTAGCATCGGTGGATGCTACCTTCGCGGGATTACTGGCGGCCCGTCCTGTCTCTCCCGAATCATTCCTGGACGAGGGCGCCGGTTCTGAAGCAGGAGGAATCCGCGAAGTCGCAACCGCCTCTGTCGAAGTATCCGAGGCTGGCTCGTTGCTCTGACTGTCAACCGCTGAGTTGGCCTTTTCAACCGTAGGAGCCTTGTTATCTGGTGGCGGATCGCCAACGTTTACACGCACCGACAAGGAAAGATCTCCGACGGCTGCAGGTACCGACGGGGAAAGATCGCCACTTGTCAGTTCGTACGATTGACTCTCCACCGCCGGTAAGCTGACTTGTGGGCCGCTCGGCGGTGGAATGATTGGCATTCTCCCGTTAGATGGGGAATCGGTAATCTTTGCGACGTTATCATTGAAGTAATACGTAAGACTTCGATATGTGACTTCTACGGGTTCACGTTTGAGTTCCTCAGATTCGAACACGACAAGGCTGGTCACCATTTTTGTCCAGTTACCAAACCTGTCAAACTCGTAGTTATACGCCTCTTTGCTAAGTATCACTCCTCCATCGCCGCGCATGGTCATCTCGATAAGGTTACCGCGGTCATCGTATTTGTACTCTTCCTTGCCCACCGAAGAACTGCTCACCGGGTAGGAAACGTTTTCAATCCTCTTTCCCGATACGTCGTAGGTGGTAATTTCAACCAGCTGCCTTGGTCCTTCGACGATCTGGCCCTTCTTGAACTCCAGCTTTGCAGATTCAGTCTTTACTCTTCGCACTGAACCATTTAGGCCGTCCTGTGCTCTTGTGCTATCCAGCACGATAACGGAGCTTGGTGCTTGAGGAAGTGTGACGCTCTGTGCGCGAGCAATAGTGGCGATTGCCAAAAGAGCAGTGAGGGTCAAACCGTGGGCAACGAAACTCTTTACATTCCAATTCATGCGCCCCTCCAGATTAGGAAAACACAACACTGACTACACTCCAGTCAGGGAAGGACAAGTAGAGCGAAGTAGCGTAAGTAAGGTGAAAAAGTATCCGACTCGGCCTTTGGTGACCTGGACGAAATCTCCGGTGGTCATTCCAGCCGATCGGCTAGTTCAACCACATCTTGTACACACCGCCGCGCAGGATACAATAAGTGGTTGCAAATTGCTAGCAAAAGTATTGCAAACCGCACTCAAATTGTTGTCAGCCAGGACTGCCTTGGGCGGGGATCGACCCCTGAGGTTTTGCCCTAAGCAAGAGGTGCCGTCGCGTGTTTCATTACGACCGCATTCTTTCGTCTACGATATAAGAACAAAACAAGAAACAATATTAGGTTCAACAAAACGAGTGCGCCGATTACTGTCGTCAGTCGATTAGCGGAAACCCATTGCAGGGAGGCCTCATGCGGGTCTTCCAATTGTCGAATTTCCCAACGTAGAAGGACGGACTGCCGGATCGCTTGAAGCGCCAACATTGTTGTTAGTTGTCGGAGTAGGAGTCGTCTGCGGCGAAGTGTTGCTGGCGATAGCGACGGCATTGTCAGAACGCGTGCGCGAGTCGTCGGCGCAGTAGATTTGCGCGCGATCGTTCACTGGTTCGCTATTGGCCATTTCACGGCGCACCTGCGACGTTTCCGGCGACGCCGGTTGGTTGGTGTCGAGTTCTCTTCCCGGGGACCTTCTCGCGTGCGCCGGCCAGGTGAGTTCGGGACTGCCAGGCAACGACCCGGAGTTCTGCGAAATTGCGTCGCGCCATCACGGTAGGTGGGAGAAAATCACATGCAAACGAGGAGCGACGTCGCCCCGCCGCCACGCGCTATCCTCCCTGGCATCATTGACTTGAAATATTTGATTTTCATCGGGCAAAAAGGAGTGTTGGGATCCTGCCAGGAAGGAAGTCCGAGTAATAAGACGAGCAGTTAGGTTCGGCGAGACGACCAAACTAAAAGCTATTGTTCGTCGCTAAACTTGTAGCCAATTCCCCAAACGGTTAAGACCATTTGAGGATTTTCCGGGTTCTCTTCAATTTTGGCTCGCAATCGGTTGATGTGTGAATCAATAGTCCGATCGTAGCCTTCATAGGAGTAGTCCCAGATCTTTTCAAGCAGATATTTGCGCGGAAAGACTCTACCCGGGTTCGCTGCAAAGAGTCGCAGGAGGTCAAACTCTTTGGGAGTCAGTTCAACCTGTCGCTCTCCAATAGTAACTTCTCGTCTTGCCGGATCGATACGCAGCCTGCCGCGAATGATGGGAGCTTCGTCTTTAGCGCCATCGGCGCTTGCCGGCGTCTTACTCCGACGAAGCACTGACTTAATCCGGGCTTCAAGTTCGCGCAGGCTGAAAGGTTTGGTGATGTAATCATCCGCGCCCATTTCCAGGCCAAGCACTTTGTCAACCACATCGTCTTTTGCGGTGAGCATGAGAATCGGCAGATAACCTGCCTTTTCGCGGAGCTCTCGGCAAACAGCCAAACCGTCCATTTTTGGCAGCATGAGATCTAGAACGACAGCATCTGGAGGATCGTCGAGAGCTGATTTCACGCCCATCAAGCCATCTTCAACGGTTTTCACGTTATAACCTGCCCGAGAGAAATACTCGCTTATCGCGCTCGAAATATTTTCGTCGTCTTCGACGACAAGCAGTGAAATCTTGCGCTCGGTCGGTTCAGCCGGTTGGTTGTTGTCCTTGGAAGTTTTCTGTTTGTCAGTAGCGGTGGTTGTCATGAGAATGACTCGTTAGAGACTGACAAGCAGGTGATTAGGAGGCTCGGCGTCATGGGGTGCGACGCCACTCGGGCGGATGAATAGTACAGGACAAGCCCTCCAAACTCAAGCCCTAAGTTTTGTCCGCTCAACATCATGCCCAGAAAGACCAAAAAAAATGGAGCTACTAAACCGCGGTTCCAGAATTTGTCGGGCAGTGCCGCGCCAGACAGGGCAAAAAGTTCCTGGATCAAGACGCTCTGTTTTCCGCTCTGCCCCGACCCAATTTGGCTGGAGACTCGAATGCAGTTCCCCGAAAGTTCAACGTCGTGGCGATCAAGGCTGCCTGGTGCTCGGACTGGTGCCCGCCGCCACTTTTCGCAGCAGTTCCTGATAACGAGTGAGTTGCTCTTTTAGTCGTGTGCTTAGTGAAGGCTGCTGACTTACTTGATCCAAAACGCCGAGGCCCCTCGGATCACCTAAGCTAACGAGCGCCTCTCCGGCAGCTGTCGCGAGATTGAAGTCGCGATTCGCGAACGCTTTTGTGGCCGTTTCGGCAATGAGTGTGAACGCTTTGGGATCATCCCGGGCAATCTTCCCCAGGAGACGCAACGCCGCCGCTCGCACCGGCGGTGGATTCCCTTTTCCGGCGAAACGGAAAGCCACATCTAACGCTCGCTTATCCTCTAACGCCTCCAAGCCGTAAAGGGCCGAGGCCTTTATGTTATCTCGCCAAGAAGGAATATTGAGCAACTTTGTCAATACTTCGTAGGCGCCGGCGCTCTTGGTTTCGCCGAAGGCTGAAGCTGCGGCTTTAATTACCGCGTAACTAGGGTCACTTAATAACTTTTCGTACAAGCTCGCCAACGAAGGATCTTTTGAACTGGCTAGTGAGGTTACCGCACGGGCGCGCACCCGCGCGTCAGGATCCCTGGTGGCCGCGACCAACGCCGTGCGAGCACTTGGATCTTTCACGTTCGCCAGCGCAATTGCGGCATCGATCCTTACTCCCCAAAACTTGTCACGAGTCAGCGCGTTCGCGAGTTCCGCCGCGATTCGTTGCTTTTCGGTTTCTGCCGTTGTCGTAGTAGTCGCGCGGCCGGCGAGTTGACTCAGAGCCCAAACTCGCCCCAGCACATCTTCATCACGCGTCAACTGGTAAGCCAGCTCATCAGTTGTCTTGTCAAACTGTACTTCTTTGATCAAGGTGCCACGGTAA
>DASXSC010000070.1:0-38512 GCA_036506215.1 Pyrinomonadaceae bacterium | reverse complement strand
TGCCGAAGGGGGGACTCGAACCCCCACGAGTTACCTCACACGCCCCTCAAACGTGCGCGTCTGCCAGTTCCGCCACTTCGGCTTAAGTTGTCAGATAACAATTGTAACGCAAACGATTAGTTTGCGAGTGGCCGAGTTGGGACTCGGGCCACTACTTCTGCGGACTAGCTTGCGAAGCTGCAGGCGACGCGGCCGGAGAACCGGCGGGTGACGCTGCCACTGGGGCGCTCTCTGCCGGCGACGGTTGCGGCGCTGGGGTGGGCGTCGCCTCCGGCACGGTTGATTGCAAAACGGAGCGGCTGCCGGTCACGCCCGGTAAGGAAAGCATAAGCGCGATCAGCATGAAAGCCGCGGCGGCCCCGATAGTGATCTTCGAAAGAATGCTCGCGGTACCCCGTGGTCCGAAAGCGGTACTCGATACGCTGCTGGAAAACAGATCGCCCGCCCCGGATTTTCCGGGCTGTAACAGCACAACGACAACGAGCACAATGCACGCCAGAATAAATAGTCCGTATAAGATGTAACTTAGCAATTAGATTCTCCGGTAAATGGTGATTAGTAAATGGTGAATGGTGAATGGTAAAGCGAACGAATCGTTAACTCCCAGGGAGCTACAACCGATAGCTGGTAGCTTCCATTTACCATTTACCGTTTACTATTTACCATTCTTGTAATTAACAATCTTCGCAAAACTCTCGGCTTGCAAACTCGCTCCACCCACCAGCGCGCCATCGATATCCGCCTGTGACATCAAACCGGCGATGTTATCTGGTTTGACCGAGCCGCCATAAAGAATTCGAACCTCGTTTGCTGCCTGATCCGAATACCTATCCGCGAAAACGCGCCGGATAAACGCGTGCATTTCCTGCGCTTGCTCCGGCGTCGCTGTACGTCCAGTACCGATGGCCCAAACAGGCTCGTAGGCAACGATGATACGGTCGAGATCTGAGGCTGTCAACCCACTGAGTCCGCCACTAAGCTGGCCCCTAACAACGCCTTCTGCAGTTCCCTGCTCTCGCTGCTCCAGCCTCTCCCCCACACACAGGATAACGCTAAGACCAGCGGCCAGACCCGCTTGACACTTCCGATTGATCATCGAATCAGTCTCAAAATAGAACTGCCTCCGCTCGGAATGGCCCACGATCACGTATCTCGCGCCCACATCACGAAGCATGCTGGCCAGAACCTCGCCGGTATGCGCGCCTTCCTGGGCTTCAGTCGAACAATTCTGACCGGCCACGCCGATGTTGGAGCCTTCGAGTCTGTCGGCCACGGTTTTGAGCGCTGTAAAAACCGGCGCGATGACGACTTCGCAGTGGTTCGCATTGGCAACAAGCGGTTTCAAAGCAAGCGCGGTATCAACCGCATCGCCAAGCAGCTTGTACATTTTCCAGTTTCCGGCAATGACAGGTTTTCTCATAACAGATTCGTCTTTGGTGTTTGGTCTTCGCGGATTCAACTTGGAAGTGCAACTCAACTATCAGACCCGAAGCGACAGCGATGTCACGTGTAACATCCCGAATCAGAACCGGAAGCGGACCGGGGAAGCCCGCAGCCCGGCTGGGGTGGTGGTAGCGACCGGTCAAGGACTCAACCGTAGTTGTTAGTACTTGAGTGACCGCGATCAGCCATCGAATTACTACATATGTAAAGTTGACTCCCTGGCCGGTCGCTACCGCTTCCGGTTCTGATTAGGACAAACGCCAATGTTCGATAATCAAAATTTATCGGTCAACGCCGTTACACCTGGCAATTCTTTTCCAGCCAGAAACTCAAGAGTGGCGCCCCCTCCTGTGGAAATGTGAGTGATTCGATCCGCCACTCCGGCCTTTGTCACTGCTGCGACCGAGTCGCCGCCGCCAACGATCACGATTGCTCCTCGGTCCGCCGCTTCGGCCACCGCCCGTGCGATGCCGATCGTCCCTTCGTTGAACGGCGGCTCTTCGAATACGCCCATCGGCCCATTCCAGATAATCGTGCGCGCGTCGCGCAAAGCGTTGGCAAAGTGCGCCACTGTTTCCACCCCGATGTCCATTCCCGCATGACCTGCATTCGTAAACTCGATCGGGATTGTCTTGGCGATGATCTTGTCGCCCTTAATGGGCTCATAACTGTCGACCACCTGATGGTCAGTAGGTAACAGAAGCTCTACGCCCTCAGTTTCCGCGCGCTTCATGATTTCCCGCGCTGTCTGCAGCATGTCGTTTTCAACCAGCGACTTTCCGACTGTGAAACCCTGGGCCTTGAAAAATGTATAAGCCATTGCCCCGCCAATCAGAAGTTTGTCCACTTTGCGATCGATCAACGCATTGATCACTGGAATCTTGTCAGAAACTTTCGCGCCGCCGAGGATCGCTACGAATGGATGATCAGGATTGCTGATAACCTGGCCCAGGTACTCGAGCTCCTTCTGCATCAATAATCCGGCAGCGGCTTTCTCGACGTATATGGTAATGCCCACTGTCGAGGCATGGGCTCGATGCGCGGCGCCAAATGCGTCGTTTACGTAGAGCCCGTCGCACAACCGGGCGAGTTGTTGAGCAAACGCATCGTCGTTCTTTTCTTCTTCCTTATGAAACCGCAGATTTTCCAGCAAAAGGACGTCGCCATCCTGCATCGCTGCGCTTCTGCCTTCAGCTACTTCGCCCACGCAATCCTTTGCAAAAACAACGGTTCTACCAAGCAGACTCGAAAGATGCTCAGCCACTGGAGCAAGGCTATACTTCTCAACGTGTTCGCCTTTTGGCCGGCCGAGGTGGGAAGCGAGAATTACGCGAGCATCCTGCCCGACGGCATACCGGATCGTCGGTAAAGCTGCTCGAATGCGGGTATCGTCTTCAACCTTGCGCTCTTTGATCGGCACGTTGAAATCAACGCGAATGAAGACGTGCTTGCCTTTCAGATTGAGGTCTTTAATGGAAAGTTTAACCATTGTCGATTGCCTATTGCCCATTGCCGATTTGCCTGCCTCCTGCGTTGGGCTGCTGCGAGCCAGTAAACGCCAATCGGCAATTGGCAATCGGAAATCGGCAATAAATCAGAGGCCTTTGCTTGCAATAAACTTTATGAGATCGCGTACGCGGCAGGAGTAGCCCCACTCGTTGTCGTACCAGGAAAGCACCTTGATCAGCCGGCCGCCGATCACTTTCGTATATTCGGCGTCAACAATCGATGAGTTTGAGTTTCTCTTGAAGTCGCTCGAGACGAGCGGCTCTTCGGAAAACGCAAGAATTCCACGCAGCTCCTCGTTAGCCGCGTTTTTCAGGGCCCGATTCACTTCCTCGCTGCTCGTCTCCTTCTCAACGTCCATGACAACGTCAACCAACGAAACGTTGGGCGTGGGCACTCTTACTGAGATGCCGTCAAACTTTCCTTTCAACTCAGGTAGCACCAGGGCCACAGCTTTGGCGGCGCCTGTTGAAGTCGGAATCATTGAGAGCGCGGCGGCGCGCGCCCGGCGCAGATCCTTGTGAGGCAAATCAAGCAGTTGCTGGTCGTTGGTGTATGAGTGAATCGTGGTCATCTGGGCCGAGCGAATTCCGAAGCCTTCGTGAATCACTTTTGCCACCGGCGCCAGGCAGTTGGTCGTACACGACGCATTGGAGATTACGTGATGCTCCCCGGGGACGTATTTATCCTCGTTAACTCCGAGCACGATAGTAATGTCTTCATTTTTCGCCGGAGCGGAAATAATCACCTTCTTGACACTGCCGCGAAGGTGCTTTTTGGCGTCTTCGGCCTTGGTGAATATCCCCGTGGATTCGACTACGATCTCGGCGCCTACCGACTCCCAATCGATGGCCGCCGGGTCACGCTGTGAAAAGACTTGAAACTCATCGCCGTCAACCTTAATCCCATTTTCGGTAGAGGTAATCTCATGATCGAGATTTCCGAGGACTGAATCATACTTCAGCAGGTGTGCGAGGGTTTTGGTATCCGTGAGATCGTTCACAGCAACGAAATCAATATCCGGATCACCGATAGAAGTGCGGAAGATATTGCGTCCGATGCGCCCAAAGCCGTTTATGCCAACCTTCACCGCCATTGAGAAAATGCCCTCCTGCGAATGTTCCAGCGCCTTTTCGCTCTGGGAAACCGGTGGGCACACTATGCTCCGCCGCTTGCCGTAAACTCGGATCGAAAGTTGCTGGCAGTAAAGAAGCCCAAGATTATGCGGCATAGCTTTGACTGTCAAGCGAGGGTCAGTCCCAGGGTTTTGGGATCTTTTTGAAACTGCGTTTGTCCAATTAGCGTAGTAAAGACTTGATCGGATGCGGCTTGTTTGTTAACAGTTAGTATCGTTTTCCCGAATATATTAAGGATAAATCGAAGGAGTTTTGGTGTGATGCGTAATCTCCAGCCTCGTGCGCTTCTCAAGATCATGTGTGTGTTTGCGGTTCTCGTAACGGGGAGCCATGGGCTTCTCGCCCAAACGCCCTCGGCGACGCCACCGCGCAATCCGGCTCAGCAAGACGCCACCCGCCCGCCGGGAACTGAGCAGCAGAACCCGAATGTGCCTCCTGGAACTCAGCAAACGGCGCCCCCGCAGGCTCCGCCGGGAACACAACAACCGCCGGCGCAGTCACCTCCGGGAAATCCAACCGTGGTGCCGCAAACCCCCGTCGACACCGAGCCGGCGCCCCTTCAGGAGCCGCGCGAACCTAACTTCCCGACAGTCGAACAGAAGCCCTTGCCGCCTTTACCCAATATGACGCGGCTAGGCGTGACGAGTGATAACACCCTGACGCTTTCACTAAATGACGCGATCAAGCGCGCGCTTGAGAATAACAACGACATCGAGATAGCGCGGGACGACGTGCGCTTCGCGGAAACCCAACTGCGCTCATTGGAGGGGGTCTATGATCCGTTTTTGAGCTTCACGCCGCAGATCGATAAGCGCATTACACCGGTGCAGAACATTTTTGCCGGTGGTGGTAACTCGGGACAGGTTTCAAATACCACCCTTTCGCTCGGCCCCACTCTTAGTAAGTCGTTCGCCACCGGCGGCGGAACCTACGAACTCAGCTTCAACAATTCCAGAACGAAAACGAGTGCGGTCAATAGCACTCTCAATCCGTTTTATTCTTCCAATCTTTCTTTAACGTTCACGCAGCCGCTGTGGCGCGATCGCTCGATCGACAACAACCGTAGACAGATTCGCATTCAGAAGAAACGCCTGGAACAGTCCGACGCCGATTTTCGCCTGCGCACGATTTCGGTTATTTCGCGGGTGCAGCAAGCATACTGGGAATTGGTTTTCGCCCTGCGCGACCAGCAGAATCAACTTGCGAACCTTAATCTTTCGCGCGAGAGCCTGCGTCAAGTTGAGGCGCAAATTACCGTGGGAACCAAGGCGCCGCTGGAGCGCGCGGAGGTCCAAACTGAGTTGGCAAATCGTGAATCCGCCTTGCTGGTCGCAGTACAAAACGTCTCGATCGCTGAGAACAATTTGAAGCAGTTGGTCTTCAAAGATCCTTCAGCGCCTGAGTGGTCAGCGCAGTTCACTCCCACCGACGCGCCCAAATTTGACGCTACGCCCGTTAACCTGAACGATGCCTTGAAAGAAGCGCGCGAGAATAGGCCGGAGTTGCGGAGGCTGCGTTTGCAAAATGACATTAACCAGATCGACGTGAAGTTCTTCAAGAACCAAACAAAACCCCAGGTCGATATCCAATCAACTATAGCGACCACAGGCCTGGCCGGAACACCAGCCAGAACAACGATCACTCCAGGCACGCTGGTACCCATCATTTCGGGCGATCCAAACTCCGATCCTAACGCCTTTCTGTTGGACCAAATCCAGGACATTCAACGCCGGGCGGGCTTTCCGGTAGCTGTATCTCCTGTGGCTACCACGCCAAATCTTGCGCCTTCAGCCTTGGTCGGCGGATACGGCCGGACACTGCAGAACCTCTTCAACTTAAATACTTACAACGTTATCGTTGGCGTCGCGATTCAGATTCCATTGAAGAATCGAACCGCGGAGGCCAATCTTGCCGGCGCGCACATTCAGGGCGAACAACTCGAGGCGTCGCTCCGCTCGCAGGATCAAATCATCGAGGTCGACGTTCGCAACGCAGCACAGGCGGTGGAAACTTCCCGCCGCCGCGTGCTCTCGGCTCGTGAAGCACGCTCTAACGCCGAGACGCAACTCGAAGGCGAACAGCGACTTTATCAGGTGGGACGTTCGACTACGTTCCTGCTCTTCCAACGTGAAAATGCTCTGACCAACGCACGTAACGCTGAACTTCGCGCGGAGACCGACTATAACAAAGCTCTGGCCGATCTTCAGCGGGCCACCTCCACAACCCTGCGCGCCAACAATGTTATTGTTGACACGCCGACTCCGTGAGGCAAAAGAGCAGGCATCGAGTACGTTCTGGCGGAAATAAAAATCCTCGCATGGTGGGTCAACGAATACAGAGCCGGAAGCGGTAGAGCCTGTGAAAACTCAGTGCGGCACTTCAAAGTTGATCCTAACTAACTCATGCTTGAATCAATCACTCCGCGAGCCTTGATTACGAAGCTCACAGCCGGTTGCTACTGCTCCCGGTTCTGACTTTTCCTGGCTTATAAGCTATGTACTGGGCCCTCCAATTTGGGCTGAACAGCGACTTGACTTGAAAACGTCCGATCGTCGCCTGCGGCTTTTCAGAACCCACTTGTAATTTGCGTTTTTCGATTTGCGATTGCTAAGGTAACCCTGCCTTGGCAATCGCATTTTTGTAGCGCGCAATCTCTCTGATTGGATACGCAGCACACAAACTTGCAGTTTGCGTGACACCAATGAAGATCTCGGCCACCATCATCACCTTCAACGAAGAAGCGAATATTCGTGACGCCTGCGAGTCGGTGGCCTGGGCCGACGAGATTGTAGTAGTCGACTCCGCGTCAACTGACAAAACGTCCGAAATCGCTGAAGGTTGTGGCGCGCGGGTGATCGTTAAGGACTGGCCGGGATTTTCCGAGCAAAAACAATTTGCGACCGATCAGGCTTCACATGAATGGATCTTCAGTCTCGACGCCGACGAACGCGTTTCCGCAGAACTGAAACGCTCAATCGCCGAATTACGGAAACTGCCTGCGGCGCAACTTGCTGACGGTTATCGCATCCCCAGGCGCTCTTATTATCAGGCAAGGTGGATTAAGGGGGGCGGGTGGTATCCCGACTGGCAGTTGCGCCTCTTTAGAAAGTCGCGCGGCCACTGGGAGCCGCGACACATTCACGAATCAGTAAAGATGGATGCCAGTGGGCGAGTCGAAAGACTTTCAGGCGACATACTGCATTACGGCGTTCGGGATTCCGCTCATCATCACCGCATGATTGGCGAACGCTATGCCCCGCTGGCCGCGCAGCAAATGTTTGAAGAAGGTCGTCGCACCTCACAACTTAAGATTGCAACGGCGGCGCCCGCCGCCTTTTTCCGCAGCTATTTTCTTAAGGGCGGATTTCGCGACGGGCTTGCCGGGATCAGCATTGCCAGCTTTGCTGCGCATCATGCGTTTCTCAAAAATTTGATGCTCTGGGAAAAGCAGAAGGCAGAAAGGAGGAAGCAGTAAGCGTAAGCACGAGTAGACGCATGAAGTTTAGAGTTCAACCAACTCTGCACAAAAAGTCCCCTCTCAGCCGGACTTCTTGTGCAGACTTACTAACACCTGCGCGCTCTTTAGACAAGGGGTTGCGTAATAGTAGGTAGCCAAGTCAGTCGTCCGCTTCACGGACTGCACCTTCTAAGCCTGCTTGCTCCCAGCGATGAATCGCTGGGCTACTATCATTCGTCCGCTCTCGCGGACTTTTTGTGCAAAGCCGCTTGACCTGTTAGCTACCAGTTCACCGTCGCAAGCCCATGGAAATAATATACAATGCTTTTTGATGCATCTTCCCCTGACAGCCGTCTTTTCTGATTTGACTCTGATCCCGTTACCGCTCATATATGTAATCGCCGGCGTATTTGGCGCCATCATTGGCAGCTTTTTGAATGTAGTCATCCACCGGCTGCCGCGTGAAGAGTCGATCGTCCTTCCCAGTTCGCGCTGTCCTGACTGCGGAGCGGCTATCGCTTTTTATGACAACGTCCCGGTGGTTAGTTACGTGCTGCTCCGCGGTCGTTGCCGGGCGTGTAGGGCCCACATCTCCGCACGCTATCCGGCAGTTGAAGCTTTGACGGCGGCGCTTTGGGTAATGGTCGCCGGGCGCGACGGACTAACCTGGGCGCTGCCATTCGACCTCATCTTTGTTACCGCCGTCACAGCGTTAATCTTCATCGACGCCGAGCACATGATTCTTCCAAACGCGATTACCTATCCGGGGATTGTGTTTGCGTTCGTAGCGCGCCTGGTCCTTCCCTACCTCATGGGACGGCCCTATTTCGAGGATATCGACATGCTTCTTAATGGCCCGCTTAATGGCATGCCGTTATGGGCCGCGTCACTTGTGGGTGCACTCATCGGGGCCTTAGTTGGGGGCGGCTCTTTGTGGTTGATGGGTTGGGCCTGGGAAAAACTGCGCGGTATCGAAGCAATGGGTCTCGGGGATGTAAAGATGATGTTTATGGTTGGCGCTTATTTGGGTTGGCCCTTAACTGTTCTTACCATCTTTCTCGGTGCCTTGTCAGGATCAGTCATTGGCATCGCGGTCACGTTGTACGAAGGCAGAAGAGATTTGAAGAGCTACCTCCCATACGGGGTTTACCTGGGAATCGGCTCCCTGGTCGCATTGTTCTTCGGAGCTCAGATAATCCACTGGTACACTGGTTTTTACCGATGATTTAATCATCGCTCATCAATCGTCACCCATCACTATTCTGATGCGTTACGGAAACCGCTACCAATTTGGGCTGACGCTGTTAACAGGGTTCTTCCTCATAACGACCTTGTTCGCCGTGCTGCTTTATGCGTTGACACCAGCGTCGCCGGCCACGCGCGGTCCGCTTCTGCTCACAGCTTTCGTGGCCATTCTGCTCGGCTCGCTCGTCTGCATCCTTTTCTTCCTGCGTTGGTTATTACGTCCTTACCGTCAGCTTGTGGGTGAGGCAGAAAAGGCGGTAGTTGAATCTCGGGTACCCAAGTCGAAAGATGAAGCGGAGTTTGTGCTGGAAACGTTTCAGTCAGTAGTGTCTCAACTTCAGCAGCAACGAAAAGCCCTCGAGCAACTTAGCAGCCAGGCAAGCAAGCGCGCTGCCTCTGCCGAAATGTTGAGTGAACGAATAGTGGCCAGCGTCCCTTCGGCCCTCATTGCCTTCGATGGCGACGGAAACTCGATGGTCATAAACGCTCCCGGTCGCGCGCTCCTGGAGCTTGACGGCAGCGCTCTTGGTCAGCCGGCAACCACGATTCTGCACAAGATTCCACAGCTTGCGGAGATGGTTGAGCAGTGTCTGCAAACCGGCACACTTTACCGCCGTGAAGAAATTGAGACGGTCACTACGCAACAAATGCCACGAAGGCTCGGGGCCACTATCGCACCTATCGATCTTTCGTCGGACCGAGGTCCACGGGGGGCGCTTTGCCTACTAACTGACATCACCGAGGTTACTCAACTCCGTGAGCAAGTGGCGCTCAAAAAGAATCTAGAGAGTCTCGGCGAAATGTCGGCAGGCCTGGCACACGAATTCAAGAATGCAATCGCAACGCTTCATGGCTACGTGCAGCTTTTGCAAAGTTTGGAGCTCGATGAACAGGCGAGCGGCACGGCGGCGTCGTTGCTGAACGAAGTGCGTAACCTTTCGGATATGGTCACGTCGTTTCTAAACTTCGCTCGCCCGCAACCGCTCCAGCTCGACGAGGTGAATCTCAATGCACTAATCAGAGACTGCGCAAGCGAGCTGACTCCGCTGTTCGAAGAACGTAACGTTAAACTAGACATCGAACAGGGGGCTGAGTTCTCTGCGAATTCTCGGCGACTTTCACGGCCCGGCGGTGAGATGGTTAAGAAGGCCGTTCCTCGCGAAGAAGCTGAGACACTGGAGTGGCAGAGTCTTGAAATTCGTGCCGACGAACGTATGCTGCGTCAGACCTTACTCAATCTTATTCGCAACGCTGCGGAAGCAATTCCGGACAGCCAAATTGATCGCCGGGTTGAAGTCCTGAGTTTCACTGACCGTGATAGCGCGAGGAAGCATTGGGTTGTAGTTGAAATAAGAGACACTGGTGAAGGAATTCCCGTGGCTGATCTCCAACGCATTTTCATTCCCTTTTTTACAACGAAAGTGACGGGCCATGGAGTAGGCCTCGCACTTGCGCATCGCGTCATCACTCAACACGGCGGTACGTTGACCGCGTCGAATGCGAAGGGCGGCGGCGCCGTCTTTACACTTCGGCTGCCGCGGTAGTTATCGCGTAACGCAAACTGTTAGTTTGTAAACCCTTCGTCACCACTCACTTGAACGTTGGCCAGCTCACGCAAACTAACAGTTTGCGTTAAATTTAGGAAGGCGCCCCTTGCCATCTCAGCCTCCGCCACACACTATCGACGAAGTACTTCAGCAGCTGGATCAGATCATCTTCACTTGCCGCAAAGAAAACAGCCGCATCGGTTTCTTTGCTACTCTTTACCGCAATGTTACGATCAAGATTAAGGAAGGTATTGCCGCGGGCGTCTTCGAAAATGGGCCCAGGATGGAGCGGCTTGATGTGGCTTTTGCCAACCGCTATCTGGCCGCGCTGGAAAGCTTCCAGCAAAAACAACCTCTTAGCAGTTGTTGGCGTGTCGCTTTCCAGGCCGCTTCCAATTATTGGCCACTCATAATCCAACACCTGCTAATTGGGACAAACGCGCATGTCAACTTTGATCTTGGCATTGCGGCCGCCGGTATTGCTCCCGGGGCCGAATTGCCCACGCTCAGGGAAGACTTTAATCGTATAAACAATATTCTGGGCAGCATGATCCTTAAGGTGCGCACGGATGTTGGAGAGCTGTCGCCGTGGATCAAGTTCCTCGACCAGCTTGCTCCAACTGCCGAGGACCGGATCATTAATTTTAGCCTGAACAAAGCACGGGCCAGCGCCTGGCTGGTGGCGACGATGGTAAACTCAACGCCGCCGGAAAAGCTTGGGAGTAAATTAAGCATCCTTGATGATGGTGTCGCGATGCTCGGCTCGCTCATCGGAACTCCTAATGGCTGGTTAATAAACCTCGGCCTGCGCGGCATTCGCATTCGCGAGAGCAACGATATTCCGCACATCATCGACGTGCTTAGTCAGATGTGAGCGCAAAGGTGAGACAAACTCGACCGGTCGGTTAGGTCGAGGTGAATTGCGCGCGATGGGCGCCGAATGAGGTACTCTCAACTATATGCAAGTTCAGTTTGAGTTCACCCAGGACGATCTGATTGATGCAGCTCAACGCTTCTCGGCTCGGTCGAAGGTTGTGCGCGCAATTCAGTGGAAGAACCTACTCTATAGCGCACTCCTGGCCTGGCTGCTTGTCTTTTTGTTCTTTTACAGTTCTCCCGTAAAGGGAGCAATTCTAGGTTTACTTGCCGCTCTGGTGACCGCAGTTCTGTATCCGAGTTCGAACAGAAAAGCCCTTGAGAAGAGAATGCGTAAGATTTCTCGAGAAGTATTGGGTGATGGAAATTCATTCCTTTGTGAAGTCGAACTAAGACAGGATGGAGTTTGGGTAAGGCAAAAGAACTGTCAGACTCTATATGAGAGGCCGGGAATCGAAGAAGTCCAGGAAACCTCAGACTCAGTGGATATCTTCACGACAGCTGGGTCGGGCGTCGTGGTGCGCGACAGAGCCTTCGCGTCGCCTGAGGAGCGATTGAGATTCATCGAATTGGCAAGAGCCGCCCTCAACTCAACTCCGCAGGCCGCGCCGTCCAGTACTTCGAAGTTGAACACCAACTAAGATGCAGCGTTCGTCCATTGTCGGGAAAAGAGTACTTTTGCGGTTACCCACCAGTGTCGACCGGGCGGAGTTCATTGCCCTCAACCGTGCAAGTAAAGGCTTTCATCGTGGTCTCGTCACTGCGCCCACCACACCCGACCAATTTACAAGCTTTCTCCAGCGATCAAATAGCGAAGCTTCGGTCTGCCTTTTCATTTGCTCAGTCACAAATGGAACGATCATTGGCTCCATTAGCTTGAGTCAGATTTTTCGCGGAGGTTTTCAGAATGCTTATCTTGGCTACTACGTCGGCACGCAGTATGCCCGCCAGGGTTATATGACAGAAGCTCTCAACCTTGTGCTTAAGTATGCCTTCAAGCATTTGAAGTTACACCGACTCGAAGCAAATATTCAGCCAGGCAATAGGGCGTCGATCGCCTTGGTCAAACGTGCAGGGTTTGTTCGGGAGGGTTATTCGCGACGCTATCTTAAAGTTTGTGGCCGCTGGCGGGATCATGAGCGATGGGCCATCATTGCTGAGCGCTGGAAGTCCAAACATGGAAACTCGCTTCATCCTCGATAGGCTGAAGCGTAGCCCGTGGTTGCATGTTCGCCCACGTAATGATAGTTCGTCATGAAAGTCAGCCTTAACTCATAGGAGGACTGGAATGTCTAAGATTCCCGATGCGCAATACGACGCCTTGGAACAACAGATAAATGAAAGTCTGCAAAAGGCAGGCCGGTTCAAGGATAAACTGAGGCGCACCAGCTTACGTTACACCATCACTAACATCCTCTTTAGCGCGCTGGCGACTTTTGTTGCCGGGCGGGCCGTCCTCTTCCCGGCCACGGTGGGAAACTGGAGACTTACGTGTACCGTTGCCGGAACATTCGCTTTAGGTGCCACGATTGTCGCGGGCCTGCAAAGACATCTGGCTGACCCTGAGATTCTTGCTGAGGCGTGTGAATGTTATGGAAGACTCAAGAATCTAAAGGTGCAAATAATCGGACGCCAGTATGATTGGGAGAAGATAAAAAGCGAGTATGGGAAAATCCTCGAGGCGAACTCGAGAGTTGAGTGTTAATTCCTTTGTCGGTCCTGGCACTCGCCCCCGGTGTGTGATTTTACAGTTCATTATGTTCAGTTAGATCGCTAAGTCCAAGGCGAGGTACAACAACATGCGCATCTTCGTTGGTGGCTCATTTGGGAGTGCGACTCGCGATCACGATTTATGCAAAAAGTTTATCTATGCTTTGGGTCGGGAGATCGTCAAGCGAGGGCACGTGTTACTAAATGGTTGTCGAAGTCCTCTCGATGCCACAATCGCCGGCGCGGCCGAAGATTGGTTAATCGAGAACGAGCTGGACCCGGCGGCACACATTCTCAGCTATTGCCTTAAGGATCAGAAGCCGGTGCACGAGTACGGCAAAATACGCTACTCGGCGCTCTCAGACTGGGAGATGACGCATGCTGAATTAAGGCTGCCCGAGCAAATCGAACGTTCCCACATCGCTATTTTCGTCGCCGGAAGTGAAGGGACTTTCGGCGCCAGGAATTGGGCCTACTGGGCAAGAAAACCCATCTTGGGGATTCCACGCTTCGGCGGGTCCGGCGAGACGATCTACTATCAGGAATTGAGACGGCGCGAGGAAATTTCCAGTTTGGCGAGAGAAGAATATGAAGTGCTAAATGAACTGGTTGCGAGCATGTCTCAGTATGCGAAAGATGTAGTGGATTTGGCCGAGCGTCTGGTGACTCCGCGCACCGTATTCCCAATCATGTCGTTCAAGCGGGAGTTTCGTGATGTTTCTGCTTCATATAGAGAAGTCTGTGAGGAGCTCGGTTTTGATGCTGAACGCACTGATGAGTCAGATTCTACAGATCGAATACTACCTCGGATTGAAAACGGTATTCGTCAATCAGCGTTTGTAATTGCGGACCTTACTGAACCCAGTCCTAACGTATTTTACGAAATTGGTTTCGCCAAGGGGATGGGGAAAGAAGTTATCGCCACGGCAAAAAAAGGAACACAGTTGCCCTTTGATGTTTCCGACGTGCCCATCGTTTGGTGGGAACTCCAGGAGGAACTTAAGGCCGGACTGCGTAAAAGGATCGCTGCCATAGTCAAAGCGAGAACTTGATTAAGGTTCGTAAATCTGAGGCTAATAGCTTTGAAGCACTCTGAAGTCCGGCCGGAATGGCTACCCTATGTCCCCTGTGGAAAATATTCATCCCAGCGGCGGTCAACCAGCGCACCGATGTCATCGCGCACAACGAGCTCTTTCGGAAAGCCGGGCTTGATGCGCGCATCGATCACGATCGGTCCGGAATAAGCCAAATGGTGTCGAACGACTTTTGTTTCGGCGGCATAAATATCGCTGGCGGGTTCGAAGCGTGTCCAGGTTGACCAGAGAAAATCTTTGATTGAGCGTGCTGCACCGGCGTCGTCGTGCAAAACCACCAGAGGCCACCTGGTAAATGCCGTGTCTCTTGCCAGCCGAGCAGCTTGCTCAGGATCTTCCCCAAAAGATCTTCCCTGCACTACCAGACAACCGGCACAGAAGACTTGCGCCGCTGTCACACCGGAAGGCAACTGTCCGCGAAATTCCCGGGGCAGGTCGCGCTTCGCGTCGCCCAGGCCAAGCATGATCGCTTTACTGCCTTCGTTCACTTTGCCACTCGTATAGTCGAGCGTATCCATTGAAACGTTGGAAAAGATGAATAGATCGGTTTTGGGATCGAGCCGGGCGAGAATATGTTCAAGGAGTCGCGGGAAGTCTCGCAGGTTCTGGGGTGTATCCGTTAGCAGCAGAAACTTTGTCAACGAAAGCTGACCCTCACCAAGAATACGGAAACCGGAGACCAGCGCCTCGCGTCCGTAGCGTTCCTGGACCACCGCGGCGGCCAGGGAATGGAATCCTGTTTCTCCGTAGGTCCAGAGATCGCGAACACCCGGCATCACCAAAGGAAACAGCGGCGACAACAACTCCTGCAAATAGTCGCCAATGAAGAAGTCTTCCTGACGTGGCTTACCAACCACGGTTGCCGGGTAGATTGCGTCACGGCGATGGAAAACCGCGTCCACTTCAAACATCGGATATTCGTGTTGCAGGGAATAGTAACCGTAGTGATCGCCGAAGGGTCCTTCAGGTCTACGCTTACCAGGACACGATTTTCCCACCAGCGCAAACTCCGCTTCCGCGGCAAGGCGATGTTCGCCGGCGAGTGGACTCCGCGTCATCTTCAACTTTTCGCCCCCAAGTAATGATGCCAGCACAAGTTCAGGAACGTCCTCAGGCAACGGCGCGATCGCCGCGAGAATTAAAGCGGGTGGGCCACCGAGAAATACAGTCACCGGCAGCGACTGCCCCAACCGCTCAGCTTCAGTGTAGTGAAAACCGCCGCCCTTCTGAATTTGCCAGTGTAGTGCGGTCGTCCGCGCGTCGTAGACTTGCATTCGATAAATGCCAAGGTTGTGCTTCTTAGTTACCGGATTCTCTGTATAAACCAGCGGAAGGGTAATGAACGGTCCGCCGTCTTCCTGCCAGGTGGTTAACACCGGCAATTCATTAAGCCGCGCGGGTTGATCCCGCACCTGCGTTACCGGAGACCGACTCGTGTTTTTCGTTCCCAGCTTTAAGACGTCACGCCCGAGCGAACGATGTTTCCAGAGCTCGGAAAGTCGCGGAGGCAACAGCGACTCCGCTATCTGGACGAGTTCGCGCACGATTGCTTCCGGCCTGGGGCCGAACGCCAGATCAATCCGTCGCCTGGTTCCAAACAGATTTGTAACGACCGGATAACGGCTTCCCTTCACTCGCTTGAACAGTAGCGCCGGTCCACCCTGATCGATAACTCTTCGGTGAATTTCGGCCACCTCAAGATAAGGATCGACTTGAGTTTCGATAGTCGCAATCTGGTTTTCTCGTGTTAACAGATCGAGAAATGTACGGAGGTTAGGATGCATGCTGGGAGAGGGAGTATAACGCAAACTGCATCAGCGCCCTCAACCGGCCTGCTTCTTCTTCCGGAGCAGCGCGGTGTTCAAGTCCAGTTCCGCCATCGGAATCACTTCAACTTGCGGATACTTCTGCCGCAGTTCCGGCAGAAACTCCTTAGCATTGCCAACCACGATGATACTCGTCGCTTTGGCATCAAGGTGTGAGCCTGCAAAACGCTGAACGTCGCTTGCCGTGATGTTCTGTACGCTGCCAATGTAGCGGTTGATCTCATCGAAGCTAATGCCGTACACGGCCAGCGATGCGACTTGCGCCACCAGACCAGCGTTTGTCTCCAGGTTGCGCGCGAAGTTGCCGATGACGACTGCTTTTCGGGGATTTAGTTCTATATCCGGAACCGGGCCGGTGGCGAGCCGGCTGACTTCGCCCAACAACAGCTCCGCAACCTGGGCCGCCGACTGATTCTTTGTTTGCGCAGAAGCGACAAATGGTCCCACGCTGCGGCGCGTGTCGAGTTGGCTGCCGGCGCCATAACTAAGCCCGCGTTTGATTCTAATCTCCTGATTCAAACGGCCCGAGTACCCAGTAAGAACTGAGTTAGCAACCACCCCGCGAAAATAGTCCGGGTCGTTGCGATTGATGCCCGCGCGGGCAACCAGCACAGCCGCTTGGCCGGCGTCTGGTTTATCGACAACAACCACGCGCGGCTCAGCTGAGACCACAGGCTTCGGCGCCGGCAATGGCGGGAGGGCCTCGGCCGGTTTTTTCCAGTCGCCAAAATACCGTTGGGCTAGACCGAAGGCGCTACTCGCCTTGATATCACCGCCCACAACCAGGATGGCGTTGTCGGGTCGATACCATCTGCGGTGATACTTCATGAAATCATCGCGTGTAATTCGGGCTATCGATTCAGGTGTGCCGGCAAGCGGTTGACCATACGGAGCATCACCAAAGACCACCCGCGCCGCGACGTATCGCGCAATCGAACCAGGCTCGCCGAGTTGCACGGTTATGTCATCGAGCGTTTGCTGGCGCAGCCGCTCAATTTCCTCGTCCTTGAATGTAGGCCGGCGTATAACGTCCGCGAGAATGTCCACCGCTGGCCCAATCTTCGACGACATTACATCGACACCAATCCGCGTAGAATCCCAACGCGCTGAGGAATAGAGTGAGCCGCCGAGGGCTTCAACTTCTTCAGCAATCTGTGTTGCGCTGCGCTTTTCTGTGCCCTTGGTAATTAGATCCGCCAGCATGTTACCGAGACCAGTCAGCTCTGGAGGATCAACTTCGCCACCGTTCTTGATTACTAGTTGAGCCGTAACGAGCGGAGTGCTGGACCGCTCGATGACGATAATTCGGAGGCCATTGGCCAGGGTCTTCTCAACCGGCTTGGGAAACTGAACTGAACGCGGCGCTGCGGGCGGTGGCGGAGTGGCTTGCGGTGCCTGCGCGCGCAGCGTTGCCGGCAGCGACAAACACAATGCCAGTAACCAGAGCGCAAGACCTGGCCGCACACCTGACTTCACAAAAGCGCAAACAGGAGGCTTCACGGTTTTCATTTTCCCTGCCCTCCCCTCTGTCCGATGCTTGTTGCTATTGCTGCCGTAGGGCGCAGTTGAAACATGTGGTTGATTGATGAAGTAGTAGGATTGGTTTTCGTGGCTTCAGGCAAGTAGTAAATTACCAGGCGATTAGCGGCAGTGAAATATTGCTTCATCACGCGCTGCACATCGGCCGCCGTGACCGCCTGAAGTTTGGCAAGATCGGTGTTAACGCGATTCGGATCACCCAGCAGCACCGCTGACGAGCCGAGCGCCAGCGCCTTGCCGTTGCTGGTTTCCCGTTGCCGCAACTCGTTGGTCACCAACTGATTCTTGGCTTTATCGAGTTCCGCTGCACTGACGGGCACATCCTGAACCTTTTTGATTTCAGTCAACAGCGCCTGCTCGACGTCCTCCGGCTTCTTGCCGCTTGCCAACACCACATTAAAATAAAAGACGCTCGCGTCTTCGCGCAGATCAGGCGTCGCGTCAGCGCTTTGCGCCACTTGCTGTTCGTAAATCAGAGAACGGTAAAGTCGTGACGATTCACCTTGTGCAAGAATCGTGGCCGCTACCTGCAACGGCTCAGAATCGGGACTTTTCTGGGACGGAGCCAGGTAGCTGAGTGCGATCGCGGGCAAGGGGACGTTTGGCGCGTTGTGTGTAATGCGCCTCTCCGCAGTACGCTGCGGTTCCTTTACGTTGACCCGAGGCAATGGAATTGCCGGCTTGGGAATTGGCGCCAAATACCTGGCTACCCACCCGTCCAACTGTTTCGGATCGAAGTCGCCAACTACAACCAGCGTCGCATTGTCGGGACGGTAGAAGGTCTCATGAAACGCTCGCACGTTTTCCAGCGATGCGGCCTCGAGATCTTCGATACTGCCAATGGTCGGCCTTTTGTAGGGATGAGTCGTGAAAGATTGTTGCTCGATCAGATATTCGAGCATGCCGTAAGGCGGAGCCAGATAGCTCTGACGATACTCCTCTTCGACGACGCTGCGTTCAGACTTAAAATTTGGTTCGTCAACGGTCAGGCCCGAAAGCCTGTCGGCCTCGGCCCATAACAGTGTTTCCAAGTAATTGGAAGGCACAACCTCGTAGTAAACCGTGACGTCAGGGTTTGTGAACGCGTTATTGAAACCGCCCACGTCCTCCGTCAAACGATCCATCATCTCCGATTTCATGTTCCTCGTAGCCTTAAACATGATGTGCTCGAAGAGATGCGCAAAACCGCTGCGCCCGGGCGGATCGTCTTTGGAACCAACGTGATACCAAACCTGAATAGCGACTGTCGGACTCGAATGATCCACGGCACTGAGCACCCGCATGCCATTGGCAAGAGTTTTCTCATCAAAATTAATCCTGGGCATGGCAACCTGGGCGAATGAATCTCTCGCGAACACCGACGAGATGAAGAGGGTCGCCAGCAGTGCTAACCAGCCTCCGAATTTCCGCTGCTTCATAAGTTACTCCAAATTATTGAATGGCCCAGGGGCTTGCCAATTCGTTGGTTGAATGATCAAACTCATTGGCTGCTATTGCTTGCGGGTTCTATTACGAGGGGACGGCGGTTTTTGGTTTCAATCCGGCTCAGCTTCTGTCAGTCCAGATCCAGGGGATTGCGATAGGGTTTGTCTTTGTCTTTTTCCGCTTTCTTCATCGCTTCCTGGAATTTCTCTTGAAGGATTCGATCCCGATCCTTCATCGAACTCAACTCCTGAGAGAAAATCTGTTCGCGCACCTGTTTCTGTTTGTCAAGTCCCTTTACCATCTCGTCAAACGAGGCCAGCGGCCTAACTTTTTCCTCGTGGGAAATTAACGCGCCGGTATGCGAATCGACCGTCAACGTCGCTTCGCAGCAAGGACAGATAATGGTGAACCGCGTTGTGTCTGCCATGGCAGGCTCCTGAAACCGAATAATTACCGAAAGACTCTTTGCGTACGCAGTATAGCATCCATCGAGGATAAGCTTCATGACCAGGAAGCAGGATTGCAATTCAGATCGGTATGGATCCCATTAGGCCGTGCGCTTAACCGGTCCGATGCGCGGCGGCTCAAGTCATAGAAGGTCTTTGACCTCCGATGCGCGGCAAGTCTTCGACTTGCCGAACGCCCTCGCTGAAATTCTCTAAGGTCTCCGACCTTGAAATTCCGGTCGTAGACCGGAAGAGTCGGAGGACCGCTTTCGGTAAGTCAGAGACTTACCGCGCATCGGAGGTCAGAGACCTATCCCCTTGAGCCGCTCTCCTGCATCTCTGATCTCTGGTTACCTGTGATCTCTCGACCTCAAATAGCCGCCCCTCGTTTGGTCGAAGACTTGTCGTGCATCGGAGGTCAAAGACCTTTCGCTTCTTGAGCCGCTCTCCTGCATCCCTGATCTCCGATTAACTGTGATCTCTGACCTCTGAGAAAAAAGGGACGGCCCAAATAGCCGCCCCTCGTCTGGCCCCCGCGCCGAATTTGCAACCAGCTAAGGTGTAACCGCCTTCTTAATTGCACTGCCAGTCTTCTTCGCGCCGGTCACCGTTTTCTCACCAACGGTCTTGGCACCCTCTTTTGTCTTTTCGCCTACAGTCTTGGCGCTCTCAACCGACTTCGACCCGACGGTCTTGGCGCCTTCCTTGGTTTTGTCTACTACATCCTCCGTCTTATCAGCAACGAAACCGGCACCATCAGCCACCGCATTGCCGGTCGCGCTGAGCGCATCTCCCACGTTCTCTTTCAGATCCTTCGACTCACCGGTCGGAGTGTAAACCGTCGTAGTGCGTTTGCCGTCACGTGTGGTGACCACTACTTTGGCAATGCGTGGGTTGTTATGGAAGACGCGTGTTTCAGTTTTCACTCCGTTAGCATCGACTGAGGTGGTGATCTCCGAGTTATCCGGGCCGGGCCGGGTGGTATTGCTTGCTATCGAGGTGTTGGCGTTCAAGTTGGCATTTGCGTTTGCGTTCTCGCTGGTGCTGCAACCTGCACTGGCGGCCGCCAGTGTTGCCAGAGCGAATCCAATCAAAAGCTTGTTGCTCACGTTTTTGTACCCCCTAAATCGTTGAGCGCTCCAATAGTGTTCTAGGAACCTCTGATCAAGTGGAAGCGTCAACTCCTCGGAGTGGAGCACTTAATCAGAGCTTCCTTTGCTATTTTAGCAAGCAATATGCCACCCGGGATCGTCATATGCAAGCAGCGCTCTCAGAAAACTCAGGGATATGAGCGCCTGCTGCGGGTAAAAGCATACGGGACCAGGCGAGGCGTCGTTCATTTACAGTACGAAACGAACAACCCTGCAACTGCACGAGTTTACAGACCGCCACGCATTGACTTTCCCTTGAAATTCTAATAGAAGCACCGTCTATCTTATTAATCGGGGAGAACAGGGCCAGGAATAGAAATTTATCAGCGGCCGCTAAGCTTTTGGGCTAATATGCCGTAGTGGGTCAGTTTCGTTGAAGGTGTCCGATAAACTTTAGTTTGTCGTGACTCACCGACAAGCTAAACCTTATCGAACATCAACTGACCCACTACCTAATATTTCCATCTGTTCCGCGAGTACTTCCAGTAGGATCGGTATTTACCTTTGCCAAGGAGCATCAACAAATGAATCACAGTTTGCTAGCGCTTGCATTTCAGGAGATCTCTTCTGACTCTTCTATGTGGATTATTATCATTGCGGTCGCAGTAATTCTGTTTTTTATCGTCGTCATCGTCGTGGTCGGCTTGACGATCTTTTTCGTCATGCGTAGCCGAAGTAAGGCCCAGCGCGCCGCCGCTGCCGCTTCCCTGTCGAGTTCTCCTGCCGGATCTGTTCCCGCTTATTCCGAGGCGCCGGCGGCAGCAGTCCCGGAAGCAGCTGTTGCTCTGGATACTCCCCCACCAGTCTTCGAATCACCGACGCCAATAGAAGAGATGAGAGCGGATGTTTCTGAAGCCACTCCCGCCGTAGCTCCCGGAGTCTCATCTGATTCTGCTCCAATGGACTTTGACCCTTCGCGAACAGTCGCTATCAGTAGAGAAAACACAGTAACCATCAGCTATGGCGCGATTAAGTTTGTTTCAGGTGTTCTGGCAGGCGAGAAATTTGACGTTAACCCGGAAGGTTCATACATCGGCCGCGAACCCAGTCTCTCGCAGATTGTGGTGTCAGATCCGCGAATCTCGAAACGTCACCTATGGATTGGAGTGCGCGACGGGCAGGTGAGAATTGTCGATCAGGATTCCCGCAATGGAACGTTTGTAAACGACCCGAAATCGGAGCGCATCACCGAAGCCACTTTGCATTCGGGAGATACGGTAATCCTCGGTGAGTCAGACGTGGCGCGTTTCGAATACGAGATGTGATTTGATCGCGCTCACCAGCACGCGTTTTCGCGGCTTTATCGTCCGACAAACCACTGGCTAAATCGAAGAGCTGATCATGCAAATTCCCAACTCTTTGCGCTTCAGCGTTATCCTGGCGCCGTTACTGCTTGCATGGCCGGTCAGTTTTCCTTCCCTTATGGTCAGCCAAAATAAGCGGCAGCCCGTGCGAGATATGCGCTGGCTCAAGAAAAGTGCGCGGTGAGCTCCGCCGCACGAAAGAATGTTGAGCCGCGTTGGCCTGCCCTTGTGGCCCTGCTCGGTGCTGGCGCTTTGTATGCGGCCCTGCCATCTTCATTGCTCGTGGGGGGCGCGCGCTGGTTCCTTCTGTTGTCAGTCCTGCTCCTCCTGATTCCGGCAGAAGTAGCGCACCGCCGCGGCAATCATTCTCTCAATCAGCTTATTGGTTACATCCTTAACAGCCTGGTAACTCTGGCTATGATTGCGTCGCTCGCGTTGCTCATCGACTCGTTGCCTGAACATAGAGTGAATCCTCGCGAGTTGCTGCGTTCTGCTGCTGCTCTCTGGATAACAAACATTCTGATATTTGCCTCGTGGTATTGGCGCCTGGATGGAGGAGGACCACACGAACGGGCTCGGACACCGGGCCACACCGACGGCGCCTTCCTGTTTCCCCAAATGACGATGGATCCCGCAGCCAAGCTGGCTGCAGGTGAGCACGAATGGGAACCAAACTTTGTTGACTATCTGTTTTTGGCCTTCAACACCAGCACAGCGTTGTCCCCTACAGACGTGCCAGTGTTGTCGCGTTGGGCGAAGGTCATGATGATTACGCAGGCCATGATTTCCCTGATCGTGGTTGTGTTACTCGCGGCGCGCGCTGTGAATATCCTATAACGCAAACCTCCCCAACGCGGTACCGCGGGTTCAAAATAGAAACCGAGTCTGTGTCCTGCAAAGTGATTGTCCACATTTAATCTTCGCGTGACCCGGGACAAATTCCGAACCGAATCATGATAGCTGCGACACCTTTCGCCGCTAGACTATTCTTGCGCTGATTCTGTGAATGAGTCTAATCTTGTAGTGTTTAGTCGACCATGTGACCCGGTGAAGTTCTAAAGGAACTTCACCTTTTTGTTTTAGCGGAATAAACCGCGATCAAATCGTTAGGAGGTTGTTGTGAAAGTATATGAGAGAGGGCGAAAGGCACTTATGCTGACGTCGATGCTCGTTTCGATATTCTCGATCATGATTGTCGGCAACGCGTTCGGATCGGTACCGGCGCAGGTCAGCACCGCCCACATCATCAAAGAAGTGCGACACGAGTTGGTAACTTTGCCATACTACGGCGTGTTTGACTGGCTCGAATTTGAAGTCCAACCCGACAACACGGTGGTGCTGCGTGGTCAAGTGGTGCGTCCAACCACGAAATCAGACGCGGAAGCTCGGGTAAAGGATATCGATGGTGTCTCGAAAGTGGTGAATCAGATCCAGGTATTGCCCCTTTCGCCCCATGACGACCGACTTCGCGTGGCGCTCTACCGGACGATTTACGGGTGGAACTCGCCACTCTTCCGCTATGCAACTCAAGCCGTACCGCCAATTCACATCATCGTCGACCGCGGGCGCGCCACGCTCAAAGGGATAGTGGCAAACAAGGGCGACGCTCAATTGGCTTACATAAGAGCGCGCGGCGTGCCGGGACTCTTCGACGTGAAAAACGAATTGCAGATTGAGAGCGAGATGCCGCGATAGGATTCGGTCGGGCACGCAACGGGGCAAGCTCGCCTTCCCGATCTCGAGCTAATCCCACTTGCCCCGCTACTAGTCCACTAATGCAGATGTTTGGGTAGGCTGGGTTAATCATATTTGATTTGAAGCTATAGGAGTGTTAACTAGTGTCATTCATAACTGTAAAACGGGAGTTTACTAATGAGTACAGACAATAACGAGCAACAAAGTGGGGTCGCTCAGTCGGCGCTGCCCGCGGGCACCGTGGCGCCTGACTTTACCCTTCCTTCTACGCCGGATCAAAAAGTTTCGCTCAGCGACTTTCGCGGCAATCCAGTCATCCTGGCCTTCTATCCGGCTGATTGGAGTCCGGTCTGCGGCGACCAGATGGCGCTCTATAACGAAGTGCTGCCCGAGTTTCAGCGGTTCGGTGCTTTCCTGTTGGGGGTTTCCGTAGACGGCGCCTGGTGTCATGCGGCGTATCGCGAACATCGCAAACTGCATTTTTCCCTGCTCGCGGATTTTGAACCAAAGGGTGAAGTGTCCCGGCGTTACGGGGTCTATCGAAAACAGGAAGGCACGAGTGAGCGGGCGCTTTTTGTCGTCGATCGTGATGGTCGTATTGCCTGGAGTTACGTTTCACCAATAGGAGTCAACCCTGGCGCTGATGGCATTCTGAAGGCGCTGGAGAACTTATCCCAAAAGAAGGTGGCCCATGGCAACTAGCATGAGAGCGGTTTTGTCCGTGCCGATGAGCAAGCGTGACCATGTACAGGGACCGGAAACTGCTCCGGTCACGTTGGTTGAGTACGGCGATTTCGAATGTCCCTACTGCGCTGCGGCACACGTCATCATAAAAGAAGTCGAGGAGCTCATGGGAGACAAACTTCGCTTCGTCTTCCGTCACTTTCCGCTGACCCAGATACACCCGCATGCTGAGTCTGCCGCGGAAGCGTCGGAGGCTTCGGCCGCGCAGGGCCAGTTTTGGGAGATGCACGATCTTTTGTATGAAAACCAGCCTCGGCTCGATCGCCCACACTTAATGATGTACGCAGAAAAGTTGGGTCTGGATAGCGAAAAGTTCGCGCGAGAAGTGGATAAAGGAGTCCATCGTGAGCGGGTACGAGGAGACTTTTTGAGCGGGGTAAGGAGCGGAGTGAATGGCACACCGTCTTTCTTTATCAATGGTGTGCGCTATGACGGTTCCTGGGACATTGGACCGCTGGTTGAAGCCCTCGAGACGGCAGCAGGACGGGCGTCCTGAGTCTTAAAGTTTTTATGAAGGACCACGCGGATATCAAAACGACGCGCAGCGACGACGGAGGAGTGTTTATGGACATAAATCGCCTGACTGAGAAAGCTCAGGAGGCGTTGCGTGCGGCGCAAAGCGAAGCCACTCGACTGGGTCATGAGTAGATCGACGTCGAACACCCTGCGCAGGCTGGAGCGCTCCCTGCCTCACATGGTGCCGACCGCTGTTTGAAGTTAGAGAGGGAATGCAAGCATCGGAGTTGGTTAATACTTGATCGAGCTCATGGCCCATCCCGGCTAGTGGACTCGGGGCTGTCTGAATGAGGAGGGGATATGAGTAGCAAGAAATTCGAGATCGCGCGGGGATCGATGGTCGTGCTGTTGACTCTACTGACGCTGGCTTTCTTTCTGGGGGCGTGCAATCGCAGTAATCCGGCGGTACGTTTTGCAACAAGCTCAGATCCGGGGGTCAATAATGCACCAATCAACAACGGTCCTCCGAGCGGCACAGCCGGTCCAGTCGTCTCGTATGCCGATATCGTGAGCCGAGTCTCGCCGGCAGTGATCACCATTCACTCCGAAATGCGGGTGCGCGCGCCGCAACAATATCCGTTTATGGACGACCCTATGTTTCGACAGTTCTTTGGTGACCGTCTGCCACAACAAGTGCCGGAACAACGTCGCATCGGTCTCGGGTCAGGAGTGATCATCAGCACTGATGGTTACATTCTAACTAACCATCACGTGATCGATGGCGCTGAACAAATCAAAGTGGACCTAAATGACAACCGCACGCTTGACGCAAAAGTGGTGGGCTCTGATCCGCCGAGCGATCTGGCCGTGCTGAAGATCGATGCCACCGGCCTGCCGGTGCTCGCATTAGGCGATTCGGATCGTGTGCGCGTGGGAGATATTGTGCTGGCGATTGGTAACCCGATGGGTATCGGGCAAACAGTAACGATGGGGATCATCAGTGCCAAGGGCCGCCAGACCGGCTTAAGCAGCGGGAGCTTTGAGGACTTCCTGCAAACTGATGCGCCGATCAACCAGGGCAATTCAGGTGGCGCACTCGTCAGCACAAACAGCGAGCTCATCGGCATTAACTCGCAAATTCTTTCGCCGTCGGGAGGCAGTATCGGCATCGGCTTTGCGATTCCATCGAACATGGCGCGCACGATTACCGACACGCTGGTCAAGACCGGCAAGGTGCGTCGCGGACAGCTCGGGATCACCGTGGTAAGAGCGAATTCCGAGCCCGCCAAGCAACTCGGCATTAAGGAGAACAAAGGAATAGTGGTGGCTCAGGTACAACCCGGCAGCGCTGCCGACCGGGCGGGTCTGAAGAAGGGCGACGTCATCACTTCCTTCAACGGCGTTGAAGTAAATGATCCCAACGTGTTCCGTAACCAGGTAGCAACCACGGGTCCCGGCTCGGAAGTAACGCTCGCCATCCTGCGCGATGGTCGGGAGCAGCAGGTGCGAGCCACGCTTGGCGAACTGGTCACGCCGGCGGAAAGAGATACGGAGCGATAACGATGACCAGCGCGACAAAGGCTGTGAAGAGTATCAGCAACTTTATTGACCGGGCAGCAATCCGCGTCTTGTATATGCAAGGCGAGGTGGAAGCAGTGCGCGGAGCGGCCGCAGAGCGTTTGCAGGAACACGGGAGCATCGGTGCTTTTCTGCGCTGGTGAGTGCTTTATACAAGACCTGACCAGGAAGCGGTGGCGAGCCCACCTTCCCGACCTCGAGCTTGATCAGACTTGTTGAGTTATTAATTGCTGATTGAAAGTCTTTCAAGGCTCAAACTACCGAGGCAATCAAAGAAGCTCCCAGGTTGGGAAGAAGGTGGGCTTGCCCCCGCTGCCGGCGGGTACGCTTGATCTTTTCCTGGTTCTCCTACTCTTCTAAAGCCCCCGACACATTTCTGGTACCCAGGGTGTCGCGACCGCACGCTTGTAACTTAATCTTATCTCGCTAAACTTCCAATCCTTGCGCTGCCAGATTGAACCGTCCGCGTATTCCACGCGATTGATCACAACCTTCTCTTCCCCAGGATTTGCCGCCTTCCTGGCCAGGGCCTCCACGCTTACTACATCGTGCGGGCCAGACACACTGAAAGCCTTTAGTTCCCTATCTTTCTCAGGCTTTATCGAGGTGTCACATAGAAACTGCCGGCGCGACACAATCGTTGAATCCGGAGCCTCTTTGAATTGATATTCCCAGAAAATAATTTCAATTAGCTTGTTGCTTGCGTTATGAACCTTAACCCGGTATCCAAAACCGTCAATGGGTTTTGGTGCGCGTGAATCCTGCACCGCCTTTTCGAGCGCCGCGCTGCGCCCGTCGATAGTATCGAGATTTGGATCTCTTTCTCCCGGCGGCGCATTGGCCCTTCGATTTCTTTCGTAATTTTTGTTGGCGGGAATCATAGCCGCAGCGGGGGCAAAACCCTCAGGACCGGGGGCGATTTGTTGCCGATCCTTGAACCACTTAGAGCTGACGACGACTACGGGGTTACCTTCGTTCGAGATAGCTGGACTCTGGTTCTGCGGAAAAAGCATGAGGAGAAGCGGAAGGAGCAAAATACTTTTCATGGTTGAATCTCCAAAATCAACTTAGACAATACTGACAAACTCAAACTGCCTGCGGGGCCATGCTGTTACTGGCAACAGGCAAGTAATTCTCCTTCAGTTTTTCGTAAAGGCAGCCCTGTTGATATTGAGCATCCTTATCCTGGCCCGCGGCTCGCCACATTTCATTCCAAAGATGAACCGCATAAGTTCTTTCGTCAAATAACAACTCAAAACCAGGCTGCAAAACGCTGCGCCAGTCTTCATAATCGATTGGGCAAAAAGCCTGGTGCGTCTTTTTGTATCTTTTCAACGAGAACCTTTTGACGGCGCTGGCCATGAGCCTTGGGCCAGTCTCTCCCCAAACCAGGCGCGAGGGATTCTTAGTCTGACAAACTTCCCAGGCGAAGGCCATTACGCTGCTACCCGCCGGTGCCTTGATCACGCCGCAATTAACAACTTCGATCCCCCAACTATTTATCTCGCTGGAGAAAACGTACTCATCGGGGAAATCAAATGGTTTCAGGCAGATGATATCGCTATCGGCCCACCAGCCGCCACGTTCGAGCAGCAGCTTGTAACGAAAGAAATTCGCAAAGCCGGCATAGCTGGGAGAACGGCTGTATTGAAAAATGCGAGATGACGGCAATATTTCGTTCGCATCCATAACGACAGTTCCGGTTGGAATGCGCTTCACGTCATCGTAGACGTAGAGGTGATAGGCATGCCCGTTCCGGAGAAATGAAGCGATCGATAACTGCTCCATCACTGAAAGTTCAGAGCCGATCCAAAGTCCCTGAATTGTTTTATTCAATTCGGATGGCATGTAGTTGAAAAGTGGAGCGGGCGACGAGGATCGAACTCGCAACTTTCAGCTTCGGATTTAAATCACCGCTCCTTTATTTTCAGAACTTATAAAACGGCGCAAGAAAAATCAATGTGCATGGCGGGTTTTTTTGTTCCAATCGGATTTCTCAGCCAGAGTCTCCGTTTGTCCGAAGAGCGCGCCGAGACAATTCGAGATTTGAAAACCAGGAAGTAGTCGACATTGTCCGGCTTAACAAAATCGTATTGATTGATCAGCACAAATCCCGCGCGTTCCGCCTCCTTAATCACAACGTCTTTGTCGAGTCCGTGATCGTCGCCTTTGCCATTGCGGTCAATGATCCCAAATAAGGCCCCAGGCCGCATCGCCTCGCGGGTTCGTTTAAGCAGTCGAATCGGTTGCGCAACTTCGTGATATGTTTTCAATAACAATACTGCATCGACGCTTTTCGCGGGCAGTAGAGGATCGTCTTCCTTGCCGAGAATCGTTTTGATGTTTGACAGTTTCTCGCGCGCGGCGCGCTCATCGATGTACTTCAGATAATCACGATTGATATCGACTGCATAAACAGTAGCATTCGCCCCAACACGCCGCGCCGCCCGAACAGTGAACCATCCCGAGCCAGCGCCGATGTCCGCCACGTTCGCGCCTTCCTTGATGGCGAGGATGTCCATAACGCGATTGACCTGAAGATTCTCATCGCGTTTCGGATCCTCAAAGATCGAAAGGTCGCCCGTGTACGGCTTGCTCGTCGGACGGTTGATAGTGTCCGATTGTTCTTGCGTCGTCTCAACTCTTGGGGTGGGCGAAGGAGACTTTTGAGTGGTGGCAGCTTGTCTTGAGTATTGAGGATTGAGAGCGCATCCGAGCAGAATGAGCGCAGTGAAAAGGAAGAACGGATGTGTTAATTGAAAATCTTTAAGAGAGCGGCGCATGATTTTTTTCCGGCTATTTGGAGTCGCCGCCGCAGTTGCGCTTACGGTATTCGTGTTGGCCCTCACGGGGGGACTAAGTCTCGTTTAAATCCCGTGCTGGCCCATCCCGAGATAACTAGGCTTATGCATGGCTTTGAGCGCCTCTACGGACTAACATAACCAAAACCAGGAATAGAAAACTTGGCTTGCTCATTGCCTACTCTCAGACGACGGAATCCACGTTGGCAGAATCACACTATCCGAAGCGCGCGGCGTACGGCTTGTTTCGCAGCCGGTTTGCCAAAAGATCAATGTGCGGGTCGCTTCAGGATTTCCGCCAGGGCCTGCAATCGCGTTGAGTCTGCCGCATTCTTCGTCACGGCAGCGCTCTTTTTCAACGACGGTGCGAAGCCGTTGAGTTTTGCGAGCTCTCTTCGATTCATGTTTGAACTCTCTGCGCTTTGAATCGCCTTCCGCAGGGCTACGATTCGATCAGCCGGCAGAGCTTGCGATCTCTCCAATTGATCCACGTACGCCTTCGCCACGATCAACTGGGGCGGCCACTCGATTTTTTCCTGGTTCTGCACATTGAACTCAGCCACCCGAACCGCATTCGCGGCGTCGATCTCGTTCTGGGTCAGGAACTTCGTCGGCGTCAGCTCAAAGATGTCCAGGCCGCGGGCGATCTCCGAAGCGTAAATATGGCCGTTGTACCAGTAGGCGGACCAATCGCCGCCGAGCACGAGCATCTTTGGATCAATCGGCCCCCGATCGAAATAGCCGATTTCAACTGGATGCTCCGCGTCGGTGAAGTCCATGACGGAGATGCCGCCCTGGTACCAGGCTTGCACTTCGATGTCCCGGCCGGGAACCGGAATGAGCGACCCGTTGTGCGCCACACAGTTCTCGCTGTCGGCTTGGGCAGCAGGCAACTTGTAGTAGCTCGCGAATTTCAGCTTGTTACCCTGCAAGGCGAAAACCGCATCAGCGCCCCACTTGTTCGGATCGTTCGTGCGGCAGCGCGCACCGAGTCCGCCGCCCCACTCATCGGTGAACACGACTTTCTTCCCATCATTCGAAAACGAGGCCGAATGCCAATATGAATAATTTGGATCGTTTACGGCGTCCACACGCTTTGGATGCACTGGATCTTTGATGTCCAGTAGGATTCCGTTTCCGGAGCACGCGCCGGCAGCCAGCCCAATCGCTGAGTACGCGGTAATATCGTGGCACTGGTCACTGTCCGACGGCTTTGCCAGTCCGTTCTTGCTATGGGTGCCACCGTTATTCAGGCCGTTCAGGGCGCCGGTCCGGGGATCCATAAACAACCGAGGACTCGAGACTACTTGCGCATCCTGCGGCGTCGCCAGCGGCACCTTAATCACGTCAATGCGAAATAGCGCCGTATTCGGATCCTTGTCCGGCGTCTCACCCGAGCACCCGGCCAACTCTTCACTTTGGCGGACAAAGGAGGTACCAGATACATAGATGTAGACGTTGTTCTTATCATTCGGATCGACGACCAGCGTATGCGTGTGCGAGCCGCGGCAAGTTTGCACCGCAGCGACCTGCTTCGGATTCTTGACGTCAGCAATATCGAAAATCCTCACGCCCCGGAAACGATCTTTCTGCGCTGCCGGCAAGGCCCGCTTCTTCTCTTCTCCTGCGGACGGCGGAGGCCCCGGCGGAAATCCCTGTGTGCCGCAATCCAGGCGGCCGTTAGGCATCTCCACCGACATAAAGAGCAGGTTCTTGTAAACCGACACGTCACCCTGCCCACCGGGACAAACCATCGAAGTCAATAGGCTGGTCTTCGCCGGATTGGAGATATCGTAGATATCGACGCCATAAAAGTTTCCCTGAAACAGGTGGTTGCCCTGGAACGCAAGGTCCGAGTTCGCAAAAGCTAGCTGAGCAATAACTAATTGTATCGGCTTTGGCATCTTTGAGGAGTCGCCAACGCCGAGTAGACCCAAAGTCTTCTGCACCTTCGGATTATCAGGATCGTCGGAGCCGAGTTGAAACGCATCGGGCTTTTTGAGCAGCAGGAGATGCTTAATGCCCATCGCTGCTTCACCTGCGTCGTACATTCCCGGCGTCAGCTTGGCACGCGGATCATTGGCTTCTGAACCCGTCATGCCCGCCGGTAGCGGTGCCGCCGGTTCAGGAGCAAACGGATTCGCTTCCTCTTCCTTGTTGGCGGATTTGGTGTCTGGCGCCTTCGTGGATTCCCGGGACGGCGGCGCCGACGAAGGTGTTTGCGCCTGCGTCCTGCTTGCAAAACACGACCACAAAACAATGGAAGCTACGAGCAGCCGAAAAGCCATGGTGTGTACTCGATTCATCTCTTCTCCTCTTAAAGGTTTTTCCCCAGCATGGTTTGCATAATCCTGATCTCAGCGCGTTGGCCGCTGTCGACATCTGTCGCGAAGTTGAAGAGTTCAGCATCCTGCCCCGCGCCAGCAGTGTCAAACAAGTCTTTCACCATAATTAAGGCGCCATTGTGGTGCTGAATCATCCCCGTCAAGAACAGATGGTCGAACACTTCGCCCTTTGCTTTTCTTAAGGCGTCCATCTGCTTTGCCGTAAGCATCCCGGGCATATGCATCTGATGGCTCGACATATCCATTGCTGACATCGCTGGCATTTCGGGCATCGCCATTGAAATCGGCTCTCCCCTGGCCGTCAACCACCGTTTCATGAACTTTATTTCGTCTGATTGCGACCTGCTGATTCGCGCCCCCAGCGAGCGGAGCTCCTTGTTCTCCGTATGCGATTCGATTAGCGCGGTCATCTCAACCGCTTGGGCATGATGCACGATCATACCCTGCATGAATTCCACATCCGCTGGCGAACGTAGCGGCAGTGTGGCCCTCGTCGACGGCGGCAGTGTCCGGGTCGGCTTGCCCGGCGCACCCGGCTGCACCACGACTGGCGTAGCAGGATCAGCCTGCTGTGCGAAGACTGGAAGCGAGAACAAGCCTGCGAGAGTAATGGCGGTCATAAACCCGCCCCGCAACGCTGCAACTCCTATTGGTGACCGGAGCTTATGCTTGCCCCTAAAATGAGAACACTTCATCGCAATTCCACTGAGGAGGTAATGGAGCGGGCGACGAGGCTCGAACTCGCAACTTTCAGCTTGGGAATCTAATTCACCGCTCCTTTATTTTCACAACTTACAAAACCGCTCAAGAAAAATCAATGTGCATGCAACGCATACCGTGCATGCAGTGCCCGATTCGCGTATAGCTGCGGACGTTTTGGGGACGGTGGGCCACTTTTGCCTCATGCCTTTCATGTAGTTACATCGACCTTCTAACTTCATTCATAGCACCTCAAACTGGCGTTCAATTCATTTACGCAGTCAATTATTCTGTCGAGAAATGATTTGGCGGCTCTGATGCTAAATTCCGAATCCGGGTACGTCCTAGTACCGAGCCCCAAAGCCAGATAGAATTAGTCTTCTTCAGATTCTTTTACTAAGCCAGTCTGCAATAGGCCATTTGCTAGAATGAAGCGTTGTCCTCTCTGCCAGCAAACCTTTGAAGATACGTTGAAGTTCTGTCGCTCGGACGGCGCAGTTCTCGAATCGCTTGACGCTGTTCCGACTGAAATTCTAACAAGTCGCCATAATACATCGACCGAACGTCCTGGTGCCGCACAAACGAAAGTTTTGATTGAATCCGACAGCGCTCAGGCGCTAACTGTCAGAATCACTTCCGACCTAATACCCGAAACTCGATATGCAAAGAGTGGCGATGTGAGTATCGCCTATCAGGTTCTAGGCACTGGACCGATTGATCTGATCTATGTGCCAGGCTGGGTATCTCATTTGGAGTATGGCTGGGAAGAGCCTTCGTTGGCTCGCTTCTATCGGAAATTGGCATCGTTTTCTCGACTGATACTCTTTGATAAGAGAGGAACTGGACTCTCTGACCAAAGCACCAACCTACCGACCCTCGAACAAAGGATGGATGATGTGCGTGCCGTCATGGAGGCAGTTGGCTCTGAACACGCGGTTATCTTCGGCATGTCTGAGGGCGGAAATATGGCGATGCTGTTCGCGGCCACTTATCCTGAACGTACCATCGCATTGATCACCTTCGGCGTGTTTGCGAAACGTGTTTACGATCCTGGATATCCCTGGGCACCCACTCCCGAACAGAGACAGAAATTCTATGACGCTATAGAGAACGAGTGGGGTGGACCGCTCGGAGTTGAAGACTTGGCTCCCAGCAAGGCTAACGATGAACACTTTCGTCACTGGTGGGCAAGTTATCAGCGTCGCAGCGCCAGCCCACGTGCTGCGCTCGCCCTTGCGAAGTTGAACACGATGATAGACGTACGAAACGTTTTGCCGGCTATTCGTGTTCCCACACTCGTCTTACATCGAACCAAAGATCGCGATTCCAATATCGAGGACGGTCGTTACATCGCGGCGCATATCCCGAATGCCAACTTCGTGGAACTGTCGGGCGAAGATCATCTTTTGTTTGTCGGCGATCAAGACGCCGTTTTGGATGAAGTCAAAAGCTTTGTGGAAAAACTTCGGATTACACCCGACGTGGATAGCGTCCTTGCGACCGTGCTAACGGTTGAGTCTTCAGTAACCGGCGTATCGTCCCAAGAATCACTAAAGCGGTTCCAGGCTCTCGTAAGGCGCGAGACTGAATGGTTCAAAGGTCGGGTCAGTAATGCTAAGGACAACAAGGTTTGCTCTATCTTTGATGGCCCGATTAGAGCTATTCGCTGTGCGCGAGCTATACGCGATTCCGCCGATGAGGCTGGAATCGAGACCAAGGCTGGACTGCATACGGGTCTTATTGAATTGCGAGGAGATAAGGCCACTGGCGTTCCCGTCGACATTAGCAAGCGCGTGGCAAATCACGCCGACTTTGGCGAGGTGCTATTAACGAATGCCGTGGTGGATCTCGTATCAGGTTCCGGCGTAGCTTTTACTGACCGAGGGATGTGCAATATCGACGGCGCAGATGAAAACTACCGGCTCTTTGCTCCTGCGTAATTCTGGAAAGCGCAAAAAGATTTCTTTTTTGCGCGATGCGTTTAGTACCGATTTTTTAATACTAAACAAGAACAATGAACACTGAACAAGAGCTAGAAAAACTGCTCTCTAATAACCTGATTCTACGGCTCCTCCTCAGAGGCAGGTATCGGTGGGCCGGATTAGCTGTTGCCTTCGCCATTGTCTATTTCGTTTTTGGAGCCATTATTGCGGCCACGAACCATGCGCTGATCGCTTTCGTGGCATCGAGATTTATCTATGTTCTCTTGATTGCAATCATCGCCTGTGTGACGTCAGCTTGTTGGTATCCGAGGGCTTTGATCGAAGTTATTGCAGCTACGCCACAGTCCTTCAAAATTGAGACGGAAGCTGTTCTCAGGATTGTCAAAGATTGGATGAAGCTGATTCGTCTTCCGATCACTTTGACGTTTGGAATGCTATTGGCAACTGGAGGCGTTGGTCTCATCCTCTTTCGAAAGCAAGTCTTAGGTTTGCCCGCCAGTTATCCGCCCTGGTTGCTGGCTTATGTGGGCATCCTGCTCGCGATTTGTGGGGTCATGCTTGGAGGCGGTGTCATTGCTTATCTGGCAACAATGGTTCTATACCGACAACTCTTTCGATTCCAGTTGCGTTTATCACATTATCGTAGACTGGCTCCTCTCAGCACATTTAGTGCGAGATTAACGATCCTCGCCTTCATCGCAGTAGCCCTTTTGTTGCTCTTGGTGTTTGATCAAATCCGATACTCCTCCATAGTCGTGCTTCTCTTGGGTTTGATGGGAGGGGTGATGATGTTTGCCCTGGCTCAATATTCCTTTCAAAGCGCGGTTTTGCGTGCAAAGAGGGAGTATTTATATCGGTTAACACCGCTATATGAAAAACACTACGAAGTTCTCCTTCAGCCGTCCGTCAGCCCAGAAGTCTTACAGGATACCCAAAAGGGCCTAGATTCACTGAATGCAATTGAGAAACACATTCAGTCAATTCCAATCTGGCTGGTCGAATTATCCGATGTGACGAAGGTGGTGTGGTCAAGTTTCATACCAATCTTGTCTCTGTTGCTCAACCCATTGCTCTCCAAGTTAGGTCTATAACGCTAAATTATCTGTGCTCATGCGGGTGGAATAGCGCCTGCTCACATAAAAATTTCCAATCCCATTCCACTGAAGAGGCACAATCAAGCCCTCTTCCAGGAGGCACACGAATTACCAGGATCGAAGCAAGATGGCAGGAAGTAGTGCAAGGCCGGCAGAAGTACGGAAGAGAGGCATAACGCCTTTGAATAGGCCTAACGTATTAAGAATTAGTGTGCGGTGAAGTGAGGCAAGTGGGCGGGACGAGCAAGGAGCCGCCACACAGCGATTCTCAGGCGACTTGGTAATCGCGTTGAGCAGTTGAAAGATGGCAGTGTTCGCACCGATGCGCAGCGCGAGCGAAATTACGGCCGCTGCTGTGAAGGCAGGTGTCTTGCGCAACATGCGTCCGGCAAAACGAAAATCCTGTAACAAACCACTCATAGTTCAGTCACCTGCGTCACCTCTCATTCGTATCTCAACGCGACCACCGGATCGACTTTCGTCGCGCGTCGGGCCGGAATGAAGCAAGCGATCAGCGCCACGATTGTGAGCAGCGCCGCGGTGGCGCCAAAGGTCAATGGATCTCTGGACTTCACGCCAAAAAGCATGCTGGTGAGACTCTCGAGGTATTTCGTCAGCACGTAAGCGGCCCCGAGGCCAAGCCCGACGCCGATCAGTGTCAACGTCATGCCTTGTCTCAAAATCATCGTCAGCATCTTTCCGCGGTTCGCGCCCAAGGCCATGCGAATCCCGATCTCGTGTGTCCGCCGCGACACCGAGTAAGCCATCACACCGTAAAGTCCGATTGAAGCGAGTTGTTGCGCCAACAGGCCGAATAGGCTCATCAGCTTGGCGAAGAGTCGCTCCAACGAGAGAGTTTCGTCCGCTTGTTCGATCTGTGTCTTTATGTTGTTAAGCGGCAGGTTGGCATCGACCTCGCGCACGGCCTGACGAATCGCTGCGATGAAGGCCTTTGGGTCGCCGGTGGTTCTCACCTCGAACGTCATCGAGTCGGTTGCTCCCGGAGTCTGCAACCACGATCGATACATGGTCGCGGGGGTCTCGTCGCGCTGGCTCGTATACTTTGCGTCTTTGACCAGGCCGATAATCTCGATCTCGTCCGGCCTCGCGATGTCGAGGCTGAAGTGTTTGCCGATTGGATTTCCTTCGGGCAGGTACCTTCGCGCAAATGTCTGATTGACTACCGCGACTTTTGGCGCCTTCAAATCATCGTTCGCGGTGAAGGTGCGTCCGAGAAGTACCGGGATTTCCATCGCTGCAAAAAAGTTTTCCCGCACGTTGTGAAAATAGACATCTCCGGTTTGCGGAACCGTGCCGTCGGGCCCCGGCTTCGCAAAAGGCAGATCAAAAGTACCGCTTGACGAACCGCGCGAAAGCAAAGGCAGGCGCGAGAAAGTAACGGCCTGAACTCCCGGTACGCCTTCAAGGTGCGCAAACATTTGTTGATAGATGTTCCGCAGACGATCGTCTTTGTAACCAAGCAAGCTGGGATCGACGCTGAAGAGCAGAAGATTTCGTTCATTGAATCCAGTATCGACTCTTTGCAAATTGATTAATGTGCGCACCAACAGGCCGGCGCCGATCAAGAGCAAAAGCGAGAGCGATACCTGGGCCACAACCAGTGACTTGCTCAGTAGGGAGCGGGTTGAGGCGCTAGATCCCCGGCCGGTGTCCTTGAGCGCCGGCGTCAGGTCAAGACGAGTTGCCCGCAAGGCGGGAACAATACCGAAAACAATTCCCGTCAAGAGCGATAGACCGAACGTAAAGCCCAGGACGCGCAGATCGAGACGCGGGGTCAGCGAAATCGCCTCGCGGCCCGCCCATTCGCTCACGCCTAACAGGCTGTCTTTGATCCACAGTGCGATCAATATGCCGAGCCCACCACCCAGAGTTGCGAGCAGCACACTTTCTGTCAGCAATTGTCGAATCAGTCGCCACCGACTGGCGCCCATTGCCAGACGGACGGCGATCTCTTTCTGTCGGGAAGACGCGCGAACCAACAGGAGGTTCGCGACATTGGCGCACGCGATTAGCAGCACTAAGGCAACGACACCCAATAACAGACGAAGAGGTTTAGCAAAAAACTGTCTGCCATTCATTTCGCCGCGGTTACCGGAAATCGCTCCTAGGTGCGGATAGTCTTTTGCGTCAAGCGCGCGAATCGGCTCTCGCCCGGCCGCTCTCCTTTGAGCCGACCGTGCCTCGCGGTGCTCAAGCGCAGATTGTTGAAAGGCCAGGTCAAGGGAGGAGCGGGCTTGCTCGATCGTGGCTCCTGGTTTCAGCCGGCCCATTAGCCTCAACCACCAGTCGCCGGCGCCCTTCATCTCGGATCGATCACGGCTGACCTGCGGTTCCCACGCGAGCGGAATGGCAACATCCATCGAAGAGCCGACGTCCATTGCGCCTTCAAAGCCCGGAGGCGCCACGCCAGCGATCGTAAAGGCTACATTATTGAGATTGATTTGTTTGCCTATAACGTTGCGGTTACCACCGAAGCGCTGTTGCCAGTAGCGATGGCTGAGCACGGCGACGGGACTAGCCGCGGCATTGTCATCAGAGTAGGTAATCGTGCGACCGAGAAACGCGGGAACTCCTAGCACCTCATAATAATTTCCGGATACGGCCTGGGCAGAAGCGACATCCGCCAGACCGTCTGCGTTCATGTTCAAAGAGATCGCGCCAAACGCAACGATGTCTGAGCAGGCGCCGCGCTGCTCGCGTAACCGCACCAGGGTCTGGTAAGGAAACGAGGAACGAGTGGTCAGGCCCGTTTGAGGATCGCGCCGGTTGGTGCCGGTATGACTGCCGGGGCTGAACTCTTTGTTCGACCATGAATCGAACAGCACCAGCCGATCCGGTTCTTTGACCGGCAGCTTTTTCAATAGCACTGTATCGACCACGCTGAACAAGGCCGTGTTTGCGCCAATGCCCAGGGCCAGCGTCAACAAGGCGATCGCAGTGAACCCCGGATTCTTCACCATGGTGTGCAATCCATACCGCAAGTCCTGCCATAAGGTGTTCATGTCAGCCTCCGTATAGCTGGTCGTCCGAAACTGCTGGTCAGTCGCCGCCGCTAATTCAGAAATCCGCTCTATCAAATCGCTTTTGCACACGTCCCCTCTCGTATTCCGACGAGATAGTTTTCGCAGCCCCGAGGAAAGCTGCCCGCAGACGCGCGTCGGCGCGGTAGTGATTCATCGCTTCGGGCAGAAACGAGGCTTTCTCGTAATCGGATTGCATCCGCGCGGCGGGCTGAACGAGATCCGAGAACGGCAGCCCTTGCGGCATTACGCCCGCGACGCGGTAGCTTTCGGCGGCCATCCTGATGTCGCGGCCCACGAATATCGCTCCGGGCGGCGAATCTTCTTTGCCATAATCCATAACTGATGAGAACAACCCGGTGCTGGCCAAATTGTTCTGCCTGGCTGGTAAACAGATGGCCTAACGAAGGA
>DASXSC010000069.1:0-59673 GCA_036506215.1 Pyrinomonadaceae bacterium | reverse complement strand
AAGATAGCGGCTACAGTGAAAGAGATTTCCGCACGAACGAAGGCTGAGTAGCAGTTACGGTGTCGACTTGTTTGCACCCGCAACAGGTTTGGTTGTTCTTCGTGCGGGAACCTTCGCAGGAGCAGGTTCGCCCCTCGGGGCAATGCGCCCGTTGCGAGTGAGGGCGATTCGCTTATCTCGACTCGAGGCGTCATCCACGGCAACTTTGATCGAGCGGAATGAGCCATCGCGCAATTTATTGGTTGGATTGTAGGCAAGCACATACTGCGTGCGCAGGTCGCGCACAATCTCACTGGCGATGCGCGGTAACTCCGACAAGCTTTCCGGAAGAAACGCGCGTCCCCCCGTCTCAGACGCTAGTTTGTTGATGAGGTTGATAGCTTTTTCACGCGGGCTTTTGCGAATGAATCCGCCTTCTTTATCGAGTTCATTAATAAACCCGATTACGTAAATCTGCACGTCTTCCTCTCGTAAGCGAGCAAAGAGCTTCTCCTGCGAATAGAAGCTGGCCCGGTCTTCGCCGTCCGTAATTACAATCAAAGCACGACGCCTGCGATCGCTATCATCGCCTTTCTTGTATTCGGCCACGTGCTCGGCGCTGAGATAGACCGCATCAATTATTGCTGTCTGCCCGCCTTCCACATAGAGATCATCCAGACCATCCATCAGCAAATCTTTGTTTGCCGTAAAGTCCTGCATGGTTTCGATCTTGTCGCTGCTGATAAAGCGCACCAGGAAGGTTTCGTCACCGGGCTTGTTGCTGTTGATGATGGTCTTTCCAGCGTCAATCACCGCCTGTATTTGCGAACGCAGAGATTGCGAGGTGTCAATTGCCAGCCCATAACTGATAGGTACTTCTTCACGCGTGAACGATTCGATTGGCTGCGGCACGCCATCCTCGAAAACGTGAAATTCATTCTCACGCACGTTGTCGATAGGACGGTTGTTGCGATCGATAACTCGCACATTCAGAGTGACGAGCTCCGTGTTTACCCTGACTATCTCGTCCTCACCAAATTCCTCGGGTGGCGTGGGTGTTGGCTTTGGCTTGAGCACTGGAGCCGGCGGCGGTTCGCCGAGCTGGGGAGCTATGCGGTCAATGGGAGTGGGCGCCGCATTAGCCGGCGGCGTTGAACGAGGCGTCGCCTTTGGTGTGGGAGTCGGTGTTGCCGTTGTCCCGGCAGGCCGGCTGACGGATTGATTTGTGCGAGGTACGGGCGTTGGCGTAGCCTGCGGCGCCATGGCCGCGCTGCGACGAGGTCGCGAGTCCTGAATCCGGGCCGCCGAAACGAAACTCGATCCAATAATGCAGCTGGCCACGAAAGCTAGTGCCAGCGACAATGCAATTCTATGTTTCCCCAAACCACCCATCCGAATTTCCCTAAATTTCATTAACCCTATTTCCTTACCAAATAGAAAAATCAATAGCGGCCCATTGCCCATAGAACTGGCTGATTCTATCTAAGTTTAACCTTTCCCTGTATATCATGCGAACGGCCTGCGTTTTCCGGTTACTGGAAGCAAACCATTAGCTTGCGCGCAAACCGGCAGCCGGCGCTTCCGGGCGACCTTTAAAGAGATGTTCAGCAGAGTTAATGCGTTGCCGGAAGGAGATTGTTCCGAGTTGCGGTTCCTCGGCGGGAGGTCGTCGCACCTATTCCTTAACTCGAACTCGAAACTTTTAACGAGAGCTGGGAATTGCGTAGTATCCCTCTTTAGCGCGAACAAAGAGACGCGGCAGTCCGCGTGGCGGCGTAACCTTGACTTTGACCTTGTGCCAGCGGCCGTCGTTGGTGAAATTCACTGGCTTGTAACCAATCGAATACTGATGGCGCAGCTCAAGCGCGATCTGTTCGAAAATGTCATCCATTTCGGCGTTGCTTCTGGGGAAGAAAGCTTTGCCACCCGAGACGCTGGCGAGTTCGTCTAGGATGCCCTGGCCTTCCATGCCCATCTGGCTGCCGGCATCGCTACCACTGAGAATGCCGATTCCGTAAAGCACTACATCTGATTCCTTTAGCAGGCGTCGCAGCTCGTTAAAGGTATAGCGAGAATTATTGTCCTGGCCGTCGCTAATCAAGAGGAGGGCACGTTTGGGATGAGTCCCGCGCTGGACTTTCTCAACGCCGAGATAGCAAGCGTCGTAGAGGGCGGTATTGTTCCTAGTCTGCACGAAGGTGAGCTTGTCGAGCACGGCGTTGCCATCGCGAGTTTTGTCCAGCAGCAATTGCGCCCTGGAGTTGAAGGCGATTAGAAAATATTCATCCATGTTATGGCTAGTCTGGATAAACTTGGATAGGGCATCGCGGGAGCGTTTGATCTTGTCGCCACTCATGGATCCGGAGACGTCGAAGATCACGCCGACTGAGACGGGCGCGTCGTCGTCACTAAAGAAAGTTATCTCCTGAGGTTTTTTTTCATCAAGCACAGTAAAAGCGTTCTTGCCCAGGCCGGAAACGTAGCGGCCATAGGTATCTGTCACGGTAACGGTAAACGTGATCAGGTCGGTGTTGGTGATAACCACACCTTTATCGATTTCGTTTGTGGGCTTTTGCTGACCAGAGGATCCGGATTCGACTCTGGGCGGTGTGGGGGTGCTGTCCGGTTCGCTATTGTCTCCGCTGGAGGATGCACTGGCGGACTTTTGGGGACTCTTGTCCTGGCTTTGCGCGACTGAAGAATTGGAAACGAGAAAAATCGCTACCAGAAAGGAGATGGCGGTGATAGTAAAAGCGCGTCCAGGTAAGTGCATGTGACCCTCGCGTTCCTCGCAAGCGTTCCGGCTCGATTGTGTTGTCAGAAATAGGACTGCAAATACAGATGCCGGAGATAGAAGCTGTGATGTCCGAAGACGTGAATTTTTCGGTAATTCAACTGGGATCGCTTACGTGGGGAAACGCCGCGCGCTACTTCTCTTCCAGTCTGTGACAGCTCGGATTCATTGTAGGACAGCTACCAGACGGGGTAAAGCTAAAAGGAAGGTGCATAGTGGGTCAATTTGATAAATAAGAGACGCACGCCATGCAGCACCGAGCGCGGTAGCGCCGGATGCTAAAGTCAACTTCAAACATTTGCCCAGTGGCAGCATCCGCACAAGCGAAGGCTGGAAATTAATAGGTGCTACCTGTAACAAGTCTCTTCCGCCAATCCTTGTATAATCACTACGCCAAAGTTGACGTTAGCATCCGGCGCTACCGCGCACAGCTCTGCATGGCGTGCGTTGAAGTTGACTCTAGCATCCGGCGCTACCGCGCTCGGTTCTGCATAGCGTGCGTTTAAGTTGACTTTAGCATCCGGCGCTACCGCGCACGGTTCTCCAAAGAATCCGACCTCCCCACCATAAACTGACCCACTACCGGAAGATCCAACTCCGGGTCGAGGAACTTTTCCGCTGGCTGACCGTGTATGTAAGGGCGGGTAGTCCGAGGCCCGGCTGAGACTAAGTTGCGCATGGTATACTTTCGCGCTGATCTGAACTCGGGAATCATAAGCAATGGCTGAGTTTATTTGCCGATTGGGAACGCCGGCGGGCGAGGTAGTGACACGCACAGTGGAAGCGCCGGGCGTCAACGAGGCGCGCGCGCGTTTGGAGCGTGAAGGTTTTCGCGTCTTCAATGTCACTCCTCCGAAGGCGAGCGGAGTGACCGCGTTCACCCGAATGGGTGGACGGAGCGGCCAACCGAAAGTAAAAGCTAACGATTTTCTTCTCTTCAACCAGCAATTGGCGGCGCTGGTGCGCGCCGGTATCCCGATTCTTCAGGCCATCTCGATGTTGCGCAAACGCGCGGCTTCGGCACGTTTGCGGGCCGTGCTTGGCGACGTTGAAGATCAAATACGCGGCGGCGCGGCACTTTCCCAGGCTTTTGCATCTCAGGGAAATATCTTCCCCAGAATTTATACCGCCTCAATCCTGGCGGGCGAACGTTCGGGTGCGCTGGATGAAGTCTTGCTGCGTTACGTCACTTACATGCGACGTAACGTAGCCTTACGCCGCAAGATTCGCGGGGCCCTGGCCTACCCGCTGTTCCTGCTCTTTGCTTCGGGATGCATGGTGACGTTCCTGACGGTGTATGTTGTGCCGCGGATGTCGGATCTGTTTTCAGGATTCGGCAATGAACTCCCAATTGTCACGCAGATCGTCCTGGGAATTTCCCACTGGCTCTCGTCCAACGTTATCTGGTTTGGACCACTGTTTATTGGCGGCGCGATCGCGTTGTTTCTTTGGTCACGCACCGAGTCTGGCCGGCTGAAAGTCGATGCGCTTATGTTGAAAATACCGCTGGCCGGAAATCTTGTGCTTCAACTTTCAATAGCCCAGGCCACTCGCTCGCTGGCCACGTTGCTCGCCGGTGGGATCACGCTGGTCGAGTCGTGGGAGATAGCTGCCGAGTCGATTACCAACCGCGAGTTGCGGCGGCGTAGTTCAGCAATACTACCGATGATTCGCGAGGGCCGTTCTTTTACAGAGAGTCTGGAATCTGCCAAGTGGGTACCACTGCTCGCCGTTGACATGGTGGGAATCGGCGAGCGGTCCGGAAGTTTGCGCGAGATGCTTGACGAGGTGGCAATATTTTATGACGCTGAGTCGGAGGTCCGGCTGGAGCAGTTGACGACCACGCTTGAGCCTGCGATTCTTGTGGTTATGGGCGGAGTCGTTGTCACCATTCTATTGGCCATCTACCTCCCAATCATTCAATCGATATCCAGCGGCGCGGGAGTTACTGGGCACCACTGAGTGACTTTTGGGGAAACGTTCCTGCTGGCTCACCAAGAACCGGCTTTAAGAATAAATGAAAGAGCTAACTGAAAATCCTGCGGCAACACTGCCATCGCAACCCTCGGTAAGCGATAGACTCACCCGCGAGCGAGACGGTGGAGATAATCATGAGCCACCGGAGGTGCGTGCTGCCAGGGAACTGGCGCGGCGTTACCGGCTGACCTTTGTCGAACTGCTTCCTACAGACCAGGAATCCCCGATTGATTTCGTCTGCTTTAACGAGATTCCCGTTGACCTGATGGTGCGCTATCAGTTTCTTCCGCTCAAACGCGATGAAAAGGGACTGCACATCGCGATGGCGGACCCGACTGATCTGGACCGACTGGACGAACTCCAGAGCGCCCTGAAGACTCGCATTGTTCCCTACGTTGCTACTGCCGGAGCCATTGAGGTGATTCTGCGGCGCGGCGATGCTACGCAGCGCGTCTTGCAGGAGGCGGCGTCCGGCTTTCGCATCTCGCTCGTAAGGGAAACGGAATCGGGCGAAGAAGTGCTCGATCTCGATCGGCTGGCGACAGATTCCGAGATGTCGCCAATCATAAAGCTCGTCGATTCGATAATCTACAACGCAATGGAGTCGCGCTCTTCTGACATTCACATCGAGACGCGCGACACCGAGGTGCAGGTCAAGTATCGAATTGACGGCGCACTTTATGCGAAAGTGGATCCGATTGATCTCGCTTACCATCAAACCCTGATCTCGCGCATAAAAGTTATGTCCGAGTTGGATATTGCCGAGCGCCGCGTGCCGCAGGACGGCCGCTTCCGGGTTCGCTATAAAGGACGCAATGTTGATTTTCGTGTCTCGATCATGCCCACCATCCATGGCGAAGATGCGGTCATTCGTATCCTGGACAAGGAGCAGATAAACGAAGAATTTCGTAACCTGAATCTGGACGTCGTCGGGTTTGCTGAAGAGGATCTGCGGAAGTTTCGCCATTACATTGCCGAGCCTTACGGCATGGTCCTCGTCACTGGTCCCACTGGTTCGGGTAAAACCACCACGCTCTATGCCGCGCTCAATGAGATTCGGAACGAAGAAGACAAGATCGTAACCATCGAGGATCCAGTTGAATATCAGCTGCACGGCATCACGCAGATTCCGGTCAACGAAAAGAAGGGGCTGACGTTCGATCGCGGCCTGCGTTCTATTTTGCGCCACGACCCGGACAAGATCATGATCGGTGAAATTCGCGACACCGAAACCGCTCAGATTGCGATCCAATCCGCGCTGACAGGCCACCTCGTCTTCACGACCGTGCACGCAAACAACGTCATCGATGTTATCGGGCGCTTCCTCAACATGGGCGTCGAGCCTTACAATTTTGTTTCATGCCTTAACTGTGTATTAGCTCAGCGTCTGATTCGCGTGCTGTGTCCTTATTGTAAGCGTCAATATCACGCCAAAGAACAGGAGTTGATCGAGTCGGGCCTGCGGCCGGAGGAGCACCGCGACACTTCTTTCTATATCAATGTGGGCTGCGATGCCTGCAACCACACCGGCTATCGCGGCCGTACCGCCATTCATGAGTTGCTCGATCTCTCCGACAATATTCGTGAAATGATCGTCGAACGACGGCCTGGCTCGGAGGTTCGCCGGGCGGCCGAGGCGGAAGGCCTGACAAGTTTGCGTGAATCAGCACTAAAAAAGGTCATGGCGGGAGTTTCGACTCTGCATGAGATTAACCGTGTAACCTTTGTTGAGGAAGTCAGCGCCAGCCACTAGAAACCGGCAAACTCCGGTTGGTCGTGCCCATTAAGGTGGCAACCGGGAGCCGGCGACTGTTAACTTTGTCGAACAACCCGAATTCCCGGCCGTTTTAAGGAACTGTTATTTTTAAATTGCGTGTAAGCAAAAGAATCAGGAGTAGTTGCATCTTAGCCTCCTGAAACGGCATTATTGTCGCGCATCGGTCACCGTCCAACCTCCACTTGAGAGAGACTGCCATGAGAATAAGAATAGAAACCCGCATCTTCGTTTCCCTGCTACTCACTTTTTGTCTGTTGCTTCTGCCGGCGACGGCTTTAGCCAAGAAAGGTGACAAACATTTCAAAGCCGGAATTGACTACGAGAGCGCCCAGCAATGGGAGAAAGCCGCCCAGGAGTTTACCCTGGCCGTTGCCGCCGACCCTTCAAATGTGGACTATCAACTCCATTTTCGACGGGCGAGTTTCAACGCTTCGCAGTCGTACATGCAGCAGGGGCGCACGCTAGCCGAGCAGCGGGATTTCGTGGGCGCCTACAACGCTTTTCGGCAAGCCTACGGATATGATCCGGTTAATGAGCTCGCAGTCTCAGAGATGGAGCGAATGCTGCGACTCCAGGGCGTGAAGGAAGGGCACAACGCCGGAAGTGAAAACGGACCGAAGAATACAGAGCAGGGAACGCTAAGCCCGACCAGCGCGCAGGAACCACCTCTGCCGTCGGCCCGAACCGAGCAACTACGGGTTATTAGTTACAGTGGAGACTTGAAGGCCTTCATTCGCAGCCTTGCAGAGCAACTCAACCTCAACGTTATTTTCGATCGCCAGTCTTTTGTCCAACCGCGAAATATCGATATCAACTTGCGCGACGTGACCACCTCACAAGCGCTCGACTACATCTTTCTTCAGGAGAGTCTGTTTTTCCAGAAGCTCAGCAGGCGCACCATCCTGGTCGCGGATCAAACGCGGCGGCCTCAATATCAACAACTTGTGTTGCGTACTTTCTTTCTCGCGAACAGTGATCCTGAAAAAGCCAAGACGCTCGTGGGACAGGCCATACCACCTTCGGTTGGACGGCCGCAAACAATTGTCGTCGCCGACAAAGATACCAACAGTTTGACTATTCGTGACACGGCCGAAAACGTGCGTTTGATTGGCGAACTACTTGAGAGCATCGACAAGGATCGCGCCGAAGTTGTAATGGACGTTAATATCTACGAAGTCACGAAAACAAGTTTTCTGCAACTAGGCAATCAAATCGGCCAGGCAGACAAGTTTGCTTTAGGAGGATCGCCGGGTTTCAGCATTCTTACCGACGCTGGCACGACCAGCACAACGTCACCCGGCGTAAATTTGAGTGCGATTACGCAAGGTGTTCCTACTGCGTTTGCCGCAGCACTAGTGTTTCCACAATCCATAATCACCGCCTTCCAAAGCAAGGGCGATACAAAGCTCATTGCTTCGACGCAGGTCCACGCTTTCAACGGAGAAGAGTCAACCGCCCGCATTGGACAACGCGTTCCGGTGCAAACGGCACAAGCCTATCCGTTCGGAATTCAAACCGGACAACCATCAAACACGGGGGGAAATTTTAATTTCCCCACCGGCGGCTTTCCGGTCATCAACTATGAGCCAACTGGTCTGACGTTAAAATTTACGCCGCAAGTCTTCCCCAATCAGGACGTGCAGGTGAAAATGAGCATCGAGTCAAAAGATGTTCTGGGAGCTCAAACCGCAACGCCGACGTTTACTGAACGAACTATCACCGGCACGGCGCGCGTCCAAAACAATCGCACTATGATGCTGGCCAGCGTGTCGCAGGACGTTCAAGCCACGGGCCGCCGTGGGCTGCCCGTCCTCAGTGGGCTTCCCATTTTTGGCCGCTTGTTTACTGCACCCACTAACGACAAACGCCGCATAGATATCGTCATTGCCGTGACACCGCGCGTTCTGCGGGCCCCGGCAGTTACTCCACGAGACGAAGAGATGCGCCCGAGCGGAACTTTGCAATCACCCACCACGGGGTCACTTGAAGCCATGCTGCGCGAGGCCGATCGTGAGGACCAACTGGCGGAGTTTCGTTTGCAGCAACGAAACGCGACTGCCAAAGTGACCAATCCCGCGGCGCCGACTGGTTTGCCTGTAAATAGCGTCCCTGCAAATACTGTTTCCGCAAACTCGACGAACGGCGCGGTGGCGCAGACCTCCACGTCTCCGGCCAACAACTCGGCGCCGGCTACATCCGCGGGCAGTGGTACCGCGTCTCCATCCAATAACACTGTCGCGATGAACTCGAATGCTGCGGCAACCAACGTCGCTCAGCAAAATGCGAAGGCGCAAACACCAGCGGAGGACTTGCCGGCGTTTGTACCGGCTCCTAAGTCGCTCATAAGCAATACCGCCGCGACAGAGGTTGCAGCTGTGAACCCGAACATAGCAGGCGATGCTCGCGCCATCCTGACAAGCCTGACGCCAAAACCGATCGAGGTTGCAGTTAGTCCGATCAGCACGAGCGGGAGAAGCGCGCAACTGAGTCTGACTCCAGGCGACCAGTCCATGAGGGTAGGCGAGTCGCGCCGGTTTGCGCTTGATGTTAAGTCGGATGCGCCGCTAACCATGGCGATTATCGCCTTGCGGTTTGATCCGAAGGTCGTGAAAGTACGAGCGGTTTCCGAGGCTGGGGTAAACGGTGGTGGTGCCAGTTTCACCCAGACCGACGCTTCGGGCGTTTGCCTGCTTTCCATTTCTAATATTAGTGGGATGAGCGGCCCCGGAATTTTGCTGTACATCGACGTCGAAGGCGTCGGGCTTGGCGACGCCGGCATCTTAATGGATAAGGGTTCTACGCATCTGGTAGCCGCAGACGCCCGGGATGTGGTCGTCGAGATGACTCCGGCGCGCGCAACCGTCAAGCAGTAAGAAGATGATTTACCTGCGACAGCGTCCGAATCAACCTGAACGCGGCGATGCGGTGATAGCGACCAAGCTTCCCGGTCGCCGCGTCACTCTGTCGTGCTCTTTTTCGGCCCGCCGATTTGGCGCGAAGAATCATCAAACCGGGTTCACTTTAATCGAGCTGGTCATCACGATCACTGTGTTAACTATCCTTACGATGGGTGTCGTGCCGCTTCTCAAACTTTCCGTCAAGCGCCAGAGGGAACAGCAACTCCATGACGCGCTGCGACAGATGCGCAGCGCGATCGATGATTTTCACAGAGACACTGTTGGAATGGTTTGCACCGGAACCTCGATTACCGCAGGTGGGGCACCTCCGCCGCCCACCTCCATCGATCCTCGCAGCAAGGTAGTGATTTCCGATTGCACGATCTTTGGAGTTGATAATCCCGACCGGTATCCGCCGGATCTGCAAACGCTGGTGGATGGTGTGAATGTAGTCCCTCGCGGAGGCGCGGGCGCGGGCGGTGGGCGGGGAATGGAGAGCACGGGAACCAAAACTACTGACACTTCGAGCGTGCTCGGAAGTGAGAACTCGACAAAGAAGAAGGTTTACCTAAGGTCGATTCCGAGTGATCCGATCACCGGGAACCCCGAGTGGGAGTTTCGCTCGTGTTACGACTCGGCCGACAGCGGTTCGTGGGGTGGTGAAAATGTTTTCGATGTGCGCTCGAAGTCGAAGGAAACGGCCCTGAACGGAGAGAAGTATAGTGACTGGTAACGAAAAGGCGACATTCGGCAGAAGCCAGGAGGCAGGAGCACTCGGCAGGAAGCAGGAAGCGGGAAACCGCCGTTTCGTGCTCCTGTCGTCTGCCGTCTGCCGACTGCCGACTGGCTTCACGCTGCTTGAACTCATGGTCGTGATCACCGTCGTCATTATTCTTGCAGCCATCGCACTGCCGCAGTATCAAAAGGTTATCCTGGCTACGCGCGAAGCGGTCCTGCGTGACGACCTTTTCAAGATGCGCTCACTACTCGATCAATATGCGGCTGACAAGCAGAAGCTGCCACAGTCTCTGGAGGACCTTGTTTCCGGGGGCTACATGCGCGAATTGCCAAAAGATCCAATTACGGGCCAGGCGGATTGGGAAGTAATCACCGGCGAGGATCCAAATTCTTCGGGCGGCGAAACCGGCGTTACTGATGTTCACAGCGCTTCGCAGGACGTCTCGTCGGAAGGAACGCCTTACTCTCAATGGTGAAAAGAATTTCGGATTTCGAATTGCGAATTTCGAATTGGGCTTTACACCTTCGTCTAAAGGATTAATTCGCGTCTAATTCGAGAGGCGTGTCAAACGCGTAAATTCGCAATCCGAAATTCGCAATCCGAAAATTTTCACATGCCTAATCCTCTATCCAAGTTGATCAATCCCTGGTACCCATCGACGGCGATTGGTTTTGAAAAGGGAATGGCCACGATGGTTCAACTCGAACGAGGCCGCGGGGGCGCATCCAGCCTGCGGCGCGCAGCGACGGTTGCCCTGCCCGACTCTTTAATAGCCCCCAGCTTCGATGAACCAAACATTTCCGACTTGGCAGAATTGACCGCCGCCCTCAAAGAACTGGCCACCAGCGCCGGGTTGCTTCAACAGAAGCGCTGGTCAGTGGCGTTGCCGGACGCCGCCAGCCGGACTTTAATTCTGACTTTGGAGTCGCAACCAGCATCGCATGCCGAGCTGGAAGAAGTATTAACGTGGAAAATGGAACGAGGCTTCGGCACTTCAGTTGCAGAGCTTGCTATTTCCCGGGAGCGTCTGCCGGCCGACCCGCAAGGAAGAGATCGCTATCTGGTGGTAGCCACTCGCGCTTCCATTCTCGAAGAATACGAAAGGGTGCTCCAGCCTCCTGGCTGGCGTGCAGGCTTGATCGTCCCGCGTCACATCGGCGAAGGGCAATGGTTAACCAGGAACGGATCCTCCGGCGATGCGCTACTGCTGAGTTTGTCGGCGAAGGGATTCACAGCGGTTGTGTTCCGCGGTAAACAGCCGCTCATCATTCGCAGCGTCATTTGCGATCCTCATGAGTCTGAAGACGAGCTGTATCGGCTGCTTCTTTTCTATCGGGATCGCCGCGGTGGCGAGGCGCAGAATGCGGCCCAGCAGCTATCGCGCGTGCTTGTGGTAGGTGAACTTTTAGACAAAGGCCGGGTTTGCGCGATTGTTAATGAGACGCTCGGAGCGAATCTGTGTTCGCTGAACGCGGCAGACCTCGGTTTGCAGCTCGTTACACGCGAGTTAAGCTTTGACGCTATTGCCGCACCGGCAGGATTGGCAACTTTGTCGTGGCAATAACGGAGCTTTTAGGCCACTTTGAAACATCTTTGACTTCTGAAACGTAATATCCTGGCACTATGAGTGTCTCTACAATCCCCGGTATTCTGAGTCTTAGTTCCGCTGCCGATCGTGAACTCGTGGCCAGCGCCGCGCAGGGTCTTGAAGGCGGCTTCGAGGAACTCGTCAGACGTTACCAGCGACCAATCTCGGGCTACGTCTACCGGATGGTAGGGGACTACGAAGCAGCTCTGGATCTTACTCAGGATATTTTCATTAAGATCTATGGTTCGCTTTCACGCTATCGTCCGGAGTTTAAGTTCTCGACCTGGATCTACAAGATTGCGCATAACGCGGCAATCGACCACCTGCGCCGCAATACCGGGCGCGAGCGCGCGCTGATCTCGGGTACAGAAAACGACAACTACGATCTTCCGCTCGAGTGCGAAGGACCTAGTCCCGAACAACAGAGCGAACGGGAAGAGCGCCGGGTTGAAATTGAAATGGTGGTGCGCTCGCTTCCAACCGTCTATCGTGAGTTGGTTGTTTTGCGACACTCGCAGGACCTGACCTACGAGGAAATTGTCGACGTCACGGGCTTACCCCTGGGTACCGTAAAGAATCGCCTGTTTCGTGCTCGCGAAATGATGCGACAGCAGTTTCTAAATAAAGGCATTACTGGAGTCTAGTTTTTCAAGCACTCGTGTCCACCAACCAAAACATTTGCGAGACTGCAAATATTGCCGCCTACATTGACGGCGAACTTGAACCCGGCCAGCGGGCGGCCCTCGAAGAACATATCAAGGGGTGCGCTCTTTGTGCTTCGGAATTGCAAGCACAGCGTCTCTTCATGTGTGAGTTGGACTCGGTGCTGGCCAGTCCTTTCGATCGCGCAGTGCCACCAAACTTCGCCAGGGTTGTAGCAGTTCGCGCAGAGAGTGACATGAGAGGAGTTCGTAATCGTTCAGAGCACACGAGGGCTTTGCGGTTTTGCATAATTCTAGGATTGTCAGCCTTTGCATTGCTCGGTATCGCTTCGAGTAAGGCTATTATTCTCAACGTGCGGTCAGTCGCCGGCAAGGTGTTTGGCATTCTGGGTCTCTTTGCCCGGACGTCCTTCGATGCCGCGGCTGGATTCACAGTGATTTCGCGAGTCGTCAGCCGCGGACTTGTCCCGGATTCACTATTAGTGGGTTTGGCTGGCTTGTTTCTGGTTATTCTCGCCATCGCCGTTCTATCCCTCCTGATATCACGCTATCACCGAACACGCGTTATCGAATAAGCGCGGTTCGCATGAACATATCTGCAGCATCAATGGTGAATGGATTCGTCTTTCAACGGCGCTACGATCTGTCCTGGGCGGCAAGCTTGTTCAAAATCGGCGCGTTGTTATTCCTGATGTCGCTAATGCTTTTAGCGGCCCAGGCGCAGACCGCTTATGAACCAAGACCCACTGACAGTCCCTACGTCGTCGAAGGAACGAGCGAAACGATCGTCTACGCCTTAGGCCACTCATTGAGGATTAATGGCAACGCAAAGAATGGCGCTTTCGCATTGGGAGGCGATGTCATTGTCCAGGGAACGGTGGAGGGCGACGTGGCTGCCATCGGTGGCTCCGTGATCCAACTTGAAGGCGCGCGGATCAATGGCGATGTCATCACTGTCGGCGGCGCCTACCAGCATGTCGACAAGGAGCCACTGCGGAGTCTCGGAGCGCAGACGATTATGTACGCGGGTTATGAACAGGAACTGCGAAACCTGATGCGTAATCCAAAAGACCTGCTGGCGCCGAATTGGTCTGCGAGGTATATCGGGCTGCGACTATTGGCGGTGCTGTTCTGGTTCATTGTGTCTCTGGCGCTGACTGCCGCAATGCCAGGTACAATCAGCCGGGGAATAGCCCGCCTGCAACTATCACTCGGTCGCGTCGCGATTATTGGAGTTGTCGGATCTCTGATAATTGGTCCCGGTGTGATTTTGAGTCTACGCTACCTGCCTTACACTATCGGCGTCTTAATTGGCCTGATGGCGCTGCTATTAGTAATCGTGGCTGTCTTGTTTGGCCGTGTAATCATCTATGCCGCTACTGGCCGGTGGTTGCAGCGAAAATTCGTAAAGGCGGGAAAAAATTCGGAAGCTGTTGCCCTTCTGCTAGGTACGATTTTCTGGATCGCGCTTTTATCCCTGCCCTATGTTTGGCCAATCGTCGTCGCCGTTGTTTTGGTGACCAGCCTCGGCTTGGCCTTGACTGCCCGCTATCGAGTTGGCTGGAAGCGAAGGCAGGAAGCCTAAAAGTTCGGCTTTTCTCCCACAAAAGCGGCTAAAAACCCCAAAAAAAAATCAGACGAATCCAAGCGCTCGCGCGTCCAAAGCTCTTCAGCGTCTGGCGAGTGAAAAGGTGAAACGACATTTATGCAACTTTTTCGAGCACCGGGCGTTAGTATTGAGCTTGCGTGCGCTCGATGTAATCAAACCATATTGGCGTAAACTTAGCTAGAACATTCATCAAGTCTTGTGCGTAACAGACTGAGGCAGGCTCAGAACGTTTCCGCAATCGCACGACAATTCAATTGAGTGACCACACGCGGTCGCTCGTGAACTAACAGGAGGAGTAATGAAAGCGCCGTTTTTCGCAGTCGCGCTTGTACTCGTTGCAGTACTCGCCGGCTCTACTGCCAAGGCACAACCAACCCCCGCCAAGCCCGCTGCTCAACAGGCCGGTGATCCCGGAATCACACCTAACGGCGCCATCGGTGAAGTCAAAGTAATCGACAACGGTGCGAAGCAACTAATCGTCAAGACAGACGCCGGATCTTTGGTTACTGTAGTTTTGGGCGAGAAGACGGTTTACATGCGGCTCGCGCCTGGCGAGAAGACTTTAACGAACGCGACGAAGATCGCGTTTTCCGACGTCGGTGAAGGCGATCGTGTCTGGGCACGGGGAAAAGTTGCAGAAGATAACAAGTCGGTGCCGGCCACGGCGCTGATCGTGATGAACAAAGTGGACATCGCGAAGAAGCAGGAGGCCGAACGAGCAGATTGGAAAAGACGAGGAGTCCTGGGCATCATTACGGCGCTCAAGCCGGAAACTAAAGAGATCACGATCTCCAGCCGAACAATGGCCGGTCCACAATCGCTGATCATTCCTGTGTCTGACAAAGTGGAATTGCGTCGCTACGCTCCTGACTCAATAAAGTTTGCAGATGCTAGGGCGGCAACGTTTGATGAGCTTAAGGTTGGCGATCAATTGCGTGCTCTGGGAGAGCGCAACACCGATGGCACTGCCTTTACGGCAGAGAAGGTGGTGACAGGCTCCTTCAAAACGGTGGCGGGTGTAGTTACCGCCATCGATCCCGCTACGGGCGAGGTAAAGATCAATGACCTCCAGACGAAGCAGCCGCTGACGATTGTTGTTAAGCAGGACGCGGTGCTCAGGAAGTTTCCCGCAGCAAATGAAATGGGCGGCATGATGATGATGGGTCGCCCTGGCGGCGGCGGTGTGGGTGCTCAAACTCCGGCGGCGCAAGGTGGCCGGCAGGGAACGGGACAAGGTAGCGGTCAAGGGGCGGTACCAGGTAGCGGTCAAGGAGCAGGACCAGGCGGCGGAATGCGCATGGGCGGCGGTGGAATGAATCTGCAAGATATGCTCGAACGCCTGCCCACTATTTCCATAGCTGACGTAAAAGTGGGCGACACCATTATTGTTTCCAGCACCAAAGGTGCTGACCCATCGCGCCTGACTGCCATAAGTTTTATTACCGGTGCGGATACGCTGCTTAACATGTTGGCGGCAAGACAGCCCCAGGGTGGGCAAACAGCGCCCAATCCGGCGGCCGGTTTAGGTAGCGGCATTCAATTTGGAATTGGTTTGCCATAAAACAAAACAAGAATCTTGTCAGAATGCGGGGTAGTAGCGTCAAGATCCGAAGCGGTAGCGACGAATCTTAATCCGACAGGTTCACGTCTTCGAGTCGATAGGATCTCAATTATGAACGTCTCCAGAAATATCCTGCGGCAGTCATTGGGAGTCGCTTTAGTTGTTGTATTGTCTACGGTGGTCGCGTTGGCCCAGCAGACGCGCGGTACACTGCGCGGCGTAATTAAGGATGAACTCGGCGCCACAATTGTCGGTGCGACGGTCACGATTACCGATGCGAGTGGAGTAGAAAAAACCACCACTACTAACGGTGAAGGCGCATATGTTTTTAGCGGGCTTGCCCCGGGAAAATACTCATTGCGCGCGAGTGCGCCAGGCTTCGCGGTCTCGGATGACACCGAGCTTGACGTGACTGCTGGGCGCCAATCGTTGGACCTGACTCTGAAGGTTACGATTGAAGAACAAAAAGTGACCATCGCGGCAGAAGCTCCGCTAAGTACCGAATCAACCAACAATGCAAACCAGACGGTAATAACCGGGAAGGATCTCGACGCCCTGCCGGACGACCCGGATGAATTAGCGGCTGCGTTGCAGGCCCTCGCCGGGCCCTCAATGGGGCCCAATGGAGGGCAGATTTTTGTTGATGGTTTCTCCGGCGGCCGGTTGCCCCCCAAGGAGTCGATCCGAGAGATTCGGATTAATCAAAACCCATTCGCCGCGGAGAATGATCAGCCCTCGGGCCGCATCGATGTTTTGACTCGGCCGGGCACAGACAAGATCCGGGGCAGCGCCTTTTTCAATTTCCAGGACGAAAGTCTCAATTCGCGCAATCCTATCGCTACCAGCTCGGCAAAGCGCTCGCCGTATCAGCTCAGGCAGTATGGCGGAAATCTCGGCGGCCCGCTGGTCAGGAAGAAGGCCTCCTACTTCTTAGATTTCGAGCGACGCGAGATTGACGACAATGAGTTGGTAAAGGCAACGGTGCTCGACGCTAATCTCAACCCGTTGGATTTGGGCTTTGGCGTGGTAGTGCCGAGACGAAATCTGACGTTCAGTCCGCGCGTCGACTACCAAATCAATCCGAACAACACGCTGATCGCGCGCTATAGTTACAACCGTTTCAGCACGGACAACAGTGGGGTGGGCGGATTCTCGTTGCCGGAACGCGGCTACGATACGTCCTCGACGCAGCAAAACATTCAGCTCACCGAAACCGCGGTGTTGAATGCGTCGATGATTAACGAAACGAAGTTCCAGTTTACCCGCCAGCGTTCCGAAAGCCTTGCCGATAACAGCCAGCCGGCTTTAAACGTGAGCGGTTCGTTTATTAGTGGCGGCTCTCAGATCGGTCATTTGACGAACACCAGGCAGAACTGGGAATTGCAAAATTTCCTGGCATGGTCTAAGGGCACTCATGCCTTCAAGTTTGGTGGTCGGATACGTGGCGTAAAGATAACGGATATTAATCCGAACAATTTTGGCGGCACATACACGTTTACCGGTGCGCTGGTTCCGACCCTGGACGCCAACAATCAACCAATTACCAGCCAGCCGGTATTTGTTGACAGTTTGGAGCGCTACCGGCGAACGCTGCTGGGCCAGCAGTTGGGTCTTACGCCGGTGCAGATTCGCGCCATGGGTGGTCAGCCCTCGCAATTCAGCATCGCGTCAGGGAATCCCAGGGCCGACGTTTCCCAAACCGACTTTGGTGTTTACGCGCAGGACGATTGGCGTGTCCGGCCAAACCTGACGTTGAGTTACGGCTTGCGTTACGAGGGACAAACGAACATCGGCAGCATACTTAACTTTGCGCCGCGGCTCGCCGTTGCGTGGTCCCCCGGAGCAGCGAATAGCGCCAAGCCACCTAAGATGGTCATTCGCGGTGGTGGCGGCGTCTTCTACAATCGTTTTAGCGAAAACAGCACGCTTCAGGCCAGCCGCTTTAACGGTGTAAATCAACAACAGTTCGTTGCCAGCGAGATACCGTTATATAACGCTGCCGGACAGTTTGTGCCGCCGATCGGATCACCGCTCGACACGTTTCCCAATGTGCCGCCTTTGGACATTCTTGGTGCGACGCAGCGTCAGATCACCTGGCGGGTGGCCGACGATCTTCAAGCGCCGGTTGTTTACCTCGCAGGCACGCAGGTTGAACGTCAGCTACCGAAGCGATTTACACTATTCGCCGGACTGTTCATGGTGCGCATTCAACATGTGATTCGCGCGCGGGACATCAACGCCCCCATTCCCGGAACCAACCTCAGCCGGCCTTTTGGAAACGTTGGTGAGATTTATCAGTACGAGTCAAGTGGCAGGTTTAATCAGAACCAAATGTTCATTGGGTTCAATAACAGGTTCAGCCGGGCACTGACATTTTTCTCGAGCTACTCGTTGAGTAAAACCACCAACGATACCGACGGTCAGGGCGGTTCGCTTTTCCCGGCCAATTCTTATGATCTAACTGGAGAGTTTGGTCGCGCCGCGTTCGACGTGAGGCACCGTTTCACTTTTGCAGGCACACTCAATTTGCCCTGGTGGCAGTTGAGCCTGAATCCATTCATTATTGCCAGCTCAGGTGCGCCCTTCAACATTACCACCGGGCAGGACACAAATGGAGATCGCCTCTTCACGGAGCGTCCCGCGTTTGCTGCTGCGGGTGTTGATTGCAACAACCCCGGGCCAAACATCATTTGCACCAGGTTTGGAAACTTTAACTTGCGCCCGGGTCCTGGAGAAGCATTGATCCCCCGCAACTTCGGCCATGGACCAGGCTTCATCTCCATTAACATGCGCATCAGCAAAACGTGGAATTTTGGCACCATCCATTCAGCTTCTGCTGCGAATAGGAACGGCCAGGATGGCCAGGGCCAGGCGGAAAGGCGTGGCCCTGGCGGGGGTGGTGGCAGAGGCGCTGGAGCGGGAGTGCCGCGAATTCCTGGTTCTGGTGGTGGTGGTCCCGGCGGCGCCGGACCTGGCGGCGGTGGCGGTGGCGGTCGAGGCGGTGGTGGTGGCGGCGGCGGGGGTATGGCCGCGATCGGCGGTCCTCCCGGCGGCGGCGGCGCCGCCGAAGCCAAGCGCTACAGCATGCAGTTTTCGTTGAATTTTCAGAACCTGTTCAATCACGTAAACCTGTCTCCACCGGTTGGTAACTTGTCGTCTCCTTCCTTTGGCCAAAGCCTTTCCCTTAACGGTGGCTTTGGCGGTTTTGGTGGTCCCGGCGGTGGTGGCGGTGGACCAGGCGGCGGCAGCGGTGCCGGAAATCGGCGGGTTACGGCGCAGGTGCGCTTCAACTTCTGAGTAGCTCAACTCGTTTGGAGTGCGGTGACAGGTTACCCGTAGTAACACCAAAGGATGACGTCATGAAAAAAGCTTTTCTCCAGTCGCTGTTACTTTTCGCTCTGGCATTGTGTGTTTCCGCGACGTCTTACGCGCAGGGCAACCCGAATGCAAAAGTTACGGACCCGAATGCGAAAGCCGTTACTCCCGGCGTTACGAATGCCACGCCGGCTGTGGCGATAACGGCCACAACTTCGCCGGTGGACCTCGCGCGCGCCGCGCTTGCGGCGCAGGGAGGCGAAAAGTTTAAGACGCTAAAGAGTATGGTGCTTCGCGGCTCGGTTGATCTCTACCCGCCAAATTCCACCCAGTCCATTCCCGGCGGATTTGTCTGGGTGGTCGCAGGCGACAAAGTTCGTTTGGAAATTGACGCGCGCCCGGCAGTTAGTTTTAAGCAGATTTACGATGGGCAGCGATCCTATAGTTCGCTTCCCGGCGTTGACCTGCCGCCTGCAAGCAAATTTGGTTTGCCCTTGCTGACCAAATTCGATCAGCCGGGATACACGGTGACCGCACTTCCCGATAAGAAAAAGCAGCGTGGCTTTCGTATTTCTGATGCAGACGGCAATGTAACCGACTTCTATCTCGACACGGCTACCGGGCGCGTGATGACGTTTTTGATCCCTTACAATGGTTACACCTTCGGCACCGAAAACAAGAAGTTCAAGGATATTGACGGCGTTCTCGTGCCTTCTGAATTCACCCAACGGATGGAGATGCCGCAGGGAGCTTTCTTTGCCGAATACAAAGTCAAAGACGCTAAGCTTAACCAGGCACTCGGAGACGATGTCTTCGCAATGCCGAACTAGATTTCAACGCTCGGTTGGGAAGCGGTTCGCGTGGCTTCCTGGGCGCACTCTGAAAAGTAGTTTAGTTGCAAGTGAAAAAGGCCGCCACCGCGCGGCCTTTTTTCCCGCAATCGTGCTAATTCAAAAAAGATGTTTGCGAGCGGGCCAAAAAATCTTCCTTAAACTAGTCTCATTGATTGAATACTGGACGATGCCTACGCCGAGCGGGCCGGGCGTTGGCCGCGTTTCTCCGTTCGCTCGAAGAAGCGGCGTGCCGAGGGAATTCTCCCTTTGTTTGAGTCGGGCGGCGGCGGCTCTACTTTAAAATGTTTCGCCAGATCGGCCGGCAACATGTGCGATGGGGTGCGATCAAAGATCGCACTGCCGCGCTCGAGCGCTCGCGACACTAATCCTGAACAAATCGATTGCCCGTCATAACCAATCGCGAATTTGGCGCCGGTGAGCAGACTGAAGAATATGCTAACAACCATTACATAGCTGTAGTGCTGACCGATGCTGGCCTCGGCAAACCTTACCGCCTGTTGTCGATCGTGGCGAGTTGCGAGTGAATCTTCCAAATGCACCAGATAGTATTCGGTTTCTTTGTATCTGGAAATGTTGCTCTCTATCACGCCGGCATTAATGGCTTCGATCAAATCGCCATTTGGCCTTCGCACGAAAGCCGTGTGGCTCCACCACGTGTACTTTCGATCTTCCCCATGAAACCGGATTTTTTGTCCAAATCGAATCAAACGGCTGGTTAAGTGGTTGCCATGCGTCAGGATGAAGTCCCCCGGCTCATATTCGCCCGGCTTCGCTTGTTCGCCCGGACAATACTGAGTGATCTGCGCTCCGGCGACGGGGGTGGGGATTTCTTGCGGCATCGGTAACCTCCAGATTGAGTGACAATGGGCCGGAACGGAAAGATTCGCAGGTTTGAAGGCCCGGGTGAAAACCGCAGACCAGCCGATCTGTAGTGACCCTTATCGTAAGCGTGAAGGTAAGGGGCCGTTATCGTTGCGCTGCGGGCGAATGATATGACGCTAATGGGGCGGAGTCAATAAAACCCGCGAACAACAGACTCAACAAGCTGCGCTTCGACTGAGGTGCATTAGCCAATCCTGGTTTGCAGGACAAACAACCTAAACGCTGATGATGTCATGCTCTTTCGACTTCGTGAGCTCGTCAATCTTACTGATGTAAGTATTAGTGAGTTTCTGCACTTCTTCCAGACCGTCGCGCTCGTTGTCTTCCGAAATCTGTTTATCCTTCAACATCTTCTTCAGACGTTCGTTGGAATCTCGGCGAATATTTCGCACTGCCGTGCGGTGGTCTTCCGCGATCTCGTGGACCTGTTTGGCGAGCTGCTTGCGGCGCTCTTCGGTGAGCGGTGGAATAGGAATTCTTACGAGTTTGCCGTCATTTGAGGGGTTAAGGCCAAGGTCGGAGGCACGTATCGCCTTTTCGATAGCGGCGACCTGTGTTTGATCCCATGGCTGAACAGTCAACATCGCCGGTTCGGGCGCGTGGACCGAAGCCATCTGGTTGAGGGGAGTCATGGTGCCGTAGTAATCAACCATCACCGAATCGAGTAGACTTACAGCTGCGCGCCCCGTGCGTACGGTGGCTAATTTACGTTGGAAATCTCCAATGACCGTGTCCATCCGCGGTCGCGTGTCTTTGATTACGTCCTTCTCGCTCATGTCTCTACTCCGGAAATAGTTTCGACTTCCGCGTTCCGGTTTCGAGTTACGGGTTCCGAGTTCCGAGCTTGCTCATGTAACGCAAACTGTTAGGTTGCGTTGCGATGGTTGCCACACCGTCGACAGCTCAGGGATCAACGCAATCTAACAGATTGCGTTACCCCTGGAATGTCTAACTCGAAACTCGAAACCCGAAACTCATTTCCCTACCCAAACTCTCGTACCCACGCCAGGCTCGCCACTTACTACTCGCATGATGTTGCCGGGTTGCCGCATATTAAACACCACTATCGGCAAATTATTGTCCATACAAAGTGATATCGCCGAGGCGTCCATTACCTTCAACTGTTGTTCGAGCACTTGCTGGTAAGTTATGGAATCGTAGCGCACCGCGGTCGTGTCTTCCATCGGATCGGCGTTATAGACGCCTTCGACTTTGGTTGCTTTAAGAATTATGTTGGCCTTGATTTCGAGGGCGCGCAATGCCGCAGCGGAGTCGGTGGTGAAATATGGATTGCCGGTGCCGGCGGCAAAGATAACGATGCGGTCCTTCTCGAGGTGGCGAACTGCGCGCCTCCTGATGAATGGCTCAGCCAGTTGCGGGATATCAATTGCCGACATCACGCGCGTCTGCACCTGTAGTTTTTCCAGCGCATCCTGCAAGACGACTGCGTTCATTACTGTGGCCAGCATGCCGATATAGTCGGCAGCCGAGCGATCCATGTTTCCAGCGCTCTTGGAAACACCGCGAAAGATATTGCCGCCGCCTACCACCACAGCGATTTGCACGCCCAACTCGTGAACCGCCTTCAGCTCCTCCGCGACCAGGCGAGCAACGTCAACATCGATGCCGTAGTTTTGCTCGCCCATCAGGGCTTCGCCGGAGATTTTCAGAAGAACACGCTTGTAAGCTAATCCGGGCGCAGAATGCGACGTGGAGGTCATATTGTTCCTGGACTGCAAACTAAAGTTTGAACTCTGAACTGCAACTAACTCAGCACTCAGTACTCAGTACTATCCCGCCAGCGCGGCTACTTCACCACCGAAGTCTTCATCGCGGCGCTCGAGTCCTTCGCCCATCTTATAGCGGGTGAAGCGGCGAATCGTAATTTTTTCGCCAGTCTTGGCTATTTTCTCGGTGACCAGTTCAGCTACCGTCTTGGCAGGGTCTTTAACAAAAGGCTGATCCAGTAGAACCGACTCTTCATAAAACTTGTTGAGACGCCCTTCGACAATCTTGTCGATTACCTGGTCCGGCTTACTGGCGTTCTTCGGATCATTTTTGGCCTGGGCCCGGGCGATCTCTCTTTCCTTTTCCAGATCAGCCGCAGCCACTTCATCGCGCGAAACGAATCTTGGTTCCGCCGCCGCGACATGCATTGCAATGTCCTTAACCAGTTGCTGAAACTCTTCGCCCCTGGCTACGAAATCAGTCTCGCAGTTTACTTCGACCAGAACTCCAACCTTACCACCCATATGGATGTAGGAGCCGACAATTCCCTCAGCCGCGATGCGGCCCTCCCGCTTCTTTGCCGATGCCAGTCCCCGCTTGCGCAGAATATCGACGGCCTGCTCTTCGTTGCCTCCAGCTTCGACCAGCGCGTTCTTGCATTCCATCATGCCGGCGCCCGTCTTTTCGCGAAGCTGTTTTACTGCTGCTGCTGTTACTTCTGCCATGATTATTGAAACTCTCCAATAGAATTTGTCAGTACCACGTGCGGGTAGCGGCTGGGTCATCAATTCAATTCGCGTGATCGCAAATCCCGCCCGCTACCGAAGGAGCTTCTGACTTACGACGAACTTAGAGCTTGTCGAACAGGCCCCGTTAATAAAAAGCGCAGCCCGGCGGAGGTCCCGCTTTAAAGGCTGCGCTCGCCGATAATAAAAATCTCGAAATGCCTGGTGTTTCAGCTCGCCGCCACAACCGACTCAGCACTTTCGTCCACAGCCGCATCCGCCTGCGTGCCCGGCCCGGAAGCAGCGGGGGTGGGTTGATCTACTTCGCTACCGGTAGCGTCCGGCGTCACCGCTTCCGCCGTCTCAATCCCTGCTGGAGCGGCCGCCGATTCGCTTGTGCCGGTCTCACCCTCCGTGGCCGGGACGACAACACCTTCGCCTCCTGGTTCGGCTTCTTCCGGCTGAGCAACGACGCCGCCTTCCGTGGCGATTTGCTGACCCTCGAGAATTGATTCAGCTATGCGTGAAGCAAAAAGGCGTACCGCACGCAAAGCATCGTCGTTGCCCGGTATGACGTAATCAATTCCTTCCGGCGAGCAATTGGTATCAACCACAGCGACGATAGGGATTCCCAACCGGTTGGCTTCCGCGACGGCGATCTCTTCCTTCCTGACGTCGATAATGAACACGATGTCAGGCAGCCGATTCATCGACTTGATTCCCGAAAGGTTCTTATTCAAGCCTTCGCGCTCACGATCAAGCTTGATGCGTTCTTTCTTTGTCAGCTTTTCGTAGCGGCCATCGGTCTGCATGGCCTCGAGGTCCTTAAGACGCTTGATGGATTTCTGGACAGTTTGGAAGTTTGTCAGCAGGCCGCCGAGCCAGCGCTGGTTAACGTAGTATTGGCCACAGCGTTCTGCTTCCTCACGCACAGCGTCCTGGGCCTGTCTCTTTGTGCCGACAAAGAGCACAGTTTTTCCTCTGTCCTCCGCGATCGCATTTGTAACAAACCCGATCGCGTCACGAAACATCCGCTGAGTTTTCTGCAGGTCAATAATGTAAATGCCGTTGCGCTCGCCGAAGATGTATTCCTTCATCTTGGGGTTCCAGCGCCGGACCTGGTGGCCGAAATGCACGCCAGCCTCCAGGAGTTCTTTCATCGTAACCGATACCAAACTTTAGTCTCCTTTTCAGTGAACTGGTTTAATGTACTCACCATAACCCCGGAGCTCTCCCTCTGGAAGAGCAACCAATTCGAGCTACGGCAATGGATTTAGAACTTCGGAATTCGGAGTGCGGATTTCGAACTTCTATCAATCAACTCGCTACTTCTCAACCGACAATCAACACTTACTAGCTACCCGGTTTTCAAACTCGAATTACGATATTCGAAATCTGAATTATCCCAAATTAGCGCTTCGAGAATTGGAAGCGCTTGCGGGCGCCCTTCTGCCCATATTTTTTGCGTTCTTTAATGCGAGGGTCACGTGTAATCAGGCCCGCCTGCTTCAGCGTCGGACGAAGATCTGCATTGTATTCAAGCAGCGCGCGCGTAATGCCATGACGGATAGCGCCCGCCTGTCCCGCCGGACCGCCTCCGCGAACATTGATCAGAACATCAAACTTGCTAACTGTCTCGGTCAACTGCAAAGGTTGCCGAATAATCATCCGCAGAGTCTCATTCGGAAAATACTTATCGAATGCTTTCCGATTAATTAGAAAGTCGCCGGCACCGGCCCGCAGGTAAACTCTCGCAGTGGAAGTCTTTCTTCGCCCGGTTCCATAATATTGAATTTCGGCCACAGCTATATCGTCCTCTTTATTAACTCTTGTTTTTTAAGATTGTGTGTCAGGTTTAGATCGAGCGGTGAGTTGGAATGTTTGCGGGCGTTGGGCTTCGTGCGGATGTTTTTCATCGGCATAAACCTTTAGCTTCTTAGCCATGGCCTTGCCCAGTTTATTCTTGGGCAGCATCCCCTGGACAGCCAGCGAGATCACCCGGTCCGGGCGCTTTGCAAACATATCGGCCGCTGAGACCTCGCGCAGGCCACCAGGATAACTCGTGTGGTGGCGATACATCTTCTGCTCTACCTTTGCGCCCTTGAGAACGGCCTGCCGGGCATTAATCACGATCACGTGATCGCCCATATCCATGAAAGGAGTCCAGGCGGGATTACGTTTGCCGCTAAGGATAGAGGCAACTTCAGAGGCCAGATGGCCTACCGTTTGGCCGGCTGCATCCACTACGTACCATTTGCGTTTTCCAGCTAGATCCTTGCCGCTGGGAAAGTATGTTGACATGGTTAACGATCTCTGTTTTTAACGCCTAAAACGCGAACGGGTAGAATACCCAACGCCCTAAAAGATTGTCAAGTTGGAGACTTAGCGTCATGGCGACTCCCAGCCGCGTGGGGGCAACATGTTTATGGCCTTACGCGTTAGAGGATCTTATTGCCTGGGAGCGGAGCGAAACGCACCGGCATTTCGCTCCACTCTAGAGAGTTCAGATTTGAGTCGCCGGTTCTATAAACATTTTCGTACCTACGGCAGTTTGCTTATGGACTTTGCGCTGGAGTACTCAAGCAACAGTCCTATTTGGCGGCTGCACACGATTGACTCAATATCTCTTTATTCCTTTGCAATCGAAAAGGCTCCCAGGCATTTGCCGAGGAGCCTTGATGAAATAGCTTGGCAGCGAGTTACGGTTGCGGAGGAGGCTTCGAGCCGTCGTTCTTTTTCAGTTTCGGAGGCTCTTTCTCCGTGGGCTTCGACTCGGTTCCATCCGGATTGGTTGTTGAATCGTCCGGCGTTGGTTGACGTCTCTTCAGCGTCGGTCGCCCGGGAGCGCCTTCCTCAGATCCGGGGAGCGCTCCAGCGACAGAAGCTCTGGCGTTGGAGAGTCGCAACAGCCGCGCCTTCACTCGCTGGAACTCCGACGTGCTGATTACATATTCTTCGTGCTCGGGAAACCTGGCAGCTAAAGCGAGCGCGGCAGCGCGCCTATCTGGTGGCGCTGGATGGGAGGCAAAAGCCCGCGAAATGAGTCCCGGTTTTTTCTTGTTCTTTGCCTCGAGCTTTTCAAACATTGTGGCCATAGCGCTCGGATCGTATCCGGCCGCATACATATATTGGACGCCCAACTTGTCGGCTTCCTCTTCAGCGCTACGGCTAAACTTCATGAAGATTCCCAGTAGGCCAAGTCCTGCCGTGTTTTGATAGATCATTCCAGGAATGCCACCAAGAAAAATTGACGTGCCCATCGCCAGGTATTCCAACAGGGAAGCTTTAGTCTGATTCTCGAGGGCATGACGGGCGGCAACGTGACCGATCTCGTGCGCCATCACGCCTGCCACTTCCGCTTCGTTGTCCGCGATGAGAATCAGTCCTTTGTTGACATAGAAAAATCCGCCGGGCAGCGCAAAGGCGTTAACCTCGTCGGAGTCGATTACCTTGATGGTGAACGGAATTTTTGTGTCTGAATGGAGAACGATGTTCTGACCAACGCGGTTCACATATTCCGTGATAATAGGGTCGTCGACGAATTTCGCTTGCCGATCCACTTCCGCAGCCAACTCCCTCCCGAGCCTCACTTCCTTCTCGGTTGAGCCGCTCATTTTGGCGATGATGCCTTTATTAATGTTGCGCTTCCCGATCATCTCCGGGTTCTCGTTAACGGACAGCGGCTTACCTGAGCCCGCGGGCAAGGTTGGCAGAGTCTGGCTCGCGTCTTTTTTGGCGGTAGTGGCAGTTTGAGCAGGCTCTTTTGATTTCTGCGTGTTTGCCGTGTCTGGCGTTTGGGAAAAGCTCACCACAGAGCCGGCAAGCAGCGAAGAAACCAGCAGCAGTGCGGTGACGAGGCGGGAGAAGCTATTCATCTTGAAAACCTCCAGAAATTTCCAAAAACTTGGTGAAAAGAGTTCTGGGGAAAAGTCTTTCCAGGTCCTACCTTTGAGGGTGACCACGCCGGCGAAGACCTTCAAATCAAGGGCCAATGGAAGAGCTGGTCGAAAGCACATTACCGGCCCGAGCTGTCTTCGTTATTTCAAAGGCGCTGTCTATGATGCCCGCTACCGGCCCCTTGGTTGCGCGAAAAAGTCCAGAGCGAAGGGCGAACACTACAACCTCGCTTCGGCAAAAAGCGTTGACCTTTTGGCGATTGCGGGATGGCCGCCATTATAATGCAGCGCTCTGAGAAAGCCTAAGAAATACGAGATTCGGGTAGTGGGTCGGTTTGATAAATAAGAGGTGCAGGCCATGCAGAACCGAGCGCGATAGCGCCGGATGCTAGAGTCAATTTCAGCGTAATGATAATACGAGGATTGACGGAGAAACGTGCCACCGGCAGCAAATTGCTTTATTTCCAGTGTCGCGTGTGCGGATGTTGGAACCGGTCAAATGCGTGAAGTTGACTTTAGCATCCGGCGCTACCGCGCTCGGTTCTTCTAAGCCCCAAGCTCCAAACTGAACGGCTACCAGGGTTCATTACTGTTTTGAGTCTGAATCCGGGGGCCCCTTTCTCATTAGCACCGCGGCTTTAGCCCGGTGATTAATGACTGGGTTCGGAAGGGAAACCGTTTAAACCGTTCCGGTTTTCCGGCACTAAATTCACCGCGCTAAACCGACGGTGCTAATGAGATGTGCCAGCGCAATCCTGGTAAAGTGCAGAGCAGCGATTCTCGCGAATGACTAAGATTCCTAAGAAAAGACAAAAGCCTTCCGTTTCCGTCGTAGGCCCCGGCCGGCTCGGGCAGGCGCTCGCAATTGCCTTGCGGTCAGCCGGTTATCCCATCCTCGCCTTCCTCGCTCGACACCCGATGGACGCAAAAAAAGCCGTTAGAGCAGTTAATAAATCCGCTAGCAAGTCGAGGACTTCTACTCAGGCTCTGGGTTGGGATGAATTGGCAAAACTGCCGGCGACCAATCTGGTTCTGATCGCAACCCCGGACGACGCCATCGCGGAAGTGGCACATCGCCTTGCGGCCGGCGAGATAGGAAAGACGCGCCGGCGAACAGTCCTGCACACAAGTGGAGCCCTGGCCCGGGACGTTTTGAGTCCGCTGGCGGACTTCGGATTTCATACCGGCTCGCTGCATCCACTGGTTTCAGTTAGCGAACCTGGCGCCGGCGCGAAAGCCCTGCGCGGAGCGTTTTATTGTTTGGAGGGCGACAAGACGGCGCTGCGGGTGGCCCGTTTGATTGTTGCAGACCTGAAAGGGAAGAGCTTTTCAGTCGCGGCGGAAAACAAGGCTCTTTACCACGCGGCCGCAGTGATGGCTTCACCTCATGTTACTGCGCTGTTCGATATTGCCACCGAGTTGCTCGTCACTTGCGGGCTTAGCCGGAAAGCGGCACGAGAGGTGTTCGTGCCATTGCTGAACAGCACGGTCAACAACCTGAAAATTTCCGATCCTGTGCAGGCCCTCACCGGAACATTCGCGCGTGGCGATGTTGCAACCGTTCGCAGGCACCTGGTGGCGTTGTCCCAGAAGGAAATGGCCGAAGCTCTGGAAGTTTATAAACTCCTGGGCTTGCACTCGGTTCAAATGGCTGAGAAGAACGGTTTGGATCCAGAACTGCTAGAACAGATTAGAAAACTGTTGGAATCCGCAAGTGGTTCAACCACGGGCCGCTAGTTTCAAAAGAGTTTCATTGGCACAATCTTCGAGGAAGCCTTCAACGAGCCTGCAGTAGCAGGCGGAAGAGTAAAGCCCAGGATAGAGCGAAGCGGAACCCTGGGTTACGGGTGTTTGATGCTCACTAGCCCGCGACGCGGGCGGTAGAAGTCCACGCTCAAATCTCTGCCGCCGTTTCACGGGCTTGAAAGGTTTTCGTGCCATTGCCCCAGGGTTCCGTTTCGCTACACCCTGGGCTTTATGCTGCCGCCTGCTACCGCAGGCTCGTTCAACGTTTCAATCCACATTCCGAACAATGCGGACGGTTACTCACACGCTTCCCATTTGTCGATTCACCATTTACGATTCACAAACAATGGAACGTTCACCCAGCGACAGTTATAGCCTGACTCTGCGCGTGAAGCTTTCTACTCGCGCCGGCACGCTCGGCGAAGTGGCCACCGCGATTGGCAAAGCGGGAGGCGACATCGGGGCTATTGATATTGTGAGTGTGGGCCGGGATCACATCATTCGTGATATCACCGTCAACACCGTCTCCAGTGAACACGAGGAAAAGATCGTCAATGCGGTAAAGGACATTGATGGCATCGAAGTCCTGCAGGTTTCCGACCGCACCTTCCTGATGCACATTGGCGGAAAGATTGAAGTCATCTCGAAGATGCCCTTGAAAACCCGCGCCGACCTTTCGATGGCTTACACGCCCGGCGTCGCGCGCGTCTGCGAAGCAATTCATCGGGATCCGGAAAAAGCTTTCAACCTTACGATAAAGAAGAATACCGTCGCGGTTGTTACAGACGGCACCGCCGTGCTCGGTCTCGGTGACATTGGCCCAGCCGCAGCCATGCCCGTCATGGAAGGGAAGGCCATGCTGTTTAAGGAATTCGGCGGCGTCAACGCCTTCCCCATTTGTTTGAATACGAAGGATCCAGACGAGATTGTGCGCACGGTAAAAGCGATCGCTACTGCTTTCGGCGGCATAAACCTGGAAGACATCTCCGCGCCGCGATGTTTTGAGATCGAGGAGCGGCTCAAGGAAGAACTCGACATTCCTGTCTTCCATGACGATCAGCACGGCACGGCTGTAGTCGTCCTTGCCGCTTTGATAAATGCGCTGAAGATAGTCGGCAAAAGAATGAGCGAGATCAAGATCGTGGTTAACGGCGTGGGGGCTGCTGGTGTCGCTTGCACAAAAATCGTGATGGCCGCCGGCGTTCGTAACGTTGTCGGCTGCGACCAGCGGGGCGCACTATATCGTGGCCGTCGTGAACATATGAACGCGATCAAGGAGTGGTACGCAGGGCACACCAACCCCAATGAAGAGAAGGGAAGCCTTCACGATGTGATCAAAGGCGCCGACGTTTTCCTGGGTCTTTCGGTACCGGGTGTGTTGAATATCGCTGATGTGAAACAGATGGCCGCGCGTCCGATCGTGTTTGCGATGGCCAACCCGACGCCGGAGATCATGCCGGAAGATGCAGCTCCTTACGTTGCTGTAATGGCGACTGGCCGTTCCGACTATCCGAATCAGATCAATAACGTGCTTTGCTTCCCCGGGATATTTCGCGGCGCGCTGGCCTGCCGCGCTGCGCGCATAAACGAAGAAATGAAACTCGCGGCCGCGAACGCCATCGCCGGCATCATCAGCGAAAAAGAACTCCACCCCGAATACATCATCCCGTCGGTGTTCGACAAACGCGTTGCCGAAGCCGTGGCTAAAGATGTCGAGGAAGCCGCCTATCAAACCCACGTAGCCCGCCGCGATCGCGCTGCGCAAGAAGGCGTGTAGGAAAGACCGGCGAGGAAGACCGGCGACCGAGGGTTGAACGTCAACTGATTGCTGGGACCGCGGGCGTCTCGCCCGCAGTCGGGGCAGTAGCCCGACCGTGAAGGGAGGGCTCACAATCGAATTTCATTGGGGCGGCGCCCCATGGTCCGGGGCGTAGCCCCAAATCAATGATAAGTGCGGGCCGGAAAGTCAGAGACTTTCCGCACATCGGGCGGCATAGCCGCGAAATAGACCGCGGAGTTTTGGGCTCTGCCCTCCGATGTGCGGTGGCGGCTCGGCACATCGGGCGGCATAGACACGAAATGGGCTGCGGAGTTTTGGGCTCTGCCCTCCGATGTGCGGTGGCGGCTCCGCCCCACCGTGACGAGCGTTCTTTTGTTCTTAGGGGCTGCGCCCCATGGTCCGGGGCGTAGCCCCCAAATCAATGATAAGTGCGGACGGAAAGTCGGAGACTTTCCGCGCATCGGGCGGCATAGCCGCTGAACACCGGAGCCCTCCCTGGGTCTTTCCACATGCCCATCTCGAGGTCGATGGTGAAACGTTTCCGTCTCCACTCTCATATGTGTCTGAAGGTAGCATTTCCTAACCTCACCCTGCCTCCCTGGTGGGTCTTTCCCGACTATGAAGGTCCACTGGGGAGTCAACCGACACTTTGCAATGCCTGATCTCTGACCCCTGTTCCATTCACTATTTACCATTCACCATTTACTATTAGGTCCATGAAAGCCATTCAAGTTGCGCAAGTTGGTGGGCCGGAGGTGCTCACCCTCGTAGACCTTCCCGTTCCCGATCCCAAACCGAATGAAGTCCTGGTCCAGGCTGAAGCCGCGGGCGTGAACTTCATTGACGTCTATTTTCGCGAAGGCCGCTATCCCGCGCCGTTGCCGTTCATAAACGGACAGGAAGCAGCGGGCCCTGTCGTTGCGGTGGGCGCCAATGTAACAACCGTCAAACCAGCCGACCGCGTTGCCTACACGGGCGTGCTTGGTAGTTATGCCGAATATGCGGCGGTGCCCGCCGATCGCGTCGTGAAGATACCTGATGAACTTGACTTCAATCAGGCTGCGGCTGCGATGCTTCAAGGAATGACGGCGCACTATCTGAGCCACAGCACCTATCCGATAAAGAGTGGTGATACGGTTCTGATTCACGCCGCTGCTGGCGGTGTTGGCCAGCTGCTGGTCCAGATGGCGAAGCATCTCGGCGCACGCGTAATCGGCACGGCGGGCACTGACGAGAAGGCCCAACTCGCACGCGACGCCGGCGCGGATGAAGTGATTGTTTACACGAAGCAGGAATTTGAAACTGAAACGCGACGCTTAACGGAAGGCCAGGGCGTCCACGCTGTATATGACGGCGTAGGCAAGGACACTTTCGAAAAGGATCTCAACGTCTTGCGTTCGCGTGGCTTCCTCGTTCTCTTCGGCGGCGCTAGCGGCGCTGTCCCACCCTTCGATCTCCTGGAGCTCACTAAACACGGATCGCTCTTCGTCACGCGCCCTAGTCTGCAACATTATGTCGCCACGCGGGAAGAACTGGAACAACGTGCCAATGATGTCTTGCAGATGATTGTTCGTGGGGATCTCAAACTGCGTATACATAAGACCTATCCGCTCGAAGAAGCACAGCAAGCGCATCACGATCTCGAAGGCAGAAAAAGTACCGGCAAGTTGTTGCTGATTCCGTGACCGGTGGGCAGGAGCAGGCGGCAAGAGCAGACGGCAGGAGCAGACGACAGAAACAGGCGGCAGGAGCAGACGGCAGGTGCACGAAAGGCCGCCGGTTAATATTTCGCGGTTCATCACTGCCGAGCGCCGAGTGAACTCCTATCCGTGCCGGGGCTCAACGCAATTGTGTTTACGATTTACAATTCACCCATGCGTATTCTGGTCCTGGGTGGCACAAAGTTTGTTGGACCGCATGTCGTGCGGCAACTTGCAGCGCGCGGGCAGGAGATAACAATCTTTCATCGCGGCGCAACTGAAACAGTGTTGCCAGAGGATGTGCGGCACATTCATGGCGACTTCGCGAGTTTCTCTGAGCATCTTGACAAACTAAAGCGGTTCGGTCCGGAAGTGGTTCTTGATATGGTGCCTTTCAGAGAAGAAGAGGCGGAGCGTGTCAAGGCTTTCGCAGGAGTGGCCCGGCGCGTGGTGATTGTCAGCAGCCAGGACGTGTACCGGGCGTTCGGGCGTATTTGGCGCACGGAACCTGGGCCACCCGATCCGGTACCACTGACGGAGGATTCCCCGCTGCGCGAGAAGTTGTCCGATGCCGGCCTCGACTACAACAAGACGGCCATTGAACGCGCCGTGATCAATAATCCGAAACTGCCTGCCACAATACTGCGCCTACCAGCAATACACGGACCCGGCGACGACAAGCATCGATTGTTTAGCTACATCAAACGAATGGACGACGGGCGCCCGACAATACTGCTCGACAGAGCCCATGCGAATTGGCGGTGGGCTCGCGGTTACGTTGAAGACGTAGCTCATGCAATCGCGTTGGCGGTGACAGACGAGCGTGCGGCCGGGCACATCTACAATGTCTGTTATGAGCGAGCTTTTACGGAGAGCGAGTGGGTGAAGCAAATTGCGCGGGTTAACGGGTGGGCAGGCGAAGTTGTTGCGCTGCCTGGGAACCAGCTGCCGCAATCCTTACGAAGGGATATGTTCGACTTCACGCAGCAGTATGAAGTGGACTCGAGCAGGATTCGTCGACAACTTGGCTATTCTGAAATAGTGACGTTTGATGAGGCCTTGCGGCGAACTATTGGATGGGAACGAGCGAATCGTCCCGAGCAAGTTTTACCCGAGGATTTCAACTACGACACGGAAGATGCGGCACTGGCCGCGAGAGGCCGCTAAGCACGAATAGGCTCCTACCCAGGCGGGGACGGCCCCGCCTGGGCGGAGGTAAAATGTTTTCAGTCCTAAGAGTCTAAACCACAGGTCTGCGGCCACTGAATAGATTAATGAGCAACACTACCAGCGCTATCACAAGGAGCAGGTGAATGAAACCGCCCATCGTGTAACTCGAAACGATCCCGACCAACCACAAGACTAGAAGAATCACAAAGATTGTCCAAAGCATTAGTTTTGTCCCTCCTTTTGTGCCCGACCAATCGACGAGCGCATTGCCTTAATGCTTATCCGGTAAAGTGGCAACGCTTGTGCCAAGTGAAGGGCGCTGAACGGCAAACCCTTGCGTAAAACCGACTTCTCATTCCCCTGGCGTGCTTTCCGACCGAATTTGCGGTGTCCTCCAGGCGTATCGAAACCCGCCAGTTCGAAACCAGGCGACATTATTTGATTCAGATCGCCAGGGACTTCAAGAAAGGAAATGTCGGCAATCCAAGCCTCATATGGAAATGGAACTATAAACTTTCTTTTCGCATCTGGACTTCTCTCATCAGGGGCTGTTAAAGTAAACAAGTGCTCGCTGCGCCCCATGCGGCGAGCGCCTTACGTTAAAGAACTCGGGTTTTGCATTGCGCCGTTGGACCCAGACACTGCGTCGCCTCAATCCTGACCCATTGAAATTCAATACGACAGACATGTTTGTCCGTCGCTTAATGAACGCTCGCTAATCTCGGTTAACCCCAGGCTTTACCCCAAGTCGACCACAGTTAACCAATGCTAGCGAGAGTTTTTGGAGTATCCCGTTATGTCTTCCCCCATAAGAAAAATCGTTTCCGGTTCACAAAGAGTCACTTTGGTTGCGGTCGCCTTTACGACCGCATTAATAATCGTTGGCACCGCAATAATCGTCTACCAAAGCCGCGCACCCCGAATTACAAAAATCAACTATTCGGAGCTCTACAAAATCGCTGAAGCCGGCTCGGCCGTTTCGCTCGCTATCGAGAGCGACACCCTAACTGTTCAAAATAAGCAAGGCGCGTCGCTTCAAGCCACTGTTACGAGCGATGCCATCCGGCAAGGCCTGGTCGAACAGTTTCGGAAGAACAATGTGCCGATAGAGTTTCAACCGGTGCAGGCGACCTGGACCGCAACTGTCTTGACGTGGGGCTTGCCGCTTGTGACGGTGTTGCTCATGGGCTTTATCGGATGGCGGGTCTACGCAAACATGAACGGTAGCGTTGGCGGTTTTAGTCTCGAGAACCAGAACGGCAAGCAGAACGTCTCGTTCGGCGACGTTGCGGGAGTTGATGAGGCCACCTCCGAATTGGCTGAGACGATTGACTTCCTACGCGATCCCGCTCGCTTTGGCCGGCTCGGCGGACGTGTGCCCAGGGGGATTTTGCTTTACGGCCCGCCTGGAACGGGCAAGACTCTCCTGGCGCGTGCAGCTGCAGGCGAAGCGGGCGTGCCTTTCCTTTCAGCGTCAGGCTCAAGCTTTCAGGAAAAATTCGCCGGCGTCGGAGCGTCGCGGGTGCGGCGGCTGTTTGCCGAGGGTAAAAAGCTTTCACCTTGCATTATCTTCATTGACGAGATTGATGCTCTGGGACGACACCGAGGGCGCAGTAACGACTCGGCAGCGGCTGACCAGGATCAAACGTTGAATCAACTGTTGATTGAGATGGACGGCTTTGATCAGACCTCAGCCATCGTGGTCATCGGATCCACGAACCGGCCGGATGTATTGGATCGTGCCCTTACGCGACCGGGCCGTTTCGATCGGGAAATCGCCGTTAACCTGCCTGATGTGCGCGGCCGCGAAGCGATATTGAGAGTGCATGCGCGCCGAATGCAACTCGATCCGCAACTCGACCTCAACTGGGTCGCTCGAGGAACACCGGGCTTCTCGGGAGCGGACCTCGCTAACCTCTTGAATGAAGCGGCCATCGCCGCAACGCGGGACTATTCTGAGGCCGTAGGCCGCCGGCACATTGAATACGCACGCGATCGAATCCTGATGGGAGCGGAACGTCATGGATTCATGATGGACGAGGACGAGCGCTATGCGACGGCAGTTCACGAAGCGGGCCACGTGGCAGTTGGTCTTGCAGTAAAAAATGGCGATCCGATTCACAAAGTTTCAATTCTTCCGCGCGGGCGGGCACTGGGCGTTACGCAATCGTTGCCGGAGCGCGATCGGTTGATGAAGAAACGCGAGTATCTCGAAGACCAGATTGCTGTATTGCTGGGCGGACGCGCGGCTGAACAGATTCTGCTTTCGACTATGACCGCCGGCGCCTCAAACGACATTCAGCGGGCCGTCGAAATAGCGCGAAGCATGGTGAGCGAATTTGGCATGAGCCCGCTCGGGCCAATCTACCTGGGCGATCCCCGCGACCAATCTGCCTCAGCGCCACTGAGCCAGACTCTACTGGATCGAGTAGAGGAAGCTGTCAACAACATCATCAACCATCAACTCGCCAAAGCCTGTGAGGTGGTCACGGCAAAGCAGGATTCGATTGCGCGTCTAGTGGAGTTGCTGCTGGAGCACGACACGGTTGAAGCTGATGGGATTGAACAGTGCTTTGCAGCCGAGCAGACTACACAAATTGGCGAACCATCAAACTTCCCCGCGCAGTTGGCGGCGTTGCCGCAACCGGCAGCGATCTAGTCGGAGCTCTACGGGTTAGCTATTGGCGAGCGGGCGCGTTTCGGTCTACGGGATCCAAATCTTTTTGGCAGTGATCGTCTCGGTTCCAGCAGGAAGAAGGATCTCGTTCGCCGACTTGGTAAAGAAAGCGAACCCTTTGTAGCTGGTCAGATATTGATGGTTTTTTTTGAAGAGACCGCCCGTAGCATAGATGACAAGCGGCTGGTCAACCTTCCGTAGAATTTTCTGAAAATCCTCAAAGGAAACCCGGACAAGCACCCCACTTGCTTTGATAGCTTGCGCAATCGCGGCCGCAGCGGCGGCTGCTCCTGCTGCTGCACTCACGACAAATCACCTCCTCTGGCAGTTCGACAAGGCAACACAACTTCCCTTATTGAGTGAGTTCACTTCGGTTTTTAGTACCGCAAGGCAGTTGGGCGTCATGGCCTTAGACCTGCGCGCGTGAGGAGATCCTGGAAACGTTTATCGGAACGGAGTTTCGCGAACACGGGGTCGACCTTCAAGTTCATCAACCAGACATCTCGTTCCTCGTAAGCCCGCTCCAGCCATTTGAAGGCCTGGTCCTTATCGCCGAGACCCGTGTAAATCGCGGCCACTGTATAGGGCGATACGTAACGCCTGTTCTCAGTCTCCTGCAATTCGCCGAGATCATCCAAGTCACTTAACACTTGCTGCGCCTCCGCGGTTTTTCCGGAAGCTGCGTAAGCATGTCCCAAAAGTGCCAGCATCAGCGGACTACCGGAGAGCTTCACTCCTTTTTGAAACTCAGCGATGGCTTGCGGGTACATTCCCTTTTGCTCGTAAGCCAGGCCGAGATAACGGCGCGCCGGAAAGAAATTGGGATCGAGGTCAAGTATCTTCTTGCACTGCGCAATTGCCTCGTCGTTGCGGCCGGACAAATAAAGAATCCAGCCTAGATGTGAGCTGGCAATAAACGATAATGGTTCGAGTTCCTGGGTGCGCTTTGCTTCCGCAATTGCTTCATCAAATCGCTCCAGCGCTACCAGGTATGAGCTATACCATTGATGGGCCGGAGCGTAGGTCGACTTGTGCTTGATAGCCAGTTGAAACTCCCGTTCGGCTTCCACGCGATCGCGGTCCCAGCGAAACTTAATGAAGGCGAGTGAGGTGTGCGCCTCAGACAGGGTTTCGTCCATCTCGAGCGCTTTGATCGCGGCCTCCTTGGCCTTCGGAAAACCGTCTTTTGGTTGGTGCACACCATAGATCACCTGCATGTTGTAGCAGTCGGCCAAACCCGCATAGGCTGCAGCATAGTTGGGATCCGTATTAATCGCCTGTTGAAAGTAATCAATGCCTTGCTGCAGGCCTTCGGGAGTCCGCTTGTTCCAGGAATTGCGTCCTTTCAAATAGAGCCGGTAAGCCTCCAACTGCTTCTGCTCCTCAACGTTCAACTTCAAGCGCAGGTTCTCGAAGATGTCACGAGAGATTTCCTCTTGAACAAGTAAAATGTCAGCGAGCCGGCGATCATAATGTTGGCCCCAGATCTGCGAGACGCTCTCGAGGTCAATCAGGTCGGCCTGAATGGTGATGTTGTCGCCGTGACGATGCACGCGGCCGGTTACAACCGCACGTACATTGAGTTCCTGGCCCACTTTGCGCGGATCAACATTGCTGCCTCTGTAGTTAACCATTACGCTGCGCGGAACCACTCGCAGTTTTGGGAGTTTTGTTAAGCTGTTGACGAGACTCTCAGCAATCTCATCGTCAAGAAACTCAGCATCGCCGTCGGGACTGTCGTCGACAAAAGGCAGGACTGCGATCGATTGGATAGCGGTAGGGCTCGCTCCCGCTTTGTTGCGTCCGAGGTACGCAATGCCGACGACCGTTGCCAGTAGTGCTGCCAGCGTCAGCGCAACTGCCGGTACACGCTGCGATAAAAAATCCCAACGCGCAAGGTTTAGATTTTCGCCAGGAAACGAAGCACTGTTTACCTGCGATCTACTGTGCCGCGCGGGTGCCAACAGCGCCCCCGCCGAATGCTCGAACCGCGCGTCATGCCGGGTGGCACCGGCCGGCTGATCGTCGACCAGGCTTTCAATGAGATTTTCCTCGCCGTTCACCATTATCCGGTTCACCGGAGCTACGAAGCGATAGCCGCGCCTTGGCACCGTCTCAATAAACTGTGGTCCGTTGGCGCTTTCACCGAGCGCCTTTCTGAGTAAGGAGACGTTCTGGGTGAGATTACCTTCCTCTACAAAGGTGTGCGGCCACACTTTCTTCATCAGATCGTCTTTGGGAACAATCCGGCCGTCGTTTTCCAGCAGAGCAAGGAGTATATCGAATGCTTTGGGTGTGAGCGGCACAAGCTCGTGCTCACGCAAAAGCACGCGCTCGTCCGACTTCAGGCGAAACCGGCCAAACTCATAAAAATCGGCTGTTTGCTCGGCCATAAGAGGCTTTGAGAACCATCATTGAGGAATTATTGAGCGCTTCCTGGGGACTTGCCGGAAGCTTTTCTCTAAGCTACCGCCAAACAGGCGCCACAGGTGCGAAACGACAGTCACAAATTTTGCCGGCACGTCAGGTAATTGTAGTCCAAGCAACAAACTCCGGCAATGGAAAGAGATTTGAGCACGCGACGCCTCCCCGATGTAGTTTTGAGTTCAAGCTTTAACTTTGTTGCCCCCAACGAAAGCTAGAGTTTATCGGACATCAAACGTTCACCACATTGCGGTACTCAATTCAAGGTAATTGTTCATGGAGGCTCTCCCTATGATAGTGCCGAAGAACCTCGCTGAGGGAATGGAATTTATAATCACAGTTGCACTAAGCGCGTTTGCCGGCCTGCTGGCTTTTCTTCTTGTCTCGTTAGTGGCCAACATTCTTGGACTCTCGGGTGGCGGATAGCAAAAGGCGGGAGTCAGCAGTCGGCAGTCAGCAAGTGAGCTTGGGGAATTTTCAACACTCCTGCCGATTGCCCTGCCGCCTGCCTCCCTAAACAAGGTCACTGCGACCAGGGCGTGGGTTTGCGCACCCAGCGATGCTGCTTGAGTTGTTGGTGCAAGTCTGCCGGTAACGGACCGGCATCGCTGGCCGCGATGTTTGCTTCAACGTGAGACAGCTTGCGCATGCCCGGAATGATCGTGCTGACCGTTGGGTTCGAAAGAATGAATCGCAAAGCCAACTCCGGTAACGTGATCTCCGGTTCGCCTGAATGCTCCTGATGCCACTTGCGCAGCAGTTCCTTCAAAGCATCGGCGCGCTCCACGCTGGGAACCAGGTTATCGGGAACGAAGTAAGTGTTGCGCCAATCGCCTTCGGGCCACTTGCTTTCTTTCGTGAGTGTGCCGGTGAGGGTTCCTTCATCGAATGGCACTCTCGCTATCACGGCCGTCTTCGTCTCCTCACACACGGGAAATAACTCATCCTCCGGATTCTGATCGAAGATGTTGTAGATCACCTGCACCGAATCGATCTGTCCGGTCCTAACTGCGCGCACGCCGTTCCATGGCTCCCAACGGTTCAGACTTATGCCGATTGAATTAATGAGTCGCTGGCTGCGCAAATCGTCCAGTTTGTAAAGCCAGCGGTCATCCCGTAGCCAGTCATCGTTCCAGGTGTGAAACTGAACCAGATCGAAACTTTCCAGGCGGGCATTCTCCAGGCTGCGGTGTACATATTCTTCAACGTGGTCCGGCGGATAGCTCTCCATAAGCGTAGATTCCGACTGCGCGGGCCACTGCTTATTCTTTGGTGGGATCTTAGTGGCGGTGTGTAACCGCTTATCTCCAGTGGCGCGCACGATCTGTCCCAGTAGTTTCTCACTGTGGCCGTCTCCGTAGGCGTACGCCGTGTCGAAGAAGTTGCAGCCAAGATTCACCGCGGACTGCAGAGACTGAAGCGACTGCTGGTCGTCTGATTCTGACCAGCTTCCCATGCCCCACATGCCGTAGCCCATTTCACTAACCTGCCAGCCTGTTCGGCCGAACTGTCTGGATCGCATGTCAGTATAGTAAATGGTAAATGGTAAATCGTGAATAGATGAGTGATGAGAACTCTGCTCACTGCTGTGTTTTCGGCATCTCCAGAATTTCCTTGGCAGTCTTCTGTCCGGTTTCAATCGCTCCATGAACGGTGCCGATGTGACCAATGCTCATCGCCTCTCCCGCAAAGAAAAGCGTGTCATTAATTGCGCGCGCGAGCGCCCGCTGCGCTTTGAGACCATTGACCGGAAGATAGGCGTAGGCCCCTCGTGAGTAAGGATCAGCACCCCAGTCGTGTGCGTAGGAAGCCGATAAGAGTTTACGCAAGCCGTTTTCTGAAACGCCCAGAACCTGTTCGAGTGATCCCAGGGCCTGTTTGACTGCGTATTCCTGGCCACGGCCAATAAACCTTTCGGCATCTGGCCCACCGACCCAACCCACGATCACTGGCGCCCGCACAGGCAACATCGTCCACCACGTTTGCACCGCAGCTTCGGCGAAGTGAATAAAGCCCAGCTGCGATAAATCTTCACGACGTTGTGTGCCTGGAAGCTCAAGCTTCTCCCAAAAGCGTTCGCGAAACTGCAGCACGATCCTGATTGCGTGGCCCATGGCGATGCCTGCAAGCGCGGCTTGTGTCTCTCGGGGCAAGTCTGGAACAAAGCGGACCGCTCCACGTTTATGGTGCTTTGCTTGCAACACACCAAGTGGCAACGTAATCACTGCGCGGGAGCCGGTGAAAGTTTGCAGCCGCTTGTCCGCTATGCAAACCGCTTCCACCTGGTTCCTGCTCCAGCGTAGCTCTTTAACGATTGTATTGAGATGAACAACTGCCCCGTGCGCTTGCGCCTCGTCGAGCAATGTTTCAGCCACAAGGTCATAGCCGTACAGTACGCGAAACGATTTGTCACCATCGATCTCATCCTCGACCTCGTTTGCCTTGATTAATCCGTGGACGCCAATTCGATCAACATTCGCAGCATGGAATCCCTGTACATATCTCGTCGCCACAGCTTTGGCTTTGGCCGTTGCATCGTCGTTTGGCAGCGAATCGAGGAAGTCCTGGAATGAGCGATCAGGTTGATCAGGATTCATCAAATCCATGAGTGCGGTGAGCTTGTTCCAGAAATCGTGAGAGTTGCTCAGCACACCGTCTTCGATGTACCAGTGTCGATCGGTAACGTCACAGAATGGCGAGTCTGCAGCCTCAATGATTTGCAGTAATCCAGGATGCTTGCCATGAACAAACTCGGCGCCAAATTCTATAGGAACGATGGAATCGTGACAGGTGTGGATTCTCCCGCCAACGCGCTCGCGCGCCTCCAGCAAAATTACCTTCATGCCGGCGACCGAGAGATCTCGCGCGGCCGCCAGTCCGGCGGCGCCCGCACCGATTATCAGAACTTTAGCCTCGTTGCTCACTCCGCGAATTATCGACGATTTATTCCGCAAGTGATAAGCCCCTTTAGTACTGATGCAGCTTCAAGCCAGAAATTCAGAGTTCAGCCCGGGGAAAGCCGCAGCCCGCCTGGGTTGGTAGCGTTTAAGGCTGCCGCTTCGGCACGCAAGCTAAAGCTTGAACTCTAAACTGCATTAGTTCCCCCTTTTAAGTAGTGGGTCAGTTTGGCGTTTGGGAGCCAGGATTGCTTTGGAGAACCGTGCGCGGTAGCGCCGGATGCTAGAGTCAACTTCACACATTTGCCCGGTTGCAACACCCGCACACGCGGGCATTGGAATTAATTAGCAAATTGCTGCCTGCGGCACGTTTCTTCCGCCAATCCTCGTATTATCATTACGCTGAAATTGACTCTACCTTCCGGCGCTACCGCGCTCGGTTCTGCATGGCCTGCGCCTCTTATTTATCAAACCACTACCCCTTTTAAGCGAGGGGGAAATTGGCAGCCACTCGGCGTATAATATGCACTTACGCCACTGAATGGTCCGATAACCAAATTTTCATGATCGTGTCCGTGCAGAAGATCCGAGAAATGCAGCCACTGCATGACGAATTGAGAGGGATAGACTGATCTACGCAAGAAACTAAGTTGGATGGTCGACTCGGCAAATTACCAAACGGCTTCCCGCGACCTGAAAGCGCCTTCATTGATAGAAACAGCACGGCTCCGGCTAAGGCGACCGCTGGCGACGGATGCCGCGGCAATCTTTGAGCGCTATAGCAGTGATCCCGAAGTGACGCGTTTCTTGAGTTGGTCTCGTCACCAGTCGATTGCCGACACTCACGCGTTCTTAAAGTTTAGCGATCAGGAATGGGAACGGTGGCCCGCTGCCGCTTACCTGATCATCTCCCGCAAAGATGGCCGGCTGCTTGGCAGCACTGGCCTCAGTTTCGAAGCCAAAGATCAGGCGGCAACCGGCTACGCACTGGCCAGAGACGCCTGGGGTCACGGTTACGCCACGGAGGCACTCCGGGCGATGATTGACGTGGCGCGCTCGACCAACGTTGTGCGACTCTACGCGCTTTGTCATCCGCAACACCAAGCTTCGCGGCACGTTCTTGAGAAGGCGGGGTTTAGTCTCGATCGTACGTGGACGAAGCAGACGGAGTTTCCGAATCTAGCACTCGGCGTGAGCCAGGATGTTGTTTGTTATGCCTTGATTTTTAACGGTTGATACTTCGCTGGTCGCTAGTGGTTTAGAGTTCAAGCTTTAGCTTGCCTCCTGGCAAGCAACAACCTGAAAGTTGAACTCTGAACTGCTTGTTCGCCGTCAACCAGCAACCTAAAAAGCTGAGCAAACGAACTTCGGTTCTGAAGCCAACAATCAAGGATGCCATTGACGGCAGCTGCGGAACTGGACCCCATCAGCCTGTGCGGCATCGTGACGTTGATGAATGATTTATAGGAGATTTGCTTGACGATTCCACATTCGCCTTCACTATCCTTGCAGCGCCGCCACAACCGGCGCAATCGCCACACTCAGGCAAGTTCATTGGTTTGGAAGTCAGAACGGAACGAACCCGCAGCCAACCGCGCCAGGCGACGTATATCAGAGCGGACAGTAAAACGCACGCCACGACTAATGTTTGCCAGTCGATCATGTCTAACTCAACCCAAGTATTCGTCCGCCTTGAAAGGTGATGAATGAAGAAACGTAAGCGAGGATTAGCATGTAGCAAACCATGAAAAGCGGCCAGCGCCAGGAGTTTGTCTCGCGCCGTACCACCGCTACTGTCGACATGCATTGACACGCCAGAACGAAAAATACCATCAATGAGACCGCGACCAGGGGTGTCCAAACCAGCGAACCATCGGGTCGTTTTGCACTGCGAATTGCCTCAATCAGCGACGTTGATCCTTCCTCCCTCGAGTTTGCTCCAACGTTGTACACGATGCCGAGCGTGGAAATTACTGTCTCCCGCGCGGCAAAGGACGAGATGAGACCAATGCCGATTTTCCAATCAAATCCTAAAGGTCTGATTAGCGGTTCAATCATGCGTCCGGCCTGTCCCGCATAGCTGTTCTCTACTTGTGTAGCAGATGTGTTAGACACGGTTTCCTGAATGGTGCCGGCATTTGCAGCTGCGCCTGGCGACGTTGACCGGGGAAACGCCACCAGGGCCCAAAGCAGTATTGAAATCGCGAGGATAAGTGTGCCGGCGCGTTTGAGAAAAACGCCTACACGCGTCAGCATTGAATGGGCGACGTCGCCTAAATTTGGCATGCGATAGGGCGGGAGCTCCATCACAAAAGGTGGTGAAGGCCCTTTAAGCAAAGTGTGTTTGAGAAGCCACGCCACTACAACAGCCACAGCAATTCCAAGCAGATACATGGCGAGGATGATCGAGGCTCCCAGGGAGATAAAGCCCAGGACTTTCCGGCTCGAAAAGAATCCAGCGATCATCAGCGTGTACACGGGCAGGCGCGCCGAACAACTCATGAACGGCGCGATCATGATCGTAGCCACTCGATCCTTTGGATTCTCGATTGTGCGCGTCGCCATGATTCCCGGAACCGCGCAGGCGAAGCTGCTCAACAATGGCACGAACGCCTTGCCGTGTAGCCCAACACCGCGCATCAATCGGTCCATTAGAAATGCCGCCCGGGCCAAGTAGCCACTGTCCTCGAGTGTTGTGATGAAGAAAAAGAGCAGCAGGATTTGCGGCAAAAAGATCAGCACGCCGCCGACACCCGGAATGATGCCGCTCACGATGAGATCAGTCAGCACACCGGCGGGGAAATTCGCGCGCACGAGGTTAGCGACCGCGGTGAATAGGCTGTCGATCATGTTCATCGGGAGGTTTGCCCAGGAGAATATCGTCTGAAACACGAGTACCATCACGAGCAAGAGAATTATGGGGCCAACAATCTTATGCGTAACTATCGCGTCGATTCGTTCCGTCGCCTGATGCCTGCGTTCGGCTTCGCTGTCAACAGCTTCGCTCACGACCTTTTCAATCCATCCATAGCGCTCAATGAGCTGCGCTTGCCAGTCGCTCGGGTTAGTAATGCGCCGTTCACTTTCACTGCCGTGCATAGTCGCTTCGTGAGGATCAGTTTTGCTTCGGAGGATTTCACCTTGAGCGGACAATGCGTATGTTTGCCAATGCTTCAGAGTCGGCAAAGCGATCCGTTTCCGATCCGACTTGGCGGCCGCCGTTTTCAACACAGCCTCAGCAAGGCTGCCAATCCCGCGGCGCTGCCTCGCTACTACTGGAATCACGGGCACGCCTAAAACGCTGCTGAGCTTTTCTACGTTGATTTGGAGACGGCCGCGTTCGGCAAGGTCGAACATCGTCAGTGCGATGACGAGTGGGCACCCGGTTTCCATCAGTTGTGTAGCCAGATAGAGATTCCGCACGAGACTGGTAGCGTCAACCACTACGACAATCACGTCAGGCGGACTGGTGTCCGGGTCGTTTCCGAGAAGCACTGCACGCGCGATCTGTTCGTCGAGCGAGGTTGCCTCCAGGCTGTAGAGGCCGGGAAGATCGATAACGCGAGCTGGCGGGTTGTTGGAGGACAACAACCACAATCCCTCTTTTCGTTCGACAGTCACGCCAGGATAGTTTGCTACCTTCTGGCGCAGCCCCGTGAGTGCGTTGAATAGACTTGTCTTACCTGCGTTTGGATTGCCGGCAACTGCGATCGTTAGGAATTCTTCAAACGGCGCAGTTTGGAGCGTCGTCGGACTGTGAAACTGATGGACAATTGGGGTCATGGATAGTGCGGCAAAGGAAGGGCAGGGGCATTCTACTAATCGCTATCAATCGCGACGGTAATCGTTTGTGCCTCGATGCGCCGCAGTGCGAGGTCGTAACCCCTGACGCGGACCTGAATCGGGTCGCCAAGCGGCGCGGATTTGACGACACTAATGGGCACACCCGGCAGCACGCCCATCTGCATCAGTCGCAGCGCCACGGCGCCTTTCCCGGCAACTGAAACAACGCGGGCCAACGCACCATAAGGAGTTGTATCCAGTGTCACAAATAACCTCCGCCCCGACGATTACGGTGTAAATGAAAGCCGCTTTCAATTTCACCAAGATCCACTGCTGCAACTCCCAAGCCGCGCCAGAACAAGCGCCCTGCTCCTTCTAAATGTGCATTTGTCAGCCCTTCTTGGCGTCAGTTGGCGAGGTTGTGGGAAAATCTGCGCAGTGCTTCTCGCAAAATTCCGCCGACAAGGTTCTTCCCGAATCGGACCCCTGCACATGAAGCTGGCACAACTGTTCTCGCCGCTTATGACGAGCGTGCCGATTCGCGCTTATTCGTCCACTCTAGGGGCCTGCAGCCAGGCGCACGTCAATAATTAGGCCAGCTCGAATCGACGCCGTGACTAAGTGTTGCGGAGGGAATGCCAGTTGCAAAAGCCTCATTGATGACAACTGCGGTTTTCTTCAAATGAATGAACAATCGTGGAAAGAAAGGCGACATAGCTTTTGACAACCCCGTGATCGGCTATCGCGGTGCGTCCGTCTCATTATGGAAATCGTTTTAGTTGGAGCGAACCACCGTAGCGCGCCGGTTAGCCTGCGTGAGCAGCTGGCTTTTACTGACGATGGATCCGTCAGCGCGCTGAGAGAATTGCTGGCCTTGAGTACCGTCAAAGAAGCATTGATTCTTTCCACGTGCAACCGCGTCGAGTTGTTGGCGGTAACATCGGATCAGCCGGCGAAGGATGGAGTTGATCAATTATCCACTTTTTTGAGTGAATCCAGCTCCATCTCCAAAAGCGAACTCAGCAAACATCTTTACAGCTATACAAACGAGGATGCTATTCGCCACCTCTTTCGAGTCGCATCATCGCTTGATTCAATGGTTGTGGGCGAACCTCAAATTCTCGGACAAATCCGAAACGCCTACTCCTTCGCAACCGCAGCCGGAGCGGCCGGAACTATTCTCAATAAACTTCTGCCCCACGCCTTACACGTTGCCAAGCGGGTGCGGAACGAGACCGATATTGCGAGCAGCGCTGTTTCAGTCAGTTACATGGCTGTAGAACTCGGGCGGAAAATTTTCGACTCACTCGAGGGACGGACTGCACTGGTGATCGGCGGTGGCGCCATGGCCGAGCTTGTTGCGCGTCATCTTATTAAATCGGGCGTGCACCGCGTCTTCTTTGCCAATCGTACGCAGGCAAAGGCTGAAGAGCTGGCGCAAACCTTCGGCGGACAGGCAGTGGCCCTGGACAAGGTTGCTGGGCATCTGGCTGAAGCGGACATTGTTATTTGTTCGACGTCCTCGCCGACTTACGTGATCACCGCAGATATGCTGCGGGCGGCGCGCCGGCCAAAGCAACGGAGGCCGATCATCCTGATCGACATCAGTGTGCCGCGCAACGTCGATCCAGCGGTCAGCGAGATCGAGAATTCCTTCGTATTCAATATCGACGACTTGAAGTCGTTGGTCCTGTCGAACGTAGACAAAAGGCAGCGCGAAGCGCAACGGGCTGAGACGATCGTGGAGCAGGAAGTGGTTCGTTTTCGTGAAGTGCTGCAAGGCTTGAAACTCGGTCCAGCAATCAGCCAGCTGCGAGAAAGGATGCAGCAAATTGCCCGCGAGGAACTCGCGCGTCAACGGGAACACCTGGGCCCGCTTACGCTGGAACAGGAATGCGCGCTGGAAGATTTGCTGTTTTCGACGATCAAAAAAATCTCTCATCCGATTATTACTCAAATGCGCCGCGGCGCGATACAGGTGGAGCTTTGAGCGCTACTCTAATCGCAAATGAATCAGTTAAAGGTGACGCGAAGACTGGCAGATCATCCAACCTGCTCCGCAAATACGACGTGCCCGGCCCACGCTACACGAGCTATCCCACCATTCTTCACTGGGACAATACGCCAACGATCGAGGAATGGCTGCAGAGTCTTTCGGATAGCATAGATCTGACTGAACGACACGGCGGCGGTGCGGCGATTTATGTGCACGTTCCTTTTTGTCGCTCGCTCTGCACTTACTGCGGTTGCCATTCGAGGATTACCCGTAGTCCCACTGCCGGGCGGCAATATGTGAAAACCGTGTTGGAGGAGTGGGCGCTTTATTACGAGCGCCTAGATCATTCGAAACCAATCCCGCTTTCTGAGTTACACCTCGGTGGCGGCACACCAACCTTTCTCTCTCCGGCGGAACTCGAAGAGCTCATAAGTGGTCTGTTGCAGCACGCGCGCAAGACGCCGGACGCGGAGTTTTCAGTAGAATCGGATCCCCGAGTAACGCAAACAGATCAGCTGTCCACGCTTTACCGGCTGGGGTTCAGACGGTTAAGTCTGGGCATTCAGGACTTCGATCCGTTGGTCCAGTTGGCCGTCAATCGCGTGCAGTCTGAACGGCAGGTCCGCGGGGTGACGGAGCAGGCGCGAGCGATCGGCTTCAATAGTATCAATTACGATCTTATCTACGGACTGCCGTTTCAGAACACGCAAAGTGTCGAAAAAACAATCGAAGCAGTAACGCGGCTGAGGCCTGATCGAATTGCCTTCTACGCTTATGCCCACGTGCCCTGGATCAAGCCGGGTCAGCGACACTTTACTGAAAAAGATTTGCCCTCCGGCGACGAGAAAAGGCAGCTTTACGAATATGGTCGCAGGATGTTGGAAGGCGCCGGCTATCGCGAGATCGGCATGGACCACTTCGCGCTGGAAACTGAATCGCTCTGGCAGGCCTCAGTCAACGGCACGCTGCACCGGAATTTCATGGGTTACACGTCGCGGCTGGTGGCGCCGTTGATCGGCCTCGGGGTTTCGTCGATTAGTGACGCCTGGGACTCCTTTGTGCAAAACGAAAAGACACTTGAGGTCTATGAGGAACGCGTAGCGAATGGAGAAATTCCGATTTTTCGCGGTCACAAACTCTCGAGCGAGGATCTGATTCTCAGACGCCATGTGTTGAACATCATGACACGCTTCGAAACGTCCTGGCAGACGCCCGAATTGCAGGTTCCATTTCTCGAGTCGATCGCGGGAAGACTTAGTGAATTGCACAGCGATGAGCTGGTTCGTCTAACGGAGACGAGCTGCAAAGTCACCAATGAAGGCAAGGCTTTTCTGCGCAACATTTGTATGGCTTTTGACGCTCGCCTCGCGCGTGACACAGCTGCTCAAAAACTATTCAGCAGAACTATCTAGCAAAACAAGTTATGAAACAGGGAATCTTATTATTAAACTTTGGCGGCCCCTGGACGCTCAGCGATGTGAAGCCGTTTCTCTATCGGTTGTTCGCAAACCCGCGCGTTCTCGTCGGTATTCCAGCGCCGCTAAGGCAGACGCTCGCGTTCATAATTTCTCAACTTAAAGGTCCATCCTCAATCAAGAGCTACCGCGCGATTGGCGGCGGTTCGCCGCAACTCAAGTGGACATCAGTTCAGGCTGATGGCCTACGCCGGACGATGCCTGGAAATCAGATACGGGTAGAAATTGGCATGCGTAGCTCCGAGCCATCAATTGAAACCGCGCTGAGCCGGTTGAAACTTTGGGACGCGGAAGAACTGATTCTGCTACCGTTGTTTCCACAATTTTCAACCACCACCACTGCGACATGTTTCGATGTAGTCGAGAAGGCGCTCGCCGAACTCAAATGGTGGCCGGCAATTCGTAGAGTGACTAACTGGCCGGACCATCCCGCATACATCTCTCTTCTGCGTTTGACGCTGGATCAAGCCGTCAGTGAAGCAGAGCTCGCCCGAAATGCCTCGCGGGAGCTGCATGTGTTGTTCTCTGCGCATTCGTTGCCGATGAAAATCGTGGAGCGCGGCGACCCATATCCTGACGACATAGCGCGGACGGTGCGAGCGGTCACAGCAGGTCTGCGTCATCCCTGGTCGCTCGGGTTTCAGTCACGCAATGGCAAACTGCCCTGGCTTAAGCCTTACCTTGAAGACGAAATCAAGCGACTCGCCCGCGCCGGCGTGGAAATGCTGGTCGTAGTGCCAATTAGTTTCGTGAGCGATCACATTGAAACTCTCTTTGAACTCGATCAACTCTACGCCGACCTGGCGCGGAAGCATGGCATTAAGCATTACCACCGCGCGCGTTGTTTCAATGGAGACTCGGAGTTTCCCCGCGTACTGAAATCAATTGTAATGGAGGCTTGCGCATGATTGGCACGTTAGATACAAGCAGAAAGGAAGCAACGGTAGTGGGCGCGGGCATTGCCGGCATGCTTACGGCCTACAAGCTCGACAAAAATGGTTATCGCGTAACGCTATTCGAGGCGAGTGCACGAGCCGGCGGACTGATCAAGACGAGCAACACAAAACATGGGATTGCCGAGAGCGCCGCGCATTCGCTCATAGCCACTGAAGCGGTCCGCGACCTGTGTAAAGAACTCGGGGTATCGTTAATTGAACCGAAGAAAGAGGCGAAAGCAAAGTTTATCGTGCGCGATGGCAAACTCCGTCGCTTTCCCTTAAGCATTGCAGAAACTATCGGTGCATTACAGCACGCAGCTTTTGTTCGCTCAGCGAATGGCTCCACAAGGAATCTGGACACTCTCGACTCCTGGGCGCGACGACATCTAGGCAGCGCGGCACTGGATTATCTGCTGACACCGTTCGTACGCGGCATCTATGGCGTACAGCCCGGTGACCTTGGCGTCGCTGCAGCTTATCCGGGACTGAATGTTCCCGCCGGCGAAACATTACTCGGATCCGTAATCAAAAAGAAGCGGAACCGCTCCGCGAAGAAGGGAACGAAACAGCGGGTGGCGCCGCACCTTGGCATGGGTGACCTTGTCTCAAAGCTGGAGGAGCGTCTTGAGCGAAATCTTGGTAAGCGCTTTCGAAGGAATGAAGAGATAAACCAGGTTCCTGATGCGCCAAACGTTATCATTGCCACGCCGGCGTATGCGGCGGCCAGAATTCTGGAAGCGGTCGCGCCGGCGCTGGCCCGGAATCTCGGAACCATCAACTACACGCCAATCGTCTCAGTCACAGTGTTTGTGGATCGCGATTCGTTTACGCGACCCGTGCACGGTACAGGAGTGCTGATGCCGGCGTGCGAGGACAGAAAGTCACTCGGCATTCTATTCAACTCTTCCTCCTTCAATTACCGCGTCACTGATGACTCTCACCTCGCTTCGTTCACAGTAATGATGGGCGGAACTTCCCAACGTCAGTGGCTGCAGGCCGGGGACGATGAGATTCGACAGGCAATCAAACTCGAGTTGTTTGACGTGCTGGGAATCCGCGAGCCACTATCGGTTCTTATTCATCGTTGGCCGGCGGCGCTGCCGCAGTATTCTTCAGAACTGCCCAGTGTCTGGCAGCATGCGCGCGATACCTGGTGTGCTACTCCCGGAAAAATGCTCTTCGGAAATTACACGGGACAAATCAGCCTGCGCGGGATGATCGAAAGCGCTGCCGAGCTTTGACGCGATACCGCGTTTCAGTAGCGCCTGGAGTAGCGAAGCGGACGACGACTGGACAATAGCCCGGCACTTTTAGTGCCGGGCTATTGTTCGTGGGGTTCGCGGACCGGTGGGACTTGTTTGTGCAGTGTCGGTGTTTACTTTCGCGTGTTCCTCTGAGCCTTACTGGTTTTTCTTTGCCGCGCCAGCTTGCTTCGCTGCGTCAGTCTGCTTCGCCGCCGCCGCTTGTTTCAGCTTGTCGCTTGCCCTTTTGAAGTTTGCAGTATAAATGGTCGCATTCGGGTCCTTATTTTGCTGCCCCAGCGAATGCGCCTTTTCGTAGAGCGGCGCCGCGAGATCAAGCTGGTCATGTTTTTCGTAGGCCTCGGCCAGGCTGTCGTAAACGTTGGCTGAGTTTGGATATCTTTCGACGTTGCTCTTAAACGTGGCGATGGCTGCGTCAAAGTCAGCTTGTCCCAGGAACTGATAACCGATTAGGTTAATCAAATTTTCGGGCGTCGGAATCGAGTAGCCGAATTTTTCTGAAAGCCACTTGTAATGCTCGTCCGCAGCCTTGAGGCCGCCGACCACTGTTCCGGTCGCTGGATCGCGGGGCATTTGCCAACCGTCATAAACTTTTCGCAGACCGAAGTAGTGACTGCGCAAGACGACTGAGCCGTGATCTTCATCCGTCATCTGCTGCGCTTCCCACTCAAAACCTTTGACCTGGCTTTTGGCGAGCACTTGCTTGAACGCGTCAAAAGCTTTGCCAATATCGCCGGGTTCATTGCCTAGCGAGGTAAACAGTGTGGCGCGCAATTCCTTACGCGTTTTGAAAAATTCTTCGGCGCGTTTTAACGTCGCGTCATCGCTCCACTGCAGCGAGGGACTGACTGCTACATAAGAATTGAATAGCTCCGGCCGTGTAATCAGCGCGTGAACAACAAAGAGACCGCCCAACGAATGGCCGGCCAGCACGCGATACGGTTGCACGCGATAACTCTTTTCGATCTGCGGGATCACCTCGGTCTCAATAAATTTCAAGAAATTATCGGCGCCACCGGCGGTGGGAAATTGAGCTGCGTTGGGCCCGGTTCCCTTGGTTGGAGTCAAATCCCGGGTGCGGTCGGTATTAGTAATTCCCACCAGGATCATCTCGGACATGCGGCCATTCCGGGCCAGGAATTCTATCGTGCTGCCGGTGTGGCCTATGTGGGCGTCTCCATCTGTCATGTAAAGCACGGGATAAGCAAGTTTGTTTGCCTCATATCCTGGCGGCGTACGAACAAGGATCGTGCGGTCTTCTCCAAGCACGCTGGATTTGATCGTCAGCTTCGCCGGTCCGCCATACTGCGCCAAAGCAGATGAGGAAACCAAAGCCAGTACAACCAGAGTCCCCAGGAGACTGATGGCCACTCTCAAGCAACGGTTAGTTGTTGAACTATTTGAGTGATTTGAACGGAAGCAAAGTTTTTCGGTGACTGGCGCGCGATCAAGCGCAGAAGGGATTGTCATGCTCATACTCCTGGGTGAAATAGTGGAAAAGCCAATTCACAGTTTAGAGTTGCCGCCTTAAGCTGTGATGAGAAACTTAGAGGCATCCTTAATAACAGCAATCAAATGGCGAGATAAGTGCTTTGTGACCAAGCGGCCAGCGGTTGTGATGAAGCGGCACTCAGATGCCGCGAGTCGAGCCGATGATTTCAGCTCCGACAAAATGAGCAGCGCATGGGTTTACCATGTCCAAACTTCCGGCGCGCGATGCTCGAAATGCTCGTTGACCGTATGGTTGTCAGGGCTTGAATTCATTTACGGTGGTCTCCCGGAGGCGTGGTTCGCGAAGATTATTTCGAACCTGACCTCGAGTGCAAGCTTTGCGCGATCAGCGGCACGACACGACGCGGGACATCGATGGCGGCTTTGATGTGGCGAGCGTGGGTGAAGTGCCCCGCAACGTAAACTCCCTCGACGTTTGTTTCGAATGTTTCCGGATCGTAAACCGGAACTTCAGTTAGCTTTCCCGGCTCGGTTTTTATGCCGAGTTTCTTCAGCAAACTGAGATCCGCGTCACTGCCGATCAGCACAAACACCACATCGTTCGCAATCGTCAGCGTCTTGCCATCCTCAGTGGTCAGCGTTACCTCTCGTTCAGTGATCGTGACGACTTCTTTGTAAAGCACCACGCGCAAACGGCCGGCAGCAACCTCCTTTTCGAGCGGCGTGCGCACCCAATGTTTCATTGCGCCGGCTTTGGGGTCGCGGTTCTCCCAGTCTTCGCGCCAGATGGCCAGCGTTGTCCGCGCGCCTTCTTCGGAAAGGAACAGTGCTGCTTCGGCAGCACTGTTGCCGCCGCCCACTACCAGCACATCCTTGCGAATGTAAGCGTAGGGTTCCACGAACAGGTGATGCACTTTTGGCAACTCCTCGCCAGGAATATTTAGCCTGCGGGGATAGGCCATCGCGCCAATGGCGAATAAGATTCGCGCCGTCCGGTAGTCGGTCTTGTTGGTATGAATGAGAAATCCATCGCTCTGTAGTTTGTCTACGCCGACAACTTCTTCGCCGGTATTTATTTTGAGGTCATGCTCAAGCACAAAGTGGATGTAGTGAGAAAGCAACTCTTCGCGGGTAGGTTTTTCGCGGCAGGGCTTCAACGCGCCTTCATGCATCTCCAGCTCGTTTGGCGTAGAGAAGAGCGTGCGACCGACAGGGTATAGCCGAATCGTATCGGCAATCGTCCCTTTCTCAACGACGAGATACTGCAAACCCTGCTGTGCTGCAGCATGCGCAGCCGAGAGGCCTGCCGGACCGGCGCCGATAATTAGTAAATCGAGTTGCTCGCTCATAGAAAACTCTCTTAGAACACAACTTCGCCGTTTGCAACCACGACCGAGGCTCCGCCGACGCGCACCTCTTCGATCGCTCCGAGTTTGCCTGCGACATCAAGGTTGATGCGGCTGGGACGATGTATAAAATCGCCCTGCTCGATAACAAACCGAACCCGCCCCTCAACTGTCTCGGCCCCTGAGGCCCCGTGAAATACAAGGTAAGCTCCCAATGCGCCGCCGGCGCTGCCGGTTGCAGGGTCTTCCGGAATGTTATCGGCGGGCGCAAAGAAGCGCGCGTGCGCCCGTGACTCACCAATCTCGATCGTCTCACGTGAGAACGCATGACAACCGGTGGCGCCAAGACGTTTATAGATCTCGCCGAGTACGGCGGCATTGACACGGCAATGCTGAAGATCCGCAAGCGATCGGATGGGCACCACCAGTGATTTTAGTCCAGTCGAGATCACTTGAATCGGTAAACTCTCGTCCAGGTCCTCTCTAAGTCGGCCCAGGGCTCGCGCGATTTCTGCCTGCTCGTGCCAGTCGTCGACCTCGTTGAGGATCTCAAATTTGCCCTGCGTCATCATCACTTGCGCGGGCACGCCATCTTTGAATTCGATGTCAACAGGAAGAACGCCGATGCCGACTTCATGATGAATGCGTGTCCATCCGTTTCCGCCTTCGGGAATGGGCACCACGCCCTCGCGCGCCAGCGCGTTCCAGGTGCCTACAACCGGATGGCCGGCAAAAGGAATTTCCCGCACCGGTGTGAAAATGCGCAAACGGCGCAGAACGGATGTTCCTTCTGACTCTTCCGCCGCCCGCCCCACGGATTGCCGCGTTGACTGCTCCAACGGTTTCGCTGTGGCACTTTGTTGTTTGACTTGAGATTCAAGTCTCGGTTTGGTTTCACTCGCTGCTCCACTGCGAGGTAGCTCACCGGCTTCGGCTCCTGATGACTCCTCATTGCGTTGCGTTGGCGACGGCGCGGAAGGCTTAAGTACGAACACAGTCTCGGAGAGATTCATCTCGCGCGCGATCTTCATCATCTGCTCGTCCGTCAGTCCTTCTGCCTCAGGGAATACAGCCAGCGGATTGCCTGCGAAGGGCTCGCGAGTGAACACATCGAGTTGTACGAAGCGATAGTTGCTCAAACCGATCTCCAATTCCTTCAGTAGATTGCTCGCCGACATGATCAAGGTGGTTGAGCGTGTGGTCAAGCGGAGAGACCTCTGGACCTGACGCATTTCGAATGGATTAGATCTCTTCTGCCTGCTGAGTGCGTTTTTGGTGCACGATCAGTCTGCGATTCGCGGCGGGCGACCCATCAACTTGCTCCAGTTCTTCGATCAGGATGCGCGGTAAGTCTTCCGGTTACCGCAAAGTTCCCAACTTGTCCTGCGATGCGCGGTAAGTCTTCGACTTACCGAAATCGGTTCGCTGACTTTTTTCCGGTCTATGACCGGAAGGTCGAAGACCTTAAGAATTCATCAAATCTGCGGTAAGTCGGAGACTTACCGCGCATCGTAGGTCACCAAAGGCCCTTGCAAAAGTCCTTGACAACCTTGGGTGCTTGGAATATCGTGCGCGCGTTCTCAATCTCTCGCTTCTTGAAAAGGCGCTCGCTTCACAGTCGCACTTATTCACCAGATAGCTGAACCACTCCGTAAGGATGAGTTAGTCGACAGATTCAATATCGAATCTTCTCCCGCTGGGCTGTCTCGTGAATGCACCGTCGGTCATCGTCACTGTTAACTTGGAAAGCCGTCCCGGGCTCGCTTCCGCGACGACGCCCAGATGCAAACAACTAAATTTTTCAACCTTACACGTACAGAATTGAAAGGAGCAAAAGCATGAGTGAACTAATTACCTGCACACCAAAAAGGCTTCCTCGCGATTTGTGGGTCCCGGCGGCCAAAGCGGCATCGGAGATTAATCCCTTAAACCATCCCCCTATTAATCGGCTGATGCTGGTGCACAAAGGATTCTCGCCGACGCCGATGAGTATTGCTGTAATGACAAAGAAATTTTGGGGAAACAAAGGCGTGAAGTTGACGGTTGGGTTTCTTGATAATCCTTCCGCTACCCTCAGATCCAAAATCCTGTCGCATATGAATGCCTGGAGTAAAACAGCCAACGTTCAGTTTGTGCAAAGTAACACCAACCCGAAAGTTCGCATCGCGCGTGAGGCGGACGGGTATTGGTCGTATTTGGGTACCGATATTCTCAGCATTCCTGCCAATGAAGCGACTATGAATCTTGAGGCATTTACATTGAATACTCCTGACTCTGAGTTTCATCGCGTTGTTCGGCATGAGACGGGACACACTTTGGGATGTCCTCACGAACACATGCGAGCCGAGCTGGTAAAACTGATAGATCCCAAAAAGGCAATTGCGTTTTTCGGTCAAACTCAGGGATGGGATCCGGCTATGGTGAAGGCGCAGGTGCTGACCCCCATCCAGGCGTCTTCGCTGTTGGGCACTCCGCTCGCGGATCAAGAATCCATTATGTGCTATCAGATTCCGGGCACGATTACGAAGAGTGGGAAGCCTATCGTCGGCGGCCTGGACATTGACAAGTCAGATTTTGCGTTCATGGGCACGATCTACCCGAAGCTCAGTTCGAGCAAAGCTAAGGGTAAGGGCAAAACTAAGAAGAAGACCAGCGCCAAAAGTTCCAGGAAAACTGCGAAGAAGAGGTGAGCCATTGACTCCGCGTGCGTACTCAGCCGTGGCGACAAAACGCGCACGACAACGGTCGCTACGGCGCTACCGACTGCGAGCCTTTTGCTCGGCCACTCCGTACATCGCTATAATGCGGTGTCTTGACTCAGCTTGATCACAAAAACTCTGCCGCACGACTCTTGTCGAAAGGGTTGTGCGGCGTTTTTCTGCCTATCACGACGCCATTTCATGCGGATGGCGCATTGGATCTGGCGGGCTTGCGTGGGAACATCACCAGGTGGAACGGCACCGGCATCACCGGTTATGTAATGCTCGGTTCCACCGGCGAACGTCTCCATCTCGACGAGGGTGAATACTTCGAGGTGATTGAGGCTGCCCGGGAAGAAGTAACGCGAGGACCGGAGGGCTTGGCCTTTATCACCGGCGCCGGTCAGGAGAGTACTCGTGGAACCAACAACGAAATCAAGCGAGTCGCCGCGACCGTCGACGTGGATGCTTTTTTAGTTATCACTCCTCACTTCTACCGCCCAGGCATTACGCAACAAGCGTTGCTGGATCACTACCGAGAGGTTGCCGATCAGGCTCCTCGGCCCGTGATTCTCTACAGTATGCCGGCTCTCACCGGCGTCAAGATTGAACCCCAAAGTGCGGCGCGTCTGAGTGAGCACGAAAACATTATTGGCATTAAGGACAGTTCCGCTGACGTCGAGGGACTACGGGAAACGATCAGAATCGTCGGAAAAGATTTCACCGTGCTCTCCGGAAACGGCACTGTGTTTAATGAGGCATTGAACGCCGGCGCCAGCGGCGGAATCCTTGCGGTGGGTTGTGTTGCCCCTGAACTCTGCATTGCGATCTTTCGGGCAATGAAGTCCGGCGAAACCGGGCTCGCGGCGAAATTGCAATCCCGTTTGACTCCGCTTGCTCAAGCCGTAACCACTCGCTTTGGCATTGGTGGGCTGAAGGCTGCTCTTGAAATGAGAGGTTATGCTGGCGGCGTAGTGCGTGCGCCGCTGCGTGCGCCGGACGACGATGCGCGCGCAGAGATTCGCAGGTGCCTGGAGGAGGCGGAGGCAGAATTGCTGGTACATTCAATACCTCAGGTTCCTGATAGGTCGTCGTTTGCTAACGCGAGCAAGCTAAAGCTCGAACTCTAAACCGCCAGCCTCTAATCCGCGTTCAAGTAGTTTAGAGTGCAAACTTCAGTTTGCCGTTTTCAATTCAATAACATTCGGTTCCTGACGGAGTGGGGGTCGCGGATGGTGGTGAGCGACAGACCCTACTGGTACAAGACGAGCATCCTGCGTAAAATGCTTCCTCAGGGAGTAATCATAAATTGAGCACCGCCGAACCTGCATGTTACAGCACGCCTGAAGAGTCCGGCTTGCGAGTCGAAACTCTTTCTTTCGATCGCATTCCTCATCAAACGCGGCTCTTCCTTGACTACCTAAGTGACCCCACTGCACTGCGTGAATTTTACCCTGAAGCAGTGCGATTTCATCACGAGTTGCCATCGCGAGCGCCTGAAGTTCTGGCCGCCCACCGGACTGATCGCAATTCGTTATGTCAGGCACTCCAGGACATGAATGCAGCGTGGGGCGCAGGCAAAGAAACGCTTAAGAACATCGAACTTTTGCGCGACGCCGATTGCCTTGCTGTCGTTTCTGGTCAGCAGGCTGGGTTGTTTTCCGGCCCGCTCTATACGATCTACAAGGCATTATCAGCGGTGAAACTCGCGGGTTGCCTGACCCAGCGCAACACCAAAGCGGTTCCCGTTTTCTGGATCGCCACCGAAGATCATGATTTTCCCGAAGTTGCGAAGGCCGAGTTCATTGGCCGCGATTGTAAGTTGGCCCGGGTGGAAGTCCCTCAGGATTTGCACCGTGAGGGACAGCCGGTGGGCCGGGTTGTAATTGATAGTTCGATCGAGGCAATCGTCAATCAACTACTGGAACTCCTTCCCAGCTCTGAATTCACAGCCGATCTGGATTCTTTGGTGCGCGAGGCGTGGCGTCCCGGGCGATCGTATGGCGAAGCCTTTGCGCGCATGATGACTTCGTTGCTGGGTCGTCACGGCCTGGTGCTTCTCGATCCGCTTGATCGGAGGCTGAAAGTGCTGGCGGCGCCGTTGTATGCCAGCGCAGCGTTGCGCGCGGGTGAAATTGCCACAGCAATAGAAGTACGTAGTAGCAGACTTGTCGAGGCAGGTTATCACGCGCAAGTTACGCCTTCGGAGAATGCTTTCCCACTGTTTATTCATGATGCCAGCGGCGCGCGACACGCGCTGACTCGCTCCAGCGGAGGGAAGTACTCAACCAGGGATGCTGATGAAGCTTACACAGTTGAGCAACTATCAAACCTGGCCCTGGCTCACCCCGAGCGATTCAGTCCAAACGTTACACTGCGCGCCGTAGTGCAGGATTATCTTTTGCCGACCATTGCCTATTACGGCGGCGCGGCGGAGATTGCTTACTTTGCTCAGACGGATGAAGTTTACCGTTTGCTCGAAAGACCAATCACCCCAATCCTTCCTCGCTCGAGCCTGACGATGATTGAACGACATACGGGCCGCGTCCTCGAAAGATACGGATTGACTCTCGTGGACCTGTTTGCGGGCCCGGAAAATGTCTTGAAGCGTGTGGTTGAAGAACACCTCGGCGCGGACACCGCGAGATCGTTCGGCAGGACCGAAGACACGGTTAACAGCGAGCTCGATAAGTTGCGCGAGCAATTGCGCAGCATCGATCCAACCCTGGGAGACGCGCTCGAAACTGGCCGGCGTAAGATCAACTATCAACTTGAGGGTTTGCGTACTCGATTTCATCGCGCGCAGATGGCCCGAGATGAAGCGGCGCACCGGCAACTGCAACGGGCCTTTGATCAACTGTACCCCAACAAGGAACTGCAGGAGCGGCACATCAACATCACTTCGTTACTGGCGCGTCATGGGCGCTACGTGATCGACTGGATTTACAACGCAATCAACATAGGATCAAACGAACATCAAATTGTTTATTTGTGAAAGAGGTCTGAGGACTTGACCGTTGATTTCTAGAGGTCTTAGGTCTTGGGTCTTTGGTCTTGGATCTCTTCTCGTCGCTCGCTTCCAGTCAACCAGAACAAAAGACCAAAGACCTAAGACCCCAAGACCAAAAACTAAAATCCGTTACCGACAATGTCAATAATCAGGGTTCTTCCAGATCACGTTGCCAACCAGATCGCTGCGGGCGAGGTGGTGGAGCGCCCGGCTTCAGTGGCTAAAGAGCTCGTCGAGAATGCGATTGACGCGGGTGCAAGCCGGATCGTAATCGAAGTGGAGGCCGGCGGGCGGCGTCTCTTAAAGGTAAGTGACGATGGCGAGGGGATGGTGAG
>DASXSC010000068.1:0-46594 GCA_036506215.1 Pyrinomonadaceae bacterium | reverse complement strand
CGGTCGGAATCTCGATCTCTTTCACCTGGCCGTCGGGCCCCAGCTCGTAGGCCTTCATATGGACCACGTCAACAACGCCGCGGAAATCTTTTTCTTTGCCGATGGGCAGGGTGAAGGGGATGATTGCCCGGCTGAAAGTCTTCTGCGCGCTCTCGACTGCCTTGCCAAAATCAGCATGCTCCTTGTCCAGTCGTGTCACCACCATGATTCGCGGCACCATAAACTCATTGGCATAGGCCCACGTTTTTTCAGTCTGAACTTCAACGCCCTTGACTCCGTCAACGACGACGAGTGCGCAATCGGCCACGCGCAGGGCCGGACGCGCATGGGCTACAAAGGCAGCGTATCCGGGCGTATCTATTAAGTTAATTTTAGTATCGCGATGTTCTAAATGGGCGAGTGCAATATTGAGTGTGATCTTGCGGGCGATGGAATCTTCGTCGTGATCGGTTACGGTGGTGCCTTCCTGGACCTTACCCCAACGCGGTGTGGCTCCGGCGACGTAGAGAAGAGAACTGATTAGTTGCGTCTTCCCTACGTCGCCGTGTCCGATGACCGCAAGATTGCGAATAGACTCCGTGGCATAGGCTTTCATAAAGCTAAGTCCTTTCAGAGAGCGAATTTTGGCGAAGATAACAGGACAGGCATTCCTGCCTGTCATTCGCCCTGTATGAGACAGGCACGAATGGCTGTCCTACTACATGTTCGGTGAGCAGTAATTTATCTGAGCGGGAAGGTGAAACGCAAGCAAGCCTGATAATGCCATATCCAACACCGCCTCGTTGTGGCGATATCGCCAAAAACAGGCCAAAATTGCCGTCCATCTCTGCCGGGAACCGCACCATTCAAGCCATCTTTTTCGGCGGTGTTGGCATCGAAGTTAGCGAACTAGTTTGGATATTGAACTGGAGAAGGAACCATGTTTTATCGAAGATTGATTTCGCTTGTCGCGGCGCTTGTGCTGGCCCTAACGGCCACAGCAGCAGTATTCGCGACCGGCTCGACCAACGTATTCCCCACGGACAAAAAGAACAAAAATCAAAAGAGCCTGGAGGTTTCCGAACCGATTAACCTTGCTGTTCTGGTACAGGATGACCTTATCTCACAAGTCGGCAATGAACTCGGAGTTACCGGCGACTTCATACGCTCGCTTCCAAGCGGCTCGCGTGTGATGGTTGGATACATCACCACCGGCACGTTACAAGTGAGACAACCCTTCACGAACGACCTGAACAAGGCTGCCCGATCGTTTAGAGTGCCACTTTCCAGCACGGCGGCTTCCGCTTTCAACCCTTATGTCGAAGTGATCGAAGCTTTGCGTATTTTCAACGCGGATTGGAAAGGCAAGAATGCGGTATTGCTTATTTCTGATGGCCTCGACACGTCTCGAGGATTCGACGTCACAAGCTCAGCTCATACACTGGACTTGGAGCGGGCCATTAAGCTTGCCAACGATCGCAACGTTGCGGTTTATGCCTTCTATGCGCCTGCCGTTGGCTTGACGAGCCGCAGCCATCTTGCTGCGAGCTATGGTCAGAATTCACTCAATCGTTTGGCCGATGACACTGGCGGGAAAGCCTTCTTTCAGGGAACCACCGGCTTCGTGACTTTCGATGCCTACTTTGATCGCCTGAGGCAGACGCTTAACGAACAGTATGGCCGCGCTTCCTAAGCAAAGTGATAACGGACTAACAAGACAGAGTAATACTGCAAACCAAAGACACCGCCGGGGAGTAAAAACCACGGCGGTGTTTTTTGTAGGACAGGCATTCCTGCCTGTCACTTGCCACACACCTCACACGCCAGGAGAATGACAGACCAGAATCTCTATCCTACTGTTACTTTATTTTCCCCTTGGATTGGGAATAAGTGCGGTGATAAAGTTGGTAAAGCAACTCCGGCGCCGCTCGGCGCGAAAAAAGATACGGCAGCACAGTGTTGGTGGTAAACTGCTCGACGGTTCGCAATGGTAGTTCAAACTTACTCTGCTGGCATCAGCTGCCACTGGCGGCTCACACCTAATCTACTGTTAATTTGACGGGCAAAGTGCGCGAATACTGTCTCATCGTCGAGGGGGCGTATCTTTCGGAATCCGAAGCCGAACATGCCCTTCGTGATCCTTTCATCGAGGACTGGGTCGAACAAACCGGACACTTCAAAATCCACAACATGGATGAAATACAAATTACAGCGGGGGTAACGCTGGGCTCGCTGGGCGTGCTAATGCTCGACGACCGGCTTTTTGAAATAGCCAGCGCCGACGCCGAACATCCTTTGACTGAGCTCAAGGCGAAAGGAGTCGCCGACGCATTGCGCCGGCAGGATATGTTTGACGAAATCGAGGTTAAGCCGCGCGACGAGGCGGAAGAAGAGTTGATCCAGAACGAGTCCCTACCTGATTCCGAATCCCAGTGACCAAAACCAACGAGAAGTTCCTGGACGGCCGCGTCGTGATAGTCGTTGGCGACATCACGGGCCAGGACGCTGACGCAATCGTTAACGCAGCAAACTCGACGCTAATGGGAGGCGGTGGAGTTGATGGTGCGATTCATCGAGCGGGAGGCCCAGCGATTCTTGAGGCTTGCCTCGAAATCCGACGTACACAATACCCTGAGGGACTACCCATCGGTGAGGCTGTGATCACGACGGCGGGGAATTTACCAGCGCAATATGTCATTCACACGGTTGGCCCAGTGTATGGAAGGCATGATGGTCGTGAGCCGCAACTGCTGGCCGCCTGTTACCGGAATTCGTTGGTCCTTGCTGTTCAGCATTCACTAACGTCGATTGCATTCCCGGCGATTTCAACCGGGATATTTGGATATCCAGCATCTGAGGCGGCAGCAGTTGCCTCCGCAGCGCTCAGCGAATTTTTGGAAGCGAACAAAACCTTAAACGAAGTTCGCTTGATCTTCTTTCAACGCCGCGATGCTGATGCGTTTCTCGAGAGTCATCGATTCGGCAGGTAACAAGTAGTCCGCGAAGGTCTGCAGCTTATCTCTTATCAGCTGGTGCGGCTACGCCGTTTCGATGCACGGCAAGTCTGTGACTTGCCGAAAGCTCAACTATCATTCATGGTCTATGACCTTCGAACGCAGGTCAGAGACCTAAGGATCAGGCGGAGGCTAGCCGGCAAGTCAGAGACTTGCCGCGCACCGCAGAGCTGACAACGAATTTGGCATAAGCTCGAGTTGTGTTATAAGAACCGCTTTGTTTTTGGCGCGCGGGCGTACGACGGCTTCTTGCCTGTCAATTCGAAAGCGCTCATCCGCGCTCCGTTAGGTTAGTCTCATCGCAATGATCCCAACTATCGAACACCCAACCACAATTACGTTGACTGAAACCCCGACACTGCCATCTCCGCTGCTAGCCCTCGAGCGGATCCTTTGGAACTATTGGTGGAGTTGGTCCGCCGAAGGCGCAGGCGTCTTTCGCGATCTGGATACGGAACTCTGGGATGAATGCGAACATAACCCGCGCCTGCTGCTCGAATCAGTTTCCCCTTACCGTCTGGCTGAGATGGCCACTGACCCCGTCTATATTGAACGCGTGCGCAGGCTGGCGGAACAGTTTGGCCGGTACATGGTCTCAGATTCAGGAGCCAAAGCTCCCGCTAATTCCACGATCAGTCAAGAACATCCGGTGGCTTATTTTTGTGCGGAGTATGGCGTTCACAATTCGTTGCCGCTTTACTCGGGCGGGCTTGGCGTACTCGCGGGCGATCATTTGAAATCGGCTAGTGATCTGGCCTTGCCGCTGGTTGCGGTTGGTCTCCTTTATCACTACGGATACTTCCGGCAGCGTCTCAGCAGCGAAGGCTGGCAGGAAGAGTTCTACGGAGAAACCGATCCCGCGCAACTACCGCTTCGCCAGATCAAGGCGGAAGACGGAGCGCCATTGTTCGTTGAAATTCTAATTCGCGAGCGCATCGTGCGTGCCCAGATTTGGCGAGCCGAAATTGGTCGTGTGCAACTATATCTACTGGACACAAATATTGCCGCGAACCAGGAAACGGATCGCTGGGTGACCGGTCATCTCTATGGCGGCGATCGCGAGACGCGAATAGTTCAGGAGATGTTACTGGGAATCGGAGGCGTACGATTACTGCGAAAGCTCAACATCCAGCCTGCCGTCTACCACCTGAACGAAGGCCACAGTGCTTTTCTCACACTCGAATTGGCTCGGGAGTTAATTCAATCGCAGGGGTTGAGTTTTGCGGAAGCCGCGAACCGGGTGCGACAGCGTTGCGTCTTTACTACACACACGCCGGTCGCGGCCGGAAATGATGAGTTTGAAGTTGATCTGCTGACCCGTTCATTTGGGACAAGTTTTGAGAAAGAGCTTGGCTTAACTCATGAAGAGTTTGTGGCATTGGGCCGCACCGATCGGAACAATCCACGCGAGCCATTTGGCTTGACGCCCCTGGCAATCAGAATGTGCCGATCTACAAACGGCGTCAGCCGCAAACATGGCGAGGTCTCGCGCGCGCTTTGGCAAAAACTCTGGCCTGAAGAAACGATTGATCAGGTTCCAATTACCCATGTCACAAACGGCGTCCATGCACCGACATGGATCGCGCCGTTAATCAAGTCGCTCTATGAGAAACATATCGGCCATGATTGGGCAACGCGGCTGCCTGACCGGGCCGATTGGGCGCAAGCTATTGCGCAAATTCCTGACCAGGAACTCTGGGCGACGCATTTGCTTTTGAAAGAGCGGCTGGTCGCTTTTATTCGTCAACGGTCATTTCTAACGAGCCTGAATCGCAGCGAGATTCCGGAGTACAGCGAAGCGAGACAAAATATCTTCGAAGCCGATGCGCTGATTATTGGTTTTGCGCGGCGCGTGGCTGGTTACAAGCGTTGGAACTTGTTGTTGAAAGATCCGCAGCGGCTCCTCAAGATTATTAACTGCGCCGATCGCCCGGTCCAGTTTGTGTTTGCCGGGAAAGCTCACCCGCAAGACCAGGAGGCGAAACTTATCCTGCAACAGGTCGCCCGCTGGGAAAGCAGCGCGGCCGTAGCCAACAGATCAGTCTTCCTGCAAAACTACGATCATGAAATTGCCCGCCAGTTAGTGCAGTCGGTGGACGTTTGGCTCAACGTTCCGCGCCGGCCGCTCGAGGCTTCCGGCACCAGCGGAGAAAAGGTGGCCATGAATGGCGGTCTGAATTTGTCTGTGCTGGATGGCTGGTGGCTCGAGGGCTACGACGGCACAAACGGATTCGCAATTGGCAACGAGGTTGCGAGCGCCGTCGAGACTGATATGGACGCAAGCGACGCCGAGTCGCTCTACCGCGTGCTGGAGCAACAAGTAGTGCCGCTCTACTACGAGCGCGACATTGAAGGTCTCCCTCGTAAATGGATTTCGATGATGAAAAACTCCATCGCCACCCTTGTTCCCGAGTTCAATAGTGATCGAATGGTGCAGGAATACGCGCGCAGGATCTATTCCAGCTAGCCCGCCCGCACTGGGTTAGTTGATGTCCGATAAGCTTTTAGCTTGTCGCGGAGTCACGACAAACTAAAGTTTACCGGACACTTTCAACGGAACTGAGCCAGGACGCCCACTTCCTCAGATTGACCTTTTTTTGTGCTAAGCTTGTGGCTGCGACTCCCTATAGCGCATGACTTCCAACTAAACCGCCTTTACAATGCTTCGTCCGGAAATGGCGGTCTTTGATCACCCTGAACATTACTGATCGTGATTGAGTAAGCATGAAATACTGCACCGTTTGCAAAGCAAAGTATGACGATAGCATCAGCTTCTGTCCCACTGACGGTGAGGTGCTTGAAGATGACCCGTCTTCTATCGTGGGCACAGTGCTCGATGGGCAGTACAAGATTGAATCGTTGCTTGGCAAGGGCGGGATGGGAGCAGTTTACCTTGCCCGGCACATACTGCTGGGTGATCGCGTGGCGATAAAAATCCTACCGCCAGAGGTGCGCAACAATGCCGAGTGGTTGCGCCGCTTTCGTCGTGAAGGGCAGGCTGCCCGACGTTTTCGTCATGCGAATGCGGTAACTGTTTACGATCTGCGGACGGCGGCCGACGGCACCATTTACATGGTGATGGAGTATGTAGAGGGCCACACACTTGATGCCGAGCTGAAAAAGCGTGGACGCTTCACTGCCGCCGAAGCCTTTGAAATTCTTGAACCGATCATGAGCGTCTTGAATACCGCGCATGCGATGGGGGTGGTCCACCGCGATCTCAAACCGGAAAACATAATGATGGGGAAGACGACTACGGGCGGAGAGTCTTCGATAAAGCTGCTCGATCTTGGTATTGCAAAAATGCGGGAGATCGCCGGCGTCGACAGCAGCGGCACGACGGAGCTCACGATGGCGGGACAGGTTCTCGGCACACCCTACTACATGTCACCGGAGCAGTGGGGAGAAATTTCGCGCGACGGCAATCCGGAGATTGATGGCCGCACGGACATCTACAGTCTCGGTTTAGTGGCCTATGAAATGATCAGTGGCAGGCGTCCTTATTCGGCTGTGACGCTTCACGAGTTGCGACGAGAACATATATCAGTCAGACCGACTCCGTTATGTGAAAAGTTTCCAGACGTTCCGCGAGTATTCAGTGAAGCAATTGATCGTGCCATCTCGAAAGATCGCGGGGATCGGCAAGCGACCGCCGGCGAGTTGGCTGCTCAGTTGCGGGCTGGGTTGGGCGGTGCGACTGAGCAAACGCCCGCGGGGAGAACATTACCGGACATGCCCTATCCCGAGAGTTCCTGGGCCCACACGCAGGGAGGAGCCGCGGCTCTCAATACGAAATCAGACGTAAACGCCGCCACGATTGTTACTGTCGAGGCCGTACCTACAGCGCCGCCGAGTATCCCGCAGCCAGTGAAAGCACCGCCTGCTGCCTTTGGAGGGGTCGCAGCCCCTGCTGAGCCGCCGCAAACGCCGCAAGGTGCAGCCGATGGCGTCGACCTTGCCTCGAGCGTAACTGTTCAACAGGCGCCGAGGGTGGCGGTGGCCGCGAAAAAATCCAGTGGCAAGCCGCTAGTTTTGATCGCGGTTGCCGTTCTAGTCTTACTTTTGGTGGTTGTTGGGGCAGGCGGGTTCTTTGCCATGAGTTGGATGAGGGCCAAACCAGACAATGGTTCGATCACGGGAACTACTGGATCCTCAGGAACGGCGACGACTGCAACTACCAGGGAATGGGGCCGGTATTGGCTTGATGTTAGAACCCCGGAAAAGTCCGATGCTATTCGCGCAGGCGATCTGGTTACGATGAAGTCTGGCCAGGATTTCAAATTTCATTTCCAGCCGCGCGAGAGCGGATATCTTTACGTGATCGGTCCCGGCGAGAACAATGCCCCAACGGCTTTTCTGACAGCCAAGCCAGGCATTGATTCGGGGGTAGAGACGAACGAGGTCAAGGGAGGCGTGGATTTCACGTTTCCATCTGATACCGGCGAAAAATATCACTGGGTCACCCTGGACAAGAAGCCAGGGACTGAAAAGTACACTATAATTTTTTCACCGAAACCGCTCTCCAGCCCCGGGTTTTTGAATGCGGAGGCAACGGGGAAACCATTGGTCGAAACTGAACAGGCGGAGTTGAATGCTTTTCTATTAAAGTACGAGACCAACAAGCCGGCAACCGAGGTTAACGACAAAGATCCTGCTGCTCCCTTTGTTACCCTGAAAATTCCTAATTCGACTAATGCGAACGATTCCGGACGTCCAGTTGTTTTCGAAGTGAAAATCCAACACAAATAAATCCTGGAGTTATCCGAGGTTCGTATTTAAGTTGTAGGCAAATCGTGTTTAGTCTTAAGGAGATGTTTTTGCAATGAAAAGAAGGACAATCTTTTTGACCTTTCTAATCGTGCTTGCAGGCTTTGGCCAAATGCAGGCGTTCGCCCAGCAGGACGAAGATGTCCGAGGCGCATTTCTCACCACACGGCCCAAAGCAGCGGCCAGGAGTAACAAACCCTCCGCAACCACTAAGCCCAACCGGCGGCGTCCAAAATCCACCGCGACAAATTCCGCTGGTGCCAATACAGGCGTCTCGACGAGCGGTTCATCTACGACTGCCGCTACGCCGGCGAAATTGAACACGGCGCGCATGGGTCTGGGCTTGACACTGTTTATGCGCGACTCAAATGGATTGGCCATCCGCACCGATCCGTCACATGAATTTCGTAAAGGTGATCACGTTCGGTTCTTGATTGAGACCAACGCCGATGGTTACCTATATGTTTTCAACACTACCGATGGCGGGCAGCCGGTAATGCTTTATCCCGATCCGGAGTTGGATGAAGCGGGCAATTATTTTCAGGCCCATGTTCCATTTGAGATTCCCTCGAGTGTTGCCGCGGAAGAAAGATTGAGGTGGCTGACTTTTGATGAACATCCCGGCGCCGAGAAGGTCTATTTTGTCTTTACTCGCGAGCCGCTGTCAGCCGTCCCCATCGAAGATGATCTTATTACCTATTGCCGTGACAGCCATGAAAAGTGTCCGTGGCATCCGGCGTCCGAGACTTGGGTGCAGATTCAAAACGGGCTAAACGAGCCAGTAAAAGTGGCGAAGGCGGCTCGCGTCGGCGCCGCGCAAACTTCGTCCGAGCACCGGGCCGCCACGCGTGGAATCGGCCTCAACAGAGACGACCCCGAACCGTCGTTAATAATGTTGACAGCCTCAACCAGCAAGAACATGCTCGTCGCAGCAGTGGATTTGATTCACAAATCGGTAAGTTTGTTGAGCGACAAAAATGACGAATAGCAGGAAGCGAGGAGGGTTCACGGTGAACGCGACTGCAAGGAAATTTATTGTCTTGGTATTGAGTGCGAGTCTATTGCCAGGCTTGGCTGCCACGGCGTTTCCCCGCGAAGTTTCTCGGGGCCCGGGTTTACCCGTTCAGCAACCGGATCAGGCAGCAGTTGCGCTGCGCGAGGGCAGGCGCCTGCTCAAGCGAGGGAAAGCCGATCAGGCGCTTGGACAACTGCAAACCGCGCTCAAGCTCTATACCGCCGCAAAAGACAATCACGGTATTGCAGCCACTAATAACGAGTTGGGTGATCTCTACTTGAGACAGGGTCAATATAACGTGGCTCTCGATCACTACAAGCGCGCGCTCGATGGTTTTGTGCAGGGCGACAAAAAACAGGCTGAAGCAACAGCGGCCGCGAGTATGGTCGACAGCCGTCTGGCAAACGCAAATATCGCGGACGACAAGTTCAATGCAAATTTGATGCTGGCAAAGATCGGCGATGTGAATTTTCGCCTGGGCCGGCTTGCGGACGCGAGCTCGGCATACGGCCAGATGCAAGCGAAGAAACCGGAAAGTGCTGCATCCAGAACCACCCGGCGTTTCGGCGGTCTGGGAGGAATGCTTGGCAGCATTTCCACGGGAAAGGTGGAGGTTGGAGCGCCAACCAGTGCGGCGATTGGCCTGCTGGAAGCCAAGAAGGAACTCGACCTGTATCGCGATTCGATTGTTTACTCCAGTTATGAACTGGGAATGGGACGCCTGGCTTACGCGCAGAAGGATTTCGACGCTGCCAGGAAGCATTTTGAAAATGCACTCGATGCGGCAGGCAGCAGTCTTGGCGGAATTACAAAGCTTGGACAAACACGCCGTTTCCGCGCCGCGTCAAGAACGAGCCTGGGGGATGTTGCCCTGGCCCAGACGCGGCTCAAAGATGCCGGCAAGTTGTACGGCGAAGCAATTAAGGGCTCCCAGGAAGATAAGCGCATCGATCTGATTTGGCCGGCGCAACGCGGTCTGGGCAGGAGTTTGTGGTTACAGGCGCTGCAGGAAAACGATGTAAAGAAATCAAACTCGTTGCGCGAGTCGGCGCTGAAAAACTATCGCGACTCGCTTCAGACGATCGAAACTTTGCGCGCCGGAAGTTTGCGAGCCGATGAAGCGCGCACAACCTTTCTCGGCACGACCAAGGACGTTTTTGACGAAACCGCGAGCGCGCTCGCCGAAATGGCATTGCTGGCTTCTCCTGCCGGCGGTGCGCCGCTTTCCGGCAAAGCTCTCGACTATGCCGCAGAAGCGTTCAAAGTCACTGAGCAGTCGCGCTCGCGCTCGCTACTGGATCTTCTTAGCGAAACGGGCGCGTCGATCACTGAAGGCATTCCCGCTGAGTTGCTCAAGCGAAAACAGGACAACCTGGATCAGCAGCAGGAGATTGCCGAGGAATTAACGGGAATTAGTTTGGCGGCGGACAAGGACAAGAAGAAGCCATCGGACCTGGAGTCCGCCCTCGAAAAACTTCAGACAGAATTTGATGACATCGAAAATCAAATAAGGACAGCCAGCCCGCGTTATGCGAGTCTTACTGCCGGCAAACCATTGTCGCTCGCTGAGGTCCAGGCGAATGTGCTCGACGACCAAACAGTGTTGCTGGAATATAGTTTGGGATCAGAGGCCTCATATCTTTGGGCAGTAACGAAGAGCGGCGTGACGATCTACAAAATGCCGGGTCGCACGGCAATCGAAAAACTGGCCACTGATCTTCGCGCCCAGTTGATTCCGTCAAAACTTCAGCGCCGGATCGTAGGCATCGATGTTATGGCAGAATCTCAGCGTGGACTGGGAATCAGTGCTAGCCCGTTCGCGGAAGATGCCGCGTCTTTTATTCCTGCGTCTAATGCTCTTTACAAAGCAGTGATCGATCCGGCTGGCTCCGTGATCGGAGAGAAGCGGCTCCTGGTTGTTGCCGATGGCGCGCTGAACTACGTGCCCTTCGAAGCGCTCGTAAAGGCGACGGATAGTGCAGACTATTCTTCGCTTCCGTATCTGATTAAGTCGAACGAAATCATTTACTCGCCTTCGGCGTCGGTGGTTGGAGCAATTAGACAACAGGGCAACAACCGAACAGGTCGGGCCATGTTGATATTGGCTGACCCTGTTTTCAATTCAAACGATGCTCGTGCTCATGGCACCGCTTCTTCCGCCACCGCTGATACCCGGGGGTTGGGAATCCAAAGCGCCCTATCGGATGTCGCTGGACAAGGCGCAACTCCAACTGCCGAATCGGCGAAGATGCAAGGCTTGCCTCTGGCGCGTCTCGCGGGCACTCGAACCGAAGCTGAGCAAATCGTCAAGCTGGCAAAGACATCGGGTGCGCAGGCCGACGTTTGGCTCGATCTCGATGCCAGCGAGGACAATCTTGAAACTCGCGACGTCAGCAAGTATCGCGTTTTGCACATCGCTACCCACGGTTTGTTGAACGCTGAGCGCCCGCAGTTTACCGGCCTGGTACTTTCGCTGATCGGTAATAAGCGCGAAGATGGATTCCTGCGAACCGATGAAGTCTTTAATCTGCGACTCGGCTCCCCGCTAGTGATGCTCTCGGCCTGCGAGACAGGCCTTGGGAAAGAGAAACGGGGTGAGGGTGTCATGGGCCTGACGCGAGCGTTTATGTACGCAGGCGCGCCTACGGTCGGAGTCAGCCTATGGTCGGTTGCAGACAAATCGACCGCTGAATTAATGACTGACTTCTACAAACGTTTGCTGGCAACACCGGCTGCTTCGTCCGCTGGAGTTTCCCCTGCCGCGGCGATGCGCGATGCGCAACTGGCGATGATCGCCGGGAAGAAATACAGTGCCCCATTTTACTGGGCGCCCTTCGTCCTCGTCGGCGACTGGCGGTAAGGCCTGGGCAGAAGGCGGTGACCTGCGGCTTTGTCGCCGCACAGTGCGGAAAGGCTGTGCCTTTCCGGCGAGCGATATTATTTCTTTCATGAGGCTGTGCCTCATGAATCTGTAATGAATCGGAGGCGTAGCCTCCCTAATTATTAAGCTGTCGCCGGTAAGGCGGAGCCTTACCGCACTGTGCGGCGGCAAAGCCGCGGAGCAACTGCTTATGCGTGCACCTCCCGCCTGGTTGTATGACTTTTCGTGCAGCCCACTGCCCACCTGCGGCCCTCGCTCACCGCTCACCGCCGACGCACCCAATGCGTAATGACAATACTAAATCGGGTAGGAGGCTCGTTAGCCTGTAGGTTAAGTCTCCGTTTTTCTGGCACTTAGCCAATCCAGCCGCGTGCGGCACGGCGGTTGTTACGTTGGGGGTGAGTCTAGCGCTCGACCGACAATAAACATTGCGCATCGAGCCGTGGTAAATTCGAAGGGAGATAACGATGAATAGCAAGAAGCAAAGATTCTTAACACGGATTGGCATGTTAGCGGTGGTTGCTTTCCTGGTGCTGCCGATAGCGGTTTCTGCGCAGGGCAACGGCCGCGGTCGAGGCAAGCCCACTGATGTTTTTGTTAACGGTCATGATGCGCGGGACGGCCGCCTGGACAAGGACAATGGTCACCGGCGTCGGAATCGCGACAACGATGATTGGCGACGCCAAGATGAGTGGCGACGGCAACAGGAGCGCAATCGCAACAACGACGACTGGAGACGTCGTAACGGAGACAATTGGGGCTATGGCGGCTATGGCAATAGCCAGCTTCGCCAGACCGCATTGAACGCCGGTTACAACAACGGCGTCCAGGAAGGCCGCAAAGACCGGAGCCGCGGTGAACGTTTCGAATACCGCGACGAGGGCGATTACCAGAGGGCGACGGAAGATTACAATTCGCGTTTTGGCGACCGCGAGTTGTATCGCCGCTACTTCCAAGAGGGATTTGCAAACGGTTACCGTGACGGCTACCGTGGTTACTAAAGTTCCCAGGCTGAAAACCACGGCGGGAGTGGAGACGAGAGTCTTCACTCCCGCTTTTTGTTTTGTCTAAGCCCGGCCGTAGGCCGGCATTCATTAGCCACGACCTGGCACTGATGCAGTTTAGAGTTCAAGCTTTAGCTTGCGTGTCGAAGAGGCAGCCTAAAGGCTGAACTCTGAACTTCCGGCTTGAAACTGCATCAGCACCCACGCCCTCGCCGACCCGCCTTTGTGGGAATCAAACTGATAGGCTACTATCGATTTCATCAGAACCTGGGGTTTGGCAGCATGGATAATCACTTCGTAAGAATTACTGACGCGAAATCATTTGAGGAGCTGGCAGTTCGTTCCAAGGAATGCGCGATAGTTATCTTCAAACACAGTCTGACCTGTCCCATTAGCGCCAGCGCCTACGATCAAATGGCTGCCTTTGAAGGAGAGGTGGCGCTGATCGAAGTGCAGCGAGCGCGCGAGCTTTCAACGGAAATCGAGAACCGTTTAGGTGTGACTCACGAGTCGCCCCAGGTAATCGTTTTGCGCAACGGCCAGGTAGTTTGGAATGCGTCGCATTTTAGGATCACTGCCGCCGCAGTCGCTGAGGCGATACGCCAGTCAGACGACAGTCAGCAGGAGTAGTGGGGGGCAAGTGCTAGTGCGCAGTGTGAAGTAGGAAGAATAAGCGATTGACAATTCGCCGCTTTAAAAGATGATTGAAGCAACTGAGAGACGAGGGCCTGAGATCGAGCCGCGCGAGATTAAGCAGGAAGGCGATGCTGGGCTTCGCATCACCTGGGCGGACGATTGCGTTTGCCGCTACACCGCTGCTGAACTGCGACGTGCTTGCCCATGTGCGCAGTGCGTTAACGAGTGGACAGGCCAGCGCGTATTGAAGCCGGAAGCAATTTCCGAGGAGCTGACGATAGCCGATATAAATATTGTTGGACGTTACGCACTCAATTTTCGCTGGAGCGATGGCCACGAAACAGGAATTTACAGTTTTCGCTATTTGCGGGAATTAGGTGAGAGGTAAAAAATCGGGACCGCCAACTGGCGACCGGCGACAGAAAAAGAGCGACTGGAGACGAGCGGCTCAGGACAGAATATTCATATGAACGAACAAGATTTCTTTAATGAAAAGCAGGAATCCAAAAAGGCAACCTACAGTTGTCCTCACTGTCGCGCTCGCGAAGAGTATGACGTTCGCTGGTTGAAACGAACGAAAAAGCAGGGGCCTCCGCGCGGCGCTAACGAGCAGGACCGCCTGCGCTATCAGAAGTCGCGCGACTACATGGTGCGCATTGACGACATGCTGGCATGCAAGAGATGCCGCCGCCGCTTTGACATCCCCAGCTCGCAGTCTGTTGTTTTCATTTAAGACTTTCCCTGCCCTCCAGCATCCATGCGAGACATGCATAAGGTTTGCTGCCAATTCAGGCCCCTTCCGATCTCAGTTTTCAGCCGTTGATTTACGGCCCCGCCGTTCTGATGCGCGGCAAGCCTCGGCTTGGCCATTCGGATGCGCGGCAAGGTTTACGGCTTCGCCGTTCTGATGCGCGGCAAGTCTGTGACTTGCCGGGCTCGCCTCAGCCTGTTTTAGGTCTCCGACCAGGACTCGACGGTCGTAGACCGTAAATACTTAGCTGACGTTCGGCAAGTCACAGACTTGCCGCGCATCAGAATGGCGAAGCCGAGGGTTGCCGCGCATCCGAACGGCGAAGTCGAGGGTTGCCCGCATCAGAATGGCCAAGCCGAGGGTTGCAGCTCATCAGAATGGCCAAGCTAAGGCAGCCAGTGAAACCATCTGATCTAAAAATGCATCAGCGGTCGCCGCATTCGGAGTCTGATGTCGCAAAAATCTTTCTACTGAAAGACATTGCGCGGTTTCATATCCCCTTCGTTTTAGTTGGTTGAAAAACAAGAAACTTGAAAGATGAGCTGATTAGCGCCACAAACGGCAGTTTGGCGCCCGGCCATAAACGAAGCTTCGAACGGCCTCAAGTTTGCTCCAGAGGGAGTGGATTAGACTGGATCAACAAGGATGGATTTTTAGAAACATGCTAGAAACATCGGAGTTCGCGGGCGCCAACAAAACCAACACCTCATTTCTTTCTCCCCTCGAGCGCCGCCTCGCGCCCATAGTTATTCCCCGGATCCCACGATGGCTGGAGACTTATCATCTGACGATGCTTACCCTCCTGTGGTCGCTCTTAATTCTGGTTTTCAGTTTTTTGGCGGCAAGGAATATGCGCTGGCTTTGGATGGTTTCATTGATAATAGCGCTCCAGTGGGTCACTGATCACTACGACGGCAAGGTCGGCAAGTATCGCAACACGGGCTTGGTGAGGTGGGGCTATTACATGGATCACCTGCTCGACTATTTCTTTCTGTGCTCGGTGATCATCGGCTATTCTTTTATCCTTCCGGAGCGGTCCCGCTTTCAACTGCTATTGCTCCTGGCTCTATTTGCGGCCTACGATTTCAGCACCTTTCTCGCCTTCACAGCGACGCAGCAATTGAAGATTAGTTATCTTAAATTCGGTCCTACTGAGTTCAGGTTGGCGCTCATCATAATCAACGGACTGATGATTTCGTTTGGTACAAGGTACATGATCAGCGGATTAAAGTGGGTCAACCTGGGCGCAGCGGTTGGTCTGTGCTTCCTAATCTATGGAACTCAAAAGAAAATCTGGCAGCTTGACATGGAGGGCAGGCAGCTGAAGCCATTTGTCAAACCTGAGGCGCTGCTGGAAAAACCATACGTGCCGGCAAAAGAGTGTACGTATTAATAACGCCATTATTGGCTTATCCTGTAACGAAGAGCCAACTTCCTGGCCACAAAATACATCGAAATATCTCTGCTTCCTCGTAATAACCTGTTAGACAGTTGAGAATGTCCGGGCTCGGCTTAATTCGTGGCTTGGCGTTTGCTGCCAGGGGAAGTCAGACGCAAGACCCGGCGCTATGACCCGTTCAAAGCGTGTTAAGTAAGAATCAGGGAACTCTAGTCAGGAAAAATCGTTTAATCGAAACAAGCACCCATTTGGGCAAAACAAGTTGGTTCAGATGTCAGAAAAGAAAGTAATCAAAGTCATAAAGAAGGACGAGCGGACTCGTAAGCAAAAACCCGCGCCTAAGGAAAACTCTACCGCACAGACTGCACGGGAAGTGGTTCAAACCGTAACCAATTGGGTTAATGAACTGCAGCAAAAGCGCCGCGTAGAAACCGCAAACGCCATCAAGCTGATGCTTCCCGAGAACCCTCGCGCCAGCGAGGCCTAGCCTAGTTCCTCGCGCTCAAACCTCGGAATTCGTTAGCCATTCTGATTTGCACCCTGGCTTGAGCCCGTGATCTGCGACGAAGAACGGAAACCATTAGAGCGGTTTTGCGGTTTTCGTCCCGTGCCTCAACTCCGCTAAAAGACGGTCCTAATCAGAGTGCCGACAAAACCGTAGAAACGACACCCTCGGCGATGGATTGACACCCGCTCGTTGGTGGCGATAGTTTTCTGCAATGACAATTGCGGAACGGAACGCTTCAAAGGACGCTTCTCAGGCCTTTATTCAAAAGGCTCGCGAACTTCTCCAGAACGAATATCTGCCAAAGATTGAACGTTGTGTGGAGAAGTTAACAGATGAGCAGGTGTGGTGGAGGCCGAACCCGGAATCCAACAGTATCGGCAATCTTCTGCTGCACATTTCCGGAAATGCGCGCCAGTGGATTGTCTGCGGGTTGGGTGGTGCAACTGACGAACGTCAGCGTCAGACTGAGTTTGATGAGCGCAGAATTATCGCTCGCGATGAGCTGTTGGCGCTGCTCAGAAAGACTGTTGCCGAGATTGAGGACGTGCTGGCTGCATTTGATCCGGCGCACTTGCTGAACAGCTATCCCATCCAGGGAACTGAAGCAACCGCCCTCGCCGCAATTTTTCACGTCACAGAGCACTTCTCGATGCACACTGGCCAGATCATTCTGCTCACCAAGATGTTGGCTAACCTCGATCTCGGTTTTTATGACTTCTCGACTGGTAAGCCAATGTACACCTGGCACGAGACGAAACCTTAGTGGTTATAAGCCGGGAAGTTCAAAATTGAATCTTGCCGGGTTTTATAGAAAGCCGGGTGGTAAACTCGAACTCTAAACCGCCGGTAGTCTCCCATCTTTCAAAAGTTCATGATTCATGCGTAATATAGTGTCGCAGTAAAACTATGAACGACAGACAAGAATGTCGGTCCTACGGAAACCCAAGGAGAACGCATCTGAATGACTTACGTCGTTGCAGAACCCTGTGTGAACTGCCGCTACACTGACTGTGCACTCGTCTGCCCAGTTGAGGCTTTCCATCTCGATGACGACATGTTGCACATCAATCCGGAAACGTGCATCGACTGTGATGCCTGTGTTCCGGAGTGTCCGGTGGAGGCAATCTTTGCTGAGGCCAATGTTCCACCCGAGTGGGCACACTTTACGCAAATGAATGCGGAGAAGGCCCTCAGTGGGTTGCCAACGATTACCGCGAGGCTCGATCCGCTTTGCGAATCGGTTTCCTCTGCTCACTAGGTAAGCAATGAGAAAAGGTACCAAGCGCATGCTGAGCGGTCTGGCTTTAGCTGCCGGAGCGTTTGGCGTCGCTGGTACCTTTTTGAAAAAGAAGAAGCAAGTGGCAACCAAACAACAACGAGCGACAAAAAAATCGGCCAGCGTTTGGGCGCGACCAGGCATGACGGTCACATTTAGGGCGGAGTTAATGCCGGGGCGCGATCGCGAGCAACGGACCGCTCGAGTGAAAGAACTGCTCCCCAGCGGACGCGTGACATTGCACGAAGTGGCCGGCGAACATGCTCAGAATGAGTTTGATCCCGTTAATTAAGACCAAAGTAGAATGCCCTTATCAGAACCGCGAGCGGTAGCGACCGGCCCGAGGCTCAACCAGGCAGAATCGCAAGCGATGGTGACGAGGACCGAAGAGGCCAATCGGATGGTTCCGGTTGAATCTTTGGCCGGTCGCTACCGCTTCCGGTTCTGATGAGAGATTGGACCTGTGGGCCTTCGGCCGACCCTACCAGTTATAAGTCTTGCCGGGCTCCATCACTCGTAATCCCGGAACATTCAAGGCATTCAGTTCATGGATAACCATTTGGCGGTAGGCGGGCTTAATATGCACTGCAAGAATGTCCAGGCCATTGTGATTCAGTTTGCGGAGATCTCGCTGTAAGGAGGAGGGAGTGAAGTGCCGCGAAACTTCTGCCAACCTGGCCATTGAGTCGGGGAAAGACGCCTCGATTAAGAGAGCGTCTATGCGCGGGGCCCGATTGAGGGTGTTCCAAAACTCGTCGGTCTCCGCAGTGTCAGAACTGAAAGCAACGGTGCTCTTACCATCTGAAACCAGCAGCCCGACAGTGGGCACGATGTGGTTAACTTTGACAGCGATCACCGTGAGATGGGCGATTCGAAACTCCTCGCCGGTGGGGATAGGAACGTATTCCATGACGGGCCCATGCTCGTTCTTCAGTTCCGAAAAGCGCGGGTACACGTTCCAGTTGAAAATATCTCTTTCCAGCAATTCAATCACTTCCGCAGTAGCATAGATGCGCACCGGGCTTTTCAGAGTTTCAAAGAGATCGTCGATGAAGATTGGAAGACTGGCAATGTGGTCCATGTGAGGGTGGGTCACGATTATGTCGCGCACTTTCTCGCGCTGCTCACTAGTCAACGCCAGCGCAATACTGCCAGCGTCAACAGCAACACACTCGTCGATGAGAAAACATGTCAGACGTTGATCGGAGGTTGCGTGGCCCTGACTGTCAAAGGTGCTTGGTAGGAGTTGAACTCTCATCAGCTCGAGGAAGAGACCACCTTCGCGATGCCCGTTAGTAATCGTTAGTATAAGTCAATCGTCGGGAAATGGGCGAACTTTGTTGTGCGGCCGCCAGTCTTAGTTACCGCGCATTCGTCTTAATAGATCTTCCAGCGCCTGGCGATATGCCACTTCACGTTCAGATGCGTCAGCCGCTTCCAAGCCCCGGGCAACGCGACTACGATGGAAAGCCAGTTCGCTGGCCGTCTGGTTCAATTGCCTGGCAACCTGCCAGTGGCTCAATCCGCCCCGGGAAAGCGCATTAAAGGACGAGCCCATCCGGCCACTGATCGTGCAGAGCTGGTCAAACTCCTGCTGGGTCAATAGTCCTCCTTGATAATCAGGGATTAGATACTCGCGAACGATCCGGCCCTCGCGGCGGAGTGCGAGAACAATCACCACGACAATAATAAAGAACGCGGGAATCATAATGACAGCGTAGGTGAGAAAGAATGCGACGCCACCAAAAATAACTCCGGAGCCGTTCCAAATACTATGCATTGAAATTGCCGCCAGCAGACCGAGAATCGGTGCGATCCATTTGACGGCCGTGTTACCCGATTGGCGTACCAACCCCAGCCCAATGCCGGTCAGGCTGGTGAACATCGGATGCGAGAAGGGCATTAATGCCCCACGAAGAACGAAAACGACAGTCAGGTTCCGGCCGCCTACTAATACAGCGTGACCGTAGTATTGAATGTTCTCCGTCATCGCAAAGCCCAGCCCCACCATCGCCGCGTAAACGATGCCGTCGATCACGCCATCAAACTCGTCTTTCTTCAGGAAGAAGAAGGCAAAAAGGATCGCTCCCTTGGCGCTCTCTTCAACTATTGGCGCGGAGATGACAGCCCCAACGGTTCGTCCCGCTATCTCGCTATTGGTCGCCCATTGCACTGCCAAATCGCTGGCTGTATTTATCAAGAAAGCGAAGAACACGGCCACCAGCGCTCCCCAAAAAAAAGCGGTGGCCAGCATCCACACCGGCTCAGCTTCATAGCGATCAATCCATAGAACCAGCGCCAAATAGAGTGGAACTGGCACTGTGGCTGAGACTATTCCGATCAAAAGAGCCAGGAGACCGTTTTCAAAGCCAATTAGTACAAGGACGATAAGTCCGAGCAGCAGGGCGATGAGAGCGGCTAAGACGCCGAGAGTAACTCTAATGGCATGGTTGCTGGCACGCTTTATTGCAATCGGCGCCGCGAAGGCCGGTCGTGGATCATTGGTCATGGATAACTGACTTAGAACAGTCGATTTGGGGTTAGGGTATACGAATGGGATTAGTATTTCGCGCAGAGTATATACAGATAACGATTCAAGAGCGAGCTTTTGGTCCGCGCCATATGACCATTCCTGCTTCTAACGAGCACAAGTTTGCGCGCGCCCACCATCAATTGAATAGGTTGCTCCGGTTATCCATGAGGCGCGGTCTGAAGCGAGGAAAAAAATCAGTTCAGCAATTTCCTCTGCCTGGCCTACCCGACCGAGCGGGTGAGTAGTTTTTGAGTGTTCCAGAAAAGTCTTGTACTGTTCCCCGGTCATGCCGCCGCGTTTATGAATTTCAGTCACCACAACCCCCGGATTGACAGCGTTCACGCGTACGCCCTTCGCCGCCAGTTCGAGCGCGGCGCAGCGAGTCAATTGGTCCACGCCGGCCTTGGACACACAGTAGGCCAGCACACCGGGAAAGGCACGGAGTCCCGTCACGCTCGACACGTTAACGATATTGCCGCGCCTCGCGATTATCGCCGGCAGAGCTTTCTGCATGAGTATAAACGGCGCGCGAAGGTTGATCCGTAGCATGGCATCCCAGGCTTCGAGTGAGGTATCTTCAATTGTCCCCGACGAAATATGGCCGGCCGAGTTAACCAACACGTCAATTCCGTCAAAGTGTTCTGCTGTCTTCGAGACTGCCGTCGCGGCATCCTCTTCGAGCGAAAGATCCGCCCGGATCGCCAGGCATTGAGCACCGCAATTGTCAAACTCTTTCTTTAGTAGGGCTAGCGCCGCTTCATCCCTGCCAACCGCCGCGACGTTTGCACCGGCCTGGGAAAATCGCAAGGCGGTCGCTTTGCCGATGCCTGATGTTGCCCCTGTGATGAGCACAGTCTTTTCCGCAAACTCTTTGTCCATGCTGTTTTCCCTTTTTCCGGCTATCGTTATAAAACGTGAGCCAGCCATCATATATTGACAGCAGAATACCAAAAAGCCGACTATTGGGCGTTTAGAGTCTGGGCGCAGCTCGCGTCCCTGGGTCCCCGTCAGCCAGGACGTTGCGCGCATTGGAATGGGCCGCTTTAAGTTATCTCCGAGAGAAACAGACTTGGGCCACAACTCCGCGGATGATTTTTTCCCGAGGGCGGCGCGATCACAGGTGCAAAACCCTGGTGAAGCGGCGCGCCGGCGGGCTCCCCGAGCTCGCATGCCTTCCAGTGCCGGATACCTTCTGGGCGCAGTTGTGGCTGCGATGGCCCTGTTCTTCGCGCTCTGGTGGATGCTGGTCAGCGGTGGTGACGAAGCTCCCTGGATTCCTGCCGGCCTGGCCGCGAGCGTAGTGCTGCTGGTGGCGTTGTCTGCGCGCGAAGTTGTGATGCGAAGGGCGTGGACCCGTTATCTCCTGGACCAGGGAGCGGAACCTTCGGTGCGCAGCGGTAGTGAACACAAACGTCCCTCCGCAAAGTCGCATTCCGCTTCACTGCTTTCAGCAGCCTGGCGAACTATTCAAAAACAGTCAGCGGAAGCCAACGCCGGGCCCAATCCCGAATCACATTTTGATGTCTTTCATCTTTGTCAGGAATACCTGGCAACAACCGACGAGGCTTTAAGATCGAACAGTCTGGCCTCAGAAAAAAGAAATGCGATCAGGGCAGGCCAGGAACGCGTACGCGCGCTTCAAAAACATCATCTGTTAACGTGGGCAAGAGACTCCTCGCGCACGCTGACCTACGAAGCGCAACAACGGGCTCGTACTTCCGAGAAGATTGAAGCTGCAAATCGAGCGCTGCACTGCCTGGAATCCGCCTTGCAGTTTTACCCTAATGAAACTGAATTGCTTGAATCAAGTGCGGCGATTCGCGAGTTTATAGCTTCCGTTAAGGTGGCGCATTGGGTTGAGTTGGCCGAGCGTTCAGCCTTCAAGGGCCATTACCGGCGAGCGATCGATCGTTATAAGGATGCGCTCTTTTATCTGAGCCGCGAACCGGTGAAAGAAGAAACAAGAGTGACGAGCACTGAGCGAATTGGGCACGAGATTGAATTGTTGTATGCTCGCCTGCTCGCCCGCAAGAACAGTAAATCGGAACCCTTGAGCGAGAAAGGAAAAGATGATGATGAAGGGGTGTCCGGATGATTTCTCAAAAGTGTCCGAAGTGTCGTAGTTCGCGCATAAGAAAGGGCTATAAACCGACGCCGCTGCTGTTTCGCCTGGTTGGCATCCATTATCTTTTGTGCAATCATTGCAACTTGCTTTTCACCGGTTTCGCAGTTCCAGGTACGGTTGGTCGGTCCAGCCGTAAAGCCTCAGCACGAAGTGGTTCGAATGGAAGCGAAGGCACAATCCCGAGATTCTCAGGGCCAAAGGATTATTAGGGATTGCTGGAGTGGTTTTCTGCAGCGTGAAAGGCATCGATCCACTCCGCTGATAAATCTTTGAAAGGTCGATTGCTCGACTTTGGCGGTTTTCCCGAGGTGTTTTATGAAAAGAAGATCCATGCTTGTGGCAATTCTACTCAGTTTGACTGTTCCCGCTATGGTGCGATCACAGGAGCAGCAAAGCGCTCCAGCGGCCCAAGGACCAGTGTTCTCCCAGCCCGGGTCGGTAGATAGCCAGGGAATTAGAAACTACCTTCTCGGGCCGGGCGACGTGATAGACGTAAGAGTGTTTGGACAGCCCGATCTTAGTGCCATGGCCGAGATCGACAGCGACGGCAACGTTAGTTCATTGCCTTTTTTGGAAGCGCCAATTCCGGCGAAGTGTCGCACGGAAAAAGCACTGCAAAAAGACATTGCGGAAGCCTACGGAAGATACATCAAGAATCCGCAAGTAAGCGTAAGAATCAGCGAACGAAAAAGCCGGCAGCCTGCGACAGTATTTGGCGCCGTTCGCCAGCCGACGCGAGTTACGATGCTACGCAAGGTTAGGCTCAATGAATTGATAGCTTCATCAGGAGGGTTTACCGAACGCGCCTCGGGGACGATTCAGATACTTCACACCGAACCGGTGATGTGCCCGCAGCCAGGCGAAGAGGCGGATGCCATGCCTATAGACGGCACCAGGCTTCCTCTTCAGATTGTAAAAATCTCAGAGCTAAGGGCGGGACTACTACAGGCTAATCCAGTCATCAGGCCGGGCGACATCCTTCAGGTGACTGAGGCTGAGCCTGTTTATGTTACAGGCAGCGTGTTTTCTCCTCAGGGGATCTTCCTTCGCGATCAGCTAACATTAAGCCGCGCTTTGGCTATGGTCGGAGGTGTCAGGCAGGAGGCTAAAGTTAGCGAGGTTAAGATCTATCGCCAACAACTCGGCACACAAACTCAGGAAACAATCGTCGTCGACTATGGGGCGATCAAGAAGAACAAAAAGCCCGACGTTTTTCTTCAGGCCTACGACGTAATTGAAGTACCTGAGGCGGGATTATTCTCGCCGGGCCGAATCGGAAAAACACTTGTTGGCGCGGCGTCAGGCGGTTTGGGGAATGTGTTCAGTTCTGGTGGCGCCACGTTGGCGAACAAGGTTATCTATTGATCTTAAACCGCACGAATTCGATTTCAATACTTCAAGACGGCTCAGTATGAATGGAGTCAACAGCGAATGAAACGCAAAAGAAATGCAGCTGATGATCGGCGGCGGAGAAAGATGTTTACGATTCTCTGGACCGCTGTGCTTGCCATTGTCACGATTATCCTTATCTACAAGGAGATGACGGCGCTGCTTTATATTCTTGCCACGCTGGGGGTAACGGCCCTTTTGGTAGTGGTCGCCATGGCGGATCTTGCACACGCTGAGAAACTCACAAACGATCCGCGGGGCAGCGGTGATTCCGCGGCCATTGGAAGTGGCATAACATCTACGTTTGGACCGAAAAACCCCTGAACCGTTGAGTAGAAACCCCTGCGCTTCGCCTTCACTTCACAGAAGTTTCCACAAAGAATTACTCTAGCCTTCATAACTAACCTTTATCTCATTCTTAATGGCGGAAAGGCGGTTGAAAGTTTAATCTGACTGTTGCATAATCCGCCTGCGTTCACCTCCCCGGTGAACGAAGTGGTCGCGTGGGGTGAGGACACGTGGCCTTAGGGTGGGGGCTGTGGGAGGCCCCCGCCCGCTTTTATTTTGAGCAAGCCAATCGCCAAAAGTCGGCGCGTTTGCACCTCCAAAACCTCTATTGACGTAGCCTTGAATCAGCGTAGAATTCCCCGACTCAAATCACAGAGCGCAGGTCCGGCAGTCAACGCCAGTTCATCTGGCCAATGAGATGGTTCTTTCCGAGAGATCAAGGCGAAGGTTCAAGCTCTGGTTTTTTAGAGGGCTCAAGGAAACCGGTTCACGCGAGGCCCCGGGCACTTCCGACACCTCCCCACACAAGCAACATCCGTGGTGGAAGGTCATGTGTCTAACCGGAGTAGATTACTTTTCTACACTCGGCTACCAACCTGGCATCGCTTTTCTCGCCGCCGGTGCACTCTCCCCGGTTGCCACGTTCATTCTTGTTCTCCTCACTCTTTTCGGTGCATTGCCAATTTACAATCGAGTCGCCGCCGAGAGTCCACATGGCGAGGGTTCTATCTCGATGCTGGAACACTTGCTATCTCGCTGGAAGGGGAAACTCTTTGTTCTCGTTCTTCTTGGCTTCCTAGCCACTGACTTTGTTATTACTATTACGCTCTCCGCCGCCGACGCTACGGCTCACATCGTCGAAAATCCATTTACACCGGAACTATTGAAACATCAGCTCGGCATTACCCTTGTCCTGGTGGGGCTGCTGGGCGCGATCTTCCTTCGTGGTTTCAAGGAAGCTATTGGTATTGCCGTAATTCTAGTCTCCGTGTACCTGCTTCTTAATCTGGTGGTCGTGGGATTTGGCCTTTATCAATTGCTTACGCACCCGCAGCATTTTCCCGAGTGGAAGCAAGCGATGTTTCAACATCCCCAGGTTCATGGCAACGCGTGGCTGATCGTGGGTATTTCGTTAATACTTTTCCCAAAGCTTGCGTTGGGACTGTCAGGTTTTGAAACGGGCGTGGCCGTAATGCCACTGGTGCGCGGAGACGACAAGAATTTAAGCACGGATGAATGGGAGGCCATTCATGCTACGAAAACTGGCCGGCCCGCGGAACCTCGCATTCATCGTTTGCTTGAGGGGAGAATTCGAAATACGCGCAAACTTTTGCGCACTGCCGCGTTGATAATGAGCGTTATGCTCATGACGAGCAGCATAGTTACCACTACGCTGATTCCGCCGGCAGCGTTCCAGGAGGGTGGTGAAGCAAATGGACGTGCCATTGCATATCTTGCTCATCACTTTTTCGGCGACATTTTTGGGACCGCCTACGACCTGAGCACAATCGCTATTCTTTGGTTTGCGGGCGCCTCGGCGATGGCAGGTCTACTGAACATTGTTCCTCGTTATCTGCCGCGGTATGGTATGGCCCCTCAATGGGCCCAGGCCACGCGACCCCTTGCACTCGTCTTCACCATAATTGCCTTCGCCGTCACCTTGCTTTTCCATGCAGATGTTGACGCCCAGAGCGGTGCCTATGCCACGGGCGTCCTGGTGTTGATGACTTCGGCAGCCATCGCCGTGACGCTCGCCATGCGCAGACGCAGCCAGAATTGGTTACCATTTCTTCTGATCGCGATCGTGTTTGCCTACACCACTATCCAAAACATTCACGAGCGTCCGGAAGGAATCAAGATCGCCTCCTTCTTTATTCTCGCCATCGTTGTGGCTTCACTCTTCTCCCGCGTGTGGCGTTCAACCGAACTAAGGGTTGAGCGCGTCGAGCTTGATGATCTCGCGCGCGAATTCGTTCGCGCTGCGGCAAGGGGAACCGTGCGCATTATTGCGAATCGCCGCGATACGGGAGATGCACTCGAATACCAAATCAAGGAAAGTGAAAAGCGTACCGATAACCACATCCCCGCGGAGGAGCCAATTCTTTTCTTCGAAGTAACGCCTGGAGATGCCTCAGAATTCTCGGGTGTGCTCGAGATTTGTGGGGAAAAAGTTGACGGCTATAAGGTGTTGCGAGCGGTGTCGCCGGCAGTGCCCAATGCAATTGCCGCCTTCTTACTTTTCCTGCGTAATGAGACGGGGAAATTGCCCCACGTCTATTTTGGCTGGAGCGAAGGTAATCCCGTTGCTTACTTGCTGAAATACATTGCCTTTGGCGAAGGCGACACCGCCCCCGTTACTCACGAAGTACTGCGCCAGGCCGAGAAGGACCCCGAACGCCGGCCGATCGTGCACGTGGGCGGTTGATGAGTGAATAAGTGCTGAATGAATTCCTCCCGCCGTTGGTCAGCCGCAAGGACCGCAATCCGGACGCAGGAAGGCGAAACCTTGGATCCTGATTAAGTTAGCACGATTTAATTTTTGAGATGGTAGGGGACGTTGGTGACGATGACGCCTTCCTTAAAAAGAAGCGCACCTTTGAGCATGAGCGAACTCTGATTGTGCAATAGGTGTTGCCACCACTTAGCCGGAACGAACTCGGGCAGAACGATCGTAACCATGTCGTCCTTATGCTCCCGTTCTACGCTATCTACATAGCGTAACAGCGGGCGCGTGAGCGCACGGTACGGAGAGGCGAGAACGACCAACTCAATGTCACCGGCGAATGTTTTCCACTTCTCACGCAGAGTCTTAGTCGTCTCCTCGTCCAGGTCTACGTAAACTGCGGTGACGTGATTCGGTGCGATTGACTTCGCGTATTCCAGCGCTCGAATCACACCGCGATGGACACCAGAAATCGGCACGATCACTTCGTGACGGATCGGTCGCAGTTTTTCGATTCCCGCCGTCGACAGTTGCTTAGCCACCTCTTCGTAGTGCCGATGAACGGCACGAAACATCATGACTAACAACGGTATCAGCAAGACGACGATCCACGCCCCGTGGATGAATTTGGTTAGAATTAAGACGGCGAGAACAATAGAAGTCGCAATCGCACCTACACCATTGATCACGATGGACTTTCGCCAGTGGGCCTCTTGCTTTTGTATATCCGCTCTGTCAATCGGATTGCGTCCGGCAATCGTTTCCGGAGTGACGCTAACATGGATGTCCTCCAGTTTTGCGCCTTCCTCTGACATGGCTTGTGAGTAATTAGCATTGGGTCCTTGTTTCAGACCACGAGTGGCGGCGCGTACTTCCTGTGCGCGCCCTATCTTGAGCCAGTGCCGTACCATTCCCAGTTGCGACAGCGTGAAAGAAAGAAAAACGCCGACAGCATAGAGCGGAATCAGGCGACTTGTATCACCTCCAAAAGCAGCAACAAGGACGCAGGAAAAAATTGCGAGGATGATTACGCCATTCGAGAAAACCAGGCGATCGCCCCGATTGGCAAACTGACGAGGCAAAAAGCGGTCGCGCGCCAACAGACTCGAAAGCCGGGGGAAGTCGGCGAATGAGGTGTTTGCCGCAAGAATCAGGATTAATGCTGTAGTGCCTTGTATCAGGTAATAGAACCAACCCATTGAGTCGGTAAAAATGATGCGCGCGAATTGCGAGATGACAGTCTCATTCTCATGCGGCTGCACGCCGTACAAGTAGGCCATCACACTCGTCCCGATAAACATGGTCGCCAGAAGCGCGGCCATCACAGTCAGAGTGGTAGCGGCGTTTCGGGCTTCGGGCGGTTTGAATGCGGGTATGCCGTTCGAGATCGCCTCCGTACCAGTCAAGGCAACGCAACCATTGGAGAATGCACCGAGCAACAGAAACCAGGAGAGCGGTTGAATATGATAGCCTTCTGCTAATTTTATGTTCTCTGCTACGACTGGTGCAGTGACTGGGCTGATAAAGTAATGGATGATGCCGTAGCCAATCATGAAAAGGAAACTAATGACAAAGGCATAAGTGGGACCGGCAAAGAGCGCGCCTGATTCACGTACCCCACGCAGATTAACGATCGCAATGAACGCTATCAGGAATACACACAGAAAGACCTTGTGATTGTTTAGCCAGGCGAAGCGCGTGCCCTGTGCGGCGGATGTTATTGCGGCGACACCCGCTGAAATGGAAACGGAAACTGTCAACACATAATCGACTAGCAACGAGCCCGCGGCCACCAGTCCGGGCGTGACGCCAAGATTGTCTTTGGCAACGATGTAAGCTCCTCCGCCTGATGGATAGGCAAAAATGGTTTGTCGATAACTGATTGCCACAATTGCCAGAACGATGGCGATGATAATGGAGATCGGCACCACATAGTGGTAAGCATAAGTTTGACCGGCGGCTGCGGCCACGGCCAGCACGAGCAAAATTTCTTCAGTTGCATAAGCTGTCGAAGAGAGCGCATCCGACGCAAAGACTGCCAATCCGGTTTTTTTAGACAGCCGCTCGTGAATAGCCTGCTCGGTTCGCTTGGCTCTGCCTACGAGCAGGCGCTTGATGCTTGTAACCAATGTTCGTTTCCTCCTCGGAATCTATTCATTGCTCTGATTTCGAACTAACCAAAATGTTTCTGCCGGCGACCTCATACACCCACTATCCTTCTTCGTAACAATCTTTATGAGGCGTCCTCCCAGCGCGCCGCGACATCAAGTTCTTCACGCGTCAAGTCACTAACCGTGAGTCTTTGATCGGGGAAGCGGCCCTCATTCCACAGGTAGGTCGCAAGCGCACGCTCGGCACGATAGGTCCAGAACGAATTCTCTGGCGGCAGCCCACGACGTGTTATGCGCTCGGCGTAAGCCACCACCTCTTCGGGAATTTCAACAACCACTTCACGTTCCCATCCCCGGGGATTCTTTACGATGAAATGACGCTCATGCGGTTCAACAGCTTCAGAGTCACTCGTCGCGTTTACCCCAGACGGTCTCACGATTTCAAAACCATTCATCGTAATGGTGTGAATCAGCGAAGTTGCAGGTTCGTCAGAAATAGTTTGTTCGGCAACAGGTTTTGTTCCGATACTTACCCTCGGCTTGGCGAGTGCGGCTGTAACAGCATCGCGTAGGATCTCAGGTGTCATCGGCTTTCGAACAAAATCGCTGGCGCCTAGTTTCATCGCTTTGACCGCAAGTTCAATCGACGCGAAAGCTGTGATCATGATGACGGAACTGTCTAATCCGCGGTCTTTGATCTGCTGTAACACCTGTAAACCGTCCATACCTGGCATCTTCTGGTCCAACAGAACAACGTCCCACTTTGAATCCTGCCCCAACGCTTCCAGAGCCTTGCTGCCGTCTGCCGCTTCTCCAACCTGATAGCCGGCAGTTTCCAACGTCATCCGAATCATTCTCCGAATATGCTCTTCGTCGTCGACTATTAGAACCCGTTTATTCATGACCTTCCTTTTCCATTGGACCCGGCGATCGCTGATTCCTCACGAGGCACAGGTAAAGTGAACGTGAAGGTGGCGCCATGTCCGACTTCAGACTGCACGCTGATTTGCCCACCATGTGCCTCGACTATTGATTTCGATATGGCAAGGCCCAGCCCTGCGCCACCCGAAGGAGCGTTTGGTACTTTTACGAACTTGTCGAAAACATGAGGTAGAAACTCGTGTGGGATGCCGCTACCCGTATCGGTGACGGAGATCGCAACATAACGGTCGCGCCGCGCTACGCTTACTTGTACCTCACCACCGCGCGGCGTGTAGCGCACGGCATTAGTAATTAGATTGTTGAGAACGCGCTCGATCTGAGTGCGATCAGCTCTCACCCGAGGCAGATCGGGCGGAGCATCAGTCCTGAAGTTCAAGCCTTTTGCTTCGACCTGCGGCCGCAGGTGTTCAGCCGCGGAGGTGATCAACTCGTGGGTGCGAATTGGAACCAGCTGGGGAACGCTTTCGCCGGCCTCAATGTGGGAGAGATCAAGGAGATCTCGCATCAACTTTTCCAGTCTTGCACAATCCTCACGACAACTCTCAAGCACTTCTCGCTGTTTGTCTGTCAACTCACCAGCTGCTTGTTCCAACAAAAGGTGAACGCCCATTTGGACGCTGGTGAGCGGGGTGCGTAACTCGTGCGAAGCCGTCGCGATGAACTCCGATTTCAGTCGATCGATCTCGCGAAGATGCGTAATGTCTTCCAGCAGGGTGACAGCACCGAGGAGTTGGCCGTCCGGACCGCGCATCGGCGTTGTACGCAAGCGGAAGGACCGCTGCGATCCATCCACCGGAATCGGAAGAAGCGCCGCTGCTCCCTCTGACGCAACCGGCCGCTCAGAACTTAAAGTCTCCGCAACGGCAATAGCGATACGGCTGTCTCGAGCAACTTCTTCAACGTGCTTGCCCTTGCATTCTGCCTCCGCACCGAATATTTCCTCGGCAGCAGGATTGAGTTTCGTCACCCGGCCTTGGGCGTCCGTAACGACTACAGGGTCGTAAAGTGAATCGATGGCCGCTTCGGTCGTTTGGCGCGCAACTATGAGCTTCCCGAGATCAGACTCTCGCAACTGCCGGATGCGTTCAGCCATCCGGTTGTACTCCGCCGCGAGGACACCAATTTCATCACTTGAATTAATTCTCGCTTTTACGCTGAGATCCCCGCCTGCAATCTTTACCGTAGCTGCCGTTAATTCACGAAGTGGCCGGATGATGCGATCAGCAAGGAAGAAGGCCAAGCCCAGCCCGGCCACGACAAGCGTGGTGGCTAGCGCCAAAGCTGTGAGGAACCAACGCCGGGCCACCCCCGCGGCAGCTTCGGATTTGGCGAGCATGGCGCGCTGATTTAGTTGTAGAAGGTTGTCGCAACTGGCGCGCAGGCGATTGAACGCCGGTTCTAACCGACTAAAGTATTCATTGGGATTCGGAGCACGATCAAACTCCTCAAAGAGTTGATAATAAGTGTCGCGATCATGGCGAATCGTATTAATGACTTCGGGTTCACCCGCTTCCGTGATGTTATTAGCGGCCTTTTGGAATGCGGCATCAAACCGGGCACGGTGTGTATTGCGTTGTTCAATGGCCCGCTGGCGCTGACCCAACAGTAAGAAGAGCGCAGCAGAGTCCTGCCGTTCAAGACTTTCTTTCATGTCCTGCGCCGCGATGACTGAATCATAATTCTCTGAGATGATGCGGCGCGACACCGTGCCCATGTCATGCAACCGCCAGGCGCTCCATATTCCCAGCAATAGGATCGCCGCGACGAAAACCAGATACCCCAGCAACAATTTTGTTCGCAGACTCATAATCTTGAGTTACCGCATGTGAGCGTTAGGCTCCTTTCCGGCTTCGGCAGCTTCGTGTTTGTAAACGCTTCTTTCCTCAAGCGGCACAACTTGCACCGTGGCGTCACGCACTTCATGAAGAAAACGGTTGATGATTGAGCCATGCAAGAGAATGTCCCAGCGCGACCGCGACGTCTGGCCGAAGACGACATGTGTGACTCCTTCACGACGCGCGAAGGCGATCAACTCATCAGCCACGTTATTACCTTTCACCTTTACAACCTTTGCACCCAGATCTTCCGCAAACCGGATGTTTTCCTGGAGTGCCGCATAATCTTGAGGCTTTATTCGGCCTGGTTCCTCACGCGGAGTCTCGATGTAGACGGCGTACCAATCCGAGGCGAGCCGCCCGGCAATGCGCGATCCGATACGCAGAATTTTTTTGGCGCTGCCGCGAGAGGCTATTGCAACCATTACTTTGTCAGGAATAACCGCCCGCTCCAATCCCTGGCGCTGCCGATAGTCGTGGGCCTTGTCAGCCTGATCCTGTGCTACTTGTCTGAGCGCCAGTTCCCGAAGAGCCGAGAGGTTGCCTTTGCGGAAGAAGTTATTCAGTGATTGCTCGATCTTCTCGACGCCATAGATCTTTCCCTGTCTCAGCCGCGTTCTTAGCGTGTCCACGGACAAATCAACGTTGACGACCTCATCGGCGCGCTTTAAGAACCAGTCCGGGAACGTCTCACGTACATGCACGCCCGTGGTGCGAGCGACGGCATCATTGAGCGACTCAATGTGCTGGATGTTTACGGCGGTAATGACTGATATGCCGGCTGCGAGCAGATCAAGAACGTCCTCGTAACGTTTCCGGTTTTTCGATCCCGGTACATTCGTGTGGGCAAGTTCATCGACAAGCGCTACCTCAGGTTTGCGTTCGATCACGCCTTCGAGATCCATCTCCTCGATTACTACATTCCGATATTCGATACGCCGCATGGGAACACGTTCCAGATCCCCGATGAGGGTGGCGGTCTCCTCTCTCCCGTGGCTATCGATCAGGCCGATCACGATGTCCACGCCTTGGCGCTTGAGCTGATGCGCGTCCTCGAGCATCTGATAAGTCTTGCCCACGCCAGGCGCCGCCCCGATGTACACACGCAGTTTGGCCCGCTCGTCCTGTTTCAGTTTGGCGAGCAGAGATTCCGCGGATGGACGCACAGCGTCGATCATGGCTTAGTCCGTATCAAAGGTTTCTGTTCATCAAGCGCAATGTTAAGCAGCAACACGTTGACTCTCGGTTCACCCAGGAAACCAAACTGACGCGCCTCCGTGTGCGCCGCGACAATCCCACGTAGTTTCTCTTCAGTAATTTCCCGCTCGCGAGCTACCCTTGGCACTTGAAACTCTGCCGCTGCCGGTGATATGTGCGGATCGAGCCCTGAGGCGGATGTGGTTACAAGATCGATTGGCACAGGCTTAGTCGGATTTTCCGCTTGCAATCTCGCAACCTCAGCTCTCACACGATCGAGTAACTTTTGATTTGTTGGACCAAGATTAGATCCGCCCGAAGCGCCGGCATCGTAGCCTGCATTTCCGGCTGCACTTGGGCGTGAATGAAAGTAGCCCGGTGAAACGAACGGTTGACCAATTAAACGTGATCCTATGACCGTTCCGTCGCCGCGCCTGATGAGTTGGCCGTTTGCCCTACCAGGGAAAATAACCTGCGCGAGACCGGTAACGACCAACGGATAGATCAATCCGAACACGACGGTGGTAACCAGGGTCATCAGAATGGCTGTCACGAAGTTTTTCATAACTCAAGCTCGCCGGAGCCGCAGGCGTCTCGCCCGCCAAGCGTGCGCCAGTACGCGCAAGTCCACTTCAGGTGTGTCGTCCCTGAACAACGCTTCAACAACGGTTCGCGCCTGAGGCGCTCGCTGTGGGCGAGACGCCCGCGATCCCAGTATCACGCCAAACCGATTGCATGAATGATCACGTCGATAATCTTGATACCAACGAAAGGCGCTAGCACGCCGCCCAGGCCATAGATCAGCAGATTGCGCCGCAGCAGTGTCGCCGCCGACATTGCGCGATACTTCACTCCTTTCAGGGCCAACGGAATCAACGCAACAATGATCAGTGCATTGAAGATCACGGCGGAAAGAATTGCCGATTCCGGCGTACGCAGGCCCATGATGTTCAGCGCATTCAAAACCGGAAACGCACCAGCAAACATTGCCGGTATGATCGCGAAGTACTTAGCGACATCATTAGCAATCGAAAATGTTGTTAGCGCGCCACGAGTCATCAGGAGTTGTTTGCCGATCTCAACGACTTCAATCAGCTTCGTCGGGTTTGAATCGAGGTCAACCATATTGCCGGCTTCTTTAGCCGCCTGTGTGCCGGTATTCATCGCAACACCTACATCGGCCTGGGCCAGCGCTGGGGCGTCGTTTGTGCCGTCTCCCGTCATCGCGACTAACTTGCCGCCCGCCTGTTCGCGTTTGATCAGGGCCATCTTGTCTTCCGGTGTTGCTTCGGCAAGAAAGTCATCGACACCGGCTTCGCGCGCGATTGTTGCTGCTGTCAACGGATTGTCGCCGGTGATCATGACGGTGCGGATACCCATTTGCCGCATCTGATTGAACCGCTCGATCATTCCACCCTTGATGATGTCCTTCAGTTGAATCACACCAAGCGGCAGTCGATCCTCAGCAACGACCAAAGGCGTGCCGCCTTCGCGTGAGATTCGTTCAACTATCGCGTTTAAATCACTCGCGAGGTGAGCGCCGGACAGACCGAGATATTTCTGGATCGCATCAGCGGCTCCTTTGCGGACTTCGCGGCCATCAAAATCGACACCTGACATGCGAGTCTGGGCAGTGAAGGGAACGAACGTAGCTTCATGCGGCGCCAATTCTCGTCCGCGCAAGCCGTATCTCTCCTTGGCGAGGACCACAATCGAACGACCCTCAGGAGTTTCATCCGCAAGAGAAGACAACTGCGCCGCCGCAGCCAGCTCTGTTTCATCAACTCCCGGAAGAGGGATGAAAGTAGTCGCCTGGCGATTGCCAAGCGTGATCGTTCCCGTCTTGTCCAATAAAAGGGTGTTCACGTCGCCCGCTGCTTCAACTGCGCGACCAGACATAGCTAGCACGTTATGCTGAATCAACCGATCCATGCCCGCGATTCCGATGGCACTCAATAACCCTCCAATAGTCGTCGGAATTAAACAGACAAGGAGAGAAACCAACACGAAAACGGTCTGTGGCGCGTGGGAATAGATAGCAATCGGTTGCAGAGTTACAACCGCAAGCAGAAAGATGATCGTCAATCCGGCCAGCAGAATATTGAGCGCGATTTCATTTGGTGTCTTTTGCCGCTCAGCACCTTCGACGAGGGCAATCATCCGGTCGATGAAAGTTTCGCCCGGATTCGATGTGATACGGACTTTAATCCAGTCCGAGAGCACTCGCGTACCCCCAGTAACTGCTGAACGGTCGCCGCCTGCTTCGCGAATTACTGGCGCGCTCTCACCGGTAATCGCCGACTCGTCAACTGAGGCTACTCCCTCAATAATCTCGCCATCACCGGGAATAAACTCCCCAGTAGAAACGATCACGAGGTCATCTTTCCTCAGTTGGGGCGCAGGCACATCCTCAGTCTGTGAGCCGGAAACCACGCGGTGCGCCACAGTCTCGGTCTTCGATTTCCGCAGGTTGTCGGCTTGGGCTTTTCCCCTGCCCTCCGCCATTGCCTCGGCAAAGTTTGCAAACAGCACCGTAAACCAGAGCCAAAGCGTGATCTGCAACTCAAACGCGCTATGGGTCACGCCGGGAACTGGCACAACCATGCCCCGAATCAGTTGCAGGGACGTCAAGACACTGCCAACCTCCACCACAAACATGACGGGGTTACCCATCAGCTTGCGCGGATTGAGTTTCGTGAATGAATCGACAACTGCACGTTTTATGATCTGCGCGTTCCAGATTGCTTTCTTCTTTGATTTGTCCATATCGAGCCTGTGAAATAACGCCGTTTAGATGGCGGACTTTTCCGCCCAGCGACGAACGCCGTTTAGATAGCGGACTTGTCCCCAGCGAATAACGCCGTTTAGACAGCGGACTTGTCCGCCCAGCGACGTGGGGCACAAATGCCCTATCTAAACTAGTGGTTGCAGTGGGCACAAGTGCCCTATCTAAACTGGTGTTTGCGGGGGCACAAAGCCTGTCTAAACTGCTGGTTTTGATCATCCCATCCTCTAAAACGTCGTCCCTGCCTGCATTAGCAAATGCTCAACTATTGGCCCAAGACTTAAAGCAGGAAAGAAAGTCAAAGCGCCAACGATCACGATTACGCTCGTCAACAGCACGGTGAACAGTGGGGTAGTAACGGGAAATGTGCCCAATGATGGCGGCACCATCTTCTTCGCGGCGAGATTACCGGCAATCGCCAGCATCGGGATGATCATGAAGAAGCGTCCGATCAGCGTGGCGATACCGATAGTCGTGTTGTACCAGAGAGTATTGGCCGAGATTCCCGCGAACGCAGAACCATTGTTCCCGGTGCCCGATGTGAACGCATACAGAATCTCTGAAAGGCCGTGCGGTCCGGCATTGTTCAGTTGCGATCTGCCGAAGGATGGTGCCACTAGTGAAATCGCTGCGAAGATAAGGATTGTTAGTGGAAAAACGAGGACCACGAGCATGGCCATTTTCACGTCATAGGACTCGATTTTCTTGCCGAGATATTCCGGAGTGCGCCCGACCATCAGACCCGCAATGAAGACCGCGAGCACAACGTAAATGAGGATGCCATAAAGGCCTGCGCCGACACCGCCGAAGATGACCTCGCTCAGCATGATATTGGCGAGCGGCACGAGCCCGCCGAGCGGCGTAAAGCTGTCGTGCATCGAGTTGACCGCTCCGCATGAAGCGTCAGTGGTTGCGGTGGCGAATAGCGCACTATTGGCGATGCCGAACCTTACTTCCTTGCCTTCCATGTTTCCACCTGCCTGCATCGCATTCGCGGTCTGGTCGGTTTGCGCGAGCAACGGATTACCGCGGGCTTCAGACCAGTAAGCCGTGCTCGCTCCTACTATGAAAAGTACAGCCATCGCAGCCCACACAGCCCAGCCATGTTTCTGTGAACCGGTCATTCTTCCGAGCGTGTAAGTGAGCCCAGCGGAGATTGCAAAGATTGCAAACATCTCCACGAGGTTTGAAAAAGGGGTCGGATTCTCGAACGGATGCGCGCTGTTCGCGTTGAAGAAACCGCCGCCATTTGTCCCCCACATCTTGATAGCTTCCTGTGAAGCCACCGGTCCTTGAGCGATCGTCTGTTCTCTTATCGTCTGGATCTCTTTAACCGCAGTTCCGTCCGGGTTGAGGATGACGTTCCCGGCAGCGTCTTTCTTATCGACTTCGATATTCTGTTTTTCAACCAACTGCACTGTGTCGTAGGGCTTCAGGTTCTGAACGACTCCCTGGGAAACCAGCAGCAGAGCACCCACGACGCAGAACGGAAAGAGCACCCAGAGCGACGCGCGCACCAGGTCGACCCAGAAGTTGCCAATCGTTTGCATCTCACGGCGGGCGATTCCCCGGATGAAAGCGATGGCGAGCGCAATCCCGACTGCTGCGGATACGAAATTGTGGTAAGCCAGACCTGACATCTGTGTCAGATAACTCATGGTGGTCTCGGGAACGTAGCTCTGCCAGTTTGTGTTAGTCGTAAACGATGCTGCTGTATTGAAGGATGAGCCGGTAAAGCTAGCGGAGTCGACTGCCGGAACATGCTGTGGATTGAAAGGCAAAAGGCCTTGAAGTCGCTGAATGAGATAGAGGGCGACCATCGAAACGACACTGAAGAGAAGCATGGCAACCGCGTATTCGGTCCATGACATCTCGCGTTCCGCCCTAACGTGGGTCAACTTGTAAATCAACCGTTCGATTGGTTGCAGGAGGGTATCGAGAAATGTGCGCTCCCGGTTGAAGACGTGCGCCATGAAGATGCCCAACGGCTTCGTCACAGCAAGTACTAACGCCGCGAAAAACAGAATTTGTAACCAGCCGTTCAAAGTCATATCAGAACTCGTCTCTAGAATTTCTCCGGTCGCACTAGTGCGTAACCGAGATAGATGAGCAGCAGTGTGCAAACCACCAACCCCAGGATTGATTCAAAGTTCATGGACGCCCCCTTAACTTCTCGCACCCGCGCACGTAGGCAAGGCAGAGCAGAAAGAAAAGAATCATAGTTGCGATAAATAAGATATCCAGCATTGATCAGACCTCGATTGCCTTCGGAACCGTTTGTTCGCTAACGTCAATTAAAGTTGTAGCCCACCTCCATAAGAAAGAAATGATTTCCCCGCGAAGGACTCTGATTGCCGATCGAGTAGCCCGCGTAGCCGGTGACTTGTGGGCCAACTTTGAATACAACGCCGGGCGTGAAATAGCCGGCGCTGTTTTTTCCTGTAAACCAGTCTGCGGCGAACGTCATTCTCTTATTCAGTGGTTGTTCAAAGCCGAATTGCCCGCCCGCGCGATTTGCCGAAGACACAACATTGTGAGTGAAGTCGTAGCCTCCGGCTGTGATACGTGCCCCCGCTTCAAAGGTCTTGCTGATTTCCGCGTAGACGTAGTTGCCCGCGTTGTAAGCTCGATTGCGAACGGGGATGAAAAGATTATCGCCGACCACGAATGCCCAACTGTTGTCCTTACCTTGATATAACTTCCATTTTGCTGTCGGGACCAGCGTTGTTGTATCCGGGCCGGGCTGAATGTTGCCGGTAAGATTCAAACCAATTTCAACGTTGCCACCTGCACCGACGACAACGCGTGGAACAAGTGAGGAGAACTTACTTATGAAGGCAGAGTCTGTTGGTTTGAAGCTGACGTCCAACTCGGCGTACACCTTGCCGCGATCCAGAACATCGGTTGTCGGCACATTAAAGATGGTCTGTTGTGCGCGGATTGTTACCGAGAATCCCGACAGGATTAATAGAAGGGCAGCTATTCCGGCTAACTGGGTGTACTTATGTTCAGGGACGTTGATTACCTTCGGCTGCATATGATTGCGGCGTCGACGTTTGGCCTCCCGGCGATCTGATAAATCGAGGCAATGTGCTCCCAGCATGACTAAAGGAATTGTCGAAAGAAGTAATGCATTGCCGATCCGATACAGAGACAGACCGCCGGTTTGATGTCCGGTGAGCCAGGCGACGGCGAGCATCAGGAGTCCAATCAGGCCCGCAAGGATTCCACCAACCACCCCACAAACCCCGGTCGTGGCCTGCCATGTCCAAACCCCACGCTTACGTCCTACGAGTACTACTGTGACTTTGCCGTTGTTGCCGTGCGGTCCACCAAATCTCTTCACTTAAGTTCGCCTTCCGCATTCACGAAAAAAGCGCGGAGCACATGCCCCGCGCCTCTTCAGCGAACGCGATTTGAGTGCTCTTCCCTTCAAGCCTGCGAGGTTAGCTGTCGGGCTCGAACAGAGAAGTGTTCGACGTACTGATAGCTAAGACCTATCCCGTACGATTCGCCCCATGTCTCATTGTTTCGACGAGACGTTTGGTTCCCCCGCGCTGCCCTTCTCGGTGTTTGATTATTCACCCGTGGGCAGCTTCGGCATTCAATTGTCAATGGAGTGATGGTAGGCCTTCGAGCATAAAGAGGGTGTAAAGAGTTCATAAAAAGTTTGTAAAGACGGGCGACTGGGACCCTTCAAAGAAATGCGTATCCTAGAGCGCGTGGTTCAGATGCCCAGGACAAACTTCGCAATGGTGAAGTAGATTATGAGGCCGGTTGCATCCACCAGCGTGGTAATGAGCGGCGCCGACAGCACTGCAGGATCTACGCCGACACGCTGAGCTGCGATCGGTATGAGCGAGCCAACCGTCGTTGACCAGACGCAGATTGCAAACATTGTGACCGATACCGTAAACGCCAATTCGAGCCGCGCTCTCCATAAAAGAGCCTGACCAAAGGCGACTATTCCAACCATTAGCCCTACCACCACTCCCGTTGTAGCTTCGCGGAGCACAACGCGCCAAGCCTGGCGCACACCAACTTCCCCCAAGGCGAGGCTGCGTATGACTGTCATTACTGTTTGTGCTCCGGCATTTCCACCGGTGCCGATCAAGAGAGGAATGAAGAAAGACAGGGCCACTACCGCGGCCAGCTCGGCTTCGTAACGGTGCAACACAGCGCTCGTCAAAGTGCCGCCCACAAATAGCAGCAACAGCCAACCGATGCGTTTACGCACCACGCGGAAGATGGGATTGTCAAAGTAAGGTTTGTCGAGCGCGCCCGGTTCCACGCCCGCCATGCGCAAGATGTCTTCCGTCTGCTCCTCGATCAGCACGTCAATCACATCGTCAACCGTGACGAAGCCAACGACGCTCCCGTCCTGTTCCAACACGGGCACCGCTAACAAATTGTATTTACCGATCTTCTTTGCGACCGCCTCCTGGTCATCGAGCGCGTTAACAGTCACCGGCTTAAGGTTCATGACTTTGTTGAGCGGAGCGTCAAGCTCAGCCATGACTAGATCCCGTAGCGAAACTGCTCCAAGCAATTTGTCAGTAGCCGGATCGAGAACGTAACAGGCATAAATTGACTCCTTCTCGCGCGCAACTGAGCGGATGTGTTTCAGCGCCTGGCCAACTTTTATCTCTGGATCAAGCCGCACAAACTCAGTCGTCATGATGCCGCCAGCGGTATGGACGGGATACTGCAATAGATCTTCCAGCTCCGCGCGAATCTCAGCGCTGAGTTTAGGCAGAATGAGGTGACGGTCGTGTAGCCCCATTTTCTGGACGATATCAGTGCGCTCGTCGGCGGAAAGCCCTGTCAGTACGTCTGCGGCGCGAGATGGTTCCAGTTGTTCCAGGATCGCCGCCCGTCTGCGCATTGTTGGTTGGTCGCAGAGTTCAACTGCTCGGGCGACAGGGAGCATTGAGATCACCGTCGCAGCTTCAATCAGTGTCAATTCATTGACCAGCTCGGCCAGGTCCGCCGCGGGCAGATCAGCCACCTGCGCCCCAATACCAACAAAGCTCTCATCGAGCCGGAGATGAATGCGTTCCAGGAGTTGCTTCAGATCTTGTGCCGGCAATGTTCACCCTCCTCTTGGGACCTGCCAATGTCGATTGCCAATGGCCAATTGGCGGCTTGCCTAAATAGAATTCCGACAGCGCCGCTGAAAACTGGTCGCTTTGAAATGAAGCCATTTGGCAATGGACAATCGACATTTGGCAACCCTGAGATTTGCCTCCTAACGCAGGGTGGTACGACATGTTACGAGTGCGCTCACAGGAAGGAACTGATGGAGCACGCACTTGAAGTAGTCCTGGCCTACTCGTTCGGACTGAACCGATAACCTACCCATGGCTCGGTAAGAATGTAGCGCGGCGAGGCAGGATCGCTTTCGAGTTTCTTTCGCAGGTTGGCGACGAAGACGCGCAGGTACTGATCCTGTTCCACGTAATCGCCACCCCACACAGCAGCCAGCAGGGTATGGTGCGTGAGGACCTTTCCGGAATGCTTAAGGAAATAAATAAGGAGGTCGAACTCCTTCGGCGTTAGTCGGATCTCACGACCACGAACCGTGACATTGCGGGATTCCAGATCAGCGTGAAAGTCTCCCGATTCCAATACAGTCGGTGCGCTTTCATTCGTTGGGTTAGCGTTTGCACGACGTAGGGAAGCGCGAATCCGTGCGAGCAGTTCATCTATCCCGAAGGGTTTGGTAACAAAATCATCCGCACCAATGTCCAGCGCTTCGACTTTTATCTTCTCCTCGCCCTTCGCCGAAAGGACAATGATTGGAACCTGCGAGATGGTCCGCAGTCGCCGGCAAAGTTCCAACCCATGCATGTTGGGCATCGCCAAGTCAGTGATTACCAGATTGGGATTCCAGTCATTAAATGTCTCGAAGGCGGATAAGCCATCCGCCGCTGTGCGCACATCATACCCGTGGGACGTAAGCCCCGTTCGCAGTACGCGCGTAAGTTGCGCCTCATCGTCTACTACCAGAATGCGTGGCTTATCATTCATGATCAATGCTGCGAACGGTTGTTAACCAGTTCAGCCTTTTCATTTGGCTCGGATTCTTCAGTCGACGCTGACAAATCTTCGTCTCCGATGGGCAAGGTAAACACCACCCGCGTTCCACCACGCGTTCCGCCTTCGATCCAAATACGACCGTCGTGCGCCTCAACGATGCCCTTCGCAATAGCCAGTCCCATTCCTGTGCCAGAAGGCTCAAGTGTTGAGATGTCACCGTCGCGCGTGGCGCGAAAGAATTTATCAAATACCCGTTCGCGCAACTCAGCAGGAATACCTCGTCCCTGGTCTTCAACTGCCATTTGGATTAGTTCGTCACCAGCACGGTGCGCGGTGATGCTGATGCTTGAGTCTTTAGGTGAATACTTTGCGGCGTTATCGACGAGCGTATAGACGACTTCACTCACAGCCCGTTCGTCAACACGCACCCCCGGCAATTCTTTTTCAATATTGAGTTCGACCTTATGTTCTCGAGTGACTGGCTCGGCTCGTAAAAGCGCTGCTGATACGATCTCATCGACCGCTCCCCACCGGCGTCGCAGCTGTAGTTCCCCTGCCTCAATACGTGCCAATTCAATAAGCCCACTGATGAACCGGCTCAAGCGATCGCTCTCCTCGTCGATAACCTCCATCATCTCTCTCCGCGACTCGGCGTCGAGCGCGACAGGCTGCTCTCCGTTCATTCGTCCTCGCAGTTCATCCAGCAGTGTCGTGATGGAGGCCTTAATTGATGTTAACGGCGTGCGGAGGTCATGGGTTACAGCATCCAGGAGTGCAGATTTTAATCGCTCGCTTTGTTCCAGAGCTTTGGCCCGGCTCGCTCGCTCAAATGAAGTCTGTAATTCTCGGTAGAGCCGCTCAACTTCCTGACGCGATCGTTCAGCTTCCTCAGCCCGCTGCCTGGCGCGGGCTGAAAGTTCGCCTGCAGTCACCGCAGTGATGAGAAACGCAATCAGCGCGATCCAATTATGAGGATCGGCGACAGTAAAAGTTCCGATCGGCGGCAGGTAGAAGAAATTAAAGCAGACAACAGCAAGCAAGGACGTAAAGATTGCCGGACGTGAACCAAACCCGGTGGCAACAAAAAGCACTACAAGTAACAACGCCAATGCTACCGTCGTTGCATTAATGCTTCCGCCGAATAGTTTAAGCGCTCCCGAGACTACAGTTATTCCGAGTGCCGCAATCACGTAACCGGATATTGTCTTCCCCCGAAACACTGCCTTCATAGTCTCAACTTCCCCAATGGGAAGGCTGGCAACACACACTACGGTAAATAGTGGTCAGGTAGAGCTAAAATTTCCACCCTAGCCAATTATTTTAGTTAATCAGCTTTTGTCACGAGGATTGTACTTCAGAATTCCAGGAATGAGGTCTTTGGGTGCATAATCGAACGATTCGTAACCAAGTCCTGGTTCTAATTTGACTGGTGGGGATCAGCGTTTGGTCTGTCGTTCGATTAGGCGCTGGCGGAACTATTCGCCTCGGTGGTCCGACCTGCCAGAAAACAGGAGCGACAGTAAACCGGTCGACCTTGAGAGGGATAAAACGGGACCGTGGTCTGTTGGCCACATTGGGCGCATTGCACCGAGACCTCGATGCGCTGCCTGACTCCGGATGTTTGGGCCGCAGCGATGGCAGCTAATCTCTCGTTCTTGGCTTGCTTGCAAGGCTTGCAACGCTTTGGCTCGTTCTTCAGTCCCTTGTCATGAAAAAAAGCTTGTTCCCCCGACGTCCAGATGAAATACTCATTGCAATCTACGCATTTGATGCTGAGATCCGGATGTTCGGAGTCTGAGGTTGTTTCCACCTCACCTATCTCTTCCCGTTCTGTCATGATCGTTCTCCCGGGGTCGGTCTAACAATGTTTGGCGGGCCACTCGGAACCGGTTTTGCCCTATTGTTCAAAGAGGGGCCGCTATTCTCCTGGCGAGCATCGGGGTGAGCGTTAGCTGGCCTCGAACAGGTGGAGCGGATGGGGAAAAGTATATCTATGGCGAAATTGTGTCAAGGGTAAAACCAATCTATTCTGACAACGCATTTACTTAAGCAACGAGTATGAGGAGTATTAGCGAACTATGAAAGCGCTGGCTGTGGGTTCCGGAGGCCGTGAACATGCGATTCTTTGGACCTTAAAGCAAACTTCAAGAACGCCTCTTGGGTTGTATTGTGCGCCCGGCAACGGCGGAATCTCGCAGATTGCTCGGTGCATTCCGATTCCTGTTACGGATTATGCATCACTGATGGAATTTGTCCGTTTGGAGGAAATCGATCTGACGATTGTGGGCCCCGAGGGCCCACTGGCTGATGGTATCGTCGACAAATTCGAGCGAGCTGGACTGAAAATCGTGGGACCCAGCCGTGCAGCTTCGCGTTTGGAATCGAGTAAGGCCTTTGCCAAGGATTTCATGCGACGACACAAAATACCGACCGCTGAATACCACGTCGCCAATTCGGCCGAGGAAGCCCTGGTAGTCCTGCGTAGCGGAAGGTTTGGACCTCCTGATGCTGCGGTTGTGGTTAAGGCAGATGGGCTCGCCGCCGGGAAGGGCGTGGTTGTAGCGCGTACGCGCGCCGATGCTGAACAGGCCGTTTCGGAGCTTGCCAGTGGAGCCCTTGTTTCACCCGAAGCTGCGAAACAGATAGTGATAGAAGAAGCGCTTGAGGGAAGGGAAGTATCAGTCCTGCTGTTCACGGACGGTCGGGATTATGCACTGATGCCACCTGCTCGCGATCACAAGCGCATCGGAGAAAATGATACTGGTCCAAATACGGGTGGAATGGGCGCAATTACCGACCCTTCAGTGCTGGACAACGAAACGCTTGATCGAATCGTGCGCGAGGTTGTGGTGCCGACTCTGGAAGGCGCAGATCAGGAGGGTTATCGTTACCGCGGCATTCTCTTTATCGGGTTGATGCTGACGGCTGCGGGTCCGAAAGTGCTTGAATACAACGTGCGTTTCGGGGACCCGGAAACGCAGGCCGTTCTGGTGAGACTGAAGTCGGATCTTTCTCAGTTATTCCAGGCGATGATCGAGGAAAAACTTCGCGACGTCAGCGTCGAATGGAATAACAAATCGTCCGCCTGTGTGGTCTTGGCCAGTGCTGGTTATCCTGGTCCGTATAAAACGGGCGTGGCTATTTCAGGCTTAGACCGACTGGCGACCGATAGTGTTCTACAAGTGTTTCATGCCGGCACAACAAAATCAGCGGCGGGCGATTTTATGACTGCGGGTGGACGCGTCCTCGGAATAACCGCATTAGGGGAAACTCTGGAACAATCACTGGCAAGTTGTTACGGCGCCATTGCGCAGATTAACTGGGAAGGCATGCAATTTCGGCGGGATATCGGACAGTTTAGGACGAATTCAAAAGCAAGTAGTTCAGAGTTCAAGCTTTAAGCTTGTCCCTGTCCGGCAAGAACAACTTAAAAAGGTTGAACTCTGAACTACTTGCCTCTTCTGGAAGGTAATATCCGGTGCTGCTATACTTCGTTTTACTTTGGCCACCGTATTTTGAACCCTTCGAAGTGATTCATCGTACATATACGGGCGCGGGAATTTAAAGGGGGCACGAACAAAGCTCGCACAGCTCTTGGTGGAGGATCAGCCACAACATGGGACTTTTTAGCAGAATTTCGCGTTCGTTCAGGGCGCTGTTCGGCGGACTAATTGAGTCAACTGAAAATCCCGAACTAATACTTCAGCAGACCATCCGCGATATGCGTGACCGCGTGCCGGAGTTGAATAACTCTGTGGCTCAGGTAATGGCCACGGAAAAGCTGCTGGCAAAGAGCCGGGAGCGCCTGGAGACACAGGTCGTCGAGTTAGACTCAAAAATACGCGCCTCGGTAAAGATGAGCCGTGACGATATTGCGACCGCCTACATCGGGCAATTGCAGCAGGCCCAGATGGACTTGCAAAAAACTTCCCAGCAACTTGAGCACGCCACGCTGGCATCGAAACAGGCGCTCAAGGCTCGCGACAATTACGTGTTGCAGATGCAGCGGCGTACAGCCGAAGCAATGCAGCTGATTAATCAGTCGAAGCAAGCGAAGCTACAGGAACAACTGGCTCAGACGATGGAGTCGTTTCAGATTGGGGACGACGCTTCAACATTTGATGAGATGCGGGACAAGATCGATCGTCGTGCCGCGGCCGCTGAAGCAAAGTTACAACTCGGTTCCGCGTCAGTTGACAACCAGATGCAGGACATCGAACGCGAAGCCATGGATATGCAGTTGCAAGATAAGTTGCTCGCCTACAAACAAGAAATGGGACTCTTGCCGGCTGCCACAAGCAGTTCCCAACAGGCTTTACCAGCGCAAGGCGAGACAGCTGCCGGTGAGCCGAGCGAGAAGGTCGTCAATAATAGTAACCGTATAAATTGAGATTTGAACCCGTGTGGATGGCGATGGCCAGTTTTTTCAGTAGTTCAAGGATATGCCCGAGTTCCCTAAGATTGATCTTAAGTATCTGAAAGAGGCTTTCAAGGAACCCTTAAATTTCTGGGGATTGGCAAGCTTTGCAGTGGTGGCAGCTTACGCGCAGGACGTTACGCCACTTGCTGCCGCCCTGGCCGCCGAAACAGTTTACTTAGTTACCGTGCCAGCCAGCTCACTCTATCGCCGTCTTGTCGACCGCCGCGAAAAGCAGCGCCTGATGAAACTTCGTGACCAGCAACGCGAAGCTTCTATCAAGCTTTTTGATCCTCGCGAACGCGAAGCCGTTGAGTATCTGCGCTGGATGAAAAACCAGATTTACTCCAACTACAAGAAGTTTACTAACGCGAAACAAATCCCTTCAAACATCCAAAGCCTGGATCAGCGTTGGGAAGACTTTGTTGATCTGCTCGACGTCTACCGTCGCCGTAAACACCATCTCAGGTCTATCAACCGCCAGGCTGTGCAAAACCAACTTATCCAGGCCGAGCGTTCGGTAGAAGCGGCACGGGACGATCGCGAGCGCCGAATTCAGCAATCGAATGTGGAGATCCTTAAGCGAAGGGTCGCTGCCTTCCAGGATATCGAGCGGTCTGTGAAGCTGGTTGAAGGACAATTACAGTCGATTGAAAACTTCTTTGGGTTGGTTAACGATCAGGTAGTTACGTTGCCTACTCCGGAACGCGTGTCTTCGCTGGATTTCGAGCAACTCAGCGACTCCATCGCGATGACAAAACAGATGCTGGAAGAGACGTCCGACACCTTTGCCGCCCTTGATAGCCACAATCGCGAGATGGGCAAATTCGAATTACTCCTTTCCAATAGCTCGAAATAACCACTTTGCAGAACCGCGAGCGGTAGCGACCGGATGCTACGGTCAACCGACGACTTCTAATCGTTGCGGGCGCCGGCTAACGTCGCATGGCCGAGTTTTGCAGAACCGCGAGCGGCAGCGAACGGATGCGACCATCAACTTGTCACTTCAATAATCCCAACGAGTAATACGGTGAGTGAGCTCGCATGCCGAGTTTTGCAGAACCGTGAGCGGTAGCGACCGGATGCTACGGTCAACTTGTCACTTCAATAATCCCAACGAGGTAATACGGTGAGTGAGCCGAGGCTTGCAGAACCGTGAGCGGTAGCGACCGGATGCTACGGTCAACCTGTCACTTCAATAATCCCAACGAGGTAATACGGTGAGTGTGCCGAGTTGCGGAACCGCGAGCGGTAGCGACC
>DASXSC010000067.1:0-4205 GCA_036506215.1 Pyrinomonadaceae bacterium | reverse complement strand
TCCGCAAGGCGTGACTCATAGAAGTCGCAGGTGGGGCAATTGCCGTTCGGCTCAACCCAGTCGAGATGCTGCACGCGCAAGGCGTGATGGATCTGTTGCTGGAGTTGAATGTAAGAGTGGACTTCGTCAGATATGGGAATGGCTCGGTGAAAGGCTCACAGAGTGCGCTTGCATCGCAGGTCTTACATCACTTCGTTACTAATTGGTTATTAACTTTGATGGCCTCCCCACGGCCGCATCTGTTGTTTTAAACGAAATCTTAGGAGAGGCAACGACTGCGCGGGCTCTACGGTGCGGAGAGGCGGCTACTTGGTGGCCATGCTAGTTCATAAAAAACCGGCTGGGTTAGTCCCCGTGTAATTCCTGGCTCCCGACAGTCGTTGACTGAACTCTTACACTGCGGCAAACGCACGGAACTTTCCGCACGCTCGCGGTCAGTGTTAGAGCATTATGCCACTTTAACTTGGGTTGCTTTTGATTTTGCTATCGTCGTTGTCGGGAGGTGCACTTTCAGCACTCCGTCGCGGAACTCCGCCGTGACTTTCGTGCTATCGGCATCTTCAGGCAGCGTGAAGCTGCGTCGGAAAGTGCCAAAGCATCGTTCGATGCGATGGAATTTCTTCTTGTGATCTTCCTTCTCGACTTTGCGTTCTCCGGAAACGCTAAGGATCCCGTCTTGAACTGTTACCTTAACGTCATCCTTCTTCATTTCAGGCAGGTCAGCTTTGAGGAGATACCCGCGATCGTCCTCACTGATATCAACCTCTGGTGACCAATCTGCGACCGCCAGGCTGTGGATCTCCCCACTGCCCATTCTGTTGGGAAAGCCGCCCGAGAAGAAACGATTGAAGCGATTTTGCGCTTCCTCCATCTCTCTCAGCGGATTCCATGTGTTTATTAGTTTATTCATATTTTACCTTTCTGGATTGAGCTAAAGCCATCTTCGTGCATCGCGCTCACCGCTTATTGTGAGAATTGACCCGAATCTTGTGCACGTTGAGGAGTAGCCCCGTGGAAGGGGAGCGCGCGGAGACTTCGCTGGGATTGCGACGCATTCCAGAGTCGATGGTTACAAGCTGGCGCAGCTAGCTTTCCGGACAGCCCTGTGAAATAGGTCGTGTCTAAACATTTGACATTTCAGCGCCGCGAACCCGCGAAGACTAAATTTTATTTGAGCGCTAAGGAAAGGTAGACGTAAGAATTAAGAAGTTAGAACCATTGGAAATTAGGAAGACTGGCATTCTTCACAAGATGCAGGCAGTATCCGTAAGCGTTATGAAACCGCCGCTCCATACAATTGTCATGTGTCTGTCGATCTTAACCCTCGTTGGTGCGCCTGAGATAGGGCAAGCCGGGCCTTTCGAGGATTTTTTTAAATCGATACGCAACTCGTTTGCGCGCCCCGCACCAAAGCCGCAAACGCCGCAAACGCGCCGGACCAGTCGCAAGCAAGGTAATGAGGCTCCGCCAAGCGATGCTTCAGATACGTCAAATAGTCAGATTTCACCAAGTCCGACTCCGGTCCCTGCGCCTCCGAATCGGAACAACGTCCGCGTGGCGAAAGCAACCGCTGCCACGAAAAACCGAAAGGGCGATCTGCCTTATGGAATTCCCGTGCCCGGAAAACAAGGCTTGGTTACCAGTCCGTTCTCGCCAGACAGTGGTTACATTGACGTCCGGAGTTTTCCGCCTGGAACCGAAGTAAAAGATCCATACACAGGCAAGAGTTTCCTTACGCCGTAACGCCGACGAACCCTTCTGCGGCTGCAGCCCGCGCAACTTCGGCGAACGGCCGGTGTTTGATTAACGAAGTTAAACACTTGGGAAATTATGAGACGAAGTCTCTTGGTTTGTATCGGAATCTTAGCGCTCGCGCTGACGGCGGGCGCGCAAATACCAAGCAACCACAGAAAAGCTCCGCAACGGACCACGACATATTCCGGATACCGAGGCACGAGCGCAGTCCGGCAGATGGCGCCACATCGCACGTTTTCATCTCCGCGCTATCGCCAGCCAGCGTATTCAACGGCGCGGTTCCGCGAGCCGACGTTTAGGACGACGAGGACGCAACCACGAATGAACAGTTCATTCAGAAATCGGCCCACAATGACGAACACCGCGACTTGGAGAAGGACCCTGCCGCCGGTTAACAATGATTGGAGAGAGTCAAGGCTTAGGGAACGACCGCGTCCGACTAGTTCGTTTGTGAATCGGCCTGCGATGACAAACAATGCAGCTTGGAGACAAACGCGCCCGCGTGCCAACAATCGTTGGACAGACTCTAGCTTGCGGGCACGACTACGAGCGAACAATTCCTTCTTGAACAGGTCTGATGTACGCAATGCTGTGACTCGACCATCGGCGCCCCAACCGTTCAATAAGAATTGGGCAGACTCCAGCTTTAAGGAACGCAGCACTTCGTTCGTGAACAGATCGCGAAGTACCTCGTTTTGGAGCGAGAGGCGTGCAGCTTTCAGCAATAATTGGAGAGGTGATGCGTTTGCCGGAAGACAATATTGGGCATTTCGCAATTACCGGCGCCAGTGGCACGATGATGGTTGGTGGCATCACCACTGCGACCGAATCGTTTTCGTTACCGTCTATTCCCAACCGTTCCCTTTCTACTCTGACGCGGGCTATTGGTATCCGGCATGGGGCTACTACCCTGACACTTATTATCCTTACGATGGTCCGATCTATGGCTACAACGATTTGCCTCCGGACGAAATCATAACCAACGTCCAAATCCAACTGTACAACGAGGGTTACTACGACGGCCCGATCGATGGCATTCTTGGGCCGGACACGCGTGCGGCAATCGCGGATTATCAGGCCGACTACGGGCTTGCAGTCACGGCGGCAATTGACGAACCGACCGTTGAGTCACTCGGACTGGTTTAGCAAAACCGCTTCTCAACACTCCTGGAACGAACCTGGCGCGACTGAATGATTTGTCGGCGCGGTGAGGCATGTCGTCATCGTTGGAGCTGATCGAGATCTAGCCAAAGAATAGCGTGACATGAGACGGATTTTGTCATTAACTCGAAGCCCCAATCGTTAATTCGCCTTTGGCACGCGGAGAAGGAGGACGAATATGAAGCTGAAAAAGTTAAAGAAAAGAATACAGGAACTCGAAAAACGTCTGCGAGAAGGTCCTGATAAATTGGCCAGGTTAAAACGGAAACTGCAACAGGCAGAATCAGCAAGAGCGTTGAAAGCGGCGAGGAAATCGGCAGCCCGAGCTACTGCGTCAGGCGGAAAGAAGTCCCCGGAGCCAACAACCGGCGAGAAGAAACCGAGCAGTGCCAAGAAAGCGAAGAGAAAGCTGAATCTTTCACCCGAACGCCGTGCGCAGCTAGCAGCGGCAATGAAGGCCCGATGGGCTGCGAAAAGAGCTGCAGAGGGCAATACGACAACCTCAACGGATCAAAATTCTCCGGTGCGGCCAACCCAAGCGCCAGACAACAGAGCTGACGGCGCCTGAAGGTTCCGTGGAGGGAGCACGCCGGTCTCGGGTACCGAAGAGGGCGTCCCCACTTTCGCAAGTTCCAAATTTGAAATTAATGGCTGTTTACTCAAGCGACTCGAACGGCTCAAGAGCTGGGTCTGTCCTCGCAAGAACTATAGCGTGACCGGCGTGTGAGGAACGCGCTCCGACGTTTAGTTCAAATCGAGCTTCACCGACGCTTCGCGTGCGCCTCTTCCCTGGCCAGGGAGAGGATGAAGGTGAGGGTCGGCTAAATTAAAGCATTATTCGGTGTGTTATGGTCGTGATGATGGCAAACCTAACCTGGTTCGATCTGGCGGGGTTTATCGGAGTTCTCCTGATCATAGCTGCGTATTTGTTCCTGCAACTGGATAAACTCCCGAGCTCATCGCCGAGCTATTCACTGCTGAACGCAGGCGGGGCACTACTGATAATTGGGTCTCTCATTTTTAATTTCAATTTGTCAGCTTTTGTCGTAGAGGCGTTTTGGTTTTTGATCAGCTTGATCGGCCTGTCGAAATCGCTCGTTTCCGGAAAAGATTCCAAGCGAACTGACCTGAAGTAATTCTAACTGTGACGCTGTAAGACGCGATGGTAGCCGGCATCAGCGTTTGCGCCGACTGGACCTGGGATTATCCGGATCGTATTCCCACAGCCGCGACGGATCGCCGAAGACCGCGCCGATCGCGCGCTTCGGCCAGATCTCAAGATAGCTCAG
>DASXSC010000066.1:0-4197 GCA_036506215.1 Pyrinomonadaceae bacterium | reverse complement strand
TCTGGAGACGGCCGGACCGCTCTCCGTCACGACGCGCTCACGCTTCTAACGTTCGCAACTTGTTCCAAGCGGCGGCGTGCGCTAATGTGCGCCGCATTTTTGCCGGCATAGCTCAGCTGGTAGAGCAGCTGATTTGTAATTAGAAAAGCGGTTTTTGCTGGCTTTAGCTATTCTTAGCTATCACTTGTAAATCAATCACTTGTGACGATTTCTGAGCCTCGGCCTTTAGCTGTGATTAGCTGTTCTTTGCTCGTTTTCGGGGCTAACGGGTACAAATCACGGGTACAATTGTTGCAGCCTCGGTCTCATCAGAAGCGCGTCGTCTCCAGCTTCTCCATGAAGTCGTATAGCCGATTTCCTGGCGTTCGCGGCGGGAAAAGTTCCTGAACCTGCACCTTCAAAACCTCGGCTAGGTAAAGAAGCGCCTTGTCATCGACGTACGAGAGGCGCGCTTCGATTTTGGAGACGCCGCTACGGCTGATGTCGAAGCCGGCGATTTGCAGTTTTGCTGCGAAGTCCGACTGCGACCAGCCGAGCGCGTAGCGCCGGCGACGAACCTGCGGGCCGACATTATTCTTGTAACGCATGCGGTCTCCGTTCCTGTTACGCAGTTTTTGTCTCGGCTGTTTCGAAACTGACGCGCGGCGCGCATTTGGTCTCGCAGAGTTCGATCAGCTGGCGCGCGTCGCGTTTCGGCAAAGCCTGTGAAACTTCCTCGCGGAATTCGACGACAGGTCGTAAGTAGTAGACGGATTCAAACAAGCGATCCACGCATTCCCCAGCAAGAGCCAGCACCTGGTCAAAAGTTTCGCTCTCAGAATTAATAAGGGGCATCAGAGCAGGCGCCGGGAAGTTGACGCGCGCGATGCAGCCATCGGTACCCGTGGTAGTCCATCGGGAACCACCGTTGTTCGTCGGCGTAAAGTCATTTTCGTGGAGCCGAGCCTCGCGGACGAGATCGGCCTTCATGATTTTAAGGCGTTCGCTCTGAGCGACGATGTTCCGGTGCAGGGCGACGGCTTCGTTAACAAGTTTCTTTAATTGAGCGTTGGTCATATTGATGTGGTGTTAAGATTTCTTGCCGCGCTTGCTCTGGCGCACTTGCTCCAGTGCTTGCGCGACACGAAGGCTTTACACCCGCTTTTTTGCCGATCGGGCCGACGCCGCTCCGTTCTTTCTCCAGTGTTCTTGGGACTGGATTCAGCCGTTTTCCACTGAACTACGAAAGATTTTGACAGGTCTGGAAATCGCCAGCCCAAGCGGCGCGAAATCGCTCTCCTGCGGTGAAGTGGCCATCGGCAAAACGTTGCCCCAGTGTTCAGATGAACGTATTTTGGGCGGTTTAAGAACGAAGGGGGCAATCGAATGGCAAAACAGACATCGAACAAAGCAGTCGGCCAGGCAGAGCAGGACTGTTCTTTCAGCGCAACGACGATCGCGGCGCTGCTATTCCTGGCCGCGAAATTTCCGCATCGTCAATTCAACAGCAGCGAGTTGTGCGTGCTTTCTGGAATCGGGCGCACGGCCATGTCGCAGATCAAGAACACCGCCGACTCGCCGTTTTCGCTTGGAAAATGCACGTTACAGCGGCTCGACGGATGGCTTGCCAAGCATCCAGGATTCAAGCAACAATGATCGGGCCGGAGGGTCTATATGCCAAAAGGGGTTCGCAAAAGCATTACGGTCCCTGGTTTGCTTGCGCCAACCGTGAAGGAACGGTGCAGAGAATTCGGCCACTTTATTTTCACTCCATATGCAGTGGAGCTGGTTTGTTATGATCTGCGGTCAGACGCGAAACACTCCATCACCCTCGAGATCGCGCGCGACACACAGCCGGCGCAGGATGCCGTTGATCGGGAACTCGTCGCTCGATATCGGCCCGGCCAGCCGCGTAAAGGACTGCTGGTGCAACTGGTCGACCGCATTCACCGTCTTCAGAACATTGCGGCTGCCAGTCGGCACGATTTGCCGTTGCCGCCCCTTAGCGCAGTGGCAGAGCGCGTCACGTTCCCTTTCGAAATTTGGAGGCTTGTGGACGTGCGTTGGAAAGAGTTGGGCTATCGCTCGCTGTCTGCCTACATCACCGGACTGATTCGTTATGACTTACTCGTCAGCGGTCCGCATTCATCGATCACTGCCGACTGCCGATCAAAGCTTCAGCGCAAACTCACCCGGAAAACTCTCGCCGACCGCCGCAAAGGCCGCAGACGAAAGATCCTGCTCGACCACCTGATTGAAGAAGCAGAAGGCCGGCCGATTCCAGAGCAAGAACTCGAACGAGTGAAAGCCCGCATCGTGAAGGAGCTGCGGCGAATCTCGTTTTCGCCAGGAAGCGCGAAGATGCCTGGGCATACAATTTCTTTTGAACGCGAACCGGTACGCACCTCTTCGCACGGAGCGAGCACAGTCAAGGTGGAGCGCAGCGCAGCGAGCAATACCTTTACGGCGCGCAGCGAGTGCTAAAATGAACCCACGGGCGCGCTCTATTTAGTGATAGCTGTGCGGGCGATGTCGCAATCTACTCATGTTTACGAAGTTCGACCCCGTGCTGATAAGCGTGGTTTTGATTTAATCAGCGAAGCACTGCCGTTCGGCAAGCTATGGTACTGCAAGTCGGATGACGCGATCGGTTATGCAAAGTTTTATAGTCGCTCACATATGGCGGTCGTTCGCGTCTTCGATGATTCCGGCGCGTTGATTAAAACGCACCAATCAGACGGTGCCTTCCGCGAGCCGTGATTGACCCAGTATAAGCGTGTGAATCGCGCACTCGCCGTGTCAGTCTATGTTAATGCTGCGTAATCCGTGAGGAGTAGTGGTTGGCAACCAACCGCCAGCGCCCTTGCTGCTTTACCCATACCCTGGTAAACCGAGTGTCTCGGGGAACGGCTTTGCCTTTGTCTTGCCCAACCATCGTTGAGAGGCCAGTCTCCACCGCGGTGTTTTCGTAAACGCGCACCTGAACCTCGTCGGTGGTGATAGACTGAAATTTCAAAGCACCCGACGTGAAATCTGAAATCACCTGTGGCTTGGTTCTCACTGTGCCACTTGGTCCTACGCCGATAAAATCATCCGCGTAGATGCGATCAAGGGCCACCGCATCAGCACCGATCTGCGCTTGAATGCGTTCATTATCCAGTTGTCTTATCGCCTGCTCGACGCTGCTTCTTTGATCTCTGCTTGCGCTCCGCTCTTGCCCTAGGGCGATAGAGGTTGCTGTAAGGGCCAGGACGGCTATAACGAGTATTCGTCTCATAAGAATTCTCCTTTATATAATCTGTTTAGACCCCCTGAACGAGGCAAAGCCTGATGCGATTGTCCAACCCTCAAGATAGCGAGCAACTGTAACGGTCTTGCGGTCTTGTCAATCACGCGCTGTCGAGTCCTGCCCGTTTCTTCATCGCCTAACGAGAATAAGATGAGCGACGGCGGACGGAACCGCGCGTCGCTCGCGGTGAATGGGTGGAAGTCATCTGAAATGTGAACGCACAGCGGTCCGCCGTTCGCTCCATCGCATGGTTAGGCTTCATGGGCTGAACCTTCATCGCTCCAGATTCGCCGGCGGTCCACCTAGGCCAGAAGGGCCGCGCCTTCTAGGCAGCTTCGGGTCAAACGACCAGTAGTCCGCGCTCTCTTCCGTCCAGGAGTGCACTGCCAGTTTGAGACCAGTGGGCTCATTGAGCGATCCCGCAGAAATGGAGACGAACGGCCACTGATCTGAAGCCCCAAACAGGCTGGAGCCGCACTTGCCGCAGAAGCCACGCTTGTTGTGCTTCGAGGACTTGAACCACTTTAAGGAGCCTTTCTTCGTGATGACGAGATGCTCCTTCCTGGCCGCGGTGACAGTGAAGAGCCCACCGGAGAAGCGACGGCAGTTCCTGCAATGACAGGCAATGACCGTAGGGCGGAGCGGGCCAGCAATGCGGAACCTGACGGAACCGCACAGGCACCGACCGGATTGACGACGCTTGTGCTTGCTCATCTGTAAGCGGGCCTAACGACCCAAGCTCAGCGACCCGGCCCACAGGACGCTTGGATTGCAACAGTGATGCGATGGCCGGGTTCGCTGCAGCGCATGGTTAGGCATCATATCACAGATGAATCAGTGTTTCGGCATGCAGAAAACGTCCGGCTACCTCCTCGGCTCATACCGCAGCGCCACCGCGCCCGAGCCGAACTCCCGTCGGCTTACGAGCT
>DASXSC010000065.1:0-16492 GCA_036506215.1 Pyrinomonadaceae bacterium | reverse complement strand
CTGATGCTATGACGCTGGGGAGATTGACATAATGTTGGCGCCCACAGAACTGAACCCTGATAACCACAGCCGGCCACGGGGTAGCCTCAAGATCAATTTTAGGGCGTTATCCCGCCTATCGGCAGGCAAGGTAAGAAATTTGAAGTCGCAGAATTGCGGGCGCTGCGGGGCTTTGACTTAACGCGCTTGCGTGCGGCAGATCGAAATGAGAGTGGCGAAGAACTGAGGGAGCATTGTCCTGTTGTGGGTTGACGAATACAGAACCGGGAGCAGTAGCGACCGGGTCAAGGCAACATCACGGACAACGCCATGAATTCGAGTCCTCACTGGAATTTGATGAATCTATGAACCCGGTCGCTACTGCTCCCGGTTCTGACTTTGCCTATGGTCGCGCGCCAAGTTCATGCTAAGGAATTGCAGTCGAGTCGGCGTTCTGAAGGATAAGACCGTAATTGGTCCATTCAGCCGACGATCAAAAAAAGAATCGCCGACCCATCGAGGGTCGGCGAAGATGTTTGTGTTGGCTGGTGTTCTGTGGCGCGCCCTTGGCCTATCGGCATTTATGATCGGAAATTTGAGATCTCAGAAAAAGGCGATTGCGCCTTCGGCGCTTTAATTAAACCCGCTGGCGTGCAGCAGATCGAAAAGAGTGGCAAAGAAGCGGGACCATTGTCCTGTTGTGGGTTGACAAATACAGAACCGGGAGCAGTAGCGACCGGGTCAAGGCAACATCACGGACAACGCCGTGAATTCGAGTCCTCCTGGCGATTTGACTTGACGCGCTGGCGTGCAGCAGATCGAAAAGAGTGGCAAAGAAGCGGGAGCATTGTCCTGTTGTGGGTTGACAAATAACAGAACCGGGAGCAGTAGCGACCGGATTGAACATTCGTTAGACACAACAACTTGGTCAAATAGTTCGCGCGTCATTTCAGGCCGGCAACGCAAGTCGAACCCGTTCCTTTCCCAATCTACTGTGTCAGGTGTCAGGAAATAGCGTCTGTGTATCGTCAAAGTCATGGTCAGCGAGAAGATCGATGCCCGAATTAGCAAAACGTCTGGCGGCGGCAGTGGTCCGTCCGTCGGCTTCGTGCTCTTGCGACCACTGAGCATGTTTGATTAACAGGGCGAGTTCCATCGTGCGTCCCACCGTCATCGCAAACCTTCGAGCGCTGGCCTCTAACAATGGCTGGCCTTCTTTTCTTGTTTGAGCTAACCAGGTTTCCGCGTGGGCCAATGCTGATCGCGTCACGCGCACGGGATCGGTGAGACGAGGATCGCGGGCAGCTTGCAGGCAGCGGGTGACTTCTGCCTTGAACGCTTGAAATGTGGGGCTATCTGAAGCAACCCGGTCGCTACGGGTTCGGATTTGTTCGCGCTGCGCGCTCATTGGGGGCGGGACGCCCGCGGTCCCAGCACTGGCAGTCTCAGTGTCTAACGTACTTTGAATATTGGACCTAGGATCGCTGGCGTCATGAGCGGGGGCAAGCCCACCTTCATGACCCTGAGACATTCCCACTTGAGTGACTGCGGCGGGGGCAAGTTCAGCTTCCGGACCCTGAGACATTCCCACTTGAGTGCTTGATGCGTGGGTTCCGAGTGCGCCGAGGGCGCGAAGGGTGTCGAGCGAGAGGACGTTGGTGGTTCCTTCCCAAATCGGCAGGACCTGGCTATCGCGCAAGAGTTGAGGCAGGCCGGTGTCTTCAACATAACCCGCTCCGCCGAAGGCTTCGATCACTTCGCTTAGAACCAGGACGGCCTGTTTCCCGGTAGTCAGTTTCATTACGGGCGTGAGCAAGCGGAGTAGCAGAGCTGCGTGTTCATCAACGCTGGTGGTTCCATTGCGGAGTGAGTTCGGCCCCGCCGCAGGCCAAAGCGCCGCCGGGCCGGCGCACTCCAAGGAGTTGACCGAAGCGGAGTCTGTCGCCTCCATAGCCGAGTCAGTCTCCTCAGGGTCGTTGACCGTAGCGGAGTCTGTTGCCTTTGCATCAGTCGTAACGGTTTCAGCGCGGCCGGTTAACTCGGCGACGAAGAAGGCGAGGTGAAAGGCAGCTTCGAATTCGGCTTGCAAGGCGGCCAGAGTATCCATGTGTAGCGGCTTTTTTGAAAGAGTCTCGCCGAAAGCGACACGCTTGCGCGCGTAATCGACCGCTAGTGCGAGACCGCGTCGCATCAGACTGACGGCGCTGATGCCGTTCCATAATCGCGTGATGTTAAGCAGAGGCGTGATATTGCGCACACCATCGCTGGGCCCTTTCACGAGCTGCGCCGGCGTGCCACTCAAAGTCAATTCAGCCGTTGGCACTTTGCGTGTGCCGAGTTTGTCTTTGAGCCGGTTAATCCGAATGTTGCGCAACTGCCCATCTGCGTCACGCAATTCAACGTAGAAGAGAGCCAGCCCACGTCCGCCGGGAGGATTGCCCTCGGGGCGGGCGAGTGTAAGTGCGATCTGGGAGTTGATGGCTGACGTAAACCACTTGGTTCCATACAAGCGCCAGGAAGACTGCGACTCAGGGTTAAGAGCGGGGGCAAGCCCACCTTCCTGACCCTGAGGCATTCTCACTTGAGTGCCTGCGGCGGGGGCAAGCCCACCTTCCTGAACTTGAGATTCTCCTGCTTGAGTCGCAGGCTTCGCAACGGTTTCCGACAGGCCCACGTCAGAGCCGCCGGTGAGTTCGGTCATCCATTGGCCGGCGGTCCAAAAGTCCGCCGGGTTGCGACTGATTAGATGCGGCACTACGTGATCAATCAGCGCCTGATTTCCCGAATTGAGGAGTGTACGTGCGGCGCCATCAGTCATTGCGAGAGGGCAACTGTAGATATCAGTTGACGGTGTGAAGAGATACGCGAGCGCACATTGATGCACTCGCGACAGACTGCCATGCTTTTGCTCGTACGCGGTGGCGACTAGACCGAAATCAACCGCGAGGCGCTCAGCCTCTCGCCACAGAGGCGTCACTTCAACCTGATCGATGCGGTTCCCCCAAGCGTCCCACTGCGTCAACTTGGGCTCGTTGAGCCGGTCGGCTAGTTGCATTTGGTAGAGTTCGCCGCCTGCGAGACGGCCCAGCTCGACGAGCGAAGGCTCAATCTCGTTGCGCATGGGTTCCGGAAGAACGCGCGCCAAGTATGAACGGAGGATCCGGTCGTCTTCGTATTGGTTGCCAAGGCTCGGAGGCGGTTGTTGGAATGGCATTGGGTTAATTGAAACGGAGTGCGCAGTGCTGAGTACTGAGTGCTAAGTCGGAAGTCGGCAGACGGCAAACGGCAGACGGCAGAGGGCAGTCGCAGGACATCAAGCAACGATCAGCAATCAGCAGTCGGCCCTCAGCGCTCAGCGGTCAACCCTGACGGGTTCAGTTTAATCCTCACCGAAGAACCTTCGCTTCACAGACTCATCAGCCGGCAAGTCGGGGCCGCTGAAGATATGATCGGGCGCACGTGTGGGGTCTTCCGCGAGTCGCGGTAACGCGCGGGCGCGGCGTGCTTCGGCTTCAGTGCCCTGTTCCAGAAAAAGGCTCCTGAACCATTGTTCAACCTCGCGCACAACCGCACAGTAACGATCATGCTCAGTCGCATAAGCGTGGCAGGCAACATCCCAATCGTCGTTCGCCAACAAATAATCGCGCAACACCCGCACGTCCCGCACCGTCGTAGATAAGCCCTGGCCAAAGGCCGGATCGCTCGTCGCCGCTGCATCTCCAACCAGCACCACTCCGTCTTTGTAAGGATGGTCGACCCAGAAATCACCACAACGAAATGAAGCGAGTGGTCCAATCGGTCTCGCCTTGTCGAAGTAGTCCGCCACCGGCTTCGCCTTCTTGGCCTCCGCCAGGAATCGCGGCACATTCTCCTTTCCCTGCAGACAGAAATCAGCTCCGTCCTGGTATGCAACATAAGCGCGACAACGACCTTGGCCCACAGGAGTCATCGCAGTCTCCATTCCCAGTGGGGGAATAAACAAGAGGTATGAAGTGCCTTCCGGGGCCGCCACATCTGCGAGCAGCAACCCGGCGAAGTAGAAAGGCTGTGGCGCTTCGTTCACTTTGAAACCCACCCACTGCCGCGCGGTAGAGACGCGTCCATCAGCGGCAACGACTAAACGACCACTGACTTCCTCCGAGCTGCCTCCCTCATGGAACGTCACCGAAGGCGTCGGGCCGGAATTAATGTTAACGACCGTTGCGCCTCGTCGAACCTCTGCGCCTGCTGCTTCCGCTGCGGTCAGCACAACTTCCTGCATCTCCGGATGACAGAAGCCGAGCGCCGGAAGCTGTTGCGGCGTGGTGCTGGGCAAGTCCCTGGGCCCAAATCCGAGATCGGTGGTCGGTGCGTCGACGGCACACGCATCTCTAATGAGCTCATGGATCCCGAGGTCGCGCGCTTCAGCAACTCCCCAGGGAGTCATGAACTCCCCGCGGACGCGATCTTTGAACTCTCGCTCGCGCTCCAGTATGAGTACGCGCTTCCCGTTCTCAGCCATGACTTTGGCAAGTGCTGCACTTCCGAGACCACCTCCAACGGTGACGATATCGTATTGTTCGGAGGCCATGTTGGATCTCCTCTCCGGAACGGGATCGAGTTTCGTTGCATGCTACTCCCCGAAGTCAATGATGTGAAGAGGCGAGGCAGGCGGCAGGCGGCAGGAGGCAAAGAGGTCCTGCCGTCTGCTCCTGCCGTCTGCCTCCTGCTTGAACCGTGCTTCATCTGCGTCATCGCTGCACTGTATAAGTTGGACAGGCGGGAAGGTGTGTCTCGCGCGCCAGTCGTTTTTGCGTAAATACGCCAGCAAATCTACGGTTGTCAGCTATTGATCCGGGAATGCGATGTCGGCATGGAGTTTGCCCTTTCTAAGCCCAAAGGGGAGAGGTGCAGTAAATATGAAGAAATTTGGACAAGCTATCGGCGGGGCTATATTGACCGTCGCCTTTGTTTTTGGAATTTATGCTGCGACAAGCACTACAGTTCAAGCGCAGTACGAAAATGGTCAGTATCGTCGGGACCGAGATGATCAATATCGTCGCGACCGAGATGATTGGCGGGATGATAAGCGAGACAAGAAGTGGCGAAAGCATCGCGATCGCGATGATCGCCGAATTGACCGCAGGCAAAGCCGCGACCGGGATTGGGATCGCGACGATTATTGGCGCGACCGGCGTAACAGCGGCGATCGGCGTTATGGGAATTATGGAAACTATGGTGACTACCGCAATCCGGACTATGGCAACAACGGACGCTATGGCAACTATGGCCGCAACAACGGCTATCAGATCGAGCTGAACCAGGGATACCAACAGGGCTTGAACACCGGCGCCAGTGACGGACAAAGGGGCCAGAGTTATAACCCACAGCGCTCGCGCCACTACAAGAACGCCTCATCACAGGCTTTTCGTGAGGGCTTTGTGCGCGGCTATGACGAGGGCTATCGTCAGTATGCCGGCTACGGCTATGGCAACGGCAATGGACGCAACCGCACGGGCGACACCCTCGGCGGCATTTTGGGCGGCCTTGGCCGACCTTGAGTCGTTACCAATACCCAATAAAACTTGAATGCCGCGATTAGCGTCGCGGCATTTTTGTCTGGGATCCTTGATCGGCACAGGGATCAGAGAATCTGCAGATGCTAGATCCAAAGCCGACAGAAATCGCTGATGCTTCAAACTCAAAACGTAGTTGAAAAACTCAAGGATTTCTCAACCCATCTTCTTAAACTGTAGCCCGTAGCGCATGGGTCTTCCTGGGATAGATCGGTCCGCGCACCGAACTTGCTCAAGAAGGGTTGGGTGAAGCGGTGACAAGTCTTTGACCTCCGGTGCGCGGTAAGTCTCCGACGGTCTCCGACTCACCGAAGACTGTACCCCAGTTTTCCGGTCTTTGACCGGAGTCTCAAAGGTCAGAGACCTTAAAGAATTTTAGAAAGGTCGCCGGCAAGTCGGAGACTTGCCGCGCATCGGAGGTCAAAGACCTTACCTGCAAATTAAAAATACCGAGGGAGACCCCACCCGCTACTGCGAGGTGGTATTGACCTCATGACACGGCAACGCGCAGTTATTAAACAGTTTCGGTAGCGACCGGCCCAACCTACAACATCAGAACCGGAAGCGGTAGCGACCGGCCCCAACCTACAACATCAGAACCGGAAGCGGTAGCGACCGGCCCAACCTACAACATCAGAACCCGGAAGCGGTAGCGACCGGCCAAGGAGCCAACTTTACCGATGGGGTATTTCACTTGCTGATCGCGGTCATCAAATACTAACAACTACGGTTGAGTCCCTGGCCGGTCGCTACCACCACCCCCGCCGGGCTGCCCGGCTGGGGACGCCGGTCCGCTTCCGGTTCTGATTCGGGATGTTGCACGTGCCCTCGCTGTGGCTTCGGGTCTGATAGCTGAGTTGCATTTCCAAGTTGAACCTGCGTTTTATATTGGACATTAGACACCCCCTGGAAAAGAAAAGTTCCAGAAAGTAGACGGCAGGAGCAGGGGCAGGAGCGAGGAGGCAGACCTTAATTCGCTGTCTCTGTCACACCGAGAAAGAAAGAGAAAGCGCTTTGGCGTGAAAGGGCATCGAAGGGAACAGTGGGCAGTGGCCAGTAATGAGTGATGAGTGATGAGTGCTGAGTCATGAGGAGCGGAGATGGCAAAGAGAATTGCAAAGTACGAGAGTAGGCGAATCTTGAGAATCAGCATTTTCCTACCGCTTGCAGTGTCGCTGGTTGCGGCTTGTCATTGGAGTAGTGCGGGAAGTAGCGAGGTGAACAGCGCTGGAAGTAGCGCCGGCAAGTTACCGGCGAGCTCAAGTGTTCAGACGAGCGTTCCGGCAAATGCAAATGCGGCAGAGTCTTCACCCGCTTTGGCTACTGCCACACCGGCCCTCGCCGTGAGCTTCAGCGAGGCTGATTTCGCCAGACACATTGCCGCACTCGAGGGCGAAGTCAAGAAGAAAGCGGGGCCGGCTGAGTTCTCTTATATTACTCAAAAGCCTTTCGTTGTTATCGGGGATGAAACCAAACAAGCTGTGCAGCAACACGCAGAGGGTACGGTCAAATGGGCGGTTGATCGGCTCAAGCTCGACTTCTTCACGAACGATCCGAAAGAGATCCTCGACATCTGGCTGTTTAAGGACGCCGCCTCTTATGAAAAACACGCTCGCCTCTTGTTTGGCGAAACACCTACTACGCCTTACGGTTATTACTCGAGTTATCACAAAGCTCTGATCATGAATATTGAAACAGGCGGAGGCACGTTGGTCCATGAAATTGTGCATCCGTTCATGGAAGCGAACTTTCCGGCCTGCCCGCCGTGGCTCAACGAAGGTTTGGGATCACTCTATGAACAATGTGGCGATGTGAACGGACATATTCATGGCTTCACTAATTGGCGTTTGCCGGGATTGCAACGGTCTATCAAGTCTGGAAACCTGCCCTCCTTCAAAACCCTGACCGCGATGGACTCAAAAGCTTTCTACAACGAAGACAAAGGCACGAACTACGCCCAGGCGCGTTACCTTTGTTACTACCTGCAAGAGAAGGGCCTGCTGGTAAAGTTCTACCAGGAGTTCCTGACACATCAAAAAGAAGATCCGGGCGGATTCAATACTCTGCAGAAGATACTAGCGGAACGAGACATGGATGCGTTCAAAACGAAGTGGGAGAAGTATGTGCTCGGTTTGAGACAGGGTTATTCCGTGACTGTGGAGTGAACGGAAAACAGCGAATACTTACGGTAATGGCTTGGATAGCACACTGGCGATCAGATCATTGAGGCCGTCGTCGGAGTTGTTATGAAAACTTTTGTAAAGCGCGGTCAACTGCGCCTGAACTCTGCCCCTGAATTCCGGCGTAACTTGAGGGCGCGTGTCACCCACTGAACGTTGGGGATCGCTGAGGGCAACGGCACGTGCATAGGCATCAATCGCCCGCTGGGCCAGAAGACTAATTCGCTCAAACATGGCCTGCTGTTCGGGTGAGGGCGGTTTGGCGCCAAACTTTTCGTTGTATTCAGCGGAGAGTTGTGCAAACTCGCCTTTGAGTATTGCGACGCCAAGGCGATAGTAAGTTAAAGGATCGTTTTCGTACGGGCTTTTCGGCTGGACCGCCTTCCTGAAAGCTGCGGCAGCTTCCGCCGGCGACTTGTCCTTGAGGAACCATCCCAGGGCAAGATTAAGGAAACTTCCCGCCACCTCCACGCTCTTAAAAGGATCCGCCTTCGAAACTTTGTTCGCCTCAACGAGTTGAATTGCTCTCCGCAGATAATCGATCGTCTCGTCGTTCAGACTAGGATTTCCCGCGAGCGCATTTTCGTAGCCGGCCTCCGCGAGCACGCCAAGCACAAAAAAGTTCTCAGGCTCCGCCTTCAGAAGGGGCCGACCAAGTTCAAAAGTCTTCGCGTAATCTTTGGCACCATACGCGGCGTAGAGTTCATCGTTTCTTAATGCCCTCTCGAAATCAGTTACAAATTGTTTCACCTCCTTCAAGTCGCTGTTGTTATCGCCTCCATACCGGCGAACGAATTCTTTCGCAGCGCCGTAAGCACGATTCTGTTTTTCGGGAGTGAGGCCTCGTTTGTTCTCTGAGAATATGGCGTAAAGCGTTTCCCTATCTCTGTCGAACCGCTGCGAGGTCATGGGGGGATTTTCGGGCGTTGGCACGGCCGTCTGGCCAGATATGCCTGCCGCAAAAAGGAACAACAGCAGAGTGCTTGTGATTATGGTTAAGGAGCGTGACCCCGATCTCCGCATAAGTGAATAATACAACAAAATCAGCGCTGAGTAATGAATAGGCAATGGGTCAGTTTCGTTGAAAGTGTCCGATAAACTTTAGTTTGTCGAGTCGCCACGACAAGCTAATAAAGCTTATCAGACATCAAACTACCGACCACTAACGAGTAACGAGTAACAACGAGTCATGAGTAGGACCGAGGATCTGGCATTGCGTTTCCTTTGGTGACATTAATTCCATGCAAGAAATCTGGTATGGAATGTGGGGCGAACGACGGCGTCTCGCTTGAAAGAGGCGAGTGTGATCGTGTCCATGACCGCAACATCCTTTACTTACAATCTTTAGCAATTAGCGCGTAGGATCGTAAACAATGCAAGAATCTTTGTATAGGCTTTTGTAGAAGAGCAAGAAGGAGGCACGAGCAGCAGGAGAGCCTTTGTTGACGATTGCTGCCGCAGCGCTTAGGATTCCCGCTCAGAAAACCAACAACAAAACCTTCGGAGTCAAAACAATGTCGCAGGCAATGCCGCAATTGTATGAGACGCTGCTAGTCGAACGGCGCGATCGCGTCGCGATCGTCACGATTAATCGTCCTGATAAGAGAAATGCGCTGAACATCAAAACGCGCGAAGAAGGTGCAGCGCTGCTGGAAGAACTGCGTTCCGATTCAACGGTTGGCGTGGTCATTATCACCGGCGCGGGGGACAAAGCATTTATCGCCGGCGCCGACATCGCTGAGTTTGCCGGTCGCACGGCGATGATGCAGCGTGATGTGATGACTTCCCGCTCGCTGTTTACCGCCATCGATACGTTTCCGAAACCAATCATTGCCATGATCAACGGCTACTGCCTGGGTGGTGGTTGTGAGTTGGCGCTCGCCTGCGACTTGCGCATTGCCAGCGAGACAGCCTCATTCGGCCAGCCGGAAATCAATCTCGGCATCATCCCTGGCGGCGGCGGCACGCAGCGTTTGACCCGGCTTGTCGGTGAAGGCAAAGCCATGGAGATGATCCTTACGGGAGACATCATCGACGCGAAAACTGCGTTCGCGATTGGCCTGGTGAATTATGTGGTGCCGGGGGATCTGCTCGAGGCTAAGACGATGGAGATTGCCAATCGTATCGCGCAGAAGAGTCCAATCGCCCTGAGCCTGGCAAAGGAAGCAGTGAAGCTCGCGTCGCGATCCAATCTGGACGAGGGTTTGCGCCGCGAAGTTGATCTGTTTGCCCTTTGCTTCTCTACAGAAGACAAGGATGAAGGCGTCAGCGCGTTTCTTGAGAAACGAAAGCCAGAGTTTAAGGGGAAATAAGTAAAACTGAACTTTGTGCTTTGAGCTTGGTTCTTTGTAAAAGCAATTACGAAGTTCTAAATACCAAGTACTAAGATCAAAGACTTTATGTTGAGGGTCGTCGCGATAATCCTTGGAATCGTGGTTGCCGCTATTGGTGGCGTGATCGCGTACCGCGCCTTTTTTATCGAGCCGAGTTCGGCGGTCGTAATCTCTAACGAAGGCGTGCGCGAGCTACCCAATACGTTTAAGGTTGTGGAAGGGATCGTACTTCTTATCGTTGGCGCCGCGATAGCCTTTGCAGCGGCTGTGAGAAAGGCGAGGTAGTAGGCGGATGGCAGCAATTGTTTGCCGCATCAGGATGTCCCTTCCTCACCGTCTCCGGTGCGACATCTTCTTTGGAGTTCCCTCGACAAGATCAATCCTGATTCGTCCGGGTACCGCGCCTGCATGTGGAGTATGTGCTTTCCTGGTCTAACCGTCACGGTTCAGCCAGGACTGGTACTGAGTCAGTTTGATGTCCGATAAGCTTTATTAACTTGTCGTTGAGTCACTGACAAACTAAAGGAAGCTCTGATTAAGTGGGCCGTTCCGACTCTTTTAATACCTTTCAATCCTGCAGTAACGAAGCAGCGGGGCAAGCCCAACTTTCCTGACCTCGAGACTCTCTGAGTTGAGCGATGTTCTGGCGCTTGAAAGCTTTCAACCTGGAACCAGCATTCAAACTTGATCAGCTCGAGGTCGGGAAGGCGAGCTTAGCACCCCAGCGGGGCTGCCCCGCCGGGGACCCCGCGGCTTGCCCCCGCTGCTGGCTATTCACACTTGATCAGAGGTTCCTAAAGTTTATCGGACACTTTCGCCGAAGCTGACCCACTACGCCGGGACTGGTAACGCTAGACCGAGGACGCAGTTTGGCTAGAATGTTAAATGTAAGCGCCGTTTAGAGTCCAAGCTTTAGCTTGCGTGCCAAAGCGGCAGCCTAAAGGCTGAACTCTGAACTTCCGGCTTGAAACTGCATCAGTATCAAATCAAGCCGTGGCTTGACTCGATTCAGAACGCTAGGCTAGTCTGCATCAAGCATCTACGCTCAAACGTCTCGAGTACAAAGGGGCCGTAGCTCAGCTGGGAGAGCGCATGACTGGCAGTCATGAGGTCAGGGGTTCGATCCCCCTCGGCTCCACCAATCCTATCAATAGTTTAGCAGGCGCAGTGAATAGTTCGCGATATCATTTGGGTGCCAATAGTGTGCCAAGGGAATCGAGCACAGTGATCGTATCGCCATCCTGAACAACCAACGACTCGGCCCTGAAAAACGATGGGAGCCGTGATATTTCTAGTGCGACGAACGTATGGTAGGGAAATACCTGAAGGTGGTGCTGCCGATGAACAAGCCATCGACAAAATGCAAGTGAGTAGCAAGGGGAGAGAAAGAGTTCCAGTGCGTTTGAACACGACCACTACTCCTTCTCGGGAGAATTACTGCTAATTACGGTCACCCTCCTAGTTTTGTTCCGCTGACTGGAATCGAGTTTAGCTTTATTCGGCACCCTAGGTTTTTAGCCGAGGTGAGGAATCTAGAGGATCGGCTTTAACCGTCGGCCTTTTGGTTTTTAGCTGCCGAGCACTGTGATGACCTTTTTAGCCTGTCCTGCGTGCCAGTGAGCATTTTTCAAGTAATCCTTAGCAACCCCGACGTTCAAAGCATCAAGACAGTCTTGAGCACTTGCAATATTTCTCAAAACGTCGTTGATGCTGGAACATATTTCTCGCAGTCGTACGAGTTCGTTGTCTCTACCATTTAGATTGAAGCCAACCGAACTCATGCTCCGAAAGTAGCGACCCGATTTTCGGTTGTCTAGGGATAGTCGCTTTCGTCGTCGTTTGACGGCACGAGGTTCGGCAGTCGAAAATTATCTGACAAAACGGCATATGGCACGTATCTCGGCTCGACGGTTGTCGGAACTGGCAATAACGGGAATGTTCCTGGCACTCATACGCACACTGGCGGAGTATTACCGGCTGCGGTACGTCCGTGGGATGGCGCTTGGAGTGACGGAGGTAGCGCCGTACATCACGGGTGGACTGATGGCGTCACTTGGGGCGTGGGCGGCTGTTGTGGCGTACTTCGTCGGGCGGTACCGAGTGGCTATAGGCATTGTTGTGACAGTCGTCATGGCGATGGTCGTGTACAAGGTGGTGGTCATTGGCGGCTTTCCATAGCGATAAAGGGCATTTGACGCGGCGACGTAGGGCAGCGCCGCCACTGCGTCCCCGACCGTGGCGTGCCCATGAAAGGATAGTTATGAGTGCTCTAACGACGATACTGCGAGTCGTAGCGGTGGTTTCAGTAGGGCTGATCGCAGGCATCTTCGTTGGCCACCGCACCGGTCTGCACTACGCTGTTCCTAAGCTTAGTGCATCCAGCTTCGTGCAACTTGGGCAGATCATCAACGCCCATTACGTCAGGTTTATGCCGCCGCTGGTTTTGACTTCACTCGTATCGAGCGTCCTATGGCTTGTCATGATCAGGTCGCATTGGCGAACAACGGAGTTCTGGCTTGTCGGTATTTCGGCATGTGCCATCCTCGGGCTACTCGCTTTAACGCGGGCGGTCAATGTTCCGCTGAACAATCAGCTGATGACTTGGACCGCTGATTCCCCGCCGTCGAATGCACAACAGATTTGGGAGCCTTGGGAGCGTGCCAACACTCTACGTAGCATCCTGGCCACAACGGCACTGGTTCTGGAAACGGTGGCGGTAACGTTAAGAACTGGCGTCTCACGGTGAGGTTGCATGCGACCCAACGATTCGCTTGAACCTAACGCGCAAAAGTCAACAACTTTAAAGGCCTCACCGAAGCACGAAAGGCCTCTAACATTAATATGAAGCGGGGCACACCTGGCGGATTTACCGGACACTCAGATGTGACCAACAATGTGGTGCTCGGTGAAGGAGTCATAGACTGGCCCAGCATCTTCCGCGCAGCGAGGAAGGCTGGCGTCAAGTGGTACTTCATCGAGGATGAATCGCCGACATCAGTCAATAAAATCCCGCAGAGTCTTCGCTATCTTGAGAAGCTGAAATTGTAAGCCGGCGAATCCTGGTGCAGCCGACAGATCAGTGTTACTCACAAACGCTATTCGCTTTCCATCCGGTGACCAGGAGGGAACGTTAATTGTTCCCTGGCCTCCGTATACATAGGCAATTACCCTTGCCTTGACTGCATTGGCCGGCATAAGACGGATGTAAACATGCTTATAGAACGGATGATCGGTCGGGTTCACATCGTTCAAGAAAGATAGAAAAACGATCCACTGGCCGTCCGGAGAAATATGCGGGAACCAGTTGTTATATTCGTCGTTCGTAACTTGTTCCTGATTGCTGCCGTCCGGCTTCATTCGCCAGATTTGCATCGTTCCTGAGCGCGTTGAGTTGAAGTAGATATACCTGCCGTCGGGTGTGAACTCAGGTCCATCATCCAATCCTTTTGTGTTGGTAAGATTCGTCTCTGCGCCTCCCATGGTTGAAATCTTGTAGATGTCGAACTCACCATTTCTCTCACCGGTATAGAGCAGGTATTTGCCATCAGGTGACCAACCGTGCAAGTAGGAAGGTCCCTTAGCCGTAATTCTCCGGGGTGTGCCTCCCTCGACCGGTACTGTGTAAACGATCGATGCATTTCCATCATCCTTGCTGTGATTACTGATGGCGAGCATCTTTCCGTCAAAGGAAAGAACGTGGTCATTGTTGTTGTTGATAGCAAATCCAGTCTCGATGGCCACTGGTGCTTTGTTGGCCAGGTCGAAGCGATACAGCCGGCCATTGCGGTTGTAGAGCAACGCTCGATCATCTTTGGTCCAGTTGGGTGCCTGAAAAGAGTCCGGCGCGGTATAAACAATTCTGCGATTGCCGGTTGCTACGTCCATGACTTCGAGGTTGCTTCCGATGTACTCCCGATACGGAACAAAGTTATCTCTTGCGGGCACTGTGATTCGAACGTTACTGAATATCGCCTTTTCAGTCACGTCCTTGTTATGCGAACAGACGAATAGCCCGATATATACCTCATCACCTAAAGCAAGAGAGACTTGCTCGCTCGTAAACACGTCACCGAAGCGAGCGCCAGACGTTATGTAAGTGTTGCCTTTCCTTTCGAGTTGGAGAACATCAGCCGCTCTAACCTTTGAGACTAGTTCCTCGGTGGTGGAGCCTTTCGTTCTACGAAATTGCAATGATGTAAGACCGTCACCGTGTACGACGGCCATGGCGTGCGGTGAGTCAGCATCGAGACTGGAGCGCACAATCCATCCCAGTTTTCTGTGCGCATCGATTCCCTTGCCAACGAAGGCAACCCTGCTCGTGAGAATGAAGTTCCCTTTCAGACGCTGCCACGCGAGATGAAATTCATCACGGCCGGCCCACATGTTCGTCCCGGCGCCTTCAATTGTGTATTCCTGCTTTTCAGGATCATAAGTAGCGAGGCCTGGCCGGATCGGGTTACCGACATCCGCTTGGTCAGCGAATGCTCCCAGAGACTTTTGCTGCGAAAATGTCTCGCTTTTTGTTAGCACAACGAACAGAGGCACGGCAATCAGAACAAGGATTAGATTTCTGGTCATAAGAACCTCACTGGTCTCATTTGGAAGTTTCGGTCCCGCAAATGATTCCCGTCGAGTACGAGTAGTGCGCCAATCGACTCAGAAATGTCAGAATGTGACGCGCGGTTTATTCTGGGCCACCATTGTAACCAAGACAATGTTAAGGGTGTTTTTTGCCCCATTTTGTAAAATCTGATTGGACCCACGACTGCCTGCGTGATACTTGTGCCTAGACCCTGCCAACAAACAACCTGAAAGGAGTCTCTATCGATGACAACAAACAAGCTTGGAATAGGATTCATCGGCAGCGGATTCGTGACCAGGTTTCATCTTCACGCCTGGCGCGGGGTTCGCGATGCTGATGTGCTCGGAGTATACAGCCCAAACGCAGCGCACGCTGAGGCAACTGCGGCCTTGGCGCGTGAGCTACGCGTCGGCAATGCGCGGACCTTCAATTCGATTGAAGAGATGATTGCCGCTCCAGAGATCGATTGCCTGTGGCTCTGTGGACCAAACCATTTGCGTGTGCAGAACATGCAAGCAATTTGTGAGGCGATTGAATCTGGAAAAGGCAAACTGGTGGGAATTGCTTGCGAGAAGCCATTGGCCCGTAACGTGGCTGAGGCGCGACGCATGGTTGATCAAGTTGAACAATCCGAATTGCTACACGGCTACCTTGAAGACCAGATATTCGCTCCGAGTGTGACTCGCGGGAAACAGATCTTGTGGACTCGAGCGGCGGCGTTAACAGGTCGTCCCTATATTGCGCGCGCAGCTGAAGAACATAGTGGGCCACATTCGCCTTGGTTTTGGCAGGGCGAACTACAGGGTGGTGGTGTGCTCAACGACATGATGTGTCACAGCATTGAAGTCGCGCGCTTTATGCTGACCAAGCCCGGCGCGCCACGCTCGAGTATTCGGCCAGTGAAAGTATCAGCGCAGATTGCCAGTTTGAAATGGTCACGGCCCGAGTATGTGAACATTCTCATGAACAACATGGGCACAGACGTAGATTATAAAAACAAGCCAGCCGAGGATTTTGCACGGGCTACGATTAATTATACAGATGAAGATACCAACCCGCTCATCGTTGAAGTGACAACGTCCTGGAGCTATGTCGGTCCGGGCCTGCGTCTGAGTCTTGAAGTGCTCGGCCCGGAATACTCGCTTGCCATGAACTCGCTCGACAGTGGACTAAAGTTATTTCTGAGCCGAGAGGTAAAAGGCGACGTGGGTGAAGACCTCGTTGAAAAACAGAACGCCGAACAAGGATTGATGCCAGTATTAGGAAACGAAGCCGCAGAGTACGGTTACGAATCGCAGAATCGCTATTTTGTGCAATGCTTTCTCGACGGGAAGCAGCCGGCAGAAAGTTTCCACGATGGTCTGGAAGTAACAGAACTGCTGATGACCGCTTACATGAGCGCTGAGCAGGAGCGCACGATCCAGTTTAGGCCTGAAGGGCTTGATACATACGTGCCGCTGGTCGCTCAAGGATTGTGGAAGGGCCGGTGAAGTGGCAAATCAACGTTGAATTATTCGCAGGTTGAGAAGGGGAACCTGCCCCGCCTCAGAGTCAGGCAGCACTCAGCCTCCGAAGAATATCTCAGCAAACAAACCATCTATGGCCTTTGGATTAGCGAGATCGATACTCATCGTAACTCGAGGTACTGATGCAGTTTGAACGATGCACATACTAGCAACATGCGGTGCGAAGAGGTCAGTAGCACCAGGCGGTAGCCGGTGGGTCTTCCTCAGGATTTTCAATTTGCAGGTAAGGTCTTTGACCGCCGATGCGCGGCAAGTCTCCGACTTGCCGGCGACCTTTCTAAAGTTCTTTAAGGTCTCCGACCTTTGAGACTCCGGTCAAAGACCGGAAAACTGGGGT
>DASXSC010000064.1:0-8726 GCA_036506215.1 Pyrinomonadaceae bacterium | reverse complement strand
CATTTTTTTCCCAAGACTCACCGACTGTTCCGCGCATCCGAAAAAGGCCGAAATCATACTCTCCCCAAATTTGGCTTTCGTCGCGGGCATGGTCGACCTTGGCCCCTGTCATCGAGACGAATCCACTGCCAAAGGACCGGTAAAGGAAACCATAGCCAGCCTTGCCCCAATTTCCCCGGAGCGCCAATCGCGACATCATGGGTCGCTGATCGGGCACCGCCGATAACCCCAGCGTGCTATAGGCCAGCCCACCCTCGGCAACTAGTTTGCCTCCGAATCCTGAAGACGCGGCGAGGAGATCGAAATAGTTCCCCCATTTGCCAGGGCCGACGCTCGTTTCGTTTATCACAGCGTCGCCGTCTTGTTGCTTTTCCAGGTATAAAGCCTTCAGCTCGATTAACTTGGGAACCAGAGCCACGGAGAAAGTTCTCTCCCTCGTCCGATCGAAGTCGTTCCGCAGCCTATCAAACTCAGTGTATGAAGTTGGAAAGAGGCTTAGCGAGATAGGGTTGTCTGTGGACAAAGGGTCCGGCCAACCCGTTTGGGCAAATGCCGCGCAATGACAAAGACATACAACGAGGATCAGCGTTTGCGTGATTCTACTCATAGCTTTTGGGCCACTGCGACGCTTGCAGGGATGGAGGCGGGTTGCCGGAAAGAAAGATTCTTTAAATCTGACCATCCACTAAGGAGTAATCAACGATGGCCCACATGTCGAAATCGGAAATACGTTTTGCGCGAGACGCTACCTACCGAATTAGCAAAGTCGCAAGGCCAATATTACTGTTAGTCCATTCGGATGTCCAATTTTTTTAGCTGACGAAGGTTAAATTTTCATAAAGATTGTAGCGCATTTTTTTCTTAGTCGGTTCGACTGCAATCAATTGTAGGACGTCGAAGAGAAAATGAAACTCCACTCTGTTCTCTCTTTAACCAAGACCTCCTTGGGAAACACAAACTCATCATAGGTGTTCCAGCTTATTCTAAATAATCTGGCCGCAGGCTTATTATTCAGTTTGACATCGCTTTCCTGACAGAGAAAACCCACCCCCGGCCTGTCGAAAGCGCAGTCGAAAATCCTGGCGAGAGTTGATCGAGATGGAAAAACTAGAACTATTTTACCTTTACCGGATTAGCGGGGCACTCACGCTCCACAACCCAGTGTCGGGGCAAACGGAAGGACGACGAGAACTCGCACAGGCGGAACTAACCAAGGATGGGTTCATGATAAAAAAAGCCAAAGCAGTCCAGCGCGTTGTGGACGGATTCGGGTTTCGGGAATGGAATAAAAAACGATAGCGAGAATTATTTCAGCCCAAACGGAACCGGCAATGTCCGGTTCACTCTTTGGTCCGTTTGATGCTGTCTCCACTTGCTAGGATTTCTTGTATCCGACAGCGACTAGGCCGATACCTGCGACCACCGCCAGCCCGCCCAATAATGGCGGCAAAGGAATTGATTTTTCTCGTTCAGCTGTAGCGTGTATTGGCCCGATGTCGATAACCTTTTCCTTGGTTGTATAGGTGATCCGCTCATAGGACAGAGCGACGATACCCAATAAGATTAGCGCAATCCCTATTAGTAAGACCGGTTTCATAATACCTCCTGGATTCTTGCTCACAGCACCTTGCGACGATCGAGGATATCGATGAGCAAAACAATCAGAGCTAGAAGCAAGAGAAGGTGAATCAAGCCCCCAAATGTGTATGCAGTAATTACTCCGATCAACCATAGCAGCAGAACAATCGCGAGGATAATGATCATCATACGAAAGCGATTCCCGCGATCGGCCCACTGGTCGGCGTGCGCGCCGCGACTTGAAATGCAAATGCGGCGCGCACGCTACTTGGCCAGACTCAGGACTATGTAAATGAATCGCGAGCTGATCCCTGGTGATTATATTATCTGGATCCTTGGATTTGTAAATTGTTCTTGACTTCTTTTACTCCGCTGACCTGCATAGCAAGTTGCTCGGCACGGGCTTTTTGCTCGCGCGATTGGACGATGCCATTGAGATATACCACTCTGTTGGTGGTATCAACGTCAACTCGCGTTAAGTTAGTGGCTTTGTCGGCAACCAGCTTCGCTTTCACCGAACTCGTAATTGTTCGGTCATCGACATATTGACCGGCGGATTGACCGGTCATTGACGTACAGCCCACCATAGACACGGCGGTCGAGCCAGTCAACAAAACAACGAATGAAAAAGTACTGAATTTCATGTATTTATTACCACCCTGTTTTTTTATCTCTGCTATGGGCCCGAATGATCTTTAAACAAATCACGTGCCACGACCGCTCTTGGCGATAGCACCGTGCTTCTAAGCACTTACAGGAAGATAAAAATTTGATCAAAGCCTGTCTGGACTTTCGCGACAAAAGCAGGATGAAAAAGGCTGCTCAACGGCGGGCGGACATGTCGACCTGCAATCGATTTCCGCAACAGACCGGCGGCGATCTTTTTTGCGACGGGATCGATTTAATCGGACTCACCGCGTGCCGTTTTGGCTTGGTCGACGGTTTAGACGAATCAGGCGTGGACACTTAGCAGAGCCGTAACTCGCGCAAGGCCTAGACCGAGGAGCACTGCACCGATTGCTACATCCTTCTGCTCCACCGATGCGCGTCACGCGACCGCTTAACTCGATAAGGAATCACGATGTCCCGGTTGGCTTTGAGGAGTATTTCAGACAATTTGTCGGAAATATACTGCTCGATTTTCATAGCGGGCGAACCTCGGCATCGATCAAGAACATGTTAATAATATAGCGAAATCATCGAGTATCGAGGCATGGCACAGCCGTTGCTCACTGATTTCACCAAGACGGAAAGCGGTGCGACTGCCGATACTGTGTGGGGCAGCGTTAAGGGGATAGCAGGAAAAAACAATGACGAGGAGGGTAGCGGAACATGAGCGCGGAGAGACGTGTTAACACGACGTTGGGTGAGCTGATAGTTGCAGTTACTGACCAGGTCGCGCCGCTAACGGGTAATCCGGTCACGACTAACGCTTTGGTGTCGTATATCTTGCAAGATTTGTTTTTGAAGCGGCGGGTGCGGCTGAGAAAGCGATCGTCTCTGAGACGAATTGGCTGAACCCGCTGTGTTCATCCGCGACGGTGGTCTTAAAGCTAAGAATCGAGGCAAATCCGGTGGCAAGAATCTCAAATCAGCGGGGTAAGGTAGGTTGGATTCTGTTATGGGCACTAGGAGTGCCGATACCAGTATTGTTCATTCTGTTTCTAATTCGTGGTTGTACTTAGTGGTTGTTCTTAAAGGAAGCCCTAGATGGGAGGGATCCAACCAGCATCGCGGTTTGGGCATTTCTCAAGATGGATTGCCCGCGCCGTAGGGCAACCAGCCGCTTTCGGCGGCGCATGTGCGCTGATTATTTTATGGTTGCTTAGCGGACCGATTTTTGGATTTAGCGATACGTGGCAACTGATCATTAATACCGGCACAACCATCGTTACATTTCTAATGGTATTTGTGATTCAAAATACTCAAAACCGAGATGCCGAAGCGATGCATATAAAGCTCGACGAGCTCATTCGTGCCATTGACAATGCTCAGAACGCTCTTTTGAATTTGGAGGAGCTGGAAGAAAAGGATCTGGATCGTATACGGGCGGAATATCTTAACTTAGCGGAGCAGTCGCGCACTAAATTAAGAGCGGCAGGCTTTAAATGAAGCGGAAGCCGATGCCACACATGGCCAGCGTAGGTCTCGGGCCAGCGGTGATGAATGAAATGCTCAAATGTCGACGAAGTGTTGGACTGCAAGACGATAGCGGCGTGAGGAGGTGGAAACGATGCAAGTCTACATCGGGCTGCAACCTATAGCATCGCTGATAGCGGGAATACTGATCTTAATGATTCCCAGGCTTTTGAATTACATCGTGGCTATCTATCTGATCGTAATAGGAATTTTGGGACTGGTAAAACTGTAGCGATGTCTTGTCGTCAGAAACCATAATTTATGGCAGCAACAAAAATGTTTTCGCGAAAAGGAGGATAACCAAATGTTAAATTGGGCGATAACTTTTCTTGTGATAGCGCTCATTGCCGGAATTCTGGGACTTAGCGGAATCGCCGGCGCAGCGACGCAAATCGCATGGATATTGTTCGTGGTGTTTTTGGTTCTGTTTCTTGTTGGTTTGGTAATGGGAAGACGACCGCCAGTTTAAAGCTTGGCCTATCGGCGTGAGATATTGCTGCGCTCGCGTCGTTCGGCCAGCCGAGTGAAATAAGTCTCGATCTCTTCGCTTCGTCGACGGTGACGTGGCGTTGCCCGAGGGGTCGGGACTTTTTCATTCAGTTACTGATCCTGCCGGGGTTTGCACCTCGCTGTTATTCTACTTGGCGCCGTAGCATTTCTCGTTGGACATTTTATTTTTCTGCTAACGCCTGGTTTACGTTGAGCATAAATCTAACGGACTTCGGATAGTTTCATCTCCATGTAATAGGTTTTCGAAGCCACACTCTAAAACGCGGAAGGAATGTCATGTCCTCAACCTCACTGCATGAACCCGCTGACCAATTGACAGCGCGGACGATTGATGTCCATCGCGCGGTTATCTCACTCATTGAAGAGCTGGAGGCCGTGGATTGGTACAATCAGCGAGCCGAAGCCTGTAAAGACGAACAACTAAAAGCGGTCCTAAAACACAATAGAGATGAAGAAATCGAGCATGCGAGCATGACGCTTGAATGGATACGCCGCAACGTCCCGAAGTTCGACCAAGCATTGAAGTTATTTCTATTCACAAGCGGGGAAATCACCGCGATCGAGAAAGTTACAAACGAAGGGAAAAAGGAAGAAATTGCGACGCCGGAGCGAAGCAGCCTCCGACTCACGATTGGCGACATGAAAGGAAGTTGAGCATGGCGGAAGAGAGAGCGTCTGGAGTCGTCACCTCGGAATTGACGAAGCGGATCGAGGAAGCTGCGGTTTCCGCGGCTCGGGAGATCCTGAGCGGCCGGCGAATCATTGATGTTGAAGGCCCTTACGGTGTCGGCCTAACCACTGTCGAGGTAGGAAATGATGATCGATGCCGCGAGCCGGGACCTGACGAAGCCAGCGCGGTAGTCAGTCGGGCTCTTTCAGTGCCGATGATTTATCGCCGTTTTGCCATTTCAAAGCGACGCATCGCGGCATTTCAAGAAACGGGCCAGCCGCTGAATTTAAAGGTTGCTGAAGATGCTGCGCAGGCGGTCGCTAGCCGCGAGGAGGAGTTTGTTTATCAGGGGCAATCGGAGTTTCATTTGGGCGGCTTATTGACAGTCGAGGGCCGGCAAAATGTAAACGCCGGGAATTGGGACAATGTCGACGAAGTGCTTGGCGACGTCATCACTGCCGTGAATGCCCTGGACGCTAAAGGTTATCGCGGCCCTATGGACTCGCGCTGGCGCCGGAGCTGTACAATAGCTTGTTCCGCCGTTATGCCGGTTCCGATCTTCTTCAAATCGAACATCTCAAGCGCCTTTGCACGCGGGGTATCGTCAAAGCGGCTATCGAAGGATGTGTCTTAGTAGCTCGCGACGTAGGATCCATCGTCCTCGGCCAAGACTTGCAAGTGAATTATCTTACTTCAGATGCCGCGCACGAGCACTTTGCCGTCAGCGAATCCTTGGTTTTGAAGATCGAAGCGCCGGACGCGATTTGCACGATTACAGGCGGATCCAATAGACCGGCTATCGGGCGCGCATGAAAAGATGAGACCATGCCAGGCCCGTCGGTCTCAGTGATGAAAGGAGGTGGGCGATGATTGACGTCAATAAAGCGCTGACCGATCCGAGCGCAGTTTTTAAAAAGCCCCAAGAGGTGATCGAAACGGGCGATTTGTCGCGTGAACAAAAAATCGAAATTCTGCGACGGTGGGAATATGACATCAGAGAACTCCAAGTCGCCGACGAAGAAGGGATGGCTCCAGCAGATCCGCAACCCGTAATTCTTGATGCAGTTTTGAACGCGCTTCGCTCGCTGGGCGCGCCAGCTGATACCGAGCGCTCTGCTCCGACAAAACAGGGTGGAAAATGAGCCGCTCAGGCGTCACGAAAGGAAGCGAATTACACGACGGGAATTGTCGGGTAAGAGTAATTCCTCATTTGTAGGAGGTCATCCTGCAGATCAACGCCGCTAAAAAATATCACAAGTCTGTAACTTGCCGAAACATCGTACCTTATGCCATTGGCACTCTATGTGCGCTATAGCGGACCAGGATGGAAGCTTTGCGATCAAGCGGAGCTGAGGGAGGTACCTTGTTATGGATGAAGAACAATTTAAAGGGAGCTGGCCACAGTTTAAATGCGAGGTTAAGAACAAATGGGGTCGATTGACGGATAGAGATCTTTTCGAAGTGGAAGGTGACTACCTTAAGTTTCTTGGTATCGTACAAAAAAAATATAGTGATCGAAAAGCAGAAGTAAATCGTTGGGCAGAGGAATGGTATGAACGCCATGCTCCGCTTTTTACGAAGGAAGCGGAATCTCGATCCAAGAAATCGAAAGTAGGCGCCGCTTGATCAGTTATGCAGTCGTGAGACCCCTGAGACGGGGTGAATCGAATGAAAGCTACCAATCGCAAGATTCGCTATGCGGTCGTGGGATTGGGCCACATAGCCCAAGTCGCGGTGCTACCGGCTTTTAAGCACGCCCAGCGTAATTGTAAATTAGTCGCGTTGGTGTCCGATGACCCGGAAAAGCTAAAAGGTTTATCCAAGCGCTATGACGTAGAACATACCTTTTCCTATCGCCAGTACGGCGACTGCCTAAGGAGCGGTGCGATAGATGCCGTATACATCGCCCTGCCCAATCACTTACACGCAAAGTATACGATTCGCGCGGCGGAGGCGGGAATCCATGTGCTTTGTGAAAAGCCGATGGCCGTTACGGAGAGAGAGTGCCGCGCGATGATTCACGCCGCGCAAAGCAACGACGTAAAGCTCATGATTGCTTACCGCCTCCATTTCGAGGCAGCGAACATGAAGGCAGTCGAAATCGTTCGGTCCGGCAAGATCGGCGACCCGCGTCTCTTTAACTCGGTATTTTCGATGCAGGTGCGCCCGGGCAATATACGCACCAATAAGGAGATGGGCGGAGGAACACTCTACGATATTGGTATTTATTGTATTAACGCAGCGCGTTATCTTTTTCGCGACGAACCCGTCGAAGCTTTCGCTTTCAGCAGCGCCAATAAGAATGATCCGCGCTTCAAAGAAATCGATGAGATGACCAGCGCCGTGCTGCGCTTTCCGAAAGACCGCCTTGCCACCTTTGCAACGAGCTTCGGCGCAGCCGATGTGGCGAGCTATCGTATCGTTGGGACGCGCGGTGACCTACGCGTCGAAAATGCCTACGAATATACGATGCCGGTGACCCACCATCTAACAGTGGATGGAAAGATCCAGCAGCGAACCTTTCGCAAGCGAGACCAGTTTGCCCCGGAGCTAATCTACTTTTCGGACTGTATCAAGAACGATAAAACTCCCGAGCCCTCCGGCGCGGAAGGTCTCGCGGACGTGCGCATCATCGAAGGATTGTATAAGTCGGCGAAAATCAAACGGCCGGTTAAAGTCAAGCCGGTAAAGCGAACGCAAAGACCAACGATGCAACAAGAGATCCGGCGCCCGGCGATTAGCAAACCGTCGCTGATTCATGTCGAGAGTGCTGCGCTCTGATCGGATTGTTTATGGCGCGCACCCGCAGAAAATTCCGCCGCACAAAGACGAGCGCCCGCAGTGTTAAGTCGAAGCCCAAGACTTCTGGTGCTTGCCGGACACGGAACAAGAAAGCGGTCTCCTAAATTACATCATTGACCGATGGTGGGTTCGTCAAACAAAACCCGGTCAGTTTTCACGACATCGTGGCATGGGGTTGTAATTCAATTAATTGCCGACGGTTTATTGTTTATGTCGCGACTGAGAGAAATATCGAGAGGATGATATGAAAGCAGTCACCGGTATTTTCGCTTCGTTCGAACAGGCGAGACAAAGTGCTCAAGAACTTACAGGGGCCGGAATTCCCGACGACCGCATCAACTTTTTAACTCCCGGAGCTTCCGCCGCGAACATCGATTCTATCCCCTCTGCTGAAGGGGAACAGCCGGGCATGGGAAAAGCCGTTGGCGGTGTGGTGGGCGCTGCAACCGGGACAGCCGCGGGCGCGCCACTCGGAATGTCGCTCGCGAGCGTGATTCTGCCGGGAGTCGGGCCGGCCATTGCGATCGGACTTGCAGCGGCCGCGCTGTTGGGTATCGGTGGAGCGATCGGCGGCGCGGCGGTGGGTGCTAGTTTGGAAAACGCACTGACCGAAGGGTTACCTAAGGACGAGATATTTGTTTACGAAGACGCGCTTAAGCAGGGTCGGACCGTCTTATTTGTATTTGCTGATGACGAAGATCAAGCCGAAACTGCACGCAGGATCTTCGAACGCAACGGCGCAGAAAGCGTGGATGCCGCCCGCGAGCAGTGGTGGGTGGGCATGCGCGATGCCGAACAAGAGCATTATACTCGCGAGGGGCAAGATTTTTCCCAGGACGAGAACGAATACCGTCGCGGCTTTGAAGCGGCGCTGCACTTGTCAATGCGCGGAAGTTCGTATGACGAGGCATCGGCGTATCTCCGGTCGCGCCACCCGGACATTTACCGCAAGGACTCCTTTCGGCGCGGATACGAGCGAGGACAGCGTCATTACCGGAGCTTGGCAGATCATTCCAGATAACTCGTT
>DASXSC010000063.1:0-36255 GCA_036506215.1 Pyrinomonadaceae bacterium | reverse complement strand
GGCGCGCACTACAACGATCCGGAATTCAGCTGGAAGTATGCCTTAGCGCCGTCACCGTTGGGCTTTGTGCAGGGCAGGGGACTCGGACCGCAGTTTGAAGGGGACATGCTTGTCGGCGCGGGACGCACGTTTCTATCCGGGGGTTATTTGTTCCGCTTCAGGTTAACGCCAGATCGTTTGCATTTCTCATTCAGTGATTCCCGGCTCCTCGATCTGGTCGCGGATAACACGGATAAGTTTGACATAACCGAAAGCGAAACACTGCTGATTGGAAAAGATTTTGGTATCGGAGCCGACATCCAGACCGGACCCAACGGGAACGTCTTCGTCGTTTCAAACACCAATGGCGCGGTCTATGAAATCACCGGCAACCAACCGACGCTTTTCGTGGCGAACCTGAATGGCGCCCAGGAGGTGCCACCCAACAACTCACCTGCGACAGGAACCGCCACCCTGCTTCTTAGTCCGGATGAGTTGACTGCGCGCGTTTCACTTAACTTCAACGGTCTGTCGAGTCCTGAAACCGTTGCCCACATTCATGGCCCGGCAGCGCCCGGTATTACTGCTCCGGTGCTCTTCCCCTTGCCGCAGGGTGAATTCAGCGACTTCGAAATACCGCTCAGCGCCGGCGATGTGCAAAACCTAAAGAACGGATTGCTCTACGCGGACGTTCATAGCAATATGTTTGTACCGGGCGAGATACGCGGGCAATTTCAGACCTCACCTGCGGCGAGCAGTTTTCAGTTTGGCTCCGCAACTTTGCGCGTGACTGAAGGCGGCGGAGATGCGGTGCTGAAAGTTACGCGACTGGGAAATACATCGGCGCCAGCTACGGTGAGCTACGGAACCAGCGACAGCGCCGCCGCTAATTGCGACGTGGCTAACACCAGCAATGCCTCTTCACACTGCGACTACGAAACCACAGTGGGTACGTTAGATTTCGCTGCTAACGAAACGTCTAAGACGATTTCAGTTCCCCTCATCAATGATTCATATGCAGAAGGTAACGAGAGTTTCACCGTAGTTCTAACAAACGCCAACGGTAGCGGGTCCACGCTCGGCTCACCTGCGAAGACGACGGTGACAATCACAGACGACGATGCTGTTAATGGTCCAAACGCCATCGACCAGGCGAGCTTCTTCGTACGCCAGCACTACCTCGATTTTCTGAATCGCGAGCCTGACGCGCCTGGGTTCGGCTTCTGGACCAACGAGATCGGTTTGTGTGGCACAAATCCCGAATGCATCGAAGTTAAACGGATCAACGTGTCGGCAGCGTTCTTTCTGTCGATTGAGTTTCAGGAGACCGGTTACCTCGTTTACCGCATGTACAAGTCAGCGTATGGCAACATGCCCGGCACACCCGTGCCCTTGAAACTCCAGGAGTTTCTCCCGGACACCCAGCAGGTCGGGAAAGATGTGGTCATTGGTCAACCTGGCGCGGAGCAGCAACTGGAAAATAACAAAGTCGCGTTCGCGCTGGATTTCGTTTCCCGTTCGCGTTTCACCACTGCCTATCCGACGACGCTGACACCAGCTCAGTTTGTCGATGCGTTGTTCACAAGCGCTGGTGTCACACCGTCGGCGACTGATCGAAACGCGGCGATTAACGAATTTAGCGGAGCAGGAAACACAGCAGACACGGCAGCGCGAGGACGAGCGTTGCGGCGGGTAGCGGAGAACTCGGCGCTGAACCAGCAGGAAAAGAACAAAGCGTTTGTGTTGATGCAGTACTTCGGATACCTGCGAAGGAACCCCAACGATGCGCCGGAACCGGGACTGAATTTCGACGGTTATAACTTCTGGTTGGGAAAACTGGAACAATTCAAGGGCAATTTCGTGAACGCCGAAATGGTAAAGGCGTTTATCGTTTCCGGTGAGTATCGACATCGCTTCGGGCCTTGAGATAAGGGCCGCAATGGCCTTGTTGACCATATGGGGGATCGAAGAGTAGCATCATCAACTTGTCATTAAGGCGTTGGCTCTGGGTTCTCCCTCCTAAAGCTGGCACCACGCTCTTCGCCCAGTCCGCGACAATTGAAAGGTAGTTTAATGCCTCGCATCCTCCGTCGCTCTCTCTACGTCCAACCCGTTTTGGTTCTGTCGTTGTTTGTGCTGCTAATGGTTTTACCCGGCAGGCAAAGCGCCATGTGGAACGCTTTGCGATCAACCGCCAGCTCCGGCAGCACCTTCGTTGTAACTAATACGAACGATAGCGGACCGGGTTCGCTGCGGCAGGCGATCACGGATGCCAATGCTAGTCCTGGCCTGGATACTATTTCATTCAATATCGGCAGCGGCCTTCAGACCATTACGCCACAGCAAAGACTGCCGACTATAACGGATGGGGTGGTCATCGACGGAACGACGCAGCCGGGTTTCTCCGGCGTGCCAATTATCGAACTTAACGGAACCGTGCAGCCCGATGGCAACGGCCTCTTCATTACCGGCGGCAATAGTACGGTGCGTGGTCTCGTCATTAACCGCTTTCACTTCACCGGGATCTTGATTAACAACGGCAGCGGAAATCGTGTTGAGGGCTGCTACATCGGCACCGACTCCACCGGCACAATAGCCCAGCCGAATGGCGATGATGGTGTAAGCATCAGCACCTCAAACAACGTCATCGGCGGAACGACTCCCACTCAGCACAATGTGATTTCCGGAAACCAGGGCGCCGGCATCGACATTAGCCGTTTCTGCTGTACCGGAGACACATCTTCGATTACTGGAAACGTAGTTCAGGGTAACTTCATCGGCGTGAACTCAACCGGCTCCGCCGCCATACCCAACCTGTTACAAGGCGTCAGAATCTCGAACGTAAACTCGAACGTTCCCGTCACCAACAATCTCGTCGGTGGTACTCAACCCGGCGCCGGCAACCTTATTTCAGGTAACCATGGCGTAGGGATAGACCTTGAAGGCAACCTGGTGACGAACAACTCCGTCCAGGGTAACTTCATCGGTACGGACGCTACCGGCAGTTTCGCCGTTCCAAATGATCGTGACGGGATCACTATCACCGGCAACGGCAACCTCATTGGCGGCCCAACCGCTGGCGCGCGCAATGTTATCTCAGGCAACGGGCGCGCGGGTGCCGGTGGCAATGGAGTAAGTGTGAATTCGTTCATCTTCGTGGCGAATATCATCCAGGGCAACATCATTGGTGCAAACGCCACCTTAACTGCACCGTTGCCCAATGTTCAGTACGGTGTGCTTATCACCACGCCAAACCATATCGTTGGCGGCACGGCGCCTGGCGAGGGCAACATCATCGCGTTCAACGGCTTCGATGGCGTACTTGTTACAAGCTTTCCCCCTGCGACGGGCAACGTGATACGGGGAAACTCGATTTTCTCAAACGGCTACATAAATCATCCGGTCGGTATAACCATCGGGATTGACCTCGGCGTCAACGGCGTCACGCTGAATGACGCGGGGGACGGCGACACAGGCGCGAACAATCTACAAAACTTCCCGATAATCACTTTGGTTACCGTGGGCGTCAACTCGGTCAACGTTAAAGGCACGCTCAACAGCACGGCCAGCCAGACTTTTACGCTCGACTTTTACGCCAACAGCGTCTGCGACGCGACCGGCTTCGGTGAAGGGGCCCGATATATAGGCGCTGCGATGGTGACTACAGACGGCGTCGGCAATGGCAGCTTCGATGCCACTTTCGCGCAGTCGCTACCGGCTAACCAGGTCATAACCGCGACTGCCACCGACGCAACTAGTAATACTTCAGAATTCTCGCAGTGTTCACCGAGCTCTCCGGCCGTCGGCGCCATTTCTTTCAACCCGACTGCCCCGCAGGTAAGCGAATCAAGCGGCTTTGCCACTTTCAATTTGACCCGTACGGGCGGCACCGCAGGCTCCATTGCGGTTGGCTACACGGTGACCGGCGGCGGCACAGCGTCGCCCGGCTCTGATTTCACTCCCGTGACCGGAAGCGTGACGTTTGCCGATGGCGAGTCCTCCAAGACCTTCTTTGTTCCAATCGTTGAAGACAATGTGGATGAGGCTGACGAGACTGCGACGGCCAGGCTTAGCACAACGGGCGATCTTGACACGCTGGGCGCTGCGAGCACAGCGACACTTAATATCCTCGATAACGATCCGTCGCCCAGCATGGCAATCGGCGATGTCTCAGCCTCTGAAGGTAATTCGGGAACAACCGATTTTACCTTTCCGGTGACGCTTTCGGCCGCCAGCGAGCGCACGGTGTCAGCCAACTTCTTCACTCAGAGCGGAACGGCCGTGGGAGGCTCCGACTTTCAGCAACCCAACACAAACATGGTTACGTTTGCTCCGGGCCAGACCAGCGCCACGATTACGATTAGCGTTATCGGCGACACAAGCGTCGAGGCGGATGAAACTTTCTTCGTCAATATTTCCGGCCCCCAGAATGCCACCCTCGCGGACGGGCAAGGCAAGGCCACAATCGTCAACGACGACAATACTTTTCAATTCAGCAATCCGAGTTTTAGTTTCAACGAGAACGTAGGGAGCGGCGTTGTTACCGTGACGCGCTCGGCCGGCGCCTCCGGCGAGGCTACTGTTCAGTATGCAACGAACGACAATGCCGGCGGGAATAATTGCAGCACCGTCAGCGGCCATGCCTCCTCGCGCTGCGATTTTGTATCCACGCTGGGTACCCTCCACTTTGCTGCCGGCGAAACATCCCAAACCGTCTCGATTCCTTTGGTTGACGATTCCTACGCGGAAGGCAACGAAAGCTTCACGGTCACGCTGAGCAACCCCAGCGGCGCGACGCTGCTTGCGCCCGGCGTTGCGACCGTAAATATTGTCGATAACGATGCCGTCAACGGCCCAAACCCAATCGACCAGACGGATTTCTTTGTGCGTCAGCACTACATCGATTTTCTGAATCGCGAGCCTGATCCCGCCGGCCTGGCTTTCTGGAGTAATCAGATCACCGAATGCCAGCAACCGGGCGCGACCTGTAGTGTCGAGGTGCGTCGTATTAACGTCTCAGCCGCGTTCTTCCTCTCGATCGAGTTTCAGGAGACCGGCTACTTTGTCTACCGCACGTATAAGGCAAGCTACGGAAACATAGCGGGAACACCCGTCCCGGTAACCTTGGCTGAGTTTCTGCCGGACACGCAACAGATCGGCAAAGATGTGATTGTCGGTCAACCGGGTGCGGAGCAGCAGTTGGAAGCCAACAAGGTTGCGTTTGCGTTGGATTTCGTTTCGCGCTCGCGCTTTACTGCGGCTTATCCGACGACGCTGACACCGGCTGAATTTGTTGATGCGCTGTTCACCAGCGCAGGCGTCGTGCCCTCAGCGACTGATCGAAACGCGGCCATCAACGAGTTTGGCGGGGCAGGGAACACCGCCGACACAGCGGCGCGGGCCCGCGCGTTGCGACGAGTGGCGGAAAACTCAACGCTGAAGCAGCAGGAAACAAACAAAGCTTTCGTGTTGATGCAATACTTCGGCTACCTGCGGAGAAATCCCAACGATCCGCCCGAAGCGGGATTGAATTTCGACGGTTACAACTTCTGGTTGAACAAGCTCAACGAGTTCAACGGCAACTTTGTGAACGCCGAGATGGTGAAGGCGTTCCTCGTGTCCGGCGAGTATCGCCAGCGCTTCGGTCCTTGAGCGTCCCCCTGGGCTGACCCTTTGGCTTGTCTCCTGCCTGCTAGCCTTTCCGTGTTCCGACCTTCGGCATTCTGTCTGGTCCTTTGTAGTTACGGTGCGGCTTTCCAGCACGTGGTATCTCTTCTTTCGTTAGGCTTCACCTCATGAATCTGAGGCGTAGCTTCCAATTGATTTGGAGTTTCAACGGTAAGGCAGAGCCTTACCGCACTGTGTGGCGGCGAAGCCGTGGCGCCACTTAAATCTTAAACTTTGATTAAAGATGGCTGCGCCGCTGAAGACTCTGGTCCATGGTTTCCCAAGCGAGGGGAAGCACAACCGGACTACACCCATAGCGCGGCCTTCCGCAGTGTGCGGCGGCAAAGCCGCGCTGGTTGAGTCCATACAAACTCGCTATTTGGTTGGACCAGGCGAAGAAGATCTAACGTAGCTATCTCGCGCTCTCACTGCAAGATTGGGTTGACGCACGCGCACCCTGATGTGTCGCCTCTCATCGCCTGGGACAGCAGAAGTTCCAGCGCTTGGGGTAGCCGATGTGTCAGCGCTTTGGGTAGCGGAGGTTGTGGGATAGTAACCAATACTGTATTGGCGGCGCAGCTCCTCGGCAATCATCGAGAAGGCTTGCGTCAATTGTGAGGTGTCGTTGGCCTGGTAGAGCCGCCCGCCCGTTTTCGTGGCCAAGTCGCGGAGATATTGATCCGCTCGCTCATAGTCAGCCTTCGTCGTGCCTGGCAGCGGAGGCCCGTTATTGGGTAAACCGCCGTAGATCACGCGTGAAGAACTCCTGGTCGGAAAGGGCCAGTTACTCGTTGTCGTCACAACTGTGACGCTCCCAGCTCCCTGCATAGCGCGCAGGTAATCAGTCGTGTCGTACTGAATCGGGTAGATCAGTGCGTCCAGTTCCTCGATCTCGCGAAGGCTGCTCTGATGCGTAGCAAGGTAGCTTGAGGTATCCACGCCGTCCGTGAAGAGCACGATGGCTTTCCGTCCCTTTATCTGGTTCAGACGCTCCTTAATGACGAGGTCCACTGCATCATAGAGACGCGTGGAATTACCCGTCTGCGCGTACTGTAGAACGACGGCGTTGACCACGTTGAGGTCATTTGTTGCCTCGGTCAGGAGGAGCACCTGATCGTTGAAGCTTACGATGAGTACGCGGTCTTGCGGACGCAGTTGTTTTGCAAAAGCGATAGCTGCTTCTTTGATCTCCCACAAGTGGAAATGTGTTGAAGGCGACGTGTCCAGGAGGAGTGCTACCGTGAAAGGCTTTTCGGCAGGCTCGAAATAGGCGATGGACTGCTCGATGCCGTTCTCGAAGACGCTAAAGTCTTCTCGCTTGAGGTATGGGACAAAGCGGCCATCGCGGTCCAACACGCTCACAGGAACGGTAACGAGCGCAGTATCAATGCGCACTACGTCTCCCTCACTGACTTCTTCGGGAGTAGGCGCAGAAACAGAGTCGGAGGAAGCATTCAATGGTGTACCGGTTGGCGTGATGCCGGCCAAGGTTGGCGGGCGTGGCGCAGGCTGGGGTTCGACACCCCGCAAGTAAGGAATATCACCGGCTGGTTGGGCTACTCCAACTCGACGTGCTCGCGAAACCGACTTTGACGTTTCAGCCGGCTGTTGCAAGCGGCGATTTACGGCGACAGAGTCTCGCGGCTGATTATCCGGTTCTTTATTCGTTACAGATCTCTGCGCTTCGGTACCCTGATCTTTGTTTGCCGTTCGCAAACTCTGACTCTCAGTCTCTTTCTTGAGCAGGTATGCTCCGTGCGGGCAGGCTGCCGTCGTCATGTAACCAACAATGATGTAGCCGGCGGGAAGAGCAACGCCCTGGCATATTCTTATGGTTCCAGTACTAACTGCGGCTGCGGCGCGTGTGGACGGTTTGCTCTTGCTTCGATGAGTGGTTTGCGCAGGAGTGATCACTGCCAGCAATGTAACACTGATGGCGAGAACGAAAGAGGCAACGAGAGAGGCGACAGAAGATTTCATAGTCGCTACCTTTGGAACTGTTATCGGAGTTAGACCGCATTATAGTCACGGAACGTAGTTCCATCAAGAAAAAGGCGGTAATCTCAGCCTGCCCTGGCGACTATTTTAGACTGGTCGTTAGCCGTGAGCTTGGGACTAAGCCGCACCGATGCCGGGATTTACCAGAGAAAGTTCCATATCTGACTATCCTGGGATTACGGTGGGGAAGTTCAACCGCGACTCTGACTTACGCTTGCTTCCTTGAGGACGGTGTTATCGGGATCGATGTTGATCGAGGTTGGAGCTTCGTCCAATTTCACGTCTTCAGTGGTTTCTTTGCCTGTCGATTTTAAAAGGATGCGGCGCTTGCCGGTTGCAGTGAGGATCTCGACCGGTAGCGCATTGGGGAAAGCGGGTTCCGTTTGAAGTTGTTTGAGAACAAGACTTAACTTCTTCGCTTTGCTTCTCCATTTCCACGACAGTTCGTAACGCGGGTGGCCGGCGCCATAAATCCAGCTTGCGAAAAAACTCTGGAGATCTTGGCCGGAGGCTTTCTCAAACGCCGCGCGCAAATCCTCAGTGTCAGCCACCGAGTTCTTATGCGCGTCGTAGTAAATACGAATACCGCGGAAGAACTTGTCGTCTCCAAGCTCGGAGCGAAGCATGTGCAAAACCCAGGCCCCCTTCTGATAGTTATTGGCATTCAGAAGTTTGAAAAGATCTTCAGTCTCTGTGTCGTAGATGGGTGTGCGCGTCCTCTTCTCGTAGTTAAGATAAGTCTCTGACTCCTGCTTCATGTAGCGCCGAAAGGCTGGCTCACCTTCATAGCGTTGGATGAAGAGTCCTGCGAAATACTCAGCAAACCCTTCGCTCAGCCAAAGATCGGACCAGGTCGACTCTGTAACTGAGTCGCCAAACCACTGGTGCGCTATCTCATGAGCGATCACATCCACAAGACCCTCGCGAATCTTGAAGACGCTACTCAGCGGGGCTTGCGGCCTGGGATCCAACAGGTTGCTCGGAAAGACAATGGCGCTCGAATTCTCCATCCCTCCGAAGCGAGTGGCGCCAATGATTAGGGCGAGCTTTTCGTAAGGGTAGGGCGCGATAGTTTGACTGAAAAACTTCAGCGAAGGATTCGCCGGAGCAAACCCTTGCATCGAAAAATCCCTGTCCGTGATGGGAACATAATAGGTAAGCGGAGTCACTTCCTGCGTGGCAGGCTCAATGCGGGCAAAATCTCCGACGGCAATAATCATGCAGTAGGGAGGAATAGGAACCGACTCGGTATAGATCCACGTGAGCGTCGTGCTCGAAGCATTCTCCACTCGCTCCAGTTTGCCATTCGCTACAACCAGTTCGCGGGCGGGAGCAGTGATTGAAAAAGTCACCGTAGCTTTTGCCGACGGATGATCCAGACAGGGGATCCAATGATGTACGCGGTTGGGCCAGTTGTCGCCGACGACCGATGGCTTGCCCGCCTTGTCCGCCGTCAACACTAATCCATCTTTAGGTTTGCCATGATAGGAAATAACGATGGTGAGATTCGAACCACGTTGTACCGTCTTCAATAGCTTGATATTCAGGAGTCCGGCGGAGCGCTCGTATGGTGCTGGTTGATTATCAACGGTGACTGAGTCCACCGGCATATCACCAAAGTCCAAATCGATCCGCGACAGCGTATCTTTCAGAGAGACGATGGTTATCTCGGCGCGGCCGCTGGTGATTTCTGTTAACCCGTCATTGAGCGTTAGCGACACGTTGTAGTTGACTGGCTTCCATGGTCCGATAAGACGTTCATGGCGCGCAGCAACGCCTTGCGTAACAGAGCATAAGAGGATCAGGGCGAGCAGCAAGGTGGCCCCGAAACTATTCAGCGGCACAGATCGCGAAGCGCGTGATTTTGCTCGCGGGTCGACTAGTTTTGCTGCTAGAAGGATCATCGTGTTGCTGCTAACAGACTTCGGTGACCGGAGTCCACTCTGGCTTTTTCGGTGAGGTCTGCGGTTCTGCCAAACTATCGAATTCCGAGCTGCAATAACGCGGAACGGTCAGACACTCTCCCATCATCTGACTTCCATTGGCGAAAGGCGGCGAGTTCTTCTTCGCTAAGCGGCCGGTTACCCAGTCGCGCCGCCGGCGTTCGTTCGAAAGCCCTATCAGTAAGCGCCATATGCGCCTTGCGGATATTCAACAGACCCGGTTGGGTAAGCGCTGCTTCGGCAGCTTCAACGCTGGGGAAAAACTCGTCGTATGCCAGCAAATGCCAAATAGTTTCGGCTCCTTCGCCTTCGATAGCTAGAATACGCAGGAGACCCAACCCGCTTTCAAGTTGGAAAATAAGATCGTCTCCTGGCGCAAATTGATGTGGCATCGTTCAAAACGAGTTTGCGAAAAACAGAAGCCGTGTAGCAGCGAAATGTTTATAGCACACGACAGGAAACACTAACCACAAGCCCAAGTCGATTCATAATTGCAAATCGTTCGCCTCAAATCTAAAATCGCAAAACCGCATGAACCAGTTTGACTCTCACAAAGACTACTACGAGATCTTAGGTGCGAATGAGCGCACGAGCCCGCGCGACCTCGAACGCTTGTACAAGCGCATGGCAGCCCGGCGTCATCCTGACAAAGGGGGCAGTGAGGAGGAGATGAAGTCTCTCAATGAGGCTTACAGCATCCTAAGGAATAAGGAGACCAGACACGAGTATGACGTGCAACGCGCGAAACCTGCCACTAGCTTCGTTCCCGCTTCATCGCCGGCCGCCGGGGACGTTGGACTGCTAGGGCAAGGTTTGAGCGCGTTTTTCTGTATTCTGATCGGATTGTTCCTCCTCTTCCTGGTTCGCCTTCAGTGGATCCGGTTCTTATGGCCGTTGGCACTCCTGGCTATACTGGTGATCCTGTTCGGAATTGTAATGGCACGCAGCGCAATGCGCGCGCTTAATGCATCGTTGCCTGTCTCCAATCCCTTTCGGCGTTACACTCGTGTGCAGGAAGCCATCTTTTGGATGGTCGTTATCGTTAGCGGCTATGGTGTCTATCTTATGCTGACTGCGATGTGAGAGACTGGTCACATGGGCGTGTCCGGACTGGAGTTGTTGTTTCTTGAGGTTAATAGTGTCGAGGAGTCGCTCGCCTTCTACAACGGCGTGCTCGGATTTGAAATTGACAAGCATACTCCGGAATCCGAGCCGCCGATGGCGACCCTTCAGGCGGGCGCGTTAAAGATCACGCTGGCGCAGCATTTGGAGACTATGTTGAAGCGAGGGCGAGGTGTCAATTTTTTCCTGGGCGTCGACGACGTTGATGAGTATTATCACGAGCTAACCATTAAAGGCGCAGAGGTTCGGCCGCCGGTGGATGAAGGGTGGGGCGGTCGCTTCATCACGCTGCAGGATCCTGATCGGTATCGCTTTTTCTTTGTTCAATGGTCGGAGGAATCATCTGGCGATAAAGAGCGGAGGTAGGACTTTGCTCCGATCGTCTGACTTAGCAGGTTAATGAAATGGAACGACAGCACACGGAAAACTTGTTTCGTCGCTACAAAGGCCAGCTCGTAAATATTAAGAGCGTCTCAGGAGGCGTCTACAAAGGTTATGTCGTTGAGATAACCAACGACTACGTTTCGCTGAGCGATCGCGACGCCGATGACAAAACCGTGACCTTTGTGCTCTTCAATGCCGTTGAATCTGTGGTGGTAAGCGAACTCACCTAGTGGACACCGACCTTGCAACCGCGCCCTCGCCAAAATAACCTCGCATCTGCTAAGCTGTGTTTCATCGATAGCACACGCTTGCATGGGTTGGCCACAGGGCCCGAATCTTTAAGTGAGACGACTTATGCAGTTTGTCGAAAACCCACCCAATCCGTGGCTCGCACACTCAGTTGAGTGGCTGGGGGAGCCTCCCGAAGCGAAGCTCGAAGTCTTCGAAGAGACGGAAACCCGCCAAATAATTACACACAACGATAGCCCCGATGTCGGCTTCGACTATACCGTTAATTGCTATCGCGGTTGCATCCACGGCTGCACGTACTGTTTCAGCCGCCCAACGCACGAATACCTGGGTTACGGCGCGGGAACCGATTTTGATCGCAAGATCGTTGTCAAAGTGAACGCACCGTCGTTGTTGCGCAAGGAGTTCATGAAGCCGTCCTGGAAAGGCGATGAGATAGTCTTCTCGTTTACTTCCGACCCTTACATTCCGCTCGAAGCCAACTACAAGCTGACTCGCCAGTGTCTGGAGATCTGCGCGGAGTTTCGCAACCCGATCGGGGTTATCACCAAGTCCGCATTGATTCGCAGAGACATCGACGTGCTTCAGGAACTAACGAAGCGCGCGCGCCTGGCAGTGTTCTTCACAATTCCCTTTACTGATCGCGAAGTGGCGCGAGCAGTGGAGCCTTACGCGCCTTTACCTGAAGCGCGGTTTCACGCGATGGCCGACCTGGCCGCTGCTGGGATCACCGTAGGAATCGGAATCGCGCCTGTGATCCCCGGTCTGAGCAGCGAGTTGCCGGTGCTTTTGAAGCGCGCGAAGCAGGCGGGAGCAACACTCGCCTTCATCAACATGCTGCGATTACCTGGCAGCGTGGCCCCTTATTTTCAGGAGCGCTTGTACGAGAAGCTTCCCACGAAAGCTAATCGCGTCATGAATCGAATTCTTGAAGCCCGCGACGGCAAGTTGAACTCCAGTGTCTTTGGCGAGCGAATGCGCGGCAAGGGCGAATACTGGCTGGCTACTGAGCGCTTGTTCAAGATCCATTCGGAGCGATTGGGTTTTAATCGAGCCAACAGACACGCTTCTCGAGAGGAGAGCACGTTTCGCCGGCCATCAGCGCAGGCTACACTTTTCGGCTGACCATTTATCTAATGAGAGAGGCATGTGATTACTCCGCCACGTCCGAGCCCAGAGTCGATCCATAACTGGGCCCTTATCACAGCACCTCACTTTTTTGAACTCAGGATTACAGACAAGCCGCCTCGGTTTAACTATAATATCCACGCAATCCCTGCAAACCGAGCACATCCCCAGGAGGCTCAAGCATGATGCTGATCAGACATGTCATTCGAGATCGTGAGCCTTATTCCATGAACGCGTCGGCAACTGTGCAGGACGCTGCGGAGTTTATGGCTTCGCGTAACATTGGCGCCGTCTGCGTACTTGATGATGCAGGCAAACTTCTTGGAGTGTTTTCCGAGCGCGATGTTTTGCGACGAGTTGTCGTGATGCGACGCGATCCATCAACGGTTAAGGTCGGCGACGTCACCAGCGAACTGCGAGCGGTAATCAATTGTGATGAGACTCCGCATCAGGCGCTGGAGAGAATGGAGCGTATCGGCACGCGCCACTTGCCGGTCGTCGACGGCGAGCGCTGGGTCGGCATGCTTTCGATGCGTGATTTGTTGCGCGTCGAACTGGGCGAGCAAGGCGATGAGATAAAACTGCTGCACGAATACATCCAACATTGAATGGGACCATAAGAGTCCGCAGATTACACCGATTACAAAAACAAGAGTTTAGAAAGAAGCGGAAGTGTTTTCCGGTGCGCGCTGTCAAATTAGAAAGTGAACCGAACCTTATTTGCCGTATGCTGCTTGTTGCCGTTGCTTGTGCTGGCGTGTGGGCATCCGCCGCCGGGCCGAGGCGCCGGTGAAGTCGAGTCGACCGCCGGGACACGCGAAACGGGACAAGCGGGGCCAAAAGATCAGGCAAGCTTTCGTGTCGAGACAGTTGTTGGCAACCTTGAAGTCCCGTGGTCAATAGTGTGGGCGCCGGATGGCCGCATGTTCTTTACTGAGCGAGTGGGCCGGGTTCGAATTTATTCGAATGGCAGGCTTCAACCGGCGCCCTTATTTACGGTACCCGACGTGGAACCTTCCGGCGAAAGCGGACTGATGAGCATAGCGCTCCATCCGCAGTTTGCCAGCAACCATTTCCTTTATCTTTCCTACGCTTACAAAGGCGACAACCAGAATGTTCGAGTAGTTCGCTATCGTGAAGCCGAAACCGGACTGACCGATCGCAAGGTCATTATCGAGAATATTCCGGCAGCGCAGTTTCATGCCGGGTGTCGACTGCGTTTCGGCCCCGACAACAAGCTTTACATTACGACGGGAGACGCGACTCGCAAGGACTTGGCGCAACGGCTCGACTCACTGGCAGGAAAAATCCTGCGAGTGAATGATGATGGCACAATTCCCGCGGACAATCCTTTCGTTGGGCAACAGAATGCCCGTCAGGAAATTTGGTCCTATGGCCATCGCAATTCGCAGGGAATCGATTGGCAGCCGGGTTCGAATCTATTATTTGAAACCGAACACGGACCAAGTGGCTTCGACGGCCCGGGAGGCGGCGATGAGGTGAATATAGTCGAGAAGGGAAAAAACTACGGCTGGCCGATAGTTCACCACACGCAAACCCAACCGGGCATGGAAGGGCCATTGCTGGAATATACGCCTGCCTGCGCGCCTGCGAGTGGAATGTTCTATCGCGGGGCACAGTTTCCGCAGTTTCGCGGCAATTTCTTTTTTGGATGCCTGAAGGGAGCGCGCATAATTCGCGTGGTGCTTGACGGCCGGCGCGTGGTTACACAGGAGAATTTGCTGGAAGGAAAGTATGGCCGGATACGTGACGTGGCTGAAGGCCCCGAAGGCTATCTGTACTTTTCAACATCCAATCGGGACGGCCGCGGCTCACCCGCCAGTGACGACGATCGAATTATCCGACTCGTGCCCGTGAAGTGAAACTCAGTTTTGCTCGCCCGACAGAGTGGGGCTGAAAGAAGAGCCGCTGATCGCTGAAGACGACCAGGGGCTCAATTGGCGATCAAGGTTAGCCGCGGACTTGTTTTGCGAAACGTTTGAGTCCGAAGCTACATATTACGCAGATTCTCTGCGTTTTGCAGTGCTTTGTCCCAGGTCGCTGAGGCCTCCGCCAGAATTTGCTCGGTCGTCTTTCCGCTGGCTGCTGCCCGACTTGCCAACTGGCCCTGAGCGATAGCAATCAACTGCTGGGCCAGCGGGCCGACCTGAGGATGGCCCGTAAGCGTACCCAGGATAGGAATCAACTGATTCAACGCAAGTATTGTGTCTTGTAAGCTCACAATGGTGCTCCTTTCTGACTCTTACTTGAAGGCGGCCGAGATGATGAGAATGGCGGCCCTTAAAGCAGCGAATGTCTGTGCCAGCTTCGGGTTGCCGTTTGGTCCCAGAAGATTCAGCTGCGTTGCCATGTCGAGAAACGGCTGCACCACCTTATCGAACTGAGTGCTGAGCTGAACAAAAACGTTGGGCGGAAATGTACCGTTCTGAGCTGACGCCTGATTGGCAATGAGCATGTCGTTGAAAATCTTGCCTTCTTTCGCAATCAGAATAAGCGCATCGGCCATCTTGTTTTTGTTTTCCACGCTGATCTGACCGGCTTGGAAAGCAATCCTGACAGCATCTGTTACGTTGTTTGTGAGGTTTGCCAGATCATTCGAAGCCTTTGCCGCCTTTCTGATCTGATTGTCGGAAGGGCAGGCAGTGGTGAGTAGGACCAGCGCCGCAATTAGCACAGCGGCCATCATCGTTTGTCCCCGACGTGAAATTAGGTTTTGCATAAGGTGTCCTTTCCAAGCGTAACCGTCTGAGTTGGAAAAATTCTCTTTGATTGCAGATTGAACCGCTGCTTTGAGCACACGTTATTTTGAGAGATTAAGAACTCTTTGAGAGAGCCATGTCAGCGTGAGACTTATTCCGAAAGTTACGCTTTCCAGTGAAAGATCTAAGTGAGGCCAACGAAGGCAAAACTCTTGTTGGCAGGAATTAGAATCTACGCGTTCGGGACAATACTACCCGAAGTTATCCAAGTCAAATGGTTTCCTGGTAATAGCTCGTGCTGACAAAAACTGTAATTCCTAACCCCGGTTCTGACGAGCGATCGAGCATTAAAGCTTCCCTGAAGGCTTTGCCGGGTTGAAGAGGTGTTGCTTCCCGTTGTATGGTTCGGCTCCTCGATATTATCGAATTAACTGGATAAATCAGGGTTAAGGAGACAATCGGATGAGCCAACAAAGCACGGCCGGCGTTCGCCAGCAAATATCTGAACAGGAATGGCAGGCGCGCGTTGATCTGGCAGCTGCCTATCGTCTCGTGGCGCACTACGGTTGGGACGATCTCATCTTCACACACTTGTCGGCACGGGTGCCCGGACCAGAACATCATTTTCTTATCAATCCATACGGAATGATGTTTGACGAAATCACGGCATCGAGTTTGGTAAAGATCAATCTCGAGGGCGAGATCGTGACGGCATCACCTTATTTTATCAATCCGGCCGGCTTCACAATTCATAGCGCTGTACACGCGGCGCGCGAAGACGCCCTTTGTGTAATTCATTTGCACACTGACTACGGCATTGCCGTCTCGGCACAAGAAAACGGCTTACTTCCAATCTCTCAGCAGTCGTTGTTTTCTCTGGCTTCCCTGGCTTATCACGAATACGAGGGTCTGGCTCTCAACGAGGACGAAAAGTCGCGGCTGGTAACTGATCTCGGAAATAAGACGAATATGATTCTAAGAAACCATGGGTTGCTGACAATTGGAAAAACTGCCGCAGAAGCGTTTCTGTCGATGTACATTCTCGAACGCGCGTGCCGAATTCAAATTCTGGCACAATCGGGCCGCTCGACGTTGTTGCAGGTGTCGGAACCGATTCTTGAGAATGTTGCGACACAGCTTAGCGCTGTGACTGTTGGGCTGGGCGCCCAGCTCGCCTGGCCTGGTTTGCTCAGGAAGCTTGATCGGATCGATCCTTCTTATCGTGAATAGAGACTGGCGACGGATTAACGCTGATAGAGACGAATCAGAAAACCCTGCAACGCAATTTTAGTGATGTTGATCTGCTCAAGGATGACCGGTAGTGGTTCAGTTTGATAAACAAGCGGCGCAGGCCATGCAGAACCGAGCGCGGTAGCGCCGGATGCTAGAGTCAACTTCAAACATTTGCGCAGTGACAGCATCCGCACAAGCGAAGGCTGGAAATTAACAGGTGCTGCCTGTAACAAGTCTCTTCCGACAATCCTCGGATAATCACTACGCCAAAGTTGACTTTAGCATCCGGCGCTACCGCGCACGGTTCTCCAAACCAACCGCCTGTGAGTCCGCGGCTAATCTCAGAGCTTCTGCGCAAGCATCGCTGTTTTACTCCAGCCAATAACCTGCAAAGGGGGGAATCGATACTCGTGAACCATCCGAAAATGACGTTCTGTCTGCTTGAGAATTTCTTTGCGTGGATGCGAATTAAAGCGAAATAGGATTTCAAGCAACGCAGTTGCCGGCGAAGAGTGGCGGCAGGGAATGTGTAGTAGGTGTCCGCCCGGCATGATCACTCTGGCGAGTTCCGACATCCCTTCATCAAGCGAGACATATTCGAGCGCGCCACTTGTAACGACGAGATCAAGCGAATTGTCGCCGAAGGGAAGCGACAAGAGATTGCCTTCCGTAAACGCAACGTCGCGTGCGCGTCCCGGGCCCTCGGTAACCGCTTTTCTGGCGGCGCTAATCGAGGTGGCAGACAAATCGAGTGCAGTGATGTTTACGGGAAAGTGCACCGAACGCATGAGCGCCAGCGTGAGCAAGCCCGTGCCGCAGCCGGCATCAAGAATCTTTGCGCCACGAGAAATAGGCAGCGGATTCGTGGCGAAATACTGATCAAGTGAACGTCCGTAGCCGTTCAGTTTGAAAGTCAGATCATAAAAGGCCGCAATCTTGTCATAGTATGAGCCCGCACGAGCCTCGGTCTTGGTTGCAGTTAGTACGTATTCCATATATGTACTCCTAGCGGCCGCTAATTCAGAATAGATGTGAAATTCATTTTTTGAAAAGAAAGGCGCGTCATTGTAGCCTCCCTCCCATTTTTACTCAACAGCAAAGCCTCCGGTGCCTCTGGGGCCAGCGGCAGGAGGCAGCGGTGGGAGCAGGAGGCGGGAGCAGGCGGTGGGAGTAGGGTTCCTCAATGAAAACTGACAAATGGAGATTGACATATGGAAAATCGACTAACTTTCCATATGTCAATCGATATTTCTCTTAAATTTCTCGTTTCAGGTAAGTCCCGACCCGACCCCCCGTGTCCTCGCTCCCTCCGGTACCATCAGCCTCCCATTAGCCCTCCGACTGAGCGCAAGATCGGCCCAATCCAGACGTTCCTCCCCTGAGTTGGAACGCATTTTCTGTCAGGAGGAAAAGCACCGTGAAACGAACCCTGGTATTACTTTGCTGCGGAGGCCTAGCGTTGATTGCTGTCAGCGCTTTCATTTTTTCAAACATGCGAACCGAGGCCGCGACAACTGAAGCCGTCGTAAATGTTCCCGAACCAATGGATTTCGAGCGCGGATTTGAAGTTCAAATTCTGGTCGATGGACGACCGCTTGAGGAGTATGCCGCACACGGCAGGAGTTATGTTGAAGCCATCGCGGGGGCAGAGTACGAAGTCAGGATTCGCAATCCTTTGCCATATCGCGTGGCAGTAGCGTTGTCAGTTGATGGTCTAAACACGATTGATGCACGGCACAGCTCAGCATGGAACGCGAGTAAATGGGTGATTGAACCATATGGAACAATCAGCATCAGTGGGTGGCAAATGAGCTCGGAGCGCGCCCGGCAATTCTACTTTACCTCCGAGCGAGACTCCTACGGCGCGAAGCTTGGGCAAACTTCCAATCTCGGTGTTGTTTCAGCTGTGTTCTTCCGCGAGCGCCGACCTTACCCCATACCCGTCACGCCGCCGCCTCCACGTCAACGCCCGCTGTACAAGGAGGAGGGGCGCGACAAGAGGTCTGAAGCGCCATCTTCCGGCAGCAGTGGCAACTCGCAGGGCAGGGGCGAAGATTCCGCCATAGCTCGAAAGGGCCAGATAGCGCCGCAACCCGACGACGAATATGCGGCCACCGGAATCGGGCGTTCGGTTCATAACGAGGTGCGCTGGGTCGATATGGACCTGGACTCACGGCCTGCGGCGGAAGTGACGATTCGCTATGAATACTATCCTGCGTTGGTCCGACTTGGCATACTGCCTCGCCGCTACGAGCGTCCCGATGCTTTACGAAGGCGCGAAAGCGCAAGAGGTTTCGAAGACAGGCGCTTCAGTCCCGAGCCGTGAGGTAACGGCCGCGGGAGGCAGGACGCAGGAGGCAGGAGCCGGAGGCTTCCTTGAATAGGCGTTAACTACGAAGCGAAATGGGAGAGTTACCGGCGCGCAGATTTAGTGATGGGTTACTTACGCATGAGATCCGCGGTATAGAGTTGTTTGTAGACGCGATAGTTGTTCATAACTTTCTGTACATAGGCCTTGGTCTCATCGAAGCCGACTTCTGATGTAAACACCCCCGGGTCTTTTTGTTTGGCGCGTTTCACCCAGCGAGCTACGTTGTCTTCGCCGCCATTGTAGGAAGCGGCAACAGCTTCAGGCAGGTTCGGAAACATTGCCGATAGCTCCGCGAGGTATTCGCCGCCGAGGCGAATTGACGTTTCGGGTTGATAAAGTTGGCTCTCTTCCACGGGATTCATGCCCGCATTTGAAGCGTACTTCTGGGCGGCGTCGATTGTTAGTTGCAACAGTCCACGCGCGCCGGCGGGCGATTTTGCAAGCGGGCGAAACACGCTCTCTTGTCGAATTAGAGCCAGAATAAAGCGAGGATCGAGTTTGCGCGCGTTAGCAGTGCTGATGATCGCCTGCCGGTAAGGCGCCGGATAGCGATCCGCAACTGACGCCGCCTGCGACCGATTGCGATTTGCACGCTCATCAACCAACGCGCGCCCCTTGCCATCGGTGATGCTTGCCAGCCGTTCCGTTGCCAGCCAGCCATAATACGAATCAATTCCTCCGGGCACAGCCAGGTAAGCAGCAATCGCATTATCGCGCTGGCTAGAGCGATCCAAACTGTAAGCCCTCAGATAAGCAACCTCCGCAGGGCTGGTGGCCACACCCTTTTGAAAAGCCCTTCTGCTCAATTCATCGGCTGCTACTATCGCTCGCGGCCAGTTACCCTCCGCAATTTCCAGACGGAGTTGAGCAAACAATGCGTTGGTGTCAGTAGGCGTGCCGGCGAATCTTTGCCTGGTTCGCGCAATCCAGCCGCCGGCGTCCTGCAAACGTCCCGCTTCTCTTAAGGTGTCGATTGCATTCAGGTGAGCAGTTTCAATTCGTTCGCCATCTGCATAACGATTGATGTATTCGATATAGCGGTCTGCGGCTTCCGAAGTTTTGCCCATCCGAAGCAGTGAGGCGGCGCTGAAGTTGAGTCCCTCGCGGCCTTCTTTGGTAGCTGGGTAACTACGGGCAAGGCGGTCATAGGCAGTGTAAGCTTCGTAGTATCGGCGTGCTTGAAAATATGACCTTCCAATGCCCAGCAGAGCCTCGGCCACCCGGGGATCGTCGGGGTAGTAGTTCATTAACGCCTGCCAATGTTCACGCGCTTCATCGAAAGCGCGGTTGGCGTGGTAAATGCCGGCTCGCCGGAGATGTTCCTCGGGCGATAGCCGTGTGATTACACCGCGAGCATTGCGCGCGTCGCGATCCTGCCCGCGCACGGCCGCCAGGCTGGCGTCGCTGTTCATTTGCTTGCTTTGAATATGGGCTAGCAGGAATCCCGTTGCGTTGGTAATGTGAGGAAGCGTCGTTACGCCAAGCACTGCGAGCAGAAAGAATATGAACAATGAACGATTCCAAAAAGGCACTGAATAAAAGCTCCTCTTGATTTTGCTAGGCCATATTAACTTGCCAACTACCCTTCGATGATCTCAAAGCTGGAAACGATTTCCGCCGTCGGCTTCAATGATGCCGCAACACTGCAGTATTTCTGTTCCGAGAGCTCAATCGCCTGCACGAGTGATCGCTCTGAGATATTGCGGCCTGTGACAATGTGATGCACTTCCATTCGGCTGTAGCTTCGGGGATGCTCCTCGCGCCGCTCACCCCGCACCTCGATACGATAGTGGCTTAAACTCTGGCGTTTCTTCTGGAGGATAGACACCACGTCAACGCCCGTGCAGGATCCCAGCGCCAGCAATAAGAGTTCCATTGGACTCGGGGCCGAATTGCGAGCTCGATCAGTATCGATCGTAATCGCGTGACCCGAAGGGCTGACACCAATGAAAAGATCATCGCCCGCGAACTGCACAACCGCTTTGGGATTCTCTGTACTCATACGGTGACCTCCTGTAAAAGGATAGCACACAGGCTAAGTGCGATAATGCCGGTCAAATTAGCCTCCTTCCACCTTCAAGATCGCTTAATTACAACACTTTTGCGACGAAAAAGTTTATCCCCTTCAGCGTGGCACAGTTCTTGTAACAACGTACGCTAGCCGCATAGCTTTTTGTCGCAAATCTGTGACGGAAAGTATGTTGAAGCCAATTCGCATTGGGCCTAACTAAGTGTCTGCGCCTATGCGTTTCTTAAATCTGGAGGAAGAAAAATGATTGGAATTAGAAAAGCGCTGCTGGCATTTCTTGTGGTCGTTTTGGTATCCGCGGGAGCTACGCTTACTCAAGCTCAGCGTCAAACTTATCGGGGCACAGCTCGTTCGGTGCGACAACTAATACTTCGAATCGAAAATCGTACCGACACATTTCGTAATAGCATAAGCGCGCAAAATTCGAGTCGCGTTTACGGAAGGAGCGGAGACCTGAACAATCTGGTCAACGATCTGGATAGCGCTGTAGTTCAACTTCGGGAACGCTTCGATCAGCGACAGTCGACCGCGGCGGATGTACAGGAAGTCCTTAACCGCGCTGCGTTGATCGATCGTCTCATCACACAGCGAAACTTTCGGGGCTCAACAGTGGTGCGAAGTTGGACTGACCTGCGTACTGACCTGAATCAGCTGGCGAGCGTTTACAATCTAACCTGGCAGTCGAGTGTCCAAACTTATCCGAATGACACTAATCCACCTACTGGTTCAACGTACGGAGCCAATCAATTGACCGGGACGTATCGTCTGGATCCAGCCAACAGTGACGACCCCGGACTTGCGGCAGACCGTGCGACTCAGTCTCTTACTTATGGCGATCGTACTCGATTGCGCGATCAATTGGCCGCGCGACTTGAGTCTCCTGATCAGATCGCAATCGAACTCCGTGGCAAAAGTGTGACGCTTGCGTCGTCTCGGGCGCCGCAAATTACCTTTTCGGCCGATGGTGTGGAGCGAGTTGAGACTACAAATAGTGGTCGCACGATTCGAGCTCGCGCAACGCTAAACGGTGATCAGCTAGTAGTGAGCTCGAGTGGAGATCGCGACACCGAGTTTAACGTTACATTCAACCCAATCGATAACGGTCGCAGACTGAGCGTCACTCGCAGGGTGTATGTTTCGGGCGTCACCAGGCCGGTGGTAGTGCAGAGCATGTACAACAAGACGTCGGATGTCGCGCGTTTTGACATAAATACGGGCCCGCAGCCATATCCGAACGACACCAACAACCCGTCCGGTACGGATTTCATTCTTACCAACGGAGAAACTGTGATTGCTGTTCTGGACAATGGTATTTCCACTGCGAATGCCCGTGTAGGGGACCGTTTCACGGCTACCGTGCGGCAGCCAACGGAGTATGAGGGCGCGACGCTGGAGGGTCACGTTTCAAGCGTGGAGCGAAGTGGTCGTATAACCGGACGGTCTCAGATGACCTTAAACTTCGATACCATTCGCCTTCGCGAAGGCAGATCTTATCGCTTTGCCGGTATCATTGATTCGGTCAGGAACGGGCGGGGAGAGACCGTTAAGATAGATAACGAAGGATCGGTCAGAGACGATAGCCAGACTAATAAAACGGTTCAACGAGCAGCCATTGGCACAGCGGTCGGAGCGATTATTGGCGCCATCGCCGGCGGCGGTAAAGGCGCCGCGATAGGCGCCATCGTGGGAGCCGGTGGCGGTGCAGGATCTGTTTACGTTCAGGGTCGTGAGGATCTTGAATTGGATCGCGGCACCGAATTAGTTATTCGTGCCACTGGTCCACGTTAAGAAGCTCTGAAGATGGGCCGAAAAGTATAAGGCCGGTGACGAAAGTTGCCGGCCTTTATTTTCGTTGGTAAATGAGATGTATGTTAATATTTCCGGCTTTGTTGCCTCACGCTGTTCGTTGATCCTTCCAGCAGTGGGAGCGCGGAACACGTCGCGCCTGTTGCTGCGAAGAATTATCGCTGAAGACGCGGGAGGTCCCAACAGATGTCAAGAATTCTGGTGGTCGACGATGACGACACCATTCGCGAGACCCTCCACGAGCTTCTTTCCGAAGAATATGTTTGCCAGACTGCTGAGACGGCAGAAAAAGCTTTTGCCAGGCTCGAGGCAGATGTTTACGACGTGGTGCTCACCGACATCTCAATGCCAGGCTTAAGTGGTTTGGAATTACTCGAGTATATACGCCAAAGGTTCTCAGACACCCCGGTCATAATCATCTCCGGCATCGGAGATCGGGAGCAGGCTCAAAGTCTCATCAAGCTGGGAGCTTTCGATTTTCTGTTGAAGCCTTTTACCCTCGAAGGGGTTGAGCAAAGTGTGAAGAGAGCCGTCGATTATCGCAAGCGTCTATTAGAACGCGCTTCGGCTGAAGAAGCTACACGTGAAGAAACAGAACAAAATAAAGCAAACGATTGGAAGATTGTAAGGGAGGATTCTCGATAACCTTCGAGATACACTGATCTCAGATCCGCAATCACGCAGCAACAATCGAAAACGCTGCTCGCTTGGCGACGACGCTGCTTTTTTTGGAAATCTCCTGGGCCAACTCACTAATACGCTCAGCTCGGAAAGGTTTTGTAATGACCCAGTCAACGCGCGCTTCTTTCTGTTCGTCAGAGCCCACAGCTTCTCCCCATCCGGTAATTACGGCGATAGGAATGCTTTCGTTGTGTTGCCGGATTGCATGAGCCAGTTCCCATCCACTCATGCCAGGCATTCCCACGTCTGTGAAGACGCCGTCGAATTGTTGCGCGCCAAAAAGGTTAAGCGCCTCACGGCCACCAGGCGCCAGATAAACCCTGCAACCTTCGCTCTCAAGCAAATCCCGCAGCAATTCGCGCACTGCTTCTTCGTCGTCAACAACCAGGATCTTGGGCTGATATCTGTCGAACAAACGCCTGGCATGGGGATGTGGTGTTTCAACCACGATATTTGCTGTTTCGGGCTCAAGCTGAATCCAGACAGATTCGTCGGTTACCTGGGCTTTGGGAAGACTAATTCTGAATCTGGTGCCCACGCCCACCTCGGAGTCCACCTCAACTGAGCCTTCGTGTCGTCTGATGATTCCGAAGCTTACCGCCAGACCCAGTCCCATCCCGGCTTTGCCCTTGGTAGTGAAGAAGGGGTCAAAGATGCGCGTCTTAACTTCTGGGGGCATACCGGTGCCGGTATCGCCAATGGAAATCATAACCGTGTCATCAACATCTTCCGCTGTTAATGTCAGATTGCCGCCCTGGGGCATCGCGTCAACTGCGTTGAAGACCATATTGACTAACACTTCGCGCAGCTCCGATTCATCACCCATGACTTTCGCTTTGGAACGAATCTGTAGATCAAGAGTAATTTGAACGTTTGATGCCTCGGCGCGGTCCTTCCACCGGGGTCTGGTGATTTCGCTTACATCAAAAAGTATTTGATCAATCGAGACCGGCTCAAAATCATGGTCACGCCGTTGGCGTGCAAAGTCCTGGATTCTCTTTACTGTCTTAGCGCCATCTTCGGCGGTTTTGATAATGATGTTTAATCCTCGCTGAATTTTTTCAGGATCGTTGGTCCGCAGGATCAACTGGGCGCGTCCAAGGATCCCCGCGAGAGTATTATTGAAATCGTGGGCCACTCCTGACGCCAATTCGCCCAGGGCGGAAAGTTTTTCCATTTGGGAGAATTGCTCACGAATGCGTTCCTGTTCCGCTATGAAATGTGACAACTCCTGAACGTGACGTTCAGCCTGTTCAGCTTGTTTTGCGGCCGCCTCGATGTTCTTTAGGTACGTCTGGTAGGTGAAGAATACGATGGCAACAATGGGCAGGGTTATGATCAAGGCATAGGATCCAAACTGTCCCATCAGCCTGGCAATCACCGCTGCCGCAGAGGCGCCCGCGAAATAAGTAATGGAGGTCCAAAGGTAATGTTTCTTCCATGTTTGCCAAATGGGGACGCCTACTTTGAGCGCGCCGCCGATGGCGCAGAGGCCGGAGTTTGAAGCGTATTGGACAAGCGCCATCAGAGCTACGGCGGTGATGAATTTGCCCGATAAGGGGCCGGCATTGAGGGCTACCGGGTCGCCATAAATGAAGCGCAGCAAGTAGGCGGTAAAACATGCAGACCAGGCTGCGCAACCCCAGTTGAAAAGTATCGTGATCCGTTTCCGGCTGAATCGAAACGACGAGAGGAATGCTTCGGTGCCGGCCATTAGAATCGCGGCCTCGCACCCGTAAAGCATGAGAGTCAGAAAGATGAACGTATCGGATACTGAGATCTGAGAACGAAACTGCGGGATCTTAATACTAATTCGTGAGCTCAGAAAAACTGTTAAGGCGGCCAACACCGCTAGTTGAAGGTCGACTTTTTTCAAGTCCATGCGATAGGCCGCGACTAAATAAATCAAGCCACCTGCGCAGGCGGTAAACCACATGTACGCGGCGACTAGTTTCTCATTCTTGATTTCGGGATTGGCAGACATCTGGAGTCGGTGGCAGATCGTGCAACGGGTTACAAAACAATCGAGAATGTATTCCCCGTGACGTTCTCATCCTGGTATCGGTTGGCGGAAAAAACTGGGCGAAGTTGTCGTGAGGTGATGACGGCATTCGTCATATTTGATGATTCCGCAGAAGTTAATCGGTTTAGAGTCAATTTGGCTAAGGTCATTTCCGCACTTTTCGATCCTTAGTAAGAGCAATTAGGTTAGGAAGAGGGTCTCGTAGATTGCGCGAAGCCTGTAGCCGGCGCGCTGATAGAACTTGTGAGCACGTTGATTATTCTTGTTCATGAGAACGCAGAGTGTGATCTCGACGTGGAGTAGCTTTGGCAACGTCGATCAAAATGATGCCTACACACAAGGAGAGCACCACGGATAAACATGTTATCCAGCTGATTACTATAGAGGGCTTACTTCTCTTCATCTATTCTTTTCCTCGAGTCCGGTACGTCCGCATGGACCACCCACTAAAGATATGAGTGGACGGTTCAACCTTGGCATCATCTGTGCCATAGCTGCAGGCGGTTAGGAAACTCAGTTATATGGGGAGCGACTGGCGAAAAGCTTCGCACTGTTGACCGGTTCTCGTCAGATTGGTGTGGCCGGTAGTCAATCTGATAGCATTTTGCGGTGACAGCTATTCAATCGCCCTTTGCTGAAGAGATCGAAATCCACCGAGATAAAACGTGGTGCCGCGATCCAGAATTGCGCATTGAGGAAGCGCAGGCTGCGGAAAGATTCATTGAACAGGTAGGGTTTTGTTCCTCGCTCACGGACTCGCGCCGCCCAGGACCTTCCTTGTACATCGCAGTTTGCGGGCGCAGGGATGCGCACACGCCGCGGAATGTCCAAAAAGATCCAGAGACCAGCCTGGCTTGGACCATAAAGGATGAGATCGTCCGACGCGGTCGTGTTTATTACGGCAAGTTGAGGGGAAACCGTTCAATCTTCATTGCCCGCAGATTGGTTCCCCATTTCAACGCTTTGTTGGGTTTTACGCGAAAGCAAGAACAATCTCTCTTATCGCAGCCAGCTCAGGCCATACTCAAGGTTCTGCGTAAAGAATGGGAAATGGCCACACGAGATCTTCGTGCGGCGAGTGGGGTTAATAAGCGAAGCGCGTTTACCAAAGCGATCGATGAGCTGCAACGGGCCTTTAAGGTGTTACCCGGCGAAATCGTCTACGAGCCTAAATTCACCTACATCTGGACGCTGACGGAGGGCAGGTTCCAGGACGAGCTGGGGACTATAGTTGATAGGGAAGAAGCGCTGAAAGAGATTGCACGAACCTATCTTGCGGGAGCGGGCATGACGTTGCGGGGAGAGCTTGCGCGCGTTACCGGCTTATCAAATCCTGATGCGGGAATTGGGAACTGGGCGCTTGTCGATGAAGGTTTTGCAACACGAGTAGCGCCGGGTGTTTACCGCCTGAAACAGTTCTGATAGAGATTCGAAGTTACCGTTCAAGGCTGTCTACCTTGTTATCCGATCGTGGCCACGACTCCCCAGACTCCTTGGCCACTGTTTGAGGTTGCCCTACCTCCAGGAGCGACTCCTCCTCCAAACTAGCCATCTCAAGGGCAAGGGGAAAATGTTCCTGCGAAGCCGCCAAACGGCGCAACATTAGATCGGTCTCGCTCCGACTTAGCCTACGGTTCGATACTGCTTCGATTGTTTGCAGCCGGGTTCGGGCTTCGGATAGACGAACCGTCGCTTCCCTGCGAAGCTCCTCCGAACGCTGGCGATCCGCATTGAGGTCTTTTAGCAGCGTGCTCGTATCGACGCCGTGTATGTTACGAGTCCGATTAATCTGCCGCTCAATTTTCAATGTTTCCTCACGCGCTCTGGCAATAATCCGGGTTGCCGTCAAGCGCGCTGCCAGCGTTTCGCAATAAGCATCCGCCAATAGGGGATTCTTCTGTTTGAGCTCGCTCCACGTCGTCCGCTCCTCTGAAGACAACTCCGAAGCGAACCATGGGACCTCGGCGGCCGTAATTCCGTCGGCGGCAAGCCGGTCGCGCAACCGACCATGCCAACGCCTGCGATAGAACAAAAGAAAAATAAGAACGAGCAGGCCGACAACTAATCCCAACCCCATTGAAACAAAGGAAAGCAGCATATAAATCGCGGCAGATTCAGTAGTACCAGACGCAAGAAATAAGACCAGGAAAACGACTGGAAGAGGAATAGTGACAAGGACCAGCGAAAGCCAGGGAATCCAGCTTAACAATTGTGCGGTTCTTTCATCGCTCGCGTTTAGTTTTCCTGACGTCTTCTCGAGCATAGTCTATTTGCTGCGTGTCGGCCAAAAAGTCGATGTCGATCTTAGCTGGTAAGCCCCAGGTTCACCAGTGGAGGTTCATACTGTGGGCAACCCGAGTGAGTACGGCTAAGCGGTCTAGTACGGATACTTGTATAATGTGCTTAAGTCGTTGAAGACGAATAGGAGCAGATATGAGGCGATTTCAAACACGCAAAATAGTTGCCGGCTTGTTCGTGGTGGTTTTGCCCCTGGTTTTCGCCGAGGGAGGGGGACAGGCATTAGCACAATCGCGGAGTCAAACTACGACGCTGGCTTCGTCGGGAAGTCCTGCCAGGCCAGTGATTATTCCGCTGACGATTCGCGTGAAGGGAGAGGTAGCACCAAGCGAATTAGAATTGCAGACGGTCGACCTCACTGTCAACGAAGATGGCGAACCGCAGACAATTCTTTCGGTGCGAGCAATGGGCACGAGCTCGCCGATAAATCTGATTGTTCTAATCCAGGACGATGTAATTTCCTCCGTTGGACTCGAGATTAAATCCCTGGCCGAGTTCATACGTCGCCTGCCCCGCGGCTCGCGTGTATCGGTTGGGACTTTGCGAACCGGCACTTTGCAAGTACGCCAAAAGTTCACAGCCGATTTGGATAAGGCAGCCAAGTCTCTTAGGGGACCGATCGGCGTTGCAAGCGTCGCTCCTTACAATCCTTATGTCGAAGTGATCGAAGCGTTAAAGCGCTTCGATGCGCAACCCGCCGGGCGGCGGGCGATTCTGCTGGTATCTGACGGGCTGGATACTTCGCATGGCATTGACTCCAGTGGACCGACACAAAGTTTGGACCTACAGCGCGCCATTAACGAGGCCCAGCGGAGAGGAGTTGCCATCTACTCGTTCTACGCGCCCACTGCTACGACTGCCACTGATGGTAACTTGATACCGAACGCTCAAAGTTCGCTACAAAGAATATCGGATGAAACCGGAGGGCGAGCATTTTTTCAGGGTTTCGGTGCACCCACAAGTTTCGATCCATTTATCGAGCAATTGAGCTCGGCGCTGGATAGACAAATCGCGCTTACTTACCTCTCCACTCATCTTAATAAGGGATTTCACCGAGTAAAGATTAGTTCATCTACTCCCGGTGTCGAGATCAGTTATCCAGCCGGTTACAAACGCTGAGGACCCTAAACGACTCGGCTATTTTTCTGAGGGGGCGGCTAATGGACTGAAGCGGGTAACAACGACCCGCGCCGGTCGGTGGCAGTGGCCCAACCGTCTGCAAGCCTGCCGATCATTCCATGGAAGTGGATTTCGTCTCCTGCAAGCACTACGAGCACATCGCCGGCGTGATACTGAGGATCGTTGAGCTGAAATCGAACAACCGTGGCCTGCCCATTGTTCTGCTCGACGGTTTCATAGTTGAAATCATTAGCATCAACGCAATAGGTTTGAGAATTGTTTGCTGTTCTTTGCTCGTCTGGCACGTAATCTCCTTAGGAGTTCGCTTTGGTTACAGCGGCGTCTGCGGCCTTTACTTGCTCTCGCTGCATTGATCTGACTGGTCATTATTTCTTAAAGTGGCGCATTCGGCAAATGGTGTTGATTACGCAAAAGCTTAACGATGCGGGGAGCATATGAATCTTGATTACTTTATCGACCGGCTGGCGAAGAATCGCGGTGTGTTTGAAAGTTTGGTAAGGGGCGTTAGTCATGAGCAAGCTCGATGGAGTCCTTCACCTGACAAATGGTCAATGGTGGAGGTCGTAAATCATCTCTACGACGAAGAGAGAGAAGACTTTCGCCAGCGGATCGAATTGGTGCTGGCAGATCCCAAACAATCCTGGCCACCTATCGATCCGCGAAATTGGGTAAAGACTCGTCGCTATAATGAAAGAGACCTCGATACTTCGCTTAACAATTTTCTTGCCGAGCGCGAAAAATCGCTGACATGGCTAAGTCAGTTATCGTCGCCTGATTGGCAGAATACCAATGAAGGTCCGAATGGTAAGCTTACCGCAGGCGACCTTCTCGCATCGTGGTTAGCCCACGACTTTCTTCACATCAGGCAATTATCGCGACTACATTGGCAGTATATCGCTGCAATCGCAGAGCCTTATCAAACGGCGTACGGCGGTCCATGGAAAGAATCCTAACAATCTACCGGAACCACAGGTCTAACTATTTTCAGCAGTACCCTTTGTTCCAAAGATTTTGCGCCAACCAACATCCTACCTGAATCCGCCAGGGGTTTCGGCTGCATTTCATGTTTGTTAAAATCGGCCACCCCCAGTGTTCACAATCAAGAACTCTTTCACGGAGGCTGCAAAATGTTGATAAGCAGTAAAGAGTGGGCAGTTGGCAGGATTGGTCTTCTGATTTTCAGTGGGTTTTTATTCTCTGGTTGCGCGGCGGTTCATCAGGCCCATTCCGATCTCCACATGGATCACCATTCGGATGCCGGCGCGGCATCAGAGGCGAGAACGGATAGCGACGTGGCGCAGGATTGGGCGAAGCAACGGCTGGCAAAGTCGCCGCGGCATCAGGAGTGGGTAAAAATCAAATATAAACCCGCCGGCGGTAATGTTGAGCGCACAGTGAGCGCGTTCGTTGTCTATCCCGAAGTGAAAACTAAGGCGACGGCGGTGGTCGTGATTCATGAAATCTTTGGCATGAGCGACTGGGTACAGAGCTTGACGGACCAGCTAGCTGAGGCAGGCTACGTTGCCATCGCACCCGATCTGCTTTCTGGGATGGGCCCGAACGGTGGTGGAACGACTGACGTCGCTACAGGTGGGAGCACTGCGATTGGCGTGGCTATTCGTGATTTGCCGCCTAACCAGATCACGGCAGACTTGAACGCTGTCGCTGACTACATTTCAAAATTGCCGGCAGCAAATGGAAAAGTTGCGACAGTCGGCTTCTGTTGGGGTGGCGGCCAATCCTTTCGTTATGCCACTGATAACGACAAGTTGAAGGCCGCCTTTGTTTTCTACGGCACAGCCCCCTTAACTGGTCAACCACCAGCGCTACCAGTCGACAAGGTAGCAGTAGCACGGATTAGCGCCCCGGTTTATGGGTTCTATGCAGGAAACGATGCGCGTATCAATGCCACATTGCCGGCAACCATCGAGGCGATGAAGGAGCTGAAGAAAAACTATGACCCGGTAACTTACGACGGAGCGGGCCATGGCTTCATGCGCGCGGGCGATAGCCCAGAACCAGTTGCTCCAGTTGCGAAAGGCGACGCCGACGCTGACAAGCTCGCACTCGATAGCTACCAAAAGTCACTGACTGCTTACAAGGCCAACAAGAACGCCCGCGACGAAGCATGGATCAGATGGAAGAAGATACTCGCGAAGATTTAGGTGCGATATCTGAATCGAGAGAAGGAATAGATCATAGCCTACTAGGCAGTGAATAGATGCCGGGCATTCTCTTGTCAGCACCTGGAGGTCGCGGCGAGAAACCTGGAGATGCGGGCAATAGTTTCGTCCGGTTTTTCTTCCTGAGGGATGTGTCCACAGTGCTCGATTACTTCCAATGTCGAATTGGGAAGCGCCTCGTGCAACAACTCTCCAACTTTCAAAGGAACAATTCCATCCTCTCGTCCCCACAAGATGAAAGTCGGAACCGTTATGGCTTTCACTTTAGCTAATAGCTTGTCAGCATTCGGCGGGATACATTGCCGCGAAGTTTGCAATAGCGCGTGCCGTCCTCCTGGGCTCGCTATCGGCTGCGCGTAAGCCGCAACGTCTTCGCTGGTTATCTTCCGCCTATCGTAGTAGCACATTCTCAAAACAATCTTCGCGGCTAACTTGCTCGGTGATAGGTGAATAACCAGCGGACCCAGAATCGACCTAACGAGCTTGAGGTGGGCAGGCAAGTATTTCGGATCGCCAGCACTATCGATTAAGACTAATCGCGACAGCCGAGTTGGTTCTTGTTCGTGGAGTTTGATCGCGAGAAGAAGAGCGATCGCGCCACCAAGAGAATTCCCAACCAGGGTCAGGTTGGTCAAATCCTCTTCCAGGACAATTTTGTAGACATTGTCAGTGTGTTCTTCGATGGAGTAATGACTGTCGTAGGGTTTAGGCGATTTTCCGCAGCCTTTAGAGTCCACCAAAATTAGCTTGTAGTTCTGCGAAAAAGGTGCGATGAAGTGCCGCCAGCTAAACATGCTGGCGCCCAATCCGTGGAGACAGAGTATTGGATCTCCACGGCCATACTCTTCTTTGTATAAGTGCATTGGGTTGAGGCTGGGGCGGCTAGTGGGGCTCGAACCCACGACCTCTAGATCCACAATCTAGCGTTCTAACCAACTGAACTATAGCCGCCATGTAGTAGTTTTCAAATGAGCGAAGGTATGCCCCCGGCAGGACTCGAACCTGCGGCCCTCTGCTTAGCATCCAGCATCAGGCTTTCCCTGACGGCCTGTTCGCACAGGTTTGCTGGCTGGACTATATCTTGGACATCGCAGTCCCGGCCCGTATAGTCTCTGAGGAGCCCCTCACCTTGTCATTGACTTGGGAAGGTTTCCTGCGGATTACCCAATCCTCATGGATTGTTACTCAAGTCGACTTGAGTACCAGAGGCTCTAAGGGCGTCCCCGCATATGGGGCCGTCCACTTAATGAGTTTTTCTCTAATACAATTCCTCATTAAGGCTCCAACAAGGCAGATGCTCTATCCGCTGAGCTACAGGGGCACATGCCTGGAGCGGGGATGTTAGCATGTAGAAGGCTCTGACGGTCAACTTGTAGGACTTCGTTTAGGAAAAATAAAGAGACCGCCCCACAGGGCGATCTCTTTAGGGATGAGTTGACAAAGCCTTACTATGCTGCTTGAGTTTGTTCCTGTTCCCCAGTTTCGGCAAAAACTCGACGACCGTTTAAGGCGTCGTCGATTATTTCCCGAACAGCCGAAGTATCAGGATTAACATCCATTCGATCACACGCGCGCAAGTGACGGAGAATACCCTGTGTGGCAATCTCCAAAGCGACGCCACCCAATTTTGAATAACGCCTCGCCTGAATGTGGTCAATTCTCAGAATCCGCTCGTCCAGTGGTAAATGTCTATCGAAAGTCACGGTTACCTTTTATCCTCCAGGACCGCATATAGCGGCCATTTTTAGTGCAAATCTTAGATGCCTCAGGTCGCCCTGAGGATGCAGATCCGTTGCATTTTGGAACAATTTCCGTCCCCCGGAAATGCGCAGGCTCTGATAGCTATCATTTAGTGGGTCAGCAAAACGGAAGATTATACCCGAGCGTCGCTGGAAATGCTAGTGTTTTCCCCAGTCGACTCCGAGTTGCGTGACAAAATTGATTGGGTTTGATCCTAAGGGCAGTGTTATGAGCCTTTAGGATGATCAAACAACCTCATTTTGTGGCCAAAAACGTAAGCGCCGCCCAGTGTCCACTCAAAGAGGACGTCCGGGTGGCGCCTTAAACATTATCGAGAACCCGAGAACCTGTTTACATTATTTCTTCGGTAAAACCGAATCTTTCATACCTTTGCCAACGCGGAATTTTAGGGTCGTTTTAGCCGGGATTTGGATTGTTTCGCCAGTCGCGGGATTTCTTCCCTCGCGGGCTTTCCTTTCGGACTTCACAAGTTTTCCGAAGCCGGGAAGTACGAATTCTCCGTTACTCTTAACTTCGCTTGAAGCGAGGTTATACAGTTCGTCGAAGAATTCTTTAACCTGCCCGCGTTTCATTCCCGTCTTTTCGGCAAAATGATTAAAAACCTCCGACTGAGTCATGCGCTTTCTGCCTGTCGCGGCTTTGGTCGCCATAATCTGGTGTGACACCTCCGATGAGACTTAATTGAAAAGCTTTTCAAACATCCGTATATCACACTCAAGGAGCAAAGTCTCGATAAAATCTCGATTTCTGGCGGTTTTTTTCGAAAAAGTAGGCTGTTTGGTTTGCGAAGATCGATTCCGGAAGGGGAATGCGGCAGATGGGCTAAACGTTACACCTTCAGGCGAGGGACCTTTGAGTTTACGATGGTCCGGGCGAGAGGATTCGAACCTCCGACCTCTCGGTCCCAAACCATATCATCGGTTTCGCACCTGCCTTACCACTCGCAAAAACCCAACAAAAACAGCAGGTCGGTCGAACAGAAGCGCTCATGCGCTATATGAAACAGCAGAATCGATATGATCCTCGCAAAATCTCGACAAAGTTCCCTTGGGTTATATAGAAATACATCCGGGAACTTGAAATCGCGGTTCCAAAGGGTATGGCGGTCTAAATTGGGGAGATCCATTAAGCGTGCCGAGCAAGTCTAGCCGTTGGTGGAAAGCGCGACCTTCAAGCTCCGCACTCCCGCGCGTATCTGTCGCTCATTGAATGCAGTGTATCCGAGCACCAGCCCGCCACTCGCGAGGCGTTTCAGACTGAACGCTGAGAGCGGAAGCGTTATTAGATTGTGTTCCTTTGTAGCCTCTGCCGCTACCTGATCATCAACTGAGGGCGGCAGCCAGCCGATTAGATGCATACCAGCCTCGCGCTCTTCGATCTCCAGCAATCCTGAGAGTTCGGTTTTAGCTGCAGTGACGAAACACTCTTGCCTTTCCGCATATTGCTTTCGCATTCGACGCAAATGGCGGGCAAAATGTCCTTCTTCGATGAAGTCCGCCAGGGCGGCTTGTGGAATCGTCGATGAGTGAAGATCAGTCATAACACGCCCGCTGACGAAAGAATCAACCAGGTCGCGCGGTGCGACCAGATAGCCAATACGCAAGGATGGAAACAACACCTTGCTGAACGTGCCCGTATAGATCACGCGCTGCCCTCCGTCCAGCCCTTGCAATGACGGAATCGGTCGTCCGGTATAGCGATATTCACCATCGCAATCATCCTCGATGATCCAGGCCTTCGATTGCTGCGCCCAATCAAGTAACTCCAACCGTCGCGAAAGACTCATAGTTACCCCGAGAGGAAATTGAAAAGAAGGCGTGACATACACCAGTCGTGCGTTGTCTCGATTTTCTCTAATCGCCTTGATATCTATGCCTTCCGCGTCGACCGGCACGGGCGCGAGATGTAGACCTGCCCGCGCGAAAACTCCACGTGCGCCGAAATAGCCAGGGTCTTCGATCAGAACGGTGTCACCCGAGTCCAGCAACATCTGGCTCGCGATGTCAAAGGCAACCTGTGAACCTGGAACAATGATCACCTGCTCGGCTTCGCACTTGACTCCTCGGGCTGATCTCAAATAAGCGGCAATCACCTCGCGCAGTCGCCCATACCCTGCTGGGTACGTGTAACCCAAGAGATCCGGCGAAGGGTTCCGGCTATGCTTCGCGAGTAGTCGCGTCCAGATTTCAAATGGGAAAGACGAATAGTCAGGAGTGGCGCAACGGAACGGCCTCGGTTTTCCGAATACACGGTCGCCGAGGTTAGGGCTTGCTTCCATCAGCTTCTGGCCACGTTTCGATAGCGGCATACTCTTAGAATTTTGGGTTGTCGGCTGCGAGCTAGTGGCGCGGACGTGCAACATTTCTTCTGGCAGTGTCCGCGCGACGAATGTTCCAGATCCGCCGACTCCTTCCAGATAACCTTCAGCCAAGAGTTGCTGATAAGCGCCGAGCACGGTGTTTCTGGACAGGCGCAACTCCTCGGCTAGCTCACGTGTCGCGGGCAAACGGGTGCCGGCCTTTAGTCGCCCGCTCAGTATTGCGCGACGTAATTCGTCGTAGAGCTGCTTGTAAAGCGGAGTTGCTCCTCTGCTGTTCAATGTCAGAATCCTGAAGGGAACCGACAAAGTACTTTCTTTCATACCGAAATCCACTCTTTTCCGTCCGAGAAATTGGTTCTAGAGATAAATCATGGATTGGGTCTTACGCAAGTGCCACTTCTCGTTTAGCCTAAACGAGAAACTATGGAGAATGAAGTGTTGCGAAGTGAATTTCGGCCTGCGGTTCCGGATGATCTACCGCAGATTATCAAACTCTTATCGCAGGCAGACCTGCCCCTGGCAGGAGTCGAAAACCACGTGACCAGCTTCTTGCTCGCATTTCGTCAAGGTTCTCTCGCGGGATGCGCCGGCGTCGAGCAATATGGTTCGGTGGCGCTGCTGAGATCGGTAGCCGTCGATGAACGCGAGCGCAATACCGGATTGGGTCAGGAAATCGTGCGCCGTATGCTCGACAGGCTGCGAGCCGGAGGCGTAGAAAAAGTCGTGCTATTGACCACCACAGCCGCGAACTTCTTCCGACGATTCGGCTTTCGCATTATCAATCGGGCAGACGCGCCGAATGCAGTCCGAGAGTCCCTCGAATTTCAGGAAGCGTGTCCGGCTTCCGCAATCGTCATGCATCTGGAACTTACAACGAATGAACAAATTGAAAACACGTCTTCGAGTTCCGCCGAACGATTAGAACGCACAGCTACCATAATTAACCAACATGCGAACTCAGGTCCTGTCGGAGTCTTGGAAAGACTAGGTGTCGCGCGCGTCAGCGTCGGCTCAGGCCCGGCGCGAGCGTGTGCAACCCTGGCGCGTCGAATCGGTCTCGAATTGGTCGATCGAGGTACCTACTCGAGTTTTACTCAGGATGCCATGAGTTATAAAGAAATCAATAGCCTATTCCAGAATACCAAAGACGTTGTCCAGTGATGCATTCAAATGAATATAGAGCGGCTCGACCATATCGTTCTTACCGTAAAAAGCATTGA
>DASXSC010000062.1:0-8780 GCA_036506215.1 Pyrinomonadaceae bacterium | reverse complement strand
ACGGGGGCGCGGTGGCGGTGTGGGCCTCGTCCGGATTCACCGAGGCGCAGCCGCAGTTTGTCATGGACCTGGAATTGTACCGGCAATTGTTTGGCACCCAGCCGCTGCGTTTGGGCGAGGCGACCCGGAACGCCAAAGCCGCCATCTCTGATCTCGACGTGCGCCGCACCTGGATGCTGCTCGGCGATCCAACCATGCGGATGCGATGACCGGCAGCAGAGGTAACTTCAGGTCTTAATTTGGACAAAGTCGCACGCACTCTTCAAACCTTCAGAAAACACTAGCGGCTTCCGAAACTGGGAGGCGCATTACAGGAGTCACATGAAAATTTCGTCACTGCAATTTCTTCCAAAGGCACGCTGGGAAGGAATCGTCAGCAAAGAGGTTGAAGGTGAGCTGCTTGTCTACGATCGCACTCGCGACAAAGCACACTGCCTGAATGAATCGGCAGCGGCGATTTGGAAACGCTGCGACGGCCAGATTTCTCCAACCGAGATTGCCGTCTCACTTGGGAAGGAGTACGGCGTCGCGGTCGATGAACGTGTTGTTTGGTTGGGGTTGGCTGAGTTGCGCCGCTCGCATTTATTGGAAGAACCTGCCGATTTAGATCAGACGAGCAATCGAAATAAGACCCAGTGGCCGCCAAACCTGACGGGAATGGCTATGTCCAGGCGCGAAGCCGTCAGGCGCATAGGCCTCGGCGCTGCGATCGCATTACCGATCGTGGTTTCGATTACCGCGCCCACGCCGGCGCAAGCGGGCACGTGCAAGCACAATAACTCAAGCTGCACCGCTCCAGCGGAGTGCTGCTCCGGAGTTTGCACCGGTTCGCCCAAGAAGTGTCTTGGAGGTTGATAACTGCGGGCTTGTCAGAACCGGGAGTGGCAGCAGGGGTCGAGGAGAAGGACTCGCTCTTTGCGCTTGGCTCTTTACCCGAGGACATGTTAACTTCCCCCATTCCGACACCCTGATCGGTAGTTTCCTTTTTCGGCTCAGGACATAATCATAAGGCTCGCACGTGGGAGCTCGGCAAGCCCAGTAACCTTCCCCGGCCCCGCCAGCAATATCGAAGTAGATCGCCTCCTATGAAAGAACCGTCTGATTTAGCCAAAGCTCTCGATATCATCTTGAAGAGTTCAGCGCTTGAGCAAGGCAATGAATCGCAGCGGAATGGCTACGTGACACCGCCGATTGTTGCCTATGGTGAAGAGGCTGCGCCCGAGGGTGAGATCCATTTGCGTGACTACTGGCGCACAATCCGCAAGCGTTTATGGCTGATCATTGGCTTGGCCATCATCATTTCCAGTATCGCAGCGCTCAAACAGGCCCGCCAGCCGGACATCTATCAAGCGCGCGCTCGGGTGCAAGTAGATACTGAAAGCCTCAACCCTGCGCTCGGGGCTTCAAAGAGCGGATACTACTACGCTGATAATTCATACTTGGATCCGGAGTACTTCAATACCCAGGTCCAGATCGTCTCGAGCCCGACGCTGCTGCGACGCGTCGCCCGGAATCTCGATCTCGAACACAACCGAAACTTCCTCAATCCACGCGTCGAAAATCGTTCGACGTGGCAAATGCTTATTCGCATGCTTGGTTTTGGGCCCAGGGAAAAAGAGCCCACCCGTCTCCAGAGCCTGCCATTAACGAGCAACAGTAATCCAACTTTAGGAAGCGCCACGCCCGCAGACGATCCGGCAGAAATTGAGCGACTGGCACCCTACGTGGACTCGCTGCAGGGTATGTTGGATGTGGAACAGGTTAAGAAAACGCGGCTGATCGATATTCGCGCAAGCCACACCGATCCTACCGTGGCCACCAAAGTCGTCAACGCCACGGCCGACGCCTTCGCGCTTTGGAATCTGGAGGTGAAGACGAAAACAAACAGTATCGCCGGCACCTATCTCCAGAAGCGAATTGCCGAACTCCAATCACAGATACGTACTGGCGAAGAGCAATTAGTGAACTACGCGCAGAGCCATGAGATTATCTCGCTTGATGCCAGTCAAAACACGGTCGTCGAAAGGCTGACTGGTTTGAACCGAGTACTCCTCGAGGCCGAAAACGAACGGAATCTTGCAGAGGCCGCTTATCGGTCCAGTCTTCTGCCCGGAGCGGCAGAAGCAAATGCCGAAGTCACCGATAAGTCGATTGCTGAACTCAAAACCAAACTTACGGAATTAAAACAAAAGCGCGCGCAGTTGATGTTGACTGACACGGACGAATCTCCCGAACTCAAGGACGCGAATCAACAAATCGCGACTCTTGAGAAACAGTTGGAGGAAACCAGAGGCGGCGCGAAAAAGGTTATTACCGTCAATCTGGAAACTAATTATCGCAAGGCGGTGGATCGCGAGAAAGCGTTGCGGGACTCGTTCAACAAACAGCGTGCCGAAACAGTCGCTCAGAATCAGGCAGCCATCAACTACAACATCCTCAAGCAGGAGATTGAAACCAATAAGGGTTTGCTCGAAGGTTTAATGCAGCGTTCAAAAGAGAATGATGTGACTATGGCCGGTACGCCGAACAATATTCATGTCGTGGACTATGCCGCGGTCCCCAAGGGGCCAGTCGGCCCGCGGCGCATGCAAGGCGTATTTCTGGCGCTGGCCCTGGCGCTGGCATTTGGCGTTGCCCTGTCGCTTTTTCTGGAATACCTCGACGATACAGTTAAGAATCCCAGCGACATCGAAAGCGGACTGCGCTTGCCGTCATTGGCAATTATTCCGATAGCCGGCAAGACAACGCAGCGCTTTTTTCCGATCAGCCGGGCACTGCAACGAAACGGAAATGGTGGTGGGCCGGAACTGTTGATAAATGCAAAAGGACCAACAGCGCTGGCGGAGGCCTACAAGCACTTGCGGACCTCCATACTTTTATCGACGGCGGGAAGGTCGCCCAAAACTTTGCTCGTGACTTCAAGCGTGCCGGCGGAGGGCAAGACAACCACGGCGGTAAACACTGCCACCGTGTTGGCCCAAACTGGGGCCAGGGTCCTTATTATCGATGCCGATATGCGCCGGCCGCGATTACATCACGTCTTTGGTTTAGGTAATGACGGGGGGTTGAGCGCAATCCTGTCCAGCGAGATTACGGAAGCGGAGATTCTGGCGAAGATCAATCAATATAAGGAGTCAAACATTTATCTGCTTAGCTCGGGAGCTATTCCGCCAAACCCCGCGGAATTGCTTGGCTCTTCCCAGATGAAGCGTTTGCTCGACATCGCCGGTAAAACCTTTACTCATATCGTTATTGATTCTCCGCCGATCGCGTCTTTCACCGACGGCGTTCTAATCGCGTCACTCGTCGATGGAGTTATATTGGTAGTGCACGGAGGCAAGACTTCGCGGCAAGTAGTGAAGCGCTCGCGACAGACGCTTAATGAGATTGGGGCCAAGATTATCGGCGTAGTGCTCAACAGGGCCGAGGTGCGCGCGAGTGATTATTACTACTACCACTTCGACTACAAGGGGTACCAGTCTGACTCAGCTAATGGCGAGCAAACGGCTGAAAGCAAGTCGATATCGATTGTTGCCAAGTAGGGAAGCGCAAAAACTGAAGACGAATGTGCTGCCTTGACTGAGCACTGAAGATCGGGTTCCCCGGCTACTGCAGTTTTTCTGCTGGTTGCCATTCCCGAAGAACTCGCCTTATTATCTCTTCCTCGCAATGCCGGAGTGGCGAAATTGGTATACGCACCAGACTCAAAATCTGGCGAGGTCAAACTCATGTCGGTTCGAGTCCGACCTCCGGCACCATCTTTCGTCTTTATTGTCCAACCGGTAGCAGCTAGTCTCCGCAGATTGTCCTCGACTTGTCGGATTGTAGGTCTTCGGCTCGACAAGGACCTCTACGCTTGAATATAATTTCCATGCCCCCCTCCGAAAAATATCTCTCCCGTTACGAAGCTGACGTCGAAAGGAACAACAATGAGAAGAACGCTTTCAATGCTGCTCGTATTAACATTTATGGTGCTGTCGTCTGTTTCCGTCTCGGCCAGAACCTGCGGCAGAATACGGCACAGGCACGGTGACACCTGGCATACGCATTACGCCTGTGTGGGGGACGGTCACCGCCATGGGAGAAGCTTCTGGCAGAAACATCGGGACAAATTGACCACGGCTGGCGGTGTCGGCGCGGGAGCTCTTATCGGGGGCGTTGCCGGTGGCAAGAAGGGTGCGGCAATCGGAGCGTTGGCGGGTGGTGGCGGTGCGGCAGTTTACACTTATGGAATTCGTAAGCGCCGGCCACGTGCTCGGTACTGAGCTACCATAGAATCTTGCGAGTGCAACTCCTAGCGAGACTCCTCAGGAGACGCGCATGCAAGTTCTCCAGCACAACCGAAATGCGTGGTTAAATTATAGTTAATCAGTCAGTTACGCGTTTGTAAAAACGTGTTTGCCACGGCGCAGCAAAATCTGTAGAATCTAAGGTGTTCCCTGAGGGCGGAACGAATTCTGAACCAGCCACCAGCCCTCAGCAACCCCTCGCAAGTTCTACCCGGTAACGGACCGTTCAGGATATCCCGGAAATTAGGAGTCGAGAGAATGTCAGGTGACGTGCGATCAAGGATTCTTATCGTTGATGACGAGACTGAGATCACTGCGATCCTGTCCGATCTCTTCGAGGGCAAATACGAATGCACCACTGCGGCCGCCGCTGAAGAAGCGCTCGGGTTACTAGCCGGGAACGATTACGAACTCGTAGTCAGTGACATCACGATGCCCGGTATGAGCGGTCTGGACATGATTCCGCATGTGAAGAGAAGTTCGCCAAATACGGTGGTGGTCATGATCAGCGGCATGCAGACCGTGGAGAGCGCGATCGATGCTCTTCGCCTTGGAGCCTTCGATTACGTAATGAAGCCCTTTGATCTGAGGCAGGTAGAAGCCGTTGTGAAGCGTGCTCTGGAACATCAGGACTTGATAGTTGCCAAGCAACGTTATGAAGATCACCTCGAAGAGTTGGTTGAGCAGCGCACCGCCGAACTCGATCAGGCCCTGAATTCATTGGAAGAGGCTTATCGATCGACGCTCAAAGCGCTTACCGCTGCACTCGAAACCCGAGACCTGGAGACACATGGGCATTCGGAGCGCGTGGTTAGCTATAGCATGCGACTCGGTAGAGAGTATGGCCTGGATAGCGAGCGAACCAAGTCACTTGAGTTTGGATCCCTGCTTCACGACATCGGAAAGATTGGCGTACCCGATCTGATTTTGCGCAAGCCGGCCAAGTTAACGCCAGAGGAATGGGTGTTCATGCGCCAGCATCCCCTGCATGGGCAACAAATATTGTGCGGTATTGAGTTTCTTGAGGGTGCGGCCCGCGTAGTGGCACAGCATCATGAGAAGTGGGATGGGTCAGGTTATCCTCTCGGCCTGCGCGGCGAAGAGATTGACGTTTGCGCGCGCATATTTTCCGTAGCCGATGCCTTTGATGCGATCACCAGCAATCGTGTGTATCGTAAAGGCAAGTCCTACCAGGCGGCTGCAGATGAGCTTGATGCCTGGGCCGGGAAACAGTTTGATCCAAAAGTTGTTAAGGCTTTTCACAGAGTGCCGCGGCAGGATTGGGACGATCTGCGCGATCAGTCTTTGATGCGGGAGGAAGACGAACTCGGATTGCGCCGCCTGGTTGAAATGCTCGAGCCGCATCTTGAGAGTATCGCCAATTAGTTCTTCCTGCTCTGCGATCGTACCTGAAAAGCTCCCCTCATTTTTTCCCGTCAGGCTGCACAGGCACTACATAACCTCGTCTGGAACGTAAACTTAATCCAACCCTCCGCGACGCTACTTCGATCTGCCGATACTCGCCCTTGTTAGCAGATGCTAATGGCCGCTTCGGCCGGTAGGTCACCACATATTCTGCGCCAACCTCGCGCGCAGCTTCGCGCGCCTGCTCAACCATCTCATCGCTCGTTTTCGGCAGAAAGATTTGTCCGCCTGTTTCTTCAGCCATCTCTGTGAGAACTTGTTGGCTCTTCCTGATCTCGGCCTCATAAGCTTTTCGTTGACGACGCATAGCCGGATCGAAAGTGATGCTGTGCAGCACATATGCAGGATTGCGGGTTGTTCCCGGTGGTAGGGTAGGATCATTGCTGGCAATTGGATCGTGAGACGGAGGAACTTGTCGTATTTTGTCAGGTCCTGGCGTCTTTGGTTTTTCCTGCCTAACAAATTCCGTGTAACTGATGATGTGTATTGTGGCCCGAACCGCTGCCAGTTGTTTGATCGCCTGTGACCGATCGATTTTCCCACCAGGCGTATCGACGCCGTCGGTAACGAAAACCACATGCCGGCTACCCTCAGGCCGATCTTTCAATTGTTGAGCGGCCGCTACGAGCGCCTCCGCGAAGCGAGCTCGCTTACCGGACGAGAGTTTTGTTTTCAAAACCTTGAAGGTAGTCGAGCGATCGCGTGTCCAGTTCTGAAGTAACTCCACCGAGTTATTAAACTGCATAACTTCAACCCAGGTATCATCTCGCAGTCGGTTCAGGAACTGAATCGCAACTTCCCGAGTCAGGTTGGTTTGCTTTGACAGTCCCCCGAGCCCGCTCAATTCACCGCCAGTATCAAGCACCAGCAAAACATTAGCTGGTATGTGACGAACGCTTTTGATTTGTTGGGCGATGCCGTCCTCAAGGACAAGAATGTCATCGGGCACAACCGTCGGATCGTAGTGACCAAACTGATCCATGGCTACCACCGGCAGGCGCACCTCTTCGGTAAAAACCTCGACGCGGTCGTCCAGCGGGTTTGGTGTGGGCGAGGGAAGTGGTCCTGGTTTTTTCTGCTGGCCGTGAACCGAAGCGGTTATCGCCAGCATTAGGCTTAACAAGACGAGTCTCAAATATCTATATGACAACGATTGATCTGCCTCTCGGGACGGGAATTTGCCGAGGTTGGATGCTACAAAGAGCGGTTTAGAGTTGCCTAAGACTTAGGTTTTAGATGCTCAACTTTGGCCGTTCCTTTCGAAGGGCTCAAGTTCAGGTTTGAACTGTGCGGTACTCAACCAGCAGCCTGTCGCGCCTGCGATTGCACGGCCGTAATAGCCACAGCATCGACGATGTCTTCCACCTTGCACCCGCGCGAAAGATCGTTGGCCGGCTTATCGAGACCCTGGAGAACCGGTCCGATCGCGGTTGCACCGGCCAGTCTTTCGGTGAGTTTATAAGCAATATTGCCTGATTGAAGATCGGGGAAAATCAGGACATTTGCCCGGCCCGCCACGGCCGATCCCGGGGCCTTCGACTGCGCAATAGCAGTGACGAGGGCGGCGTCCGCCTGCAACTCGCCGTCAATGTCGAGTTGGGGCGACCTCGCTTTGATGGTTCTGGTTGCCTCTACCACTTTGTCGACCAGTTTATGCTTCGCGCTGCCTTTCGTTGAGAACGATAGCATGGCGACGCGCGGGGTAGTCCCCAGCAGCGCCCGCCAGGAATCAGCGGATGCAATCGCAATCTCCGCTAGCTCGGCCGCAGATGGTTGGATGACTACGCCACAGTCCGCGAAGATCAGGGCGCCATTTTCGCCGAGGGTGCTGTCACGCAAAGCCATCAGAAAGAAACTCGACACGAGTTTGAATCCGGGTCGGACGCCAATGCAGAGGAGCGCCGCGCGCACGGTGTGTGAAGTAGTGTTGGTTGCTCCGGCTACTGAGCCATCTGCCTTTCCAAGGCGAACCATGAGGTTGCCGTAATAGAGCGGGTCGGCCAATAGTGTGCGGGCTTCGTCGGCCATTAAACCTTTCGCGCGACGCATCTCGTGAAAAAGCGCCGTCATCTTTTCGAAGTCCGGAGCACGCCGGTGGTCCACCACGTCAACACCTCCGAGATCAGCGCTTTCGCGTTGCGCCGTTTCGCGAATCGTGGCTTCGTCTCCCAGCAGTGTGATCCGCGCCAGGCGATTTCGCGCGCAGATGGCCGCCGCAATCACCGTGCGCGGATCGTTCCCCTCGGGCAAGACAATTTGTTGTGGTTTGGCGGCCGCGCGCTGGCGAATTCGTTCCAGGATTTCCATATGAAAAAGGTCTGGGCCTCAGATGGTGGTGGACTTGTACGAGAACGGTGAGTCTAGCGAACCCGCGCGGAGAGAACAAGCCGGAGCGATAAGAGGGTAGTGGTGCAGTTTCATCGGCAGGATGCTATTACGTAGCGTTACATCAGAACCGGGAGCGGTAGCGACCGGCCAGACACTCAACTTAAAGAATTCACTCGATTGCTGTCGGGCATTGTAGATAGCAAGCCACAGGTAGCTACGACTCCCGTTTTGAGGCTCTAGTTGAGCATTCTGCCGGTCGCTACCGCTTCCGGTTCTGATGAAGCTCTCCAGTCGTTCCAAGTCGCGCAACGTATAGCGAAGCGGCAAACGAAAATAGGACTGATTAAAATTGAAACTGCATCACTACTCGATAAGAGGGTAGTGGTGGAGATTGGAGTTGGCGGGAAGGATTGCGCTATCACAGAGCGGCGACCGAAGATCGGATGCCAGGGTCCAACTGCGGAAACAAGCGACGCCATTACAGAACCGCGCGCGGTAGCGCCGGATGCTATAGTCTACTTTGGCAATAGGCCTAACCAATAGGCTTAATACTGAAGTTGACTATAGCATCCGGCGCATCCACCACCCCGGTCCGCGCTCGGTTCTGTATTGACTGTGTCCCTTCTTGAATCTTGGACCATTCACTGCGTGCTGCTCTTACTTACCAAATTGAACCAGTACCCGCTAGCGAAGGTCTTACGCCCACGGTGAACGTTGATTGCAGCGCAGCAAACCAAC
>DASXSC010000061.1:0-56839 GCA_036506215.1 Pyrinomonadaceae bacterium | reverse complement strand
TTAACCAACCTTTCAACCACAAAAGGTTCGACATCTTCACATCAGACCAAAGCGCCGCCAGGCCGGCGCACTCCAAGGAGTTGACGCCGAATTTGCGGTTCTGCTTTTAAGATTCGTTTAACCCGCATTAATCCGCGGCATGGTAATGAATCTCGTTATTTCGTCAACGACTCGTGCGGGCATTTCTTCCTGCGGCAGATGGCCGCAATTATCAAAGGTCACCAGCGTTGAGTCTTTGATAAGGGAACTCATTTTGCTGCCGGCCGCCAGCGGAATTAGCTGATCCTGGGCGCCCCAAATGATCAATGTCGGCACAGTGATCCGGTTCAAGTCCTGCTCAATAGGAAACAGATCTGCTTGCGTGCGCGCGCGCATAGCAGCCAATTGCCCGCCGCGAGTTTGCAATGGGCGATAATAATTCGCCACGCGCTCGTTGCTGACTTTCGTGCGATCGTAAAAACTCTTCTCCAAACCCTCGCGCACGAGTTTGTCTGACGTCAAAGCCAGAGCAGTTAACAGACGACCCACACCAGGAATGAGCAGGTACCTGGGCGCCAGTGATTTAGCGCCGTTAACTTCTACCCCGGCGCTGTCGATAAGAATCAGCCCGGCCACTCGCTGCGGGTTTTGCAATGTGAAGTTGAGCGCGATTTCACCGCCCATCGAATTCCCACAGACCCACGCCCTTTCTATTTTCAAATAATCGAGCAAGCGCGCAACCAGCATGGCCTGGGCGCGCCTCGTGTAATCGCCATCCGGTTTTCCGGAAAAGCCGAAACCTTTTAGATCGATGGCGATCACGCGAAACTTTTGCGACAACGGCTCAAACACGTCCTTCCACGAGTAGGTTGAAGATGTGTAGCCGTGCAGCAAGACGAGCGGCATTCCCACGCCTTTGTCCTGATAATGAAGGCGAACGCCTTCGACGTCAGCGAAGTGGCTGTAATCTGAATTGGGAACGCTGGCGCGAACATTGTCAAAAGAAACGTCCGCCGGCCGCACAAACCAAAAGACGGTTAACGCAACTGCGCCCACCACCACTATAAGCAACAGAAGCTTCGGCAACCTTTTCATAGTCAGATTGTCCCTGGTAGAACGAGCGGGGGCAAGCCCACCTTCCTGACCCTGAGACTTCGGATCCAGCTGGCCAATCTCAGCTTGAAAGCCTTTCAAGGAATGAAGAGAAGAATCGACAGTGGTCAGCTCAGGGTCAGGAAGGCGGGCTTGCCCCCGCTCCTGTTTCTCATTTGTGATCACCTCAACAGGGCGTGCAACTTTTCCGGCGCAATCAACCGCCAGCCTTCGCGCACATGAAGCGCCAGCTCTTTGTCGTCGACCTGATCAAGCTCAACACCAATCCAGCCGCGCACGCCAACATAAGCCGGTCTGTAAAACTTCTTCGGATTGGCCTTGATCAATGCAGCCTGCACTCCAATCGCCGCGGGCAGCAGCACCGCAACGTGCCCGTCGTTGTGATGATTGTTGGAGAACATTGCAAAAACCTTCTTGCGGACAAAAAAGGTAGGCTCGCCGTGCGAAAGCTTTTCCATCGTTTCAGGCAGCGCCATGCAAATTTTTCGCACGCGTTCCAGATGTTTCTCGCCGTTATCGACTCTTGCTTGTTTGGCCACTCGTTTCAAATGTTGACTCTCCTATCCCTCAGCGCTCAAATTGCTCAATCCAGGCGGTGCTGCGCTGCTTGAACACATCCATCGGCAACGCCACGGTTGTGGCGTCTTACTGCCTCGAGATCGCCGACCTGCCACGGAGTAAATACTTCTGAACTTTGCCCGTTGCAGTCTTCGGCAACTCCCGAAGAAACGTCACACCTTGCGGCGCTTTAAAATGCGCGAGATTGGCGCGCGCAAACTCTCGCAACTCTGTCTCGGTCGCCGTCGCTCCTGCTTTCAAAACGACAAAAGCCTGCGGCGCCTCACCCCAGCGCTCGTGAGGCAAGCCTACAATTGCGACCTCCTGCACCGCCGGGTGGCGCAGCAGCACTCCTTCAACCTCCACCGAGGAAATGTTTTCGCCGCCGCTGATAATTACATCTTTCAAGCGATCCCTGATTTCAGCATACCCGTCTGGATGCACCACGGCTGCATCGCCCGTGTGAAACCAACCATCGCGCATGGCATCAGCCGTTGCCTCGGGATCTTCGTAATAACCTTTCATCACCACGTTGCCGCGAACGATAATTTCGCCCTGTGTCTCGCCATCATGTGGAACTTCGCGACCCTCTTCATCAACGATCCGCAATTCGCCTGAGGTTAACAATTCCACTCCCTGGCAGGCCTTGATTGCAGACCTTTCAGCGCCGGCAAGTCCATCGTGTTCCGGTCTGGGTTCACAGATTGTAATAAAGGGAGATGTCTCGGTGAGTCCGTAGGCTTGAGTGATCACCCATCCCAGTTCGCCTTCGATGCGCTCGATAGTTGCGGCGGCTGGTGGTGCTCCGGCGGTTAGAATGCGAACCCCGCGGCGCGCTTCGTATCTTAGTTCTTCCGGTCCATTGGCGATGCTGATCAAAACCGTTGGGGCTGCGCAAAGCATGCTTACGGATTCATCTTTGATTTTCTCAAAAATCCGGGCTGGCTCGACCTTACGCAGGCAGATGTGCGCTGCTCCGGCGGCAGTCACGGTCCACACAAACGTCCAGCCGTTGGCATGAAACATCGGCAAGGTCCAGAGATAACGATCCGCCAGCGACATCGGGTGATGAAGGAGTGTGCCCACCACGTTGAGGTAGGCATTGCGATGCGTAATCATCACACCTTTCGGTCTCGAGGTAGTACCGCTGGTGTAATTGATTGTTAGTAGGTCCGTCTCCCGAATATCCGGCAGCTTGAAGTCCGCAGGAGCTTCCGTCACAAGGTTCTCGTAATCAAGCCAACCTTCCGGTGCTATCCGTTTACGTTCCTGATCATCTGCCTCAACACTTTCGAGCGCCACGAAAGCTTCGACGGCGGGTAACTGCTCTCGAATACTATCGATTGCCTCCAGGTAGTCAGAATGTGCGCAAACAATCTTCGAGCCGCTGTGGTTGATGAGGTAGAGAAAGTCGTCTGCAGTTAGGCGATAGTTTAGCGGCACCAGAATCGCGCCAATCTGAGGAACAGCGTAGAAAGACTCGAGTTGCGCATGAGTATTGGGCGCAATGTAAGTGACACGATCGCCTTGCTTCACACCCAGCGCTTGCAAGGCGGCTGACCAGCGATCGCAGCGCGCAAAGAATTTTTCGTAAGTTAATCGTAACTCGCCATCAACAACAGCTTCGCGCTCCGGATATAGTTTGCGCGTCCGCCGCGCAAATTCCAGCGGGGTCAGGGCAAGCTCCATAGAGTCTCTCCTTCGAGAGTCTGCTACCGACGGGGATTATTCGACAAGCAGATTTTTGGTCTCAGCCTCGCGCATTGCTTCTTCGAGGTCCTTTTGTTTGATGCCTTCGCTACCCTGGTACCTGATAAACTCCGGAATCAAAGCAGAAATTACCGCTGTGCCCACGACGCACAGAATTCCGCCCGACACGATCGAGGTTCTGACACTGAAAAGAGTGGCAACAATTCCTGCTTCGGCGTCACCGAGTTTGGGTCCCGAGGTATAGCTGATCATCTCCAACCCGGCAAGCCGTCCACGCAGGTAATGGGGAATCGTCTGGCTCCAAATTGTCATCCGGAAGACTCCACTTATCATATCGAAACCGCCGGCCAGCGCGAGACAGAATAGAGCCAGGTAAAGATTCTGCGAGAAACCAAAGAAGATAATAGCGACGCCCCAGAGCGCGGCCGCCAGCGCGACAAACAAACCGTGACGGTTAACTTTCCTGGTCCAACCGGAAGTCAGAGTGGCAACAAGCGCCCCCACCGAGGGCGCCGCATAGAAAAATCCAACTGTTCCGGCAGCAAAATTTGCGGCCATCGCCGGATAGAGAGAAGTCGGCATTCCGAAGAACATGGCGTTCATGTCAATCAGATACGTGCCGAGAATTTCCTTGCGTCGCCAGGCGTAATGCAACCCTTCAAGGACGGATTGTAAGGTCGGGCGCGCTTCAGATTGCGTTGGCGCCGGCACTGCACGAATCAAAAACACTGCCGCCAGCGAGGCAAAGAACGACACCAGATCTATCGAGTAGGCTATCGCTGCGCCATATCTCGCCATGATAATTCCCGCTATTGAAGGACCCAGAATGGTGGTTATGTTCCACCTCAAAGAGTTTAGAGCGCTGACCGACGACATCAGCTCCAGCGGGATAAGTTTTTGCAGCATCGCTTCAAACGAAGGACGCTGCAAAGCGGCCAGACCAGCGTGCAGCGCGGCGCCCACAAACAAGACCCACACCCGCGGGCGAGCTGACGTCGCATTAAAAACCAGCATGGCGGTCACCAGTGTGTGCCCGGCCTCGGTGAGGCGCAGCATTTTTCGTTTATCGATAAAATCGGCATAGGCGCCGCCTACAAATGCCATAAACAAGATCAGAACAAATTCCGATGCACTCAATAGGCCAACTAGAAATGTCGAGCCGGTCAATTGATAAACCTGCACCGGGAGGACGACAAAACCGATCGCCGAACCGAACGCGGAAATCAGTTGCCCAAAAAAGAGCAGACGGTAGTCGCGCGAGATTCGTAAAGGGGAAATATCTATCAGCATTAATTCAGCATAACATCAGAACCGATAGCCGTAGCGACTGGGTTATCCAGGGGCCACCCGCTGGGCGAAGCGACCGGATGCTCGTAATGACCGCGCTTATCAGAAGAGTTGACTCGAGCGGAATGAGGTCGCAACTTATCGCTACATCGGCGGTCAAAGACCTTCGTCGCTTGAGGCAGCTTGCCAGCCAGACTCGATTTCGAAAATAAGTGGACGCGATTACAGAACCGGGCGCGGTAGCGCCGGATGCGAGAGCCGTACATTGGCAATAAGACATGTGGCTGATTGTGACATTGAGTTCAGCATCCGGCGCTACCGCGCTCGGTTCCGTATTTACTGCTTCTCTTCTTGAATCTTCGACGATTCATTGCCGGCAGCTGTTACTTAACCACTACTCTGCTTCGCAATCTATTGACGGACCATACTTCCGGCGATAGGATTTGCGCGCGTCGGCCCACTCATTCAATCTCGGGCTGTATGCGTACCAGGCGGCGGGCTCTCAACCTGATTCGCTATTCGGATTCCCGCCATCGAAATTCACGCTCGGCTTCCGGCAGCTTTTACAAAGGAGACTCATCATGGTGGCCCTCAGTCGTATCCTCTTTGCAATGCTTGCTACCTTCCTGCTCCTCGCGGCGATCCTTATAGGCGGCTCAATCGGCGGGTTTCTCGGCAGCGGTTACATGATCGCTAGTGCGGTGCTGGTGATTGTCCTCTGGGGTGTCTTCGCGGGACTGGCGATCAACGCGATCCGACTTGCCAACGCCGCCGCCAGAGGCGGTGGAAGTCTTACCCAGGCTTTGCTCTGGGCGAACAGACTCTTTTTGACTGTCATTATCCTGTCAGCCGTAACCGGTCTCGCCCTCGGTTTCCTGGCATTCGTAGGCTGCGGGCCACTCTGGCTTTCGAGTCTCTATCACTGGGGCGGGATGGTTGGCACTATCCTGGGCTTCCTGGCCTTTTTCCTGTTGCCGGTGATCGTGCGCGCGTGTGTGGGGGAAAGCGACGAGTACGCCACGTTTCACCGTTGGTGGTGGGTTGTCTTCATGCCGTTAGCGGTGGCTTCGGTGTGGACTCTTGCCTGGCTCATCCCCTACCTAATCCTTAGAGGTGACGTTAATGAGAGCGAGTATCAGGCCAGCGACCGGATCTACCAGCTCCCTTTCCCAGGCGGCGAAAGCACTTGGGTGATTCAGGGAAACAACTCCTCGCTTAACCACAACAACGCTCACAACGGCCAGAAATTCTCCTGGGACTTCCGCCGTCGCTGCGGCACGCCTGTGCTTGCGGCGCGCGATGGGACCATTCGAACACCGCCTGTTGTTACCAACGACGGCATGGGTGGCACTAACAATCAGATTCAGGTGGATCATGGCGACGGTACCGTGGCTTCCTACCTTCACATTCAGAAAGAAAGTGTGCCGGCGCGGCTGCTCGTTATTGGAGCTACGGTTAGACGGGGAGATGAGATTGCGAAAGTAGGCAGCGTCGGGAATAGCATGACGGGGCACATTCACTTCATGGTGAAGCGAGGTACCTCGACCATCGGGGTAAGTTTCACGGACGTCTCGGACGACAAGGGCATCCCGCGCACGTTCCACTCCTACACTTCAGGAAATCGCAGAGTGCCCTGAGCCGCGAGTAGCAAGTAATAAAAACGTCGTCAAGCTCAGCGGGTCAATCGATAAATCAACACGGCCGCGCGTTTGATCTGTCTGGGTAAAGTGTCGAGATCGGCAAACTCGCCGCGGGCGTGCGCGCCACCGCCGGTTGCGCCTAGACCGTCAAGGCCCGGAATCAGATGTGTCACATACGCAACGTCGCCGGCTCCTCTTTCGCCCGGGCCCAGGGCTTCAATCTTTCCAAAACCGAGGTCCTGGCTGACAGCGTCAAGCTGTTTGAGCAACTCATAATTACGTGCGCTGGGTGGCATCGAGGGAATGCCGTCGTAAAAAGTGATCTTCGCGGACGTGCCAGGCAGACTTTTGGCGACGATCCCCCGCATCTTTGCACGCGCTGCTTCCTTCTGTTCCGCGGTCATGAAACGCAAATCTCCACGCACAATTACCTTCGCCGGAACTACATTTGTCTTTCCTCGTGTGGTGAGGTTTTGGTCCTTTTCTTCAACCTCGGTTCCGCCAGAGATCACTGACGGATTGAAAGTCAGATACTGTTCGCCGCGTACAGTTTCGTAAAACTGGTTGAGAATTCGCGCCGCTTCAAAGATAGCGCCGTTGCCCATGCTACTTTTGAAAATTTGCGAGGAGTGTCCGGTTCTGGCGGTAACTTCGAGGAGCCAATCGCTACTGCCACGTCGCGCCACTGTGGCGATGTTGCTGCCGCCATTTTCAAAACTCAGGGCCAGATCGCTGCGTTTCGCCGCGGAAATCATATCGCCGCGACTAACCTCCACCGGGTCTCCTGAATCTTCCTCATCACCTGTCAGCAACACGATGATGCTTGCATCTTTGAGTGCGCCGGTGTCCTGTAGCGCCTTCAAGGCAAAATACAAAACAACATCGCCTGCCTTCATGTCTGACGAGCCGGTGCCGAAAGCCTTGTTACCTTCGCGCCGGAATTTCTCACCGCTTAGCACCGTATCGAGGTGACCGAGCAGCAGCACGCGTTTGCCTTTGCTTCCGCTCTTTTCGGCCAGGAGATGCCCCGCGCGTTTCATCTCCGGAGGCATATTTATCCACTTAACGGTGTAACCGAGCGATTCAAACCCGGCCTTGAATACCGCGCCAACCTGTTTGACGCCGGCGACGTTCTCCGTCGGGCTTTCAATGTTGACTGTTTTTTCCAACAGGGCGATGGCCTCGTTCGTATGCGCATCGATGTAATCAACTAATCTTTGTTCTTCGGTTGAGATCGTTTGTGCGTTAGTGAGTGTTGAAGACAAGATTACAATCGCCAAAGCAACTGCCATCCTGGCAAACCTTTTACCCATTTTCACGTTGTTGTCCTCTCTTGGATCTTTGAATCTGCGTTAGGGCAAGCCCACCTTCCCTACCCTGAGCTTACCCGACTTGACTCTTACTTCTTCCTCGAACGGCTCTCAACGCCGCATTAACCGAACTAGTTGGGGTGTCTCAGGGTTGGGAAGAAGGCGGGCTTGCCCGCTGGTTAGCCAACACTCAAGCTTATCGGAATCAAACTGAGCTACCCCGACCCTTGTGTTCACTGCCGGCGGCGGTTTGAGTTATCCATGTCCGACACGATCAGCCATCGCCCATCTCCGGCCTTGCGCAACGTCAGGGTAAACTTGCCGTCGTCCGGCTTGCCTCGCTCCGCGCCATAACCGCCGATGATGTAACCGACAGCTCCATCAGTTGCGTAGGCGAATGCGCGTAAGGAGAGGGGCGCGCCGCTGCGCGTATACAGTTTCTGGATCGCCGCCCTGCCTTTGACCGGCACTCGCCCGTCTGCAAGCACAAGCCCATCCTCAGCAAAAAGGCTCGCAAGTGCGACCGCGTCGCCGGCCTTCCAGCCCGTTTCATATTCCGTGAGGACTCGAGCCAACTCTGGTGGCAGGTCGACAGATGCCTCTGCGGCGTTCGCTTCCGCCATCTCTCTTTTTTCTCCTTCTTCCGCACGCGGCATTCTGGTCGACTGCCAATTCACAACCTGCCACTTGCCATTGCGCTTGAGGAAGGTGCCGCTGTTCAAGTAGTTCGCTATCTCGGTCGCACCTGTCTTTTGCGTCGTAGCAACCAGACGAAAGGCAACGATTGCAAAGGTTCCATACTGCTGAATGTGAATGTCCTCGGCGCTGTAAAGGGTAGTCGGATCTCCTGGTTTGGGCACCGGCGCCGAACGCACGTCGCGCATGATGTCTGCCTTGCCGCGGCGTTTTCCGGCCGAGCCGGTATAAATCACGTCTTCCGCCCAGAAACGATCGTGCACGGCGGCGTCGTTTCGAGAAGCGCCCGCCAGAAACTCGTTGAGCAGCTTAGTCAGGTCGGCAGCATCCGAAGAGATCTGCGCATGGAGTCCGATAGCGAACGTCAGCATCAAGGTGGTCAATGAAAGAAGTCGTTTCATGCGCTTTCTCCTCACATTCATTTACGAAGTTCCAGACTCCAATCGTGTTGGAGATGAGACAGTCGGATTGATCAGAGGCCAAACTCTTTACCTGATTCCGTAAATGACCCCGTCGTCAAGTTGAATCAGGACAGGCAATTTGTAGTTGTCCAATTCATCTTTGGATGGAAGATACCAACGCCGTGGTATGTTGGCGAAATGCACGACCACACTGCGATTTTGGAGCAACTCGATTCGCAAAGCGCTGATATTCCGCTCAAAATCTGCGTTGTGTTTGCCAGTAATCGGATCAAACTTAGCGGGGATACGCAAAGCATCTCTTCCCGTTAAGAAATAGATCGCATCAATTCCATTAGAGTATATGGTTCGACCGTCTGAGAGCGTTCGTAAGTACGCGATGGTTTCTGAACGGGCCCACTCTCGACTCGTATATCCAATTGCATTATCGTGCCGCTGAATCACAAAGGAAGTGGCGCGCACTGCGTTTCCAGACGCAAGCGGGAATAACAGGGCCAGGAAACCCCACCAAAGCGCAGGACGGTTACCGAATCGGCTTAGTCCATATACAACAGAGATTATCAGGATAATTCCAAACACACAGGCCGGCGCGACAGTCCTGCTTTCAAAAACAGCGACAGGATTCACCAAAGAGTTATGAGCTACCAGAAACAGGACGTACGTCATTATGAAAATCGCCGCAAACAACTGCGTCTCAGAATTCATCTTTCTACCTTGATCGCGCTTGACCGCATCTTTCAGCGGCAGCACGATACCTGCCACCACCAGAACGCAGCACAGAAATAATAACCCTATCTTTAGGTAAGTATTGCCCGTGTCGGGCAGCCAAAATACGAGTAGCGCGTTGGCCATGTTACTGATTTCAGAAATGCCTATCGGATGAAATCCAATTGTTCGACTGGTAGTGGAATGTGCGACCATCAGATTCCGCAGAAGCCAAACGGCTAAAGGAACGACTGCTATGGTCACCAGGATGACACTATCCCGGATTCGGTTTCTGAGGGGTCTATTCTTCAGCAGAAGAATGGTCATTACCATTGGTGGGAGCATCGTCACGCCGGCGTAGCGGGCTGTCAGTGCCAAACTTGCCGATAATGCGGCGGCAATCAAAAGCAGGTAATGTTGCCCGTTGATATGGAGCAGCAATAAAAGGGCCGCGAGTAAGAGAAACATAATGAAGGGAGCTTCGGACCAGGCCATCGTATGTATCTCAAGCACGGGCAACGATAAAAGAAAAAGCAACGTGGCGCATAGTGTTGCCAGCACAGACCTGCCGGTCGCCAGGTAGACAATCATTCCAAGTAGAAGAGTATTAACTGCGAACAGGATCGAGTGGAGCCATCTTGCACTATTTAACCGGTCGGTACTGAGCATGCCGCTCAAGGAAAGAAGTAGTGGGTACGTTGGCGGGAAACCAACCAGTGGCTGACGACTCGGGAACGTGGGAGTGAAATGGTGGACGATGGATTTAAGGCCCTGGCCAGCCAGCACACTGTCGGCTGCGCTTAGATAGACCACTGAATCAGGACTTACGCCCACTCCGGAAGCCATGCACCACCAGGCAGTACCTGCAGCGGTCAAACTGGCGAGGATCACTACTATGAGCGCAGGATTCCTGGTGTGATTGATCCTCATTTCCATCCCGTTCATTTCGCTGCCGAATAAACTGCTGACGCCCGAGTTTGGATAAATTAGCGCGTGGCTTTCACGAGGGGTGGTGCCTTTACCCGCGAACCTGATCAACCAACTGCTTGAGATGTTCCACGGGCCGCACTCCGCTCAAGGTAGCCCGTCTGTTTGCGATGAACGCGGGAACGCCGGTAACGCCCAGTCTCGCAGCAGCCTGCTCATCTTCCAGCACGCGCTTTTCAAACTCGCGCGTCTTCAACGACTGCCGTAAAGAGTTGCTGTCCATTGCTAATTCCAGCGCCAGTGAGACAAGGACGTCAACCTCGCCGATGTCTTCACCTCTTTCGAAGAAGGCGCGAAAAATTTCAGCATGGTAATCGTCGAAACGTTGCTGCGAGCGTGCCCAGAATGCTGCCTCGTGCGCCAGCCTCGTGCGTGGCTGCACAGGCGGTAGCGTCATTGTGACGCCTAATTTCTCAGCCAGTGGGTAAACGGAAGTACTCCACGCGCGCTGCAGGTAGTCGCCCTTTGGATCGAGCGTCGGCACCGGCTCAGGACGCAACTCAAAGGCGCGCCAGATGATTTGCACCTCTGGTTCCGATTGCCTTAATTCATGGACGGCCGGCTCCGCCAACCAGCAGAATGGTCAAACGTAGTCAGAAAAGATTTCGATGTTTACTGCTTTCATGTCTCCACTTTTCCATTTGAGATTCGCGAATTCAAGTTTGAAGTGCAAAACTGGCGGACTCTTCACCATAATTGAAGACGCGAGACGGTAATAGTCGACAAAGATTGGCATCCTAATCAGAACCGGAAGCGGCAGCGACCGGTCAGGGACTCAACTTTACCAGTTGAGTATTTAAATCGCTGCTTAAGTACTAACTAACAACTACGGTTGAGTCCTGGGCGGGTCGCTACCACCACACCAGCCGGGTTGCGGGCTTCCCCGGTCCGCTTCCGGTTCTGATTCGGGATGTTACATCCAGCGAAGGCACATCGATGTTCGTTTTGGTAGTGACGATAGCAACAGTGTGGATTGTTCTCTCAAACATCGAATGGATCTCTGTCGGTCAGGTAAGCAAGCAAATCCTGCTTCTTCGGGCGCGTTGCGAGCCAGGCACGTATCTTTTCAATCTCCGCATAATCAGCGGCGCCGAATTTGGAGATGTAAATCTGTTCCATGCGCTTCTTCCTGCCTTCCTTCTGCGCTTCATCTTGCCAGAATGTTGTGAGCATGGAATTCACATCGTCGTGGAGGTTGCGTGCTTTCAAAGCTTCCCATTCATTCCTGTCGAGCCAGATACCTTTGCAGCCTTCGCAGTGATCCAACGTAAAGCTAAAACCGTGGCCAACCAGATATTTTGCCAACCGGAAGCGACACTCCGGGCAATCAATGGGCTTGCCCGGCTCAGCCAGGGATAAGCCGGCATCTTCAGCCGGTCGCTCCGGCAAGTTGCGGTGCTCTTCGAGCCACTTCCAATACTGCGCCCCTCTTATCCACTTACCACCACAATTGTCGCACCTGAAGGCGGGAAGATCCGACTCCAACTCTGTCGGAATTAGCTGGAATGACTTACAGACTGGACAGTTCATTTTGCGGGTTCACCTTGGATCACAGTATTCGGGTGTTGGAATTGATTCTGGTCAATTTGAAACCGGATGTTCCATTGCCGGCTGAAATGCATTGCTACCCCGTCAATTGTACGATTGTCCTTATTAGTTCGCGCAGCGAACTTAGAGAATAGCTCAGGACCTCAGCGCTGGTAAGTTGCGGCCTTTAGAGTTCAATAGTTCTCTCCGAGCATAGTTTGAATAACATTCGCCAGCCTTAAAGAAGGGTTCAGTGCATCCACTACAAATCCATCCTCGATTTCCCAAATCGCTGACAAAACAGCCTGTGCGAACCCCCACGCCACGGTTCGTTCGTAATCCAGGTCCAGTTTGTTCATGAACTGTTTGAGCCGTCTCTCGATAGTTGAGCGTGAGAGAAACAGCTCCGGTCGTTCAAACGGGTTGCGAAGGACAGCGCCAATTTCATATTCGATTTCACCAAGGACGCCCTTGGGATCAATCGCCAACCAGCCACGATCCGAGTCAAACAACACGTTGTAATGATGGAGATCACTGTGAAGCAATCTCGGCTGCCGCTGCGAAGCGCATAGGCCCGAGTACACTCGTTGGCCTGTTGCAACCAGGTCTGTTGGAATTTGATTGTCGCCGCTCGCGATATAGCGATCAAACCCTTTGGCCCAATCCTGTACTGTCGCACACGCCTTAGGTAATTCGAGTGGAGATCTTGATGATGCGCGCGCGGACATCTGCTGGATGACACCGGCTAGAATATCGGTCGCTTCCTCGTCGCGGCCATTCAAGGCCAGATCGACCAGGGAATTACCCGGCCTCAATCGCTCCTCAAGCAACGCACCTGGCGCCTGCTCATAAACGCGAGCGACTCCCTTTCCGTCAAATGCGTTTAGTATCTCCCCCGAGCGCCACTCGTCACCCGGTTGCTTGACTATCTTCAAAACCACCGGTTGATTGATACGTCTGCCGAACGCGATCAAAGAGCTCTCGGTTTCGAATGTGTTTTCAATAGCCACGCCCCACTCGCGAGCGCGCTGCTGGATTCGATCAGATAGTGCGGCGCTAATCATTGCGCAGAAGTGCGGTCTCACAGGGAGGGTAAACGACCGCTGACAGGATTTACAAGATTTACAGGATGGAATTCATCAATGGCGTCTTCGGCTTATATTCGCGGAACTTTCGTTTCACTTGTACTGAAGGCCCGAAGTTTAGCAAGAGGCCACAGTCAATACCTGTGGCGGTCAAATAGTTTACTAGTTGAACTTCGTGATGTTTGCCTAGCAACTGCGCAGCCTTGAGTTCGATTACCACGCGTTCATCGACCCACAAATCAGCGAAATACTTCCCTACGACCTGACCGTCATAACTGACATTGATTGGCTCCTGCTGCTTGACTCTGAGGCCGATCTTTTCGAGTTCGATTCTCAGTGCATTCTCATAGACTTTTTCAAGGAACCCCGGGCCCAATGCGTTATGCACTTTGTAAGCACAACCAATGATTATCTGAGTGAGGTCGTCCTCTTTCATAGTCTTCCGAGAAGCTTTCTTGTAGATCCTGTTAATCCTGTCTGAGCTTAGAAAGAAAACGTAATTCCTTTGACAGGATTTACAGAATTTACAAGATAACTCTTCGGATTGTGCAACTGCCGTTGGGTTCGCGTGAGTTTGAGATCTTGCCAGCTTTCTTGTAAATCCTGTCTAGAGCTTAGAAAGAGTCATGATGTTTGACAGGATTTACAAATCATCGTGATGATTCAAATCTTGGAATAAACCTCTGCCCCTTTCACGACGAACTCGCGCGACTTCTCCTCCATTCCGTGGCTCAACGCTTCTTCCTCTTTGAGACCGTGGGTGGCGGCGTACTCGCGGACATCCTGGGTGATCTTCATGGAGCAGAAGTGTGGGCCGCACATTGAGCAGAAGTGGGCGAGCTTGGCGCCTTCCTGCGGCAGCGTTTCATCGTGATACTCGCGCGCGACTTCCGGATCGAGCGAAAGATTAAATTGATCTTCCCAGCGAAATTCAAAACGTGCTTTCGATAACGCATTATCGCGATACTGCGCACCGGGATGACCTTTCGCGAGATCGGCGGCGTGAGCTGCGATCTTGTATGCGATGACGCCGTCTTTAACGTCCTTTTTGTTGGGCAGGCCGAGGTGTTCTTTTGGCGTGACATAGCAAAGCATTGCGGTGCCGTACCAGCCGATCATCGCCGCGCCGATTGCGGAGGTGATGTGGTCGTAGCCGGGCGCGATATCGGTGGTGAGTGGTCCCAGCGTGTAGAACGGCGCCTCCTGGCATGTATCGAGTTGCTTGTCCATGTTTTCCTTGATCAAATGCATGGGCACATGACCCGGACCCTCGATCATCACCTGGCAGTCATAATCCCAGGCAATCCTGGTTAACTCACCAAGCGTTTCGAGTTCGGCAAACTGCGCTTCATCATTGGCGTCGGCAATCGAGCCGGGACGCAGGCCATCGCCCAGCGAAAACGAAACGTCGTAGGCCGCCATGATCTCGCAGATTTCGCGGAAGCGTGTGTAGAGAAAACTCTCCTGATGATGCGCAAGACACCACTTCGCTAGAATTGAACCTCCTCTGCTCACAATTCCCGTCGTGCGTTTGGCAGTCAGCGGAATGTAGGGGAGCCGCACGCCCGCATGAATCGTGAAATAGTCGACGCCTTGTTCGGCTTGTTCAATCAGAGTGTCGCGGAAGATTTCCCAGGTCAGCTCTTCTGCCTTGCCGCCGACTTTCTCGAGCGCCTGATAGATCGGCACGGTGCCGATGGGCACAGGTGAGTTGCGAATAATCCACTCGCGCGTGGCGTGAATGTTCTTACCCGTCGATAGGTCCATGACAGTATCGGAGCCGCATTTAATAGCCCAGCGCATCTTTTCGACTTCGTCGTCAATAGACGACAACACGGCGGAGTTGCCGATGTTCGCGTTGATCTTCACCAGAAAGTTGCGCCCGATGATCATCGGCTCGCTTTCCGGGTGATTGATGTTGGCTGGGATGATGGCGCGGCCGCGCGCGACTTCATCGCGAACGAATTCAGGTGTGACGTATGCGGGAATGGCGGCTCCGAAGGATTGGCCGCGGTGTTGGTGGAGCAGTGAATCGCGGGAGGCTACTTCCCCACCGTTGCGGGCGAGACGCCCGCGATCCCAGGAGCGGCCTAGATTTTCGCGGATGGCGATGAACTCCATTTCGGGCGTGATGATGCCCTGCCGGGCGTAGTGCATCTGCGTCACACAAGCCCCCGGCTTGGCGCGCAGCGGCGTGCGTCTGAGCGCAGGGAAATCTTCGAGGCGACCTTTCTCTTTTTGGCGCGCCTGATTAGCGGCGTCAAACGTCAGGTAGCCATCGTCGATCGGTTGCAACGCCCGACCTTCGTATGCCTCAACGTCACCGCGCACGAGGAGCCAATGCCGTCGCAACGACGGCAGCCCCTCGCGCACGTCTCCACCGACAGACGGATCGCCCCACGGGCCGCTTGTGTCATAGACACGCACGGGAGGATTCTCTTCCAGAGTGTTATTGAAACTACGCGTCGGATTTTGCGAGATCTCGCGAAATGGAACACGCACGCCGGGTTGTTCGCCATCGATGTAGATCCGACGCGAGTTTGGCAGTTGAGGTTCTTCGTTATTGACCGGCGTAGCTTCGATCTCAGTTGGTTTGATTGCAGTACTCATGTAATTGACTCCTTTAAACTGCGGGGCCAGAAATCTGGCGATTACCTCACAAACTTGTGAGTTACCAAGGCAATAACCCGGTCGCTACCGCGACTGTGTAATGACTTTGTGTTGCCGGACCGATTCGTTGAATCACTCATTCGAAAACCGAAGTCCTAAGACCAAAGTCCCGGGAATAAAAAACCGCTCCACCCCTGATCAAAAGGATAGAACGGTCGTTGAATAACTGTTTCTCCCTTCGACGGTGCTAACCGTATCAGGTTCAAGGGGTCACTGGCATTGTCGATTTTCGATTTCCAATTACCAATTACCAATTGAAAATGGGCGTTTGGCAATCGGCGCTCGGCAATGGTCAGACTCTCAGCCCTGCGGCTCCCCCGAAAGCTATTTGAATTATCAATCTTACATCGTGGATTTTAGAACCGTTTGACCGCGCGTGCAATGGCCCGGCCGGCATGCAACAATGACGCTTCCCCCGCAAACACAAGATCCCATTTATTGAACTGAGAGGATACAAACATGGCAGCAGAACTGGGCAAGCATTTCGTAGACTTCAAACTTCAGAACCAGGACGGCAAGACCGTCACACTCGAAGATTTTTCGGGCAAGTGGCTCGTCGTTTACGTCTACCCGAAAGACGATACGCCGGGTTGCACTATTCAGGGAAAATCATTTACCGCTTCGAAACAGGAGTTTGACGAGGCGGGCATCGCGGTCGTGGGCGTAAGCGCGGATGACGTGGCCTCCCACAAAGACTTCTGTAACAAGTTTGCATTCACGATCGATTTATTAGCCGATCCGAATCACGAACTGCTGGAAGCCGCCGGCGTTGACCAGAGTGAATACAAAGGCACGATGTACTGGGACCGCACTTCATTCGTGATCGATCCCAAGGGCACGCTCAGAAAGATTTATCTCAAGGTGAATCCCGAAGGCCACGAGCGCGTGTTGCTGAAGGACATCAAAGAGATGCAAACAGCGAGCAAGGCCGCCGCGAAATAGTGTAACCGGATCCAGCAATGCTAATTACGCCGCGATCAGGAAATGATCTTTAGCAAGTCTCCGCCAGTTCGAATTCTGATCCAGACAGCTCTGGCGATCTTGTTGGTCGCGCAGGGCTTTCGTGTGACTGCGACCAGCGATTGCACTGCGACCACGCCGCCTTTGAACGTTGACTTGCTGATCGCCAGAGGCAAGGTCCTCGATGGTTCCGGTTCAAAGCCGCGCCGTTCAGACATTGGCATTCAAGGGGACCGCATTGTTTTCATCGGTAACGCGGAAAAGTCGGACGTCAAAGCGGCGCGCACGATCGACGCAACCGGCCTCGTAGTCGCACCGGGCTTTATCGATTCGCATACGCATGCAATGGAAGATCTTTCCGATCCCAAACGCAAGGCAAATGAAAACTATCTGATGCAAGGCGTGACAACCGTCGTCACCGGCAACGACGGCTCCAGCACGGTATCGATCAAGGGCATGCTCGACAACTGGCAGCAGCGGGGCCTTGGTACCAATGGGGTCCTGTTGGCGGGACATGGGACGATTCGCGGTCAGGTCCTGGGCCAGAGCGATGCGCAACCCTCGCCCGATCAACTGGAACAGATGAAGAGGTTGATGGCCCAGGCGATGGACGACGGCGCCTTTGGCATGTCAACTGGGCTTTATTACGCGCCGGGCAGTTACGCGAAAACCGAGGAAGTGATCGAGTTGGCGAAAGTCGTCGCTGGACGTGGTGGCATCTACGATACGCACATGCGGTCTGAGAGTTCGGCGGGCATAGGTCTGCTTGGTTCGATAAACGAAACCCTTCGCATCGGGCGAGAGGCGCGTATTCCGGTGCACATCTCGCACATCAAAGCGCTTGGTCCTGATTCCTGGAACCAAAGCAAGCAGGCGATCGAGTTGATTAAGAAAGCGCGCGCCGAAGGCATAGCCGCGAGCGCCTGCCAGTATCCTTACGCCGCCTCTGGCACGGGTCTGCAAGCGGCGTTAGTGCCCCGCTGGGCCGAAGTCGGCGGCCGCGAGGAACTACTAAAACGAATTGATGATCCGCAAGTGCGACCCAGGCTGCTCCAGGAAATGGAAGAAAATCTCATCGGGCGGGGCGGCGCGGAGTCGTTGCTCATTGTGAGCGGGCGTAACCGCCAACTGGTTGGCAAGCGCCTAAATACGATCGCCGAAGAGATGAAAAAGACTCCAGTGGAAGCCGCGCTGGAGATTATCAAATTGGGCGGCGCCGGTGTCGCGTCCTTCAACATGAACGAGCAGGATATCAAACGGTTCATGAAGCAGAAGTTTGTGATGACCTGCTCCGATGGTTCTACGGGTCATCCGCGAAAGTACGGAACCTTTCCTCGCAAGTTGCATGAATATGTCTACAAAGAGAAACTCATTAGCCTGCCTTTTGCCGTACGCAACAGCAGCGCCCTGACGGCGGAAACGTTTCGCATTCCTGAGCGCGGTCTACTCCGCACCGGATATTTTGCGGATGTAATTGTGTTTGATGAGAAAACGGTTGCGGATCGCTCGACCTACGAACAGCCTGAATTGCTAGCGGTTGGAATGCTTTACGTCATCGTCAACGGAAAGCTCGCGGTCGATGATGGGAAAGTAACAGGGGTCCTGGCCGGCCGTCCCTTACGCAAATCCAGGCTTTAGAATTATGGTCCCGCTTATCCGCCAATGAAACTCATCGAGCGCGAAGGCGCGACGAACTGAGGCTCGTTGATGTAGTGGCGCGGCTCTTTCTTCATGACGACGCTCTCAATGAAGTCGACAATCTCTGATCTGCTGGCGCCGAGACGGACGACATCGCGCAGCGAATGTTCGACGGTTGAGAAAAGGCAGGTGCGAATCTGGCCGTCGGCAGTGAGCCTGATGCGTGAGCAGGCGCCGCAGAAAGGTTCAGTGACGGGTGCGATAATTCCGATTTCACCGGGCGCGCCGTCAGCAAAGCGGTAACGCGAAGAAGTTTCCGAACCACGATCGATATCGATCGGAATCAGGGGAAACTTATCGTTGATACGTTCACGAATCTCGCGTCCGGATACAACATCGGCGCGCGACCAATCGTGGCCGGCATCCAGGGGCATGAATTCAATGAAGCGCATCTTAACGTCGTGCTCGCGGGCAAAGGCTGCAAAGTCGGCAACTTCGTCCTCGTTGTGACCGCGCACGATGACGGCATTAATCTTGATCGGCTCCAGACCTGACTCTTTTGCCGCCGCGATTCCCGCTAACACGCGATCCAACACATCAACGCCCGTCATCTGCTTGAAGGTGTCCCGCTTCAAACTATCCAGACTGATCGTAATACGATCCAGTCCCGCGTCTTTCAAGCGCTGAGCGCGATCAGGCAGGAAGTAGCCGTTTGTGGTGAGCGCCAGATCACGGAGTCCGACGTGCTCGACAAGCTTAACCTTGTCGTAGTGCAAGGAAAGATTCTTCTCACTCGAGTCATCGACAAACTGAAGTTTATCGGACAGTGCTGGCAATTTCAGTTTCGAGAGTTTTTCGATGATTGTTTCGATGTCTCGCCGCATCATTGGCTCGCCGCCCGTCAGGCGAATCTTTTGAATGCCGAGTGAGACAAAGATGTCACAAACGTATTCAATCTCTTCGTAGGAGAGCATCTGCTCCTTCGGTGCTATCGGCGGCTCGCCATGTGGCAGGCAATAGAAGCAGCGAAAATTGCAGCGGTCGGTCAGAGACACGCGCAGATCGCGTATCGCCCGGCCATAGGAATCTTTGAGTATGCTGGACATCGTTAGATCGGGGATTGTTTCCCGATAATGATACGCTGACGGCACCGGCGCTCCAAGTGCGGCCGCTGGGGAAAATTGCAAGTCCGGGGCGGCCTGTTACAGTATCGCGCCATCGGCTGGGCTAAGAGCCGCCTTTATGCAGTCGTCTATGAAATCAGGAAAGACAAGCGCGGAGAGCACTATCACTTGGTGACCTTGTGGAAGGCGACTGCGGAGGAAGAAAAGCTTTATGAAGAAAACATCTAAGACAAAACGACCAGCGTCCGCAGAGTCAATTGCTCGTTTAGCAGACAACGGCCAGGATATTTCTTCTTACTTTACAAACAAGGGCAAAATGATGCCGCCCCTCAATAACATGGATCTTGATCTCAACGAGGAAATGATTGAGGAATTGAACGAAGCCGCCAGAAGACTAAACGTCAGCCGAAAAACGTTAATCGAGCGGTTCATCTGGCGCGGACTCGATCAGCATTCATTGGCGCAGAAGACGCGGAAGGCTGGTTAATGGAGAACTCCGACCTATAATACAAGGGAAGAATCCTCTCTTCTGTGAAATGTTATCTGCTTTCGATGGTAGCAATCCAGGGATTCGTGGCTATTCGTCCTCGGTTTCTTCTTGCTAATACTCCGTCGGATTGCCGCGGTATTCTGCGACTTCGCGGTTGCACCAAGTGATGATGTAAACCGAATAGACCTCGGCGGCTAATTGCTGGCTAACCAGCGAGCTGCGTTGCCAACGTATGTCTTGATGTCTTGCAGCGCTTGCGGGTTTCGTTTGTAACCATCGCCCGGCGGCTCAGCAAGGAAACTCGGGCAACCCATATCGGTGTTCCAGTTGTAGTCGACAAAGTGATGAAAGCTTGACTCCGCGATGCCGCGGCCGAGCTGGTTACCGTGATCGTCAACTGAGTTTTCGAAGGCAACGACCAGATTAAATTTGCGTCCGGTTACCTTGCTTTTGCCACTCGCAATCACGCGCGCATGGTTCTCGCCTTCCGGCACACCGACCGCTCCTTCGTGTGGATGAGCGGGAAAGAACTCGATAATGCCCGCCGGCGAAGCTGGGTTGCGCATTAGTTGATGGGAAACTTCCACGGTTATGTTTTGATAATCGCCGTTGGATCCCGAATGATAGTTGGGCCAGGAAATCGAAGTCGTGTAGGGATCGTCAGGGACATGTCTCGAAGGATCCGGCTCGGGATGTTTCGAATGGAAAAAATGGGCGCGGCCAACGCCACCGAGAGTGCACAGAGACGTGCCGAGGTCCTGGTGATCGCGAGTAGCCATGATGCCGCCGCCCCGCTGGCGAAATCGTGTGATGCCCTGGCAGTCAGCCACGGTCAGACCATCTCCGGTGTCAATAGCAAACAGCCACAGCTCGTTGAAATCCGTTTTATCCAACGTGCTGAGCACGGGATCATTCCCGGCTGTATCCAATTCACGATTGCGAGTAGTTACCTCGCAAAGTGGGTTTCCTGCCTCGTCTTTCAAGGAAACCAGTTCATCGCGCAGCAGAGAGAACCGGCCGATGTGCCAGGCGTCTTCGACAAACGGGATGGTAGTTTGCATTAGAATCCGAATCGGAGATGTCATAACTTCCTTTCGAGACCCACATCGCAAACTAACAGTTTGCTTTACATTTCCGGCATCGACAAGCTAAAGCTTATCGGACATTGCGTTACAAATTAATGAAGGGTCGCTAATACCTACTATCATACCGAAAGAGCAATCTCCAGTCGTGCCGATACCAACTCACAGGAGTAACTGACGTAGCGGCTCTGCCGCCTGATGTGCGGAAGGGCTATGGCCTTCCGGAAAGTTCTTAATAACTGATGGGCTTCGCCCTGCCCTTTCTACGTCCCAGGAGAACGGGGCGTAGCCCCAGCGAGAAAGTACCTGCAGTCGGAAACTTTCCGCACATCGGGCGGCATAGCCGCAAACCGGGAATTTACTTCAGCGCCTGATCGAGCGACGACGAATCATCCAACAATATCCATTCAACGATTGAAAGCGGCAGGCTGCCGCTCTTGATCAGATCGTCGTGAAACTGGCCCAAGCGAAAGTTTGCGCCTTGCTTGTCGCGGTATTTTCCCAACAAGCGCATGATCTGCCACTTGCCAACCATGTACGTAATCTTCTGCGTGGGGTTCGCCGCGGCACCCGCTGCTTCGCCGGTGGCCGACTCGCGATCCAAACCGCCTGCCTCCATGAAATAGTTTACCGCCTGTACGAAAGTCCACTTGCCGCTATGCAGGTTCACATCCGCGCCGATGCGCGCGGCACGATATCGTGAAAGACGAAGCACCTGTCCCTGGCCGGGCGAATTGTTGGGATAAAGACCGATGCGCATTAGCATTTCTTCGCCGTAAAGCGCCCAGCCTTCGACGAAAACACCGTCGCCATGTTGGCGCCGAATTTCATCCGGCAAGTGGTTCGCGATTGAGAGTTGCAGAAAGTGGCCGGGAATCCCTTCGTGTCCTAGAATCGGCCTGGGGTCTTCTATCGCCGCGCGAATGTAAAAGTTTTTCGACTGCGGATTGTAGGTGGGAATGAAATAGAAACCGCTATTATCTTTATCGTAAACGCCGGGCGGATTCATAAAACCGCCTGGGCTTGTCGGCTTGAAGGCTTCGGGAAGCTGGCGAATTTCAAATCGGCCCAGGTAAGCAGGCAGCGTAACGAGATTATTGGTCTTCAGGAAACTGATCATCTCAGCCTCACGACTTTCGTAAGCTTGCAGAAAGGCCTGCTGATCTTTTGGCACGTTTGCACTACGCGCCGGATTGGGATCGGCTAATGAAGGATCGGGCAACAATGATTCAAGCGCGCGGTAACGCGCCAGCTCAGCCTGGCCCAACATATCCACCTGCTTCGCGTCGAGCGGCAGCAGGTAAACGTTTTTCAGTAAATAGTTATAGTTTTCCTCGCCCATCGGTTTGAACGGCACCATTCCCGGCAGACGCTTCTCCAGCCAGTCGGCGAAGCCGTGAATCGATACCAGCGCCACCTCGCGCGATTTCACCAGATCGTTTCTTTCACCCGGCGAAAGATCTTTTGCGAGCGTCATCAGGCTGTCGGTAAAGAGGCTGTCGATTGATCGGGCGGAGTCAATCGCGAGCTCGGCGTAGAGGCGCACCGGTTTGGTCAAGTTGCCTTTGCCTTGCTCAATTAGGAAAGGCATTTGCTTCAAGCGTGCGGTGGCCGCGAGCCCGCGGTTGCGGGGCGTGTCGTACTCTTTCTTTAGTAACGAAAAGATGCCGTTGCTGCATTCGTTGACGTATGTCTGTGGGTCGGTCTCTTCAAAATCAATCACCCGGTTGAAAAAATCCACACCATCGAGCTGAGAACGAAACAAGAGCCAATCAATGCGATCGTTCTTGCTCCAGTGTGCTGAGGGCATGGCGCGCACTTTGGCGAGCACTTCCTTCACGTGCAGCCGCCGCATCAATATGGCGGAGAGGGAATAGTCAGTCAGCTTGTTGTCCCAGGTGTGCAGGCCAGCGTCACTCGAGACGACGGGATAGTTTTGATTGCGCCAGTTGTAATAGTCAGCAGCCAGTCGTTGCAGATCGGCGGGAGTCTTCGGATCCTGGGCAAACAACGAGCTCGTGGAAGCAAACAACATGGCAATGGCGGTAACAAACATCAGCAGCAGTTTCATTCGTTGGCCTCTTGAAAGAATTTGATTGCAAACAAAAATGATTGCTATGGACAGTAATCTATCTCTCGAAGTGAAAGATAAGGAACCGCGAAACCGATGCTGAAATCAGCTGCACTCCAAGCAGTTGACGCTGAGTTTTCACACAGTCTTGGGGTGACCCCCGTCGCCCGCATTTACCACCTATGCAGGCTCATCCGGTCTGGGTCACGGCCAACTAAGATGCTACTTGGTCGCCCGCTTCAACAGCGTGCGCGCGTTGCGCTGCAGACCCGAAAGTTTGGCGCGCTTCATTGCGCTGTTACGGTAGCGCTCAGCATAAGTTTCCGGCGTCAGCTCGAGCACATCTGAAAGTGGTGCGTTCGCGTTACCCGCGCGCGGCTGAAAGCGAGGTTCGTCGGTCATTTGCTCGAAACGATTCCAGGGGCAGACATCCTGACAGATGTCGCAGCCGTAAAACCAACCCTCAAGATTCTCCGCGATTTCATTTGGCAGTTCCGCATCGCGCAGTTCGATCGTTGCGTAAGAGATACATTTGTTTGAATCGACGACGTAGGCTTCGGTGATCGCGTTGGTTGGGCAGGCGTCGATGCAAAGTGTGCAACTACCGCAGTGGTCGGCGACGCGTTCGGTGTCATATTCGAGCTCAATATTCAAGAGCAGCTCGCCTATGAAAACCCATGATCCATATTCGGGTGTGATGAGATTCGTGTGTTTGCCGATCCAGCCTAGTCCCGCGCGCGCGGCCCAAGCCTTGTCCATCATTGGCTGAATATCAACACAAACTTTCCCGCCCGCCTGCGGAATCCCTTCCTTAATCCATGCCAGCAGGGAGCGCAGTCTTGAACCGACGACTTCGTGGTAATCATCGCCCCAGGCATAGCGCGACACTTTTCCCGCCGCAGGATCGTCCGTGTGCTCGGTAGGCGTGTAGTAATTTTTTGCGACGACTACTACTGAGCGCGCGGCGGGGAAAAGTCTAAGTGGATCGGTGCGTATCTCGGGATTGCGCGCCATCCAGGCCATCTCGCCGTGGTAGCCACGCCCAAGCCATTGCCTTAGTCGATTGTGTTCGTCAACGAGTGTGTGGGCGGGTACGATGCCAACTTTCTCAAACCCTTGAGCAAGGGCTCTTTTTTTGATCCGGTTCGAAAGTGTGTGGGGATGGAATTCACTTTCAGTGTCGGTTGGCACTCTGGATGTAACATTGGCCTGCATCGAACCGTAGCATACGTGCGGTCTTATAAGATCGTCTAGCAGGGACGACTCCTTCGTCGCGTTAGGCGCCTGAAATTATAGAAGCGGAGGAGACGAGAAGGATGGTTTACGTAAGCCCCACAGAAATCTGTTTTTCTCGAGCTTGACAATTCTGCCTAATGATTTTGCGGTTGTTATGGTGCGGTTCGGGTGAGGCATCAAGGAGAAGTTAACGACAAAAGTGAGCGGTGCGATAAAGAGGTTGGCGCTCCTGAAAACAGGATTGAATTGGCTGAAGCCTTATCCTGACGCCCCGGCTTGAAACCTCGAACGCCGGTACTTGGATCGATCGTCACCGCTCACGCTCATTATACCAAAGAAAAAACTGACAATGTAATTCGTCGTGCGAACAGTCCTTACTGAATCTTCTGTAGCGTGACCGTTGTCAACGGAGAAGCGCCGCCGGTACGATTGTAAGACAGCCAGTAGCCCGCCTTTGTGAAGCGGATCATCTTATATACCGAACCGTCAGCCTTAGCCTCAACCTCCCCGCCCAAAACTTGTTTCGCGGTGGGTACCTTGTCTCCGGCAGTAAGAAAGTCGGCTGAAATGGTAATCACTTTGTGCGTCTTGTCGTAGACAATTTGCGCCGTTTCGCTTTCGTTAAAGATGAAGAAGTCTTGTTCGTCACTTTTATCTTTTGGATCTCCAAGTTTCTTCCGCACCTCTTCCGAAGTCATGCCCAATTGCACGCCGCGATAGTCATGGAACAAAGCTGATTCATCTTCGGCTGATGCCTGAGGTGTAGCTTTTCTGGATGCTTGCGCGCTAGCGCTGCTGGAGGCAACAATCAATGCCGCCGCCGCTATGATTAGCGTGAAGATTCGGGAAGGCGCCGATATGTACAGTGTTTTGATCAGTGGGCTCATGGGATTTCTCCTCTCGAAGAAATGCCGGCCAGGCCGGCGCCGGGAATTCGTGGGATACGAAGACTGATTTGCCGGCGGCCGCGGAAGGCCAGAAATTGGTTCAACTAGTGCGGACAATATCGCCAACAAATCGGGATGTCAATGCCGTTCCGACCGGTTGACTGGGATTTGGCAATCTCCTGGCAAGTCCGCTTGTCCTCCGCCTCTCCGCGCCGGGTGAAAAGGACCGGACTTGAACGTAGTGGTCAGTTTCGTTGAAAGTGTCCGATAAACTTTAGTTTGTCGAGCCGCCACGACAAGCTAAAAGCTTATCGGACATCAAACTGACCCGCTACCGACTTGAAACAACTATTGACTCTCATGACAATTTGGCATAGAAGCAGCATACTCTTTCAGATAATCAACTTGGTTGGCATCACTAAGCAAAGGAGTGACTCAATGAAGGGAAAAGGTTTTTTGGTCGTTCTGTCACTGGTGTTTTCTTTGGTGCTTTTGAGCGGTTGCCAGAAGGCCGTGGAAAATACGAACACCGCAACGACCGCAACGCCCGCAACGCCCGCAACTAGCCCGACAGCTGAAACGGTGGATACAGCGGCTATCGAAACGGCGTTACTGCGAATTGAAAACGACTGGCCGCGAGTAATCAAAGAGAAGGATGTCGAGGCTGTTAAACGAGTCGAAGCAGACGACGGGGTCTTTGTCTATCCGGATGGCACTGTGGGAGACAAGAACACGGACATAAAAGATATGGAGAGCGGAGCGCTGACCGCTGAGTCCTGGGAGGTAATGGACCTCAAGGTGAATGTGCTCAGTAATGATGCCGCCGTGGTCAGCGGACGCAGTGTTGTCAAGAAGGGCCAATACAAATTGCCCAATGGCAAGTCGATCAATATCAGTGGCCAATACCGCTTCATTGATACGTTTGCCCGACGCAATGGAGAGTGGAAGCTGGTTGCGGGAGCGGCCACGCCAATTAGACAGCCGGTGGCATCAGCATCGCCAACGGCGTCACCGGCGGCAAAGGCCTCTCCATCAGCGGAGGCTTCACCAGCAGCCGGGGCCTCTCCCAGACCGACGAGAAGGCCCTTGCCACCGATAAGAGTTCCGAGTCCAAGACTGTCACCGGCTACGAACCCAACGCCATAAGATCGCTGCAGTCAGCGAGCTTCGAAAGAGGTTGTGATGGACCTATGCTACGCGTCGGTCCATCACATTCTTAAGGTGTGCAGTCGTCAAGCACATAGTTTCTTAAAAAACTGAGAATAGCCCAAACTGGCTTGACTAATCGTATCGTTTGGAATAGAACCCACGCGCTCTGCCAATAAATTCAGGAGTAAGCCCAATGAAAAAGATCCTCCTACTCGTCTCTACATTAATCGTGGCTGGCGCATGTGCCGCGCCGCCAGCTAACCAGGAGACACCAGCTACAAACGCGAACGTTGCGAGCGCTCCGGCTGCCGCTACAATGACTGAGGCCGATGCTATTGCGAAAGAAAAGGCTGTTTGGGACACGATCAGAAACAAGGACTACGAGGCCTTCAGCAATGTGTTGGGTGAAGATCAGATCGAAGTCAGCAGTGAGGCCGTTCACGATAAGGCCGCGTCAATCGCCTCAATAAAAGAGTTCGAGCCCAGCGAAGTTACTTTCTCCGACTGGAAGTTTCTGCCGTTAAACAAGGCCGCATACGTCCTGACCTATACAGTGAGCATGAAAGGCAAATACAAAGGTAAGGAATTCCCTCCAGAGGCCGATCGGGCTAGTTCCGCGTGGGTCAATCGCGACGGCAAGTGGTTGGCGATGTATCACCAGGAGTGCCAGGTCAGACCACCGACAGCGCCCCCCGCGGCGCCTGCCAAAAATCCGCCGAAGGCCGCCGGTTCACCCGCGGGAGCAACCGCAACAACTTCGACAGGTTCAGATGCTATTGCCAACGAGAAGGTCGTATGGGATCTCTTCAAGAACAGAAACTACGACGCATTTGCGGCTTTGTTGGCGCCGGACTTCATTGAAGTTGAGCCCGATAAAGTTTCCGACAAAGCGGGATCCGTCAAGGGAGTAAGCGAATTCGACGCGTCGAAAGGCGTATTGAGCGACTGGAGAACAGCAAAGCTTAATGTCGACGCGACGCTCGTTACTTATACCGTCACGTTCCCGGGTATGCCGGGCAACGGGGAACGTCACTCAACCATTTGGGCGAACCGGGACGGAAAGTGGTTGGGTATGTTCCATCATGGCGGCACGCCGGTGATGAAACCTTCCCCAACGACCGAAACCAAAGGTGCTGCCTCCCCTTCGCCTAAGGCCGGGGCTTCGCCCGCAACCAAAGCTTCGCCGGCAACGAAGGCATCGCCTGCAAATTAGCCTCCCACTGAGCCATTAGAGGAGCGGCAACAAAAAGAGAAGGGCAGAGGCTCGGCGACTCTGCCCTTCCTGTTTAGACAACTCCGAACTTGTCTCCTGGTCAGGTGAGATTCAGTTGAAAGATTAAAGAACCTCAGGCCCAGATGCCCGGAATAATGGTTGTGCACGAAGGGCATTTTCCCTGAGGCGTGACTCTCATCGCGCGAATCACATAACCATAACGCTCAACCAGCAATTCATCACACGAAGGACAGTAGGTGTTTTCCCAACGACCTACCTTTCCCGGTAGATTCCCCGCATAGATGTAACGCAAGCCAGCCTCGCGCCCGATCTCGCAAGCTCGTACTAACTGTTCGGCAGTCGTGTTTGCGTTCTCCGTCATGTGGTAGTCCTGATGAAAAGCCGTCACGTGCCAGGGAATATCAGGCGAGACTGAAGCGATGAAATCTGCCGCGCGTTTAAGTTCGTCTTCCGAATCGTTAAAGCCGGGAATCACCAGGGTCACAATCTCTTCCCAAAAATCCCGCTCCTGGACCATCTTTACGGTCTCCAGAATATTGCCGACAACACCGCCAAGCTGACGGTAGTTTTTGTCGCCCATTGACTTTAGATCAATCTTGTAACAGTCGGTCCAGGGACGAAGATAGTCGAGCACTTGCGGGGTGGCATTGCCATTTGAAATAAACGCGGTCCGGAAGCCTTCAGGGCGCGCCTGCTTGAAAACATCCACGGCCCATTCTACCGTGATCAGCGGTTCGTTATAGCTGCTGCCCACCATCGCAGCGCCGTAGGCTTTCGCCATGGCGACCAAACGTTCCGGCGTTACGAGTTGTGGTTGAATGCCCGCTGAGTCGTCGCGCAGAGCTTGTGACGTTAACCAGTTTTGACAATAAGCGCAGTGAAGATCGCAACCGAGCATGCCGAAAGTTAAGGTGTCTGACCCGGGTAACATATGAAAGAAAGGCTTCTTCTCGGTCGGATCGCACGCCAGCGCGGCCACGTAATTTGTGGGCACGCGCAAGTGTCCGCCCTCGTTGAACCGAACTTTACAGATGCCGCGCTTGCCTTCTTTAATCAGACAGCGGTGGCCGCAGGCGTAACACTTCAGGGCGTTGCCCGTCAGGTGCTCAGTCAATTCCCTTGCGCCCTCTGTCGTTAGAGCGTCGAGGACATCGGCTAGCGGGGCTGATCGCGTGCTAATCGGCATAACTGATCTTCGTTCAATAGCAGATTTATTCTATGGGAATTATACTCCTTTGGCGTCTGTAGTCAGTTGTCCGTGGTCAGTAAGCAGGGGACACACCGGCCCTAAAGCCCGCAACTGGCCGCTAACCGCTGCACAATGACAATTATTTAAAAATGATAATCGAAGAAATCACCGTCACGGCTTTTCAACAACATACGCGTATTCTGGGCTGCGAGAAAACGAAGCGGGCCATATGTATCGATCCCGGTGATGACTCCAGAGCGATAGTCGAGGCCATCGACAAATATCGATTTGAGTTGCAGGCAATCGCAGTGACACACGCCCACCTGGATCATATCGGCGGCGTTACCGCGCTCAAGAAACTAAAGCCCGAAGCTGCGATCATGCTTCACAAGGCTGATGAGTTTATTTACGACGCACTTCCGGAACAGGCGGCCTGGATAGGTATTCCGCGCGATCAGTGGGCCGCCTTCGGAATTGATTTCGAGGCGCCACCGAAGGTTGATGGCTATTGGGAAGACGGTCAAACCTACCCGGTGGGTGAACTCGAATTCAAAGTTATGCATTGTCCCGGCCACACGCCGGGTCACGTTGTCTTGTTTGAACAAAACGAACGAAAGGTTTTTGTTGGCGACGTGCTTTTCGCAGGTTCAGTCGGTAGAACTGATCTGCCGGGCGGATCAACAGAGCAGCTAATGAATTCGATTATGAACAAACTCTTGCCGCTCGGCGATGATGTGGAAGTTTATTCAGGACATGGACCAGTAACGACAATCGGGCAGGAAAGAATGACCAATCCTTTTCTCACGGGTGTTTACAAACTTGGAGCGGGAAGGCTTTAGGAATTCAACCAACTCTCGGAGTGGCTGGCTTTAGCAATTCAGGCCACTGAAAGCTCAAGTAGTTCAGAGTTCAACCTTTATTAGGTTGCTGCTGCGAATCAGAGTTCAAGCTAAAGCTTGGACTCTGAACTACTTGAGCTTTTGAACTGCTTGAACGTATTCATTTTTGGGTAGGTCCGCGCAGACGGCTTGCCTTGAGTTCTTCCCATTTCTCTTTTTGCTCGCCGTTGAGTTGGCTGGGCAACGTTTCAACGGCAATGTTGTTTTGCTGGCAGAAGTGTCGCCAGAGGATGAAGCGCAGATCGAATTGACCAGTCTCGTCTGAAATGATGTTGTCTACTTTTGGTTCTTTCTTTTTCGACATAACCCCTGCAGCCCTGTTGATTTTGGATAGCGAAGTTTAGCAGTTTTATCGTGGTCAGGTCACTGCGGGGCTAATTAACGAGGTGAAACTGCATTAAGCAGCGCTGCGAAGATAGATCGCGCCAGTCGGCGACGGCATGCCGCCTTTGGGCTCCAGCGTGATGGCGAAGATGGCCCCGGTGAGAGCGGCCGCCGGAATCTTGTCTTCCAGGATTGCATTGCCAACGGCATCGGTAGTCAACATCTTACCCGGCATTGGCTTGCCGCCCATGATGTACCAGAGCTGATAACCCTTACCCTCAGGCGCCGCCGGCAGGCCTTTCGCCATCAACATGGCATGTCCGCTTTTATCGTAAGCAAGCATTGCCTGGGCGGCAGGAGCGACGTCTGTGCCGGCCAGTTTCGCCATTTGAGCATCGGGAGAAGTCAACAGCTGAACAACTGCGCGCTGGTGATCAAGTTGCGCTTTTGCCTGCTGCATCTGCGCGGTTAGCCGTGCAAGTTCTCTTTGAGTCGTGCGGTTTTGTTGCCAAAGCACTACCAGCGAAATAATCAAGGCCGCAAGTATGAGAGTGGCAGCAATTGCACCGGCCGATCCGAGCGAGGTCCAAATGTTAGCTGGCGGTCGCGCAAACGGAAGCACTTTGGAGTCAATGCCGTCCACACGAGGTTCAGCAACGACGCCGGCGCGACCATTGCTTAACTTTGCTCTGCGGTCTTCGGCCCGCACGCCCGCTAGTATCCGTACGCGCAACTGCGGCGGGGGCTCGAGTGGTGTAGCCTGGAGCGCGAGGAACGCAGCACTCTCCTCCCACTCGCGCATCTCTGAAAGGCAGCCCGCACAGGTTGCAAGGTGCGCATCCAGCGCGCGAACATCTTCTGCATCAAGTGCAGTCAAGGCACTCGCCGCCAGCAACTCCTTGTAAACTTCGCAATCTTCTGGTGTCATCTGTCCCTATAACTAGCCGAAGTTTTCCAATTGCGCTCCTAAAACCGCCCGCAATTTGATCATGCCCGAACGCATTCGCGTTTTAACTGTTCCCAGGGGGGCGCCGAGCCTGGATGCTATTTCCGATTGTGTTAACCCTTCAAAATAAGCGAGCATCAGAGTGTCTCGTTGCTCTTCAGGGAGTTGGGCCAGAGCGCTTTTGACAATTTCTTTCTGCGCTACCTTGATGGTATCCAGCAGGGCATCCGATGCCTCATCGGGTCGATTCTGCTCCGCGGAGGCCGCCAGACGTTGACGCGCGCCGAGCAGGCGCAGACGATCAATGGCCCGGCTGCGCGCGAGCGTGACCAGCCAGGTAAACGGCCGGCCGCGTTTCTCATCAAAATCCTTCGCTCGCCGCCAAACCTGAATGAATACATCCTGCAAAATGTCCTCAGCTTCTTCGCGGCTATTCAATATACGAACGAGCAGGCCAAAGAGGATTACCCGATAACCGTCGTAAAGGCGCGCTAACGCCGCTTCATCCCCGCGCGCGACGGCATGAAGAAGTTCAACATCAGGTGATTGGGCTGGTTCGGGTTGCACTCGTGAGCGACATCCGGCTCAGCTGATATACGAGCGCTGCATGATAACAAGATTGCCTGGGGACGCCATAAATTTTCAAACCCGTATCAGAACCGGAAGCGGTAGCGACCGGCCAAATATTCAACCAGGATTTCAGAAATAGGATGCCGACGGATTCTTCAATACGTTTCCGAAGCAGGGACAGCGCATTGAGGTTGAGTATCTGGCCGGTCGCTACCTCCACCCCAGCCGGGCTGCCCGGCTGGGGACCCCGGTCCGCTTCCGGTTCTGATATGGATGTCGTCGCTAAGAACTTGAAATATAGCTAAAAAAGGGCGGACACCAAGTCCGCCCCTTTTTAACGCTCAAGTTTTACGACGTGATTACGCCACCGTGATCTCCGGCGTGAGATATACGTCCTGAATTGCGTTCAGCAACTCAACCCCTTCATTCATCGGGCGCTGGAACGCTTTGCGGCCAGAGATGAGGCCCGTGCCGCCGCCCCGCTTGTTGACGACAGCGGTACGCACGGCTTCAGCCAGATCGCTTGCGCCTTTCGATTCCCCGCCGGAATTGATCAAACCACAGCGGCCCATGTAGCAATTGGCCACTTGATAGCGGACCAGATCGATGGGATTGTCACTCGTGAGTTTCTCGTAGACGAGTTTGTTGGTTTTGCCGTACGACTTGCCGAGCGCCTTTTCCACAGCCGTGTAGCCACCATTTCTTTCCGGCAGCTTTTGTTTGATGATGTCAGCCTGAATTGTCACACCTAAATGGTTTGCCTGTCCGGTGAGATCCGCGGAAGAATGCATATCGCCTTCGGGAGTCTTGAACCCCGAATTGCGTAGGTAACACCAAAGAATGGTGGCCATGCCGAGTTCATGGGCCTGGGCAAAGGCTTCGCTGATTTCAGTTATCTGCCGCGTTGACTCGTCTGAGCCGAAGTAGATGGTGGCCCCAACGGCCACAGCGCCCAGGTTCCGAGCTTCTTTTACGGTGCCAAACAATACCTGGTCAAACTTGTTTGGCAGCGTCAGCAACTCGTTGTGATTGATCTTCACGATGAAAGGAATCTTGTGCGCATACTTGCGCGCAACGACGCCGAGCACGCCAAACGTCGAAGCAACAGCATTGCAGCCACCTTCGATCGCCAGCTTCACGATGTTTTCCGGATCGAAGTATTGGGGATTCGGCGCAAACGACGCCCCGGCCGAATGCTCAATGCCCTGGTCTACCGGCAGAATTGAAAGGTATCCCGTGCCCGCGAGGCGACCATGGTCGAAAAGGGACTGCAAGGATCGCAAGGCCGCTGGCGAGCGATCCGAATAGGCCCAAACCCGATCAATAAAATCCGGACCTGGTAGGTTGATCAGATCCTTCGAGATTGTTTCTGCCGTGTGATCGAGCAGCGTCCTCGCGTTGTCGCCCAGGAGCTCTTCAATCCGGTCAAGGGGAGTCGTCGCTCGTTTCAGTTCGGTAGCCACTATTCATGTCCTCCTGATTGGCTGACTTTGCCGTGAAAACGCGGAGAATGTTCAGCGGATCGAAGCAATTATAGCATAGCGCTCCAGCTTCTCGCCGCACCGGGGCCGGACGGATTTCTCCAGCTCCGCCACGCGAATCCTCGCCTTATGCAAGACGTCTTGTATTAGGTTACGTCGTTGCCTAAGAATAACTTGCACACCTTCTGGTCATAGTTTAAAATCCGGCCCGCAGTTGCCTCAAAGGTAGTTCCGCCGAGCAACTTTAGCTCACGTAGTAAGTCCGTCGACGAACGTTCTAGTCCAGAGTTCACCGCAATCCTTTTTGGAAGGTTTTAGGTTATGAGATCAATACCTCGGCTCGTGCTCCCTCTGTTCGCGCTCTGTCTTTCTCTCGCTTTGCCGGCCGCCGTTTTCGCGGGAGACGACTGGCGGCCAGTAGACCCCGCCGACCTGGGGCTGAAGGCTCCGGTCGTTGAAAAGGATGCTGATGCTGAAGCTATCTTTTGGGAAGTTCGTCTTAGCGATGAAGTCGATGGCGGCACGCCACGCACAGTCTTGCGCCACTATCTTCGGATCAAAGTTTTTAGTGAGCGCGGTAGAGAAGCACAAAGCAAAATAGACATACCGTTTTTGAGTAACTGGAAAATCCAGGACGTTGCCGCGCGCACGATCAAGCCCGACGGCAGTATCGTGGAGCTCAAGAAAGAAGACGTCCTGGAGCGCGTCGTAGAAAAGTCAAACGGGCTAAAGATTAAAGCCAAGTCATTTGCAATGCCGGGAGTTGAGCCGGGATCAATAATCGAATATCGCTGGAAGGAAATCCGCAACGACCGTCTGGCGAACTACATTCGGCTCTATTTCCAACGCGATGTTCCTGTTCAGCTTGTCAAGTATTACATTAAGCCGCTCTCACTTCCCGGTTTTGAATATGGTATGCGGGCCCACACCTTCAATGGAGAACCCACCCCTTTCGTAAAAGAGAAAGATGGTTTTTACAGTGTTTCGATGACCAAAGTGGCGGCGTTTCATGAGGAACCACGCATGCCACCGGAGGATGCTGTTCGTCCTTGGATGCTTATCTTTTATTCGAAAGAGACAAAACTCGAAGGCGAAAAGTATTGGCAGGACTATGGCAAGAGAACTTATGAAGAAAACAAATCGCGAATGAAGGTAAGCGATGAGGTTAAAGCTGCCTCCGCAGCGGCGATCGCAGATGCTGCAACACCAGAGGGGAAACTCGAAAGGTTATTCGAGTTTTGCCGTTCAAAAATCAAAAACATCAACGATGACGCATCAGGACTTACCGCCGAAGACCGCGCTAAGCTGAAGGACAACAAATCGCCGGCCGACACCTTGAAGCGGGGCATGGGCACTGGAACAGACATCGACATGTTGTTTGCTGCCTTGGCAATCGCCGCTGGTTTCGACGCTCGCGTGGTCAATCTCTCCGATCGAAGTGACTTTTTCTTCGATAAGGGGTTTCCGGACGACTACTTTATTCAGGCATACGACATTGCGGTAAAGGTCGGCGATCAATGGCGTTTCTACGATCCCGCCAGCACTTATGTGCCCCTCGGCATGTTACGTTGGCAGGAGGAAGCTCAACAGGCTCTACTTTCGGATCCGAAGGAGCCGGTTTGGCTGACGACACCACTGTCTTCGCCGGAAAAGTCGAAAATGAAACGAACCGCAAAGTTAACGCTCAGTGAAGATGGCACTCTCGAAGGAGATGCGCAGGTCGAGTATTACGGCCACTTGGCGGTCTACCGCAAGGAGTGGGATGACGACGATTCGCCCGCACAGCGAGAAGAAACGCTCCGCGACGCTATCAAGAAACGGATGAGTACAGCCGACCTTTCCGCGATAAAGGTCGCGAACGTCACCGATCCGCTGAAGCCGTATATTTACAACTATCACGTCCGCGTTCCCGGCTATGCCCAAAGGACGGGTAAACGCCTTTTCCTGCAACCCGAATTCTTCCAGCACGGAATCGGCTCGTTGTTTTCCAGCAGCGAGCGCAAATATGCAGTCTATTTTGATTATCCCTGGTCTGAGGAAGACGAGGTAGAAATCGAATTGCCTGTCGGGTTTTCACTCGACAACGCAGATGCTCCTCAGCCGTTTAGTGCCGGCCCGCTAAGCGACTACAAACCCTCGATCGGTGTCACTAAAGACGGGCGTACTATGATTTATAAACGCAACTTTTTCTTTGGCGGCGCAGATAGGATTTACTTTCCCGTCGAATCTTACGCTCAGCTAAAGAATTACTTCGATGCCGTGCATCAGTCGGATAATCACACCATCACATTGAAACAGTCAGCTGCCACAGCAGCCACACCCTAGCCGAAACGATTTATTGAACTGCGCATGGGAGAATAAATGATCTGCCTAAAAATTGTGGTCCTCTTTGGCGTCTTATTGCTCGCCGCCGGCGCTGCGCTCGCTTCGCCAGGCGACGAAGTCCCGCAGTGGCTGCAACAAGCGGCTGCGATCAAAGTTCCAACATATGACAAAGAAGTGCCGGCGGTTGTCTTGCGCAAAGATCAGGACGTAGTCGTGAATGAAGATGGACGACTGACCACGACTACCACTTATGCGGTGCGGATTCTGACGCGCGACGGTCGTGGCTATGCCTTTGCTCTCGAGGGGTATCTGACCAAGAGCAGTAAAGTTAACGAAATACGCGCGTGGCTCATTCGACCAAATGGCTTTGTTAAAAAGTATGGCAAGGACGAGACAACAGATCGCATTAGAGATCCCAACGATATCTATGATGAATATCGAGTGAAGATGATCAATGCTATTGATGACGCGGACATCGGCGTTGTCTTTGGCTACCAATCGACGACCGAGGAGCGTCCACTCTTTAATCAGGATGTCTGGCGTTTTCAGGACCTGCTGCCGACGCTGCAATCCCGCTATAGTTTGACCTTGCCCACCGGCTGGCGCGCTACGAGTCTCACCTTCAATCATGAAAAAGTTGAGCCCAGCGTTTCTGGAGCGAACTACGTCTGGGAGCTTCGCGATTTGGCGCCAATCAAAGATGAACCGGCCAGCCCTAAGCTCAACAACCTGGCGCCGCGCGTAGCGATCAACTATTTCCTGAGCGACAGTAGTATGTCGGCGGGTTCGAAAGTCTTTGAGAATTGGATTCAGGTTTCGCGCTGGGGCACTCAGCTTCACGACCCTCAGGCTGTTCCCGACGAGAGCGTCGCCGCAAAGGCACGCGAGTTAACAGTGAATTCAAAGACGGAGCTGGATCGAATAAGGGCGATTGCTCACTTCGTACAGAACCTACAATACATTTCGATCGACATCGGCGTTGGTCGCGGAAACGGTTACCGGCCTCATCTCGCGTCGCAGGTGCTCGCCAAGGCGTATGGCGATTGTAAGGACAAAGCAAACCTGATGCGCGCAATGCTGAAGGCTATCGACATTACGGCTTACCCGATCTTTATTTATGCTGGAGATTCAACGGTCGTGCGTGAAGAATGGGCGTCGCCATACCAGTTTAATCACTGCATCATCGCGGTTAAAGTCAGTGATGAGACCGCCGGCCCTACGGTCGTCACAAATGACAAACTGGGACGATTGTTAATCTTTGATGCGACCGATTCGAACACGCCGGTCGGTGATCTGCCGGAAGATGAGCAAGGGAGTTTTGCGCTTCTGGTTGCCGGCGAGGCCGGCCAATTATTGCGAATGCCCATTCTGCCCCCTGACGCAAGCTCATTCGATCGACAAGCGGACGTAGTGCTTACATCCGAAGGTTCGATCACTGCCACCGTTCACGAAAGAGCTAATGGACAAATGGCAGCGGACTTTAGACGTCAGTTTCGCTATCTTTCTTCCGTGCAATATCTAAAGATGATAGAAAACTGGGTGAGCGGCGGCGCTACCGGAGCAAAGGTGTCGCGAGTGGAACCCAAAGATAACAACGAGGGCGGGCGGTTTGATTTGGATGTCGATTTCACCGCCGTGAATTATGCGCAGTTGATGCAGAATCGGCTGCTGGTATTCAAACCTACTATCGTTTCGCGGCAGGAATCCCTTTCCCTGACTGAAGCTACGCGCCAATATCCCGTCGTGCTCGAGTCGCGCAAGTTTAGTGAAACGGTTCGCTTCAAAATTCCCGAAGGCTTTGAGGTTGACGAGCTTCCGGATCCCTTGAAGCTTGACGCTTCGTTCGGTTCCTACAACACGACTTACGTGGTCAAGAACGGTGAGCTTGTCTTCACGCGCATTCTGGCCCAGCGAGCCGGTACGATTCCAGCAGCGCAGTATCAAACAGTGCGTAGCTTCTTCGAGCGAATTCGCGCGGCGGAACTGGCTCCTGTGGTATTGGCGAGAAAATAGTTCAAGCTCGCATGGTTTAAAGATTTGGGTAATCCGCTTAATCCGCGGGAAAATCGTCCGCCACTGCTTTCATAGCTGCAAGCGAATCTCTCACGAATCTCTTCTGCAACAGGCGGGTTATCGGAAAGCCGATTCTTGCAAGCATATGTCTGGGACGCGAGAAGGCATAGATGTCATACCAGACAGCATCATCCGCCTGCCACTCAACCATAAACCTTTCTTCGCCGCGCTCAACATGATCAGGCAAAGTGCCGTAGGCAAACCCGAACTTCGAGCTTTGAGTTTGCCTTTCGTCAATGACGTAAACGATCCGCGCGGCATTTAAGGACCAGAGGCCATAAATGTTCGCCTGCACGGCCACGGTTGTACCCACATCCAAACGCTTCCCTCGCGGCATGACTGTCATCCATCCCAGGTCAAACTGCTGCCACGTCTGCAGTGCTGCAGTCGCGCGCCGGTAAGTTTCCTCTCCCTTACCGAGCTTTATCCGATTGTGGTCGACGGTGAACCCGGCAGGAGGCTTCGTTTGCGTAGCTCCCACTTCTGCATATGAAAAAGGCAGATCCTGCTGAGAAGAGATGAACTGCCCCACTACATCTTCTGAAGGTTTGCGGCGCAAAAACATTCAGAACGTCCTTCCTTAATGGCTCAGGTTGTGTGCTCAGGTGGCGACACTCGCCTTATAGAACCGGAAGCGGTAGCGACCGGATACGCCACTCAAGCTCGCCCAGTGGCCGTCCCGGGCAATCAGCTACTCAATTGGGAAAGCAAGTTGATTCTAACATCCGGTCGCTACGGCTCCCGGTTCTGTTTTAGTGTCTGCAGCGAGGTTGAAGCTTCGGTAGTTTTCAGAGGCTCTCTCAAACTTTTTACTACCTGCCATCAGACAAACAATTCCGCTAGTCCGGCTTTGGTTTGACACTGGTGACAGCAGCCCTGGCCCGCGGGTGATGATTATCGTAAGCCTTGCGCAGGTGTCGGTCGGTGATGTGGGTATAAATCTGAGTTGTAGAAATATCGCTGTGGCCCAGCAACGCCTGGACCGAGCGCGAGTCGGCGCCATGCTGTAATAAGTGAGTTGCAAAACTGTGACGCAGAGTGTGCGGCGAAACATTCTCAAGACCAATCCTGGCCGCGTAATTCCTGATGGTGACCCAGGCAGACTGGCGCGTCAGTGGTTTGCCACGACTGAGGAAAAGGTTTGGATAGGCGGATTTTCCATAAGCAGCCCTGATTGACGCGTATTGCTGTAACCAGTGGATGGCGCTTTTTCCCACGGGCACACGACGCTCTTTACTACCTTTTCCATGACAGGTGACTACACCGGAATGAATGTCCACCTCCGTCTGTTTCAAAGTCACCAGCTCCGAGACTCGCAACCCGGCGGCATACATCAATTCAAGCATGGCGCGATCTCGTATTCCTTCTTGCGTTGAAACGTCCGGCGTGGCAAACAAACGATCAATCTCCTCTTCAGTGAGAAACTTTGGCAAGTAGGAAAAACGTTGTGGCGTGTTGAGATCTTCAGCGGGGTGATGCTTGATATGACCGTCGAGCATCAGGAAGCGAAAGAAACCACGTGCCGCGCTTACGGCTCGCGCGACGGATGAAGGCGCGAGACCCTCGCGCGAGAGCTGTGCGATCCATTTGCGAAGATCGGGTCGCGTTAGTTCCGCGATCGGCTTCGCACTCTTGCTTGCCCAGCGATCGAGTCGCGCCAGATCTCTCCCGTAGCTCTCGAGCGTGTGACGCGCGAGTCCTTTCTCGACCTGAATGTAGGTCAGATATTCTTTAACTAGATCGGGCTGGAGCGTTGGCTTTGGCATAAAAAGTTGCAGCTTAGCGAAGCAGCGGAGGCAAGCCCGCCTTCCCAACTTCAGAGACTCTGCACTGGCTCGGTAGCTCTAGCCTTGAAGGCCCTTCAATCAAGTATCAACAAGGCAAGTGTGATCAGCTCGAGGTCGGGAAGGTGGGCTTGCCCCCGCCTCCTGGCCGGCAGAGGCTGAACACTAGCGTACTGATACTCGATCGGCACTTGCTGTTTTCGACATGCTGATTATAGTCGAGGTTGGACTGGGCCGGGGGCTTTATTCGTAACGAAGACACTCGATCGGATCGAGACGAGAGGCTTTGCGCGCGGGCCAGACGCCGAACAGCAACCCGACGCCGATGGAGACAGTCAGACCGGTAATGACCGCCCAGGCTGGAATCGAAGCCGGTAGCGCAGGTATCAGCAGCATGATGAGCTTACTGATGCCAACCGCAATCAAGACACCAAGAATGCCGCCGAGAAAGGTAAGCGTCATCGCTTCAAACAGAAACTGCCGCACGATATCTCTTCGTCGCGCGCCCAGGGCTTTACGCACGCCTATTTCCTTGGTACGTTCGGTGACCGTCACCAACATGATATTCATGACGCCAATGCCACCAACGAGCAAACCAAGACACGATATCGCGATTGCCACCAGGCCGATCATCGCAAAGATGCTGTCGAACTGTTGAATAAACTTATCTGCTGTCTTGATATCAAAATTGTTGGGGGCCTCGAACTTTACATTTCGGCGACGTCGCAGAATCTCTTCCGACTGTTGTAGAGCTTCACTCGTCTGCCCCGAGCGGGCCCGGATCACCAGCAACAGATAACCTCTTGCCGGCGCAATCTTCTGCGCGGTGCGAAAAGGTATGAACACGGCGTTGTCTTCTTCGTTCTCCCCAAAGAAGCCAGCTTTCCTTTTTTCCAACACGCCGACGACTTCAAAGTTGTAACCACCCATACGCACTTCTGTTCCGGCGATTTGGTTCTGACCGGGAAACAGCGCGTCAGCGGCATTGACGCCAATGACCATCACATTCGCGCGCTGCTGATCGTCGTTCTCGGTTATGAAACGTCCTTCCTTGATTACAATGTTGGTAATGCCGGCGTAGTTAGGCGAAACGCCTTGCGTGTTGCCCCAGCGGTAATTGTGGCCTTTATAAGTGACATTGTCGTCAAAAGGTCCGCCGCTATAACCGACGTTGGGGGCCACAAGACCTACTTCTTCCACCGCGCTGGCGTGGGATTGAATCGCCTCCGCGTCAGCCACGGTTAACGGCTTCCTGGTGCGCTCTGAACGATCAACGCTAGTTCGCGGACCAGTGGAAAGATGAAATGCGTAGATATTGTTTGTGCCGTATTCTTCGATGATGGAGACAATGTTTTGCCGCAAGCCTGTGAGGATGGAAGCGATAGTGATCGCGGTCATGACGCCAATTACGATTCCCAGGACCGTGAGAAAACTCCTGAACTTGTGCGAGCGCACACTATCGAGCGCCATCCGCAACGTTTCTCTCAGCACAGTTCTTGGAACTTCTAATCTCATCCGATTCAATCAGCTTCCAAAAGACTTGAACTCTAAACTATTTTGTGCGGCGTCGCTCAAGCAGTTCAGAGTTCAACCTTTGGGTTGTGGTTGGCAAGCAGCAAGCTAAAGCTTGAACTCTGAAACTACTTTGTTAGGACCATCTTGCGTCTCCGATCACGTTGTTTGGGTCAGCGCCAGAATTGGATCGAGCCGAGCGGCTTTGAATGCGGGATAGATTCCGGCCACCATTCCAATCACTGTCGAAACAATGAGCGCCAGCAGGATGTAACCGATCGTTATCGTCATCGTGATCGACGCCAATGCGGTAATTGATACCGTCACTCCCCAAGACAGCAGCAGTCCAAGAACGCCGCCGAGAGCGCACAGAATGGCTGACTCGATTAGAAACTGGAGTAGAATTTGTCTTTTGGTCGCCCCAACAGCTTTTCTCAGTCCAACTTCAAACGTCCGCTCGGTCACACTGACCAGCATGATATTCATCACCACGATGCCGCCGACAATGAGAGTGATGAGCGTAATGGGCACGACAACCATCGCGATACTGCCGGTGAATTGATCGATTTGATTGTTGAGCTCTTCAACATTGACCAGTCCGAAGTCGTCTTCTTCATTTCCATTCAGCCGGTGCTTGTTGCGCATGGCCACGCGCGCGTCTTCGATCGTCGCTTGAAACGTGTCGCGATTACGACCCTTGCCGTGAATTTGCAGGCCATTGCGTCCGAAGATTTGCAGGTGAGTAGTGACCGGAATATAGACGTGCCGATCAAACGAATCTCCAAAAAACGCCCCGCGCTTCTCCTCGACGCCTACGACCCGCATAGGTAATCCACGAACTTTCAGCAGCTTGCCGATCGGGTCGGTGTTTGGGAAAAATTTGTCTTTGATGTCGCCGCCCAGCACCACAACGAATGCTGAGCGCTGCACTTCATCGTTTGAAATGAACCTTCCGTCGGCGATGGTCTTATCTTCGATGTCTACCATGTTCGCGGTAACACCAAAGACCAGCGCGCTGGGAAATTCAACACCTTCTTGTTTTAAATCGGACTGGCCCTGCACCGCAGCGCCAACCTCAGTGCATGAGCCGCAATGGTCACGCACCCACTCAAAATCGTCCCAATTGATTCTCTTGTTACGCCGGTTCATGCGCTCGAATTCTTCATCCGAAAGGCGGCCGCTGGCGGCAATGCGGGCTATCATGAAGTGATTACTGCCGAGTACCTTGGCTACCTTGTCGATCACGTAGGTGTTCAGGCCGCTGATTGAGGCCCCCACTGTGACCACCGAAGCCACCCCGATAATGATTCCGATCAGGGTCAAAAAAGCCCGCAACTTGTGGGCAAAAATCGATTGGATCGCAATCTTCAGAGCGTCAGCGTAAAAGGAAAAGAAGGCTTTCATGTCTGTTTGAATGTGCAGTCTTCACCGCGCACCTGACTGTACGACGGTGATGACGAGAAAGTTTTACCGTAGATCGTTGGACACCGAGAACGTCCTCATGTTCCCTGGGATGGGTGTCCGGAGTTCGGCTTCACTGAATAGACGATCACACCGGGCGTTTTGTTAACACCTAGGTCAGTTCGGCCGTGGGCTGCTCTGCCGGTTTCAGGGAAAACTTGTCAGTCCAGCGAATACGTCCCGTCACCTGCATTACCACAAACAAGGTCGTAACTGAGCCGATGGTGATTGCCAAGCCCGTGAATCCTTTCAGGAAGAAAGCGTAGGAGAACATCACGAGGTAGACGAATTGAGCGAGCGCCGCTTCTCTGCTCGCGAAGTGCATTCCGATCACGAGCCGGAGATAGCTGACCACCAGGAAGACGGACACTGCGGATGAGATAGCAAAAGCAACATGGATTGAGACGTGATCGACCAGATAAGCAAGCAGTAAGTGGAAACAGAAGAAGGCCGCGGCAAGAAAAAAATAGTTCATCGGATGGAGGTCAATACCGCGCATTGTTGTGATGATGAACATAAGGAAGAAAAAGAAGAAAAGCGATACGGGCGCAAAAAAACTAATCCGTCCAGCGAGGGGACCAGGTTGCAGTTTTTCGGGCATCACCATCGCGATTTGATAGCCCGAGAGCAGATTCTTATAAGACCAGGTGAGATCCCATCCCGATCCTGTTTCGTGTTTTTCGGAAGGCGAAAGTGTGTTGTCCGGAAAGTCGATGTCTTTGAAGTTCGTCTTCATTTTCAGCGTGAAGTCGCGCACCTGCGTTACATCCTGACTGCCAAAACTGTAGCGCCATTCATTCAAGCCCTGGGAGCGATATCCGGTTTTTAGTTGAGCGGTCCTGCCTGCGGGGATTTTCACGGTACCTGTTGCCGCGTTGTTCTGATTCACGATGGGAATAGAAACATCGTCTACCAGAAATGTTAGATCGTCGTAAATCGCCTCACTGGTTGGAAACGGAAGCGTGAACTTGACCTGTTGTTCTTTGTTGCTGGTGTTTCGAAATTCGTAGACACCGGCGAAAACGACTTTATAAGTGCTGTACCAGAGAAGTCCTTTTTGCCGGTGCTCCAGATCTATTGCCACGTCGATAGCGCTGCTTTCCAACGGTAGATCTGTCGTGACCTCTTCGTGGGCGGTCTTAATTATCTTCTTTCCGTTTTCAATGCTTTCCTCCTCCTTTGGCACAAGTTCGGTATAGGAAGCACCCGGCAACGCTTGATTCTGCGAGGCTCCCCAGGTGGAGGCCACGCGACCGTTAGAACTTGCGGCTGAATCATAAGTGCGAGCAAAAATGGTACCGCCCAGGATCGCCCAGGCAACAGAGGTGCAGACAAAAATAAAAACGATGGCAATGATCCGTTTGGTCATTTCAAGACTCCTTTGACTTAACTGAACAACACTCGACCGCAACAAGTTGTAGTTGAATCCCATTTTGATTAGATCCAGCCGGTGGACAATGTGGCACGCCACAGGGGGCGCGTGTGAATAGCTACATCGGTTCCGCTGCTCAGTTGCTTGCTGCTGCCACGAGAAAGTTTCGCGAATAGGGAAGAGGTTCGCGGGTCTAAAGAATTCGTCACGGCGAGACTCCCCTCGTTTCATAAAGCGCGCGCGGAGTCGATTGCTCGTCTATATCTGGAAATGATCCGCGACCGAAAAACACATGCCAGGCAAATGAATGGAGCAGCGGCAAGCGCAGACTTGCGCAGGCAAGTTCCAGCAGTGCCGGTTGCCTCACGGTTGAGACCAGACGGCGCATCCAGAGACGCGACGCAAATCGCGCGCGAAACAAATTTCCGGAGTAAGCTGCAAGCGCATCCGCATTTCCCGTCTCCAGGTATTCAGCAATCACCTTCGCGGCAAGAGTGGAAAGACGCATGCATGGATCCAGGCCGCCTGCCGTCAACGGCGAAACTGCGCCGGCCGCGTCGCCAATAAGCAGCCCCTGTGTGCCGGCGATGTTGCGCAAAACACCACCAACCGGAATGCGCCCGCCACGTCTCTCCACTTGTTTTGCGTTTCTCAAATCAACGATGCCAGCAAGGCTTGTCTTGAACTTCTCGAGCGCCTGCACGGGCTCAAACATAGCTGCGTAACCGCCGACCCCAATATGAGTGTCCTCGCCGTCATTGGCCATCCAGGCGAGATAGCCTGGGGCCACTGCAGGGTCGAGAAAACAATGCAGCCTAGGAGGCCCATCGAGGGGGACCTCGGTAAAGACATCCTCAACGCCAACAATCCATTCGCGATTGAGTTCGAGTTGCAGGTCGCGAGCGACACGAGAATTCGCGCCATCAGCGCCAACCAGGTAGCGAGTGGTCACCCAATGCGGACTATTACCGCGACGGTCGTTATCGAGTCGCACGGAGAGCCCGTGCTTAACGCAGGTGTGTTCCGTATAGCGCGTGCCCGGCATCCACTCAACTCCGGCGCGCAAGCATAAGTCGAGATACCGCGTGTAAAGCTGGCCCATTTTCCCAACGCGGAATTCGTCATGAGGACTAACTAATTCCATTCGTCGGCGCCACGGTGAATACAACGTCACGTGTCTAACCGCCGGGCCTAGACATTCGTCCGGTATATCGAAATCTTCAAGAGTACGACGAACAAAAATGCCGGTGGTATGAATCGACGCATCGAGAGCGTCTTTACGATCCACGAGGAGAATACGAAGGCCCTGTCTGCCAAGGAGCCGTGCACACTGCAGGCCCGCGAGGCCGGCGCCAATAACGATCACGTCATAGTGTTCCATTGTTTTGAACGGGAGAATCCACCTGGCTCGTGTACCTGGGTGTTTGTCTGAAAACTAAATTTGGAACCGAGTCTTCTTATGGAGAAAACTGTTTTCATGCCCAATCACGAGATGAGTTACAGATTCGCCTTCTCGAATCAGCAAGGTTGGATTGCTGATATCGGCCGGCAAGTCGAAAACCAGGGTGGTCGAGTAACTCTCGCCCGGGCGGAGCGGTATCGTCATCGGAGTGCCCGCTGCTTGAGACTTTTCCAGCACCCGTTGAGCTTCGGCCGAAGGAATGTATTGCTTCCCGTTTTGGTCGCTGATCGTGACCACACGCGAATTTGGATACAGCAGACCGTCGCCTCGGTGCGGGCCGATAGTGTTTTCGTCAAAGCGAGTCTTGATGGTCACGACGCGGAACACTCCAGTAGCGCTCAACTGATTAGGAGCGTCCTCTAAAGTCTTCGTCTCGCGCACGTCATTGATGGAATAGGCCAGGTGACAGTCGATTTCGCAAAAGTGTTTTTCTGCGCCTCGCGCAATCACCTTTTCACTACTGGCAAAGGAGAAGATCAGCAGGATGGCAAGATAGAGGCCGCCCACCAGCGCGATTGTTATCATGGCAAACCTTGTCAAACGAATCTTTTTCCTGAGGAGGGAATAGATAAGCGCCAGGCCAACCACAAGAAGCAAAAAGGCCATTCCTAAAAACGCCAATGCTCCTACCGGCGCCGCCAGATTCACATTCGTGTACATCTTTATCTCTCCGGTTTGTAACTATTCAGTCAAAGCGCTTTGCTGTGCAAAGTCCCAGGGCAAAAAAAAAGAGATGACCACTACTACCTATTGCGCATCTGGTGGATGAGCGTTTCCATGTGGCTCAAATAGTTTTCGAGTGCTCGTCGACCAGCCATCGTCAATTTGTATTCTGTTTTGGGAAGGCGTCCCTCAAACGACTTGGTGCATGCGATATAACCGCCCTCCTCGAGTTTACGCGCATGCACGCTGAGGTTTCCATCCGTTATGTTCATCAGATCCTTAAGGGCGTTGAAGGTCAAAGATTCGTTCGCAGCTAACGCGCTGACAATACCGAGACGCATTCGTTCATGAATTAAACGGTCAAGATTGGGAGCAGGATGTTTGGCCTTGCCACCACGAACGTCCTTTAAATCCGTACCTGCGTCCCGTTTCTTGTGTGATGAGTGTTTTAGTACTGATTGTCTAGCCACCATACCTCCTTGCGATGATCACTCCAAAAACAATATGCAGTCCGCCGAAGCCTGCTGCCATAAACCAGTTGGCAAGACCAGCCGGCGCAAAAAACGCTGCTGCACCAAGGGCCATGAAACACAGACCCATAATCGGTACTGCGCTCACGGAGAACATTCCCCCGGTAACCACACCCGTTCCATAAAGCAACAACCATAGGCCGGGAATGGCATTGGTTAGGCCAGCGCGATAGAGCACCACGGTAAGTATTCCCCCGGCAAAAATTGGCGGCGACAAGCTAAACACGACCTTTCGCCCCGGGCCTGAGAGCAGTGGCATTTTTACAGCACGAGCCTTCCGGTCCATCGACCAGCCGGCGATCAGCAACGCGATTACTGCCTCGGCGACCCAGACCGCGAGCCAGGCTTTAAACGATTTCTGCTGAGCCGAGATAAAAGCGGCCGCCAGCGCGGTGATGCCAATGGCCACCTGGCCCCAACCCGAAATGCCGGTAAAGGCAGTGGCGCGCTCCATCGTCTCGCGAATGTATTGGAGATTGTCCATCGCCCGCTCATGAAGCGCGGGCGGCTCTTCTTTTTGGGGAATGACCAGGCGGATCGAGCCCATATGCGGATCCTAGCGCAAGGTTGTAATGCTGTCAAGTACTTTACACAGCAAAGTGCGGAAGAGGATTCCCTAGAGTTACTTATGAGACAGTTATCGCGATTGGAAAAACACCGGAGACTTCGTGCAGATTCACGCGGCGCTAGGAGCGGCGATGCCGTCTGCCTTGGCGAGACCAGCCGCCCGGCGCCGGCGCACCAGCATCAATACGAGCGCTCCGGTTCCCACAATGATACTAATAATCTGCGACGTCGAGAGGCCGGTCAGCGTTGTCAGTCCAAAAAGATCGCCACGCGGATCGTCGCGCAAAAACTCGATGCCGAAGCGAATAACCGAATAGAGCAACGCATAGGAGAGAATTACCTGCCCACTAAAGCGTTTGTGCTTGTAAAGCCAAAGGAGGAAGAAGAAGACGATCAGCATGGCGAACGACTCGTAAAGCTGCGTGGGATGAAGATAGGCGTCGGTGGGCACGCCGGTGATTTCATGTCCCAGCTCCGTAAACTTCACACCCCAGGGAAGGGTTGTCGGTTTGCCCCAGCAGCAGCCGGCCGCAAAACAGCCTTGTCTGCCAAAGAAATTGCCGATCGCGATGCCGGGCGCACAGGCATCCGCCGTCTTCCACCAGGGAAGCTTGTAGCGGCGCATCAAAAAATAGCCCGCAAGAATTGCACCGAGCAATCCACCGTAAAACACTCCGCCTGAACGAAGAAAGTCGAGCGACAGCAGTTGCAACGGATGATCGCGATATTCAGGTTCGGTGAAGAACATGAGTATCTTCGAACCGATGAGCGACGAGAGTAGCATCCAGAGACATAGGTCGTAGATTTTTTCACGCGGTAACCCATCACGAACGGCGAGCTTTACAGTGATCAGAATGGCACAGAGGAAGGCAAGCGCCAGGAACACGCCATAAGTATTAATAGGAAAATTTCCGATGCGAAAGAGTTCTGGATACATAAACCAAAAACGTTAGTGGTCAGTTGTCGGTAGTTAGTTGTCCGTGGTCAGTTGTTCGCGGTCAGTTATCCGTCTAAATTCGAACTATTGAATACTGATAACTGACCAGGGACAACTGGCTACGAACTACTGACAACTGACCGCTTCCTTCCCTCAAAAACCAGATCATAAGCAAGCAGCAGCGCCCCGATTGAAATGCTTGCGTCCGCGACGTTGAAAGTTGGCCAGTGCCAGGAACCGGCGTGCAGTACAATAAAATCGATCACGTAACCCAGCCTGACTCGATCGGTCAGGTTGCCGGCAATACCCGCCAACAAAAGCGCGCAAGCTCCCAGCACGCGATCATCGTTTCGCGGCGTGCGCATAAAATAAAAAAGCACGGCCATTGCCGCGGCTATTGCCAGCACGACGAAGAACCAACGTCCAAAGGCTCCGGTTTCCTGCAGTTGACCGAAAGCAATTCCGCGATTCTCGGTATAAACGAAATCGAGGAAGCCACGAATAATAGTTCGATCGTCACCAAACCTCAGCGCGCGTACAGCCCAAGCCTTGCTGGACTGGTCGACCATGTAGATGCCGAAACTGGCAAGCAGGTAACCGGTCCGCCAACCGAAACGCGTCCGCGTGTCGGTGGCGACCTTCGCGTTATTGAATCGTGTGTCCATATTCAGGAAACGTTTGCCTCATTCGTCGACGGCCCTAACCAAAGCGCGCCAGGGGCGGAATGTTTATAGACTATCGTCGAATAATTTGGCTTCCCCGCGACCGAAGCCGCAACCGGCTTCGATCGCGGTGAAGGTCCTTGGGTATAAATGGCTATAAACATTTTGCTCCTAGGGAGCAACTGCCTCGCCTTCAATCTCTTCAAGCGCCGCCACACAACGCTCACAAACGTCGGGGTAACGCGTGGATTCGCCTACGCGCGTTGAATAGTTCCAACAGCGCTCACACTTCTTGCCTTCCGCCGGGAGAACCTTGACGACGACTCCGCTGGCGCCTTCATCCGAACGCACAACCTCAACCTGAGAAACGATGAAGATGTAGCGCAGTTGGTCGCGATACTGAAGCAGGAGACCATAGCTGTCGCCTGCCGCGGATATTTCCAGGCGCGCCTCGAGCGAACTGCCGATCTGTTTCGCAATTCGTGCCTCTTCCAGTGATTGCAAAACGTCGTCGCGAATTTCAAACAGCCTTTCCCAATTAGCAAGCAGACTGTCATCGACCTTGCCACTTGCTTCCGGCAGCAAAGCGAGGTGAACGAAAGCGGGCCGCGTATTATCCACCGGCAGGTTTTCCCATATTTCGTCGGCAGTGAAAACGACAATTGGAGCCAGCATTCGGGCCAGCCCATCGGCGATCTTATACAGTGCGGTCTGCGCCGAACGACGGGCCGGATTCTGCGGCGCACTCGTGTACAAGCGATCCTTGATTATGTCGAAATAACGCGCGGACAAAGTAACGGTGCAGAACGAGTAAATCGCCCGCGTCGCCAGGTGAAACTCATAATTGTCATAAGCAGTCCTGACCTTGGCTACCACATTATCAAGCTCAGCCAGCGCCCAACGGTCGATCTCCAGCATGTCTTTTTCCGCAACCGTGTCGCGCGAAGGAACAAACCCGTGAAGATTCCCCAGTGCATAACGCGCCGTGTTGCGTAGCTTGCGATAAGCATCCACCGTGCGCTCGAGTATCTCTTCAGAGCAACGCACATCTTCGTGGTAATCCGAGGAGGCCACCCAAAGGCGCAGTATGTCTGCGCCGGAGTCTTTCACGACTTCGTTGGGTGAAATTCCGGTGCCCTGAGACTTGCTCATCTTTTCGCCCTGGACGGTGATTAGCCAACCGTGGGTAACGACGTTTCGGTAGGGCGCCTGACGATACTTCGCGAGACTTATTAACAATGAAGAGTTGAACCAACCGCGATATTGATCGCCGCCTTCTAGGTAAACATCAGCAGGCCGCCACACTCCCAGGTCCTCTGCAAAGTATTCCTTAAATACTGCCGGCCACGACGAACCACTATCAAACCAGACATCGAGGATGTCCATTTCCTTGGTAAACTCATCGCCACCGCAGGTGGGACACTTAAAACCGTCGGGCAGGAGATCCCTCGCCTCGCGCTGATACCATGCGTCCGACGACTCCTTTTCGAAAATGTCTGCCACATGGTTAACGACAACGCGATCCAGCAGGACGGACGAATTCGGATTCTCTCTATTGCAATTCACGCAATAGAAAACCGGAATCGGGACACCCCATACGCGCTGGCGCGAGACACACCAGTCGCTGCGGTTCTTGAACATATTCAACATACGCTCACGACCCCACGCTGGAATCCAGGTCACGGTTTCTTGGATCGCATGTTCCGCACCGGTGCGTAGGCTCTGTCCCCAATCATCGTCTTTCGACACCTGGTCAAGTGAGATGAACCACTGCGGAGTAGCACGAAAAATCACCGGGTTCTTGCAACGCCAGCAATGGGGATAACGATGCTCGTAGTTTTCACTGAAGAGCAGCACTCCGCGCTCACGCATAAACTCGACAATCTTTGCATTGGCCTCAAAGACATTCATGCCGGCGAAGTGTTCTACCTCCGCGGTGAAGTGGCCCGAGTTGTCAACCGGGCAATAAATCTCCAGGCCATAACGCTTGCCAATTACAAAGTCGTCGTGGCCATGCCCTGGGGCAGTGTGAACGGCACCGGTCCCCGCCTTTCCAGTCACCTTCCGGTCGCGAGCTTCGCTTACGTCCAACTCCGTCTCAGCGTCGGCTTCACCGCCGAGCGTCACGTGTTCGCCCACCATCAATAGCGAAGGACGATTAAGCCATGCATGGCGAGCTTCCAGACGATCCAGTTTCGAACCCGGAAAACGCGCGAGCACCCGCGGCGCGAGACGATCGCCATTCGCATCGTGTTTGGCGAGTTCGCATTTCTCCGCGACTGCGTCGAGTAATTCCGAAGCAACGATGTAAACCTCGTCGCCGTATTCAAACGCGGAGTATTCAAAGTTTGGATGGACCGCAATGCCCAGGTTTGCCGGCAATGTCCACGGCGTGGTGGTCCAAATCAGCACGAAAACGTTTCGGCCTGCTAACGCCGGATCAATTTTTTGCGGGTCGCTGACGAGCGGAAACTTTACGTACACAGAAGGACTACCGTGCTGACGATACTCAACTTCTGCTTCCGCCAGCGCGGTCTGATCATGGATACACCAGTAGACCGGGCGGGCACCCTTGTAAACGTAGTCGCGCTCGGCGAAGGTGCCGAATAGACGCGCCGTCTCGGCCTCATAGCCGTTGGACATGGTCTGGTATGGATTCTCCCAGAGGCCGAGAATGCCTAGCCGTTGAAAGTCGCGCGTTTGGCTCTTCAGCGCGTTACTGGCGTATTCCCGACACGCACGGCGGATCGAGACTGCCGGCATGTTTGCCTTTTTGGTACCGAGTTTCCGCTCAACATGCAGCTCAATCGGTAAGCCATGGCAATCGTAGCCGGGTACATAAGGCGCGTCGTAGCCCATCATATTGCGAGTTTTCACGACGAAGTCTTTAAGGATTTTGTTCATTGCCGTGCCGAGATGGATATCGGCATTGGCATAGGGCGGACCATCGTGAAGGATAAACTTGTCTGCGCCCACGCGCGCCTCGCGAATCAGATCGTAGAGGCGAACCTCGGTCCATTTCTTCAAACGCGCGGGTTCGCTCTGCGCCAGATTCGCCTTTTGAGAGAATCCGGTCTTCGGTAGGTTGATCGTCTTTTTCAGGTCAAGTGGGGTTTCAGTAGACATAGTTTCTTGCCGCATTCAGAATTAACAATACTAACAGCAGACGCATTTAGTAACCAAAACGTAAAAACTAACGTAGTGGGTCAGTTTGATAAATAAGAGACGCACGCCATGCAGAACCGAGCGCGGTAGCGCGGATGCTAGAGTCAATTTCAGCGTAATGTTGCAGAACCGAGCGCGGTAGCGCCGGATGCTAAAGTCAACTTCAAACATTTGCCCGGTGGCAGCATCCGCACAAGCGAACGCTGGAAATTAATAGGTTGCTGCCTGTAACAAGTCTCTTCCGCCAATCCTTGGATAATCATTACGCTGAAATTGACTCTAGCATCCGGCGCTACCGCGCTCGGTTCTGCATCGCGTACGTTGAAGTTGACTTTAGCATCCGGCGCTACCGCGCACGGTTCTGCATCATTACGCTGAAATTGACTCTAGCATCCGGCGCTACCGCGCACGGTTCTGCATCGCGTACGTTGAAGTTGACTTAGCATCCGGCGCTACCGCGCACGGTTCTCCAAAGAATCCGACCTCCCTAGGCTAAACTGACCCAGTACCAAAACCAATAGGGCTTTGGCTTCGAGCCAGTGCGCAGAGCCGCTGGCGCGGACACCGAGATGAACGCCCGACAACTAAAAACCCGAACCATGATCCAGGAGGATTCGATGGTTCGGGTTCGTGGCCATTAGCGGGTCAGAGGTCAACCGATGAACATCTCGTCGTCTCCGTAGGTTTGGTTAATGGGCTTCGGTATTGGAGCTATGAGAACTTCGAGTCCGCGACGGAAGCCCGCCATAATCGCTGCCAGCTCGCGCGCCGGCTCAACCACCTTTCTTTGAATGAAATCGGTAGTAGTGGCCACCTGATCGTGTGTACGATCGATCGTCCGGCTGACCAGTTCGACTTTATCGCGGGCATCATGCGCCGTCTCACTCACCATTTCCTTCAATTCGCCAACTTCATCTTTGATTATCGCCAGCGATTCCGAAAGGTTCATGGTGGCAGCCGAAAGGTGGCCGGTAACCGCGCTAAACTGTTCGGCGATCAGTTTTCCCTGCACTGCAATCTGCCGCCCCTGCTCGCTTATCACCGTTGTCCTTTCGATTAAAGGTTCGAGCCTTTGTTCGAGACGGTTTACCGACTTCACGGCGCGGCTAACGAAGACTGCAATGGCCACCATCGCCACCGCGATGATGATGAAAGACAGCGCGATGGCCACCATGATCCAGAACATGGGATCGTTACGGTTCATTTGTAGCGCAAGAAGCAACATAGAGAATTTTCAATTGCCGATCGCCGATTTCAGGTCTCCCACTTATCTCGGTGCCAATCGGAAATTGGCAATCGGCATTCGGCAATGCTTCTAGTTTGGCTTTTCGGTGTATTGAGGAGCTGCCTCAATCCTGCCGGACAATTCCGTCTTGCGTTTCTCTTCCTGATAAGCCTTCTTCCCGGCATCAATCGCTGCTGCAACCGTGCTGGTCTTACGCGCCGCGGTTTCACGAGCAGACTGAGCCACTTCGCCAACTTTCTCAGTGGCTTGTGAGTAAATATCGGAGGCCTTGCTCGCCGCCTGGTTGTAGAGTTCCCCGGCACGCTCACGAGTGGACTCGTAATACTCGCCCGCCCGCTCGCCAAGTTGTTGAGCAGCCTCACGCGATTTATCAATGCCTTTGCGCGTAGCGTCTGCCAGGTCGCCGCGAAGCTCCTGGCCGGATTTTGGTGCAAAAAGCAGGGCAATCACGGCCCCAATGCCGCCGCCGATTAGAAGGTAACAAAGACGAGTGGAAATGCTTTCGCCAGACTCTCGCCGATAATCATCGTTTCCCATAAGAAATTCCTTTCCTGAAGCAAAGCGTCCGAGCTTTGCAGGGTTAATGCTAAATGTTGGTTTTCAGAGATTAACTATAGCAAAACCCCGCTAAGTGGCGCAAGAAGATGGGCCACGGGGGAGCGGGTCAGTTTAGCGTGGGGAGGTCGGATTCTTTGCAGAACCGTGCGCGGTAACGCGGATGCTAGAGTCAATTTCAGCGTAATGATTATCCAAGGATTGGCGGAAGAGACGTGTTACAGGCAGCAACCTATTAATTTCCGGCGTTCGCTTGTGCGGATGCTGCCACCGGGCAAATGTTTGAAGTTGACTTTAGCATCCGGCGCTACCGCGCACGGTTCTGCAACATTACGCTGAAATTGACTCTAGCATCCGGCGCTACCGCGCTCGGTTCTGCATGGCGTGCGTCTCTTATTTATCAAACACCCCCACGACCGGCCACGGCCACGGGTTGATGCAGTTTCAAGCCGGAAGTTCAGAGTTCAGCCTTTTAGGCCGCTTCTTCGACACGCAAGCTAAAGCTTGAACTTTAAACGGGATTACTGCCGGGCCACGGGTGTAGTGGTGTGTCACACTGGATTAGATCCCACTAGCCCTGCGGCTCTGCCGTTCAGATGTGCGGCAAGTCTCTGACTTGCCGTGGCCTCGGTGTCTTTTAGGTCTTCGACCTGCGTTTGACGGTCCGAGACCGAAATCTGTTTGTCAGAGTTGCGGCAAGTCAGAGACTTGCCGCGCATCTGAACGGCGAAGGCGCAAACTACAGTCTCTGGAAACTGCAGTAGCACCGGCAGGTAGTCCTAATCAACGGTGTCATCCTGGTCGCCGTTATATTGCTCGAGTTTCCGGTAGAGGGTTTTGCGACCAATGCCCAGGGCGCGGGCGGCGTGAGTTTTGTCACCGCCGGTATAGTCGAGTGTCGCTTCAATTGCCTGACGTTCTATCTCATCCATAGACGACGGAACAGTTACTTCAAACGTGGTCGTGCGTCCTTCGCTGGCGGCGCGAGCGCGCTCCACCTTTATGCGATCCTGTTCCTGCAGCGCGATCTTGCTAATCGTTTCCGGCAAGTCTTCCAACTCAATCTGCCGGCCCGAAGCAATAATAACCGCGCGCTCGATCGCGTTTTCCAACTCGCGCACATTGCCCGGCCACTCATAAGTAATCAGCGCCTGCAACGCGTCTTTGGAGATGCCCGAGATAAACCTGCCGGTCTTCTGCTTGTAGTGTTCGAGGAAGTGGATCACGAGCGGATGAATATCCTGAGGTCGTTCGCGCAGCGGCGGCAACCCTATCGGAAACACTGAAAGGCGATAATAAAGATCGCGACGAAACGTGCCCGACTCAGTGGCCTGTTCCAGATCTACATTTGAAGCTGCAACCACGCGCACGTCTGCCTTCAACACTTCGTTGCCGCCCACGCGCGTAAACTCGCCATCCTGCAAAACTCGTAAAAGGCGAACCTGGGCCGACAAACTCATCTCGCCAACCTCATCCAGAAACAAGGTACCGCCGTTTGCTTCTTCAAATCTTCCCAGGCGCCTCGCGCGCGCATCCGTAAACGCACCCTTTTCGTGGCCAAACAATTCCGACTCAAGCAGTGTCTCGGGAATTGCCCCGCAGTTTAATTTCACATAAGGCTGATCCTCGCGTCCCGAGTTGTAGTGGATCAAGTTTGCAAGCAGTTCCTTGCCGGTGCCGGATTCTCCCTGGATCAGCACCGTAGTCTGCGTGTCAGCTACGCTGAGAGCTAATTCAATCGCCCGTCGAATGGCGGCGGTCTGCCCGATGATGCGATCTTCACCATAGCGTTCGTGCAGCGCGTCACGCAGGTGCATTACCTCAGCCGAAAGCTGATCGCGTTCGAGCGCTGTGCCGCATTGATCGGCAATGCCTTCGACAAGCGCGACCTCGTGATCATGGAACCCTTGGCGGGCTTCGCTCCACACCAGCCCCAGAAACCCAAACGTTTGGCCGGCCACACGGACAGGCGCGACCAGCGCCGCGCGTCCTCCGAGTATCGAGTTGAACATCAAACGAAACGGAAACGGCAGATCGCTGTCCAACAAGCGCAATGTTTTGCCTGCGGCCAGTACTTCCATCGCGGCGGGAATCTCCGTGACGTCCAGCGATTGCCCATGCTCATCGATCAGACCCTGCACTCCGGCGGTGGTTGCGTGGGGCGCAGCTCGGAAGGCGACGAGACTAATGCGCCCACCTTTCGGATCGAGCACTCCAAGCGCTGAGTAATCTGCCCCGACCAGAGCGATAGCGCGCTCAAGAACGAGAGAGGAAACTTCGCGAAAATCAGAACGGGCGTTGAGGGCGTTGGCAATCTCCAGCAGCGCCCGCTTTGTTTCAGCCTCGCGCTCCTTGTCGATGTATAGACGAGTGTATTGATAACCAACCGCAATTTGCCGCGCGATGGATTCCAGAAATGAAACCTCGTCATCAAGCCAGGCGCGCAGCGTTCGAGTCATGTGCAGTCCCACCAGGCCGAGCACGTCCGCGCCGAGGATAACCGGCACTACCAGCAGCGATCGCGTACGCAGGCTCTTCGCGAGAAAGGTCACTTTATGATCGAGTCCCGAAGCCGACGTGTCATCGAGCCGGATGGGTTTGGTGATATCAACGTGTTCCGAAAGCTGTCTGAGATCAAGCGGAATGGCAGTTCCCAAACTTGAAGGAACATCCTCCCTGGCGCGCCATTCATGGCTGATTCGCAGCTCGCTCGCAGAGGTGAGTTGAATGACATCGCAGCGATCCACATTCATCATCCGGCCGAGTTCGGAAACGATTACGTTAAGGAATCGATCGAGATTGATGGTGGTCGGAAGCGTCAACGCGAGGCGGTTGATGATGCCTTCGCGAGCCTCTTGCATCATGATCTTGCGTTCGAGAGAGAGAGATTTTGCGGTGTCTGACATCGGTATGTAGTTCGAGCGGGATCATAACGAACCGGAGATGAAGTTGCAAAGCAGCTAACTCCCATTCAGAACCGGAGTAGCGACCGGCCAACGGTTCAAGTTAAGCATTTCGCCTTTTATTGTTGATCCGAATCTGTAGGTTTCTCTTAAGCCGTCTCTATAAGCGACCAGTTGATAATTCTCGCTGCGGTCCCACGAGGTCAGTACCACCTTGCGGTAGCGGGTGGGTCTCCCTCGGGATTTTCAATTTGCAGGTAAGGTCTTTGACCTCCGATGCGCGGCAAGTCTTCGACTTGCAGGCGACCTGTCTAAAATTCTTTAAGGTCTCCGACCTTTGAGACTCCGGTAAAAGACCGGAAAACTGGGGTATGGTCTGCGGTAAGTCGGAGACTTACCGCGCATCGGAGGTCAAAGACTTCTCGCCGCTTCACCCAACCCTTTCTGAGCAAGTTCGGTGCGCGGACCGATCTATCTGGGGAGGCCCCACCCCGCTACCGCAAGGTGGTACTGAGGACCTCATGACTCCGCAGTGAGAATTATTACTTCGGCGCTAGCGCGCACGGTTCTCCAAAGAATCCGACCTCCCCACGCTAACTGACCCAACATCAACGATTGGAAGGTCATGAGGCTCATTCAATCGTCAAGCCAACGTC